>JAGFJA010000022.1 GCA_024103005.1 Saprospiraceae bacterium
TTGTCGTACTTATAGCCGACATAATAACAACGAAAATAATCGTTCTCATGTTAGTAAAATTGAAGTAAAAAAATAAAAGCCTAAAACACCATTTCAGATTCACTTAGAATCAAGGCAGAGTTTTCAGGTTATCGCCCGGGGTCAGCGACTTTCTGAAATCCACGATACTGTTTCTGTTTTACTATCAGCACTGGGTTGTTTCTTTCAATCGATGACAACGGTCTGGCATACCCGACGGAGCGGCGTGTAGCCGCTCTGTACGTGGTATGCAGTGTTGTCATCTGGTTGTTTTCTATTCTATCTTTATCAATTGTTGGCTGGAGGATCTGCCTTCATTCTGTACTTGTAGGTAATAGATTCCTGATGTTAGCCCGTCTAATGCGAGAAAATATTTCATAGAGTTTTCCCGGACTGGAACATCTTTACTCAATACAACCATTCCATTCATTGCGAAAATTGTGATGTGTAAAGTACCTGAATTTAGCTCGCTTAGATGCAATTCTATTCCTTGTGAGAACGGATTAGGCGAAATACTTGCATTTAACCTGCCTTGTGATCTTATGGATATTTCATCATCTGTAAATTTATCGTCTCCCGGAGGTCTTAAACAATATTTTTTCCATGTTACTTTTACAGGCAATGATGGATTAGAAGCAATTGTACAATTCTCATTCCAGCGTTTGACAGAATAATATTGACTTGATTCAGTTTGATTACCTGGAAAGGATGATGGCAAAATTGTAATTGATTGTGTTGTGGCTCCAGTACTCCATTTATTATTTGAAGAATAATTACTACTTAACATGTACGATGTAACTTGTTCAGCACACAAAACAGTATCTTGTGAAGGGATTATTGTTGGCGCTATGCTTAATTCAGGCATGTTGCCTGAAAACAATGGTTTTATGTATGAAAGATCATTAAGTGATTGTATTTTTGAATTATCAATAACATATTGTACTCCATTTTTAGCTTCTGTTCCCCATTGAGAAAGATTTATTCGATCGGAGGCAGCTACAAAAGATGTATTATCTCCAAAATACATCAAACTTTTGAGATTGTGTACATATTGAACATCATGATTAATATTTAAAACATGCCCTAATTCATGTAGAAGTATCCCTATAAAATCATAGTATCCATCGGGCTTATCTCCTTCAGGATTAGTCCAGTAATTCAAACCGCTATTAATGGTGATAGACGTAATTGTGTTCCTAACCCATATATCAAAAGGATTAGTGTCTCCTGTAGTATATGGAGAGGATGTTAACATAATGGTTGAGTTACCTAAATTTTTTGCTGTTATATAGTTTCTGAAGATAGGATCACTCCCTTCTTTAAGGAAAATGATATTTCCTGAATTATCTTTTTCCAATTCCAATCTCAATCCTGTAAAATTAGCCCATTGTTTTAGACAATATTCAATGGCAGCTATTATATCAGTTCGCCCG
This sequence comes from Saprospiraceae bacterium, assembly GCA_024103005.1. GTDB lineage: Bacteria > Bacteroidota > Bacteroidia > Chitinophagales > Saprospiraceae > Parvibacillus. The sequence continues at coordinate 1,452 of JAGFJA010000022.1, forward strand.
ACCAAACTACTGTCAAGCGTGAAAATGAAACCATTAATGCAATATAATTTGCCTAAATAAGCAGGAAAAATTTTATTGTGATATTTAAAATTCGTATGTGCAAACTCAATCTTGAGTGTATCCGCACTGACAGCAGTATCTCCAGCCGCTGTGAAGACTTTGACCAGCCCGGATCCCGCACATCCTTTAGCATCCCCCGTATAACCTTCTTTGATTAATGAAGGGATAAGAACTTGAATCATCGTATCTTTCCATTGAAGAATATATTGGGATTCAAGACCTGTTGTATATCTATTTGGCAAATCATTCGCATCTTTAAATGACACATATCCGGGCTTTTCTCCGAAATTATGACCTTTTATTTCCAATGTATCGCCTACTCCTGCTCGTTTTCCATTAACCTCTTTGAATGAAGAAGTAATTTGAACAAATGGACAAAGTTCAGGATTGGGAATTTCGGCTATTGTCACAGTATCATAACTGTATATTGTGCTGCCTATTTCTGTCATGTAGGTCGTAATCAAATTGACCCTGTCCCATTCAGCTGGTTGTAGATTTGGCTTATGATTACACCCTACCTGATCAAAATCCATAGTTACCGTAAAAAGAAGCACTTTTTGCCCTGCCGGCATCAATAGTCCCAAGCTATTCAAAAAGTCAGTAAATACTAATGATGCGCCAAATACATCCTCTGAATCATCTACACTAGCCATGGAATAGTTTGACCCATAAAAGGCAGGAGCCTTATTAATAAATAGCTTGGAATGAGCTAAGATACTATCGCCAAAAACATCCGTATTGTACCTCAAGAACAGCAATGCTTTACTAAAGTAGCGGTTATGCTCTGCTACTCCATATACTTGGAAAGTAAGACTGTGAACACCTATCCCATCATCAATTACCTCCATACTATCCAACACATAGGTAAAATTATTACTTCCTCGTATTCCAAGTTCTACTATCGCAGGTCTAAGCCACCATCTGTCCCTCAAATACTCTTCAATCTTTTGACCGGTGACAGGGATGGCATCTGACTTTTTTGGTTTAGTTCTTTTCTCAACTTTTATGGCTTTTTTATTGACAATCTGTCTATTTACTTCAAATTTGATGCCTTTCTTTGAAAATATTGATTTAATATTTTCTTTGCTGTATTCTATATTAATGCATTTACTATCATCAAATTTAGAGCTATGATTATTCCAACTAAAACCTTCATACTCTGTATTACATGGAGTATAATAAGTATAGCCATTAAACTGAATTGGTTTTAAAAATGCTATGCTGTAATAATATGGTCCAAATATTTCTCTAGTACATCCGTGTCCATTTTGATCAGGAGAAAGGACTTTGTTATAGTTATATCTCGGCAATAAAATATAAATCGTATCACCTTTGACATCGCCCCGGTACACATAAGAAAGCGCATAAGGATATACTTCATATATTTCCTTTGGGGACACAATCAATGCCGGATACTCATCGTATGGCTCTCTGATCAAGCCCCGCTGCGCTCTACCCTCGACTATGATAGGAGCATTGCGCCAGATGTCTTCTTTGGTTTGATGTTCTGGCAGTGCAGGGTTGGATTCAAATCCATAGTTAGAATAATGCCCCTTACTATCATCGATAATTATCCCCCCATCAGGAGCTTCGTAAGGAATGGGTTCATTCGGTGGTAAAAAAATCAGCGAATCCAAATGCGGTGGTTTCTGCCCAAAAGTACTCACAGCAAGCAAAGTAAATAGAATTACAAAAATTCTTGATAGATTAAAATAAATAATGTTTGATTTCATAACATTTGGTTTTATAAGGTTATTAACATTTTTTCTCGCTGTCATGTTCCTTTACAATCGATGACTACGTTTTGCGGCTTGGCGATGAGGCAAATTTATAGCACAAAAGTTCATTAGAATTACTGCCGTTGAGCCTTGCACTAAACTTTCATAGAAGCACTTCAGCCGCCATATTGCCAAACCGATGTTGTGCGTTCGTTTTTATTTCAGTTTTAAATCCGTTCGTTCATATTCATTTGTCCCTCTTAGTGAACGTTTCAACTTCCAATGTCTCATTGCGTCTTTACTTGATAGTTCGGGATTGTCTGCCAAAAATGCTCGCATATATCGATTGTATTCAAATTGAGGGTCAATTTCGCTGACATAATCTTTGTCTTTTTTTAACTCGTTTATTCTGTTCCATTCAATGATTGCGTCACCAAGTGTCTTACCAATATTCTCCTTTATCCATTTCATAAATATGACATTAAAGGCAAAGTGAGAGCCAATCTCTTGTATGAAAAAACTTCTAACATTCTCTCCGTTTTTATAATTGTCAGTTATTTCAGTTTTAAGAGTTAATTTCTCTTTGTTCCAATCAAATTTCGATTTGCCTTTTGACTTTTTTGGTTCAATTCTATCAGTTTTGCCAGTCAAAATATAATGTCTAATTCTGTCCGATATTTCAATTTTTCCGCCCGATGTTGAAATGCTAACTCGTTTACAAAAGTCTACAAGCTCCTCTTTCAACCAATAGAAATCATTGAAGTCGACAAGTGAAATGTTTTTATCTAAATTCGGTCTTTTCTCCATATTTATGGTGTCTTTTAAAATGACGCACAACGGTTCTCGGCTTTGCGAAGTGGCGGATTTTCAGCACAAATGTTCATTTGAAAAACTAAACTTGAACCTTGCACAAAACTGTCATAGAAGCACCTAACCCGCCATTTTGCAAAACCGATGTTATGCCTTCGCCCTTCTTTCATTAGTTAAATTCTGGTTTAATAAATGTCAATCCGTTTTTTTTCATTGTTCTATAATTATCTGTCAATTCCGTCCAAGGTAATGTTTCAAAAATGAAAAGCCAATATCTGTCAAAATCGTCTCTTTTTGAAGTTTTTGATAGGTCTTTATACTCTTTGAGATATGCTTTTTTGTTGTGCTTCTTGTCATATAAATATGAAATCATTAAAAAAATGCAGTCCAAAGAATTTATAGAGTCTTGTTTAATCGTTGCTATTTCAATATTAAAATCATATTTAACTGCCCAATATATTGCGTAAGAACAGGCTTCATAAACTTTTCTTTTAAGTCCAAAAGCATAAATGTCTTGAGCTATTTTTTTTATTATGCTTTTGTCAATTTTGTGTGGTTCAAATACTTTTGGTTCAAGAAGATTTATTAAATATGGATAAAGTAAAACTAAATGGTGTATTTGCTTTATGTAATAGTCTTTTGCGTTTGTGTCTAAATGCTTGTTAGACAGAATTTTTATGGCATAATTTAATATTGAAGCGTCAGAATCTTCCTCCAACATTAATTCAATTGCAAAGTCAATGAAGCCTTTAAGTTCTTTAACTCGAATTGCTTCTTTAAAATTTACAATATAAGTGTTGGTGAAATTAAAATGGTTCAATTTTGTCACCCAATTCTTTACACTCGCCAAAGGCAAAGGAATTATTTTTGACTTTTTGCTATTAAGTGATAATTCAAATTTTTTTAGTTCTTCTGATAAGCTCAAAAAAAATCTATCAGCTTCTTCATATGTGTCAACATAACAAGTATAATCATCTATATTTCTTATGTATTTAAAACCTTGTTTTGTTAGTTCGTTATCAACGGTTACAAGTATAATTTCTGAAATTAGGTTTGAAGAATGAGGTCCAATTAAAACTCCATTTGTTTCTCCGTGCTTTAAATTTCGTGTGTTGAAATCAATTTGATTAAACCACTCGTGTTTGTCTGTTGGTTTTGATTTTGACTTGGCAAAACTTTTACCTACTAAAGCCCACGAAATTGAATGACTATATACACTTGGAAAACAATTTGAAATATCAGCCAATGCGACATATTTACTTTTAATTACTATGTCTTGTTGTGGGTCTCCGTCCTTTGAGAAATTTTTGTAGTTCATTTCAAAAAGTTCAGGTCTATTTTCAAGCTTTCTTAAATGAATTCTACTGATTTTGAAAGAATCTGTTATTGTCTTGTCGTTAAAGTGGTTCTGCAATTTAGACCAATTGTCCGCTAAACATTTTGCTTGGTTTGAATATGCAAATGGTTCAGGTATTGCCATTGGTCTTGGAATATTAATATTCCGCATACTTGAATATCTAATATAATCTTTAGGCTTTTCGTTTACAGGAAAAGTCAGTGTTTTAGTAAATGCTAAAAATTCAACACTAGTCAAAAAGCCAGGAATTTTTTCTGCAAAAAGTCCATAACCAACCAAGCCGTCATATAAGTCAGTGTCTGAAATTTCGTTTTTATATTCAATGTATTTTCTCATTCGTTAATTGTCAGTCTGTGTCGTTTTATAGGGTGAGGCATAACGGTTTGGCATACCCGACGGAGCGGCGTGTAGCCGCTCTGTACGTGGTATGCAGTGTTGTCATCTGGTTGTTTACCATCTAAAAAGATCATAACTTAAGGAAAGTCTTACTTTAAACGGATTATA
>JAGFJA010000042.1 GCA_024103005.1 Saprospiraceae bacterium
CCTTTTCTTCTGCTACAATCCAGTTGAGTTCCACCATACCTTCTCTGGTTGCCCTGGCAGTGAAGTCAAGGAGGTTGACAGGAAGAGGATTATTTCCGGTATTGATGAAAAATCCGGAGAATGACGGTGTCGTCACCTGTACCCATTCTGCTCCATTGGCAGAACCACTGGAGGTCTGCGTCAATAGTGCATTATTATGTCCTTGTGGTATATTACAGGTTGCTCCGGGGTCGTGAGTGACATTCAGATTAGCCAGGGTGCCGGCTGCAGCGTCAACAACTGCAAGGTCAGCCCTCTCTGAACCCAAAAAGTACAATTTTATGTCAAAAGGTCCTGATTGAGCGGTAGAGGCTGAGTAGTTCCTGTCTAAATAATATTTCCCGGCTGCATCCTGTCTGACACCACCTGAATGGATGTTGACCCTTGTAGTGTTAAATGCACTTGGTGCAACACCTGTGGACTTCCTGACCTGCATGATCAGTTTACCATCAATATCAAGCATATTTACCCAACCTACATAGGCTGTATTTGAACCCAAAATGGATTGAGTTCCATCGGCACATGTTCCTGTAGCCAGCATAGCAGAGGTCAATTCATCAACTGTAATACAGAATGTACCGGAAGATGTAAAGGAACTATACTTATCCACCTGTATATAATAGGTGGCCCCGGATGTCAGTCCTGTGGCATAAGCAATGGAAGCATAACCCGATAACTCTACTCCTCCATCCTCATCACCTGAAAGTGCAGTAAAGGTAGAGTAGTCATTGACATCAGTAGCTTCATATAAGGCAATGCGTGTATCTGTTAATGTCCCGGATACATCATAGTCAGTACTTACACGTACTGCTCCGCTTGCAGGTGCTGTAAACTTATACCAGACTGTGGCATAAGTATTAGTAGTTATACCTGTAGGCTCTAATACATTGGAAGTTGCACCATAATTTGAATAGTCGGCTCCTCCACAAGCTGATCCGACTGTCAGGGAAATAGCACCCGGCGCATCATCATTAATCGGAGGAGGGGCGATAGTAATATTGAAATCTGAACACGTTGGACTCGGGTATGTATCTATAATCAGATAATAAGTGCCTGCCGATGTAAAATTATAACTTCCACTTGCTGTGGTTCCACTTGTAGTAGCACTAGTCAAACAGGAAGATGTATTGGCACAATTCGACCCATCTTTCAAAAACCACCCAATCCAGCTTCCGCCATTTGTTGCTTCAACTATAATTTGATAATTACCTGTTGTCGTAATATTTAATTGATAGACAAGATCCTCTCCACCTCCATAAGACCCACTACATTGAGTACCATAATCATCCACAGCACCACATGTCGTAGAAGAAGCTAAATATGGATATGAATTTACAATTATTGGATCAGAACAATCAGCACCTGGAGGGGGATTTACCGTCAGAACACCACTAACATATGTCGTCCCATTCCAGAAGCCACCTCCCGGAGGAGGTGAGTAACCTCCATATTTATATGGCCCGCCATTTAACTGCCAGCGGCTGGCATAGTAATAGGTTCCGGGAGCTAAATTACTTCCGATATCTGCCTTAAACTCATCATTATTTACTGCCTGTACATTAAAGGTAGCCGGCACCCAGGTCCAGCCTCCCCCGGAGGGGTCCGTATTGGATGAACTGTAACCTATCCATGCACTGATGCCTGTTCCTGCGCCGGAACTTTCTGTCACACCCGGCTCGTATCCTTGTGTATAAACTGTCAGATTTTGTCCTGCAGTGATGTTTCCGGTAGGAGGATCCTGCAGGTTACACCAATCAACTGCATCTGTCGATACTTCTGTTATTGAAATATCATCGACGTCCAATGCAAATTGATCAGCGGAAGAATAACAATTAAAACCGAAATAATAGATACCATCGCTTGGAACTGTAAAGGTAACCTCATTGGTAAGTGGAGAGGTTGTTACATCGAAATGATCGGCAATAGCATTGGTCATAGCTGCATCATCAGGAGAAGTGCCATAAGCAACTTTAAGATTTTCGTCAAAAGATGCAGAACCGTACTTATAGGAAATCTTATATGTCTTACTTGACTGCATCACTATGCCTTGGGTATAAAACCACACATCTGCGTCTTCTGAGCTACTATAAATATATTCTAAACATTTGGAATCAAAGCCATTTGCCCAACCACTGCTTGTAGTTTCCCACAGATTACCTGTGCCTACATTTTCTTGTGAAGTACATGGGGGCAGATTAGGAACTGTTGCACTTTCAAAATCTTGAGTATAAGGAACAGTAGTCGTACCACATGACGTTGTAAAACTCGCAGG
>JAGFJA010000036.1 GCA_024103005.1 Saprospiraceae bacterium
ATTCCCCAATCTGACCAAGGTATAATCTCTCCTGCCGTTCGGTGTTGTCTGAAATCTCCGGCATGTACCAGAATTTTCCTTGCATCATCCCATTTGCTTAATACACTGTAATAGTTGATATTTTGAAATAACATGGCCTAAACTTTGAAATAACATGACTTTAATTTTGAAATAACACATACCAAATTTTGAAATATCCGGGTTTTCGAGGCTTTCTTTCACTAAAATTATGCTTAGTTTTAAGTTTTGAGTCCTTAGTTCTTCATAGTTTTGAGTTCTTAGTTCTTAGTTCTTAGTTAGATTCAACTCAAAACTCATAATCCGGGACGACCCGGACTAGCGCTATGCGCCAACTCATATCTCAAAACTCAAAACTCATAACTCATAACTCATAACTAATAACTCAAAACTCAAAACTCAAAACCTCCCCCACAATCCGCTCCGCTGTCTTTCCGTCCCACAATTCCGGGATGCCGCCTTTCTTCCACTTGCCGGAGAACAAGATATCCATGGCAGGTGGAATAGCCGCCGGGTCAGTGCCGAGGAGCTCATTGGTGCCGATGGTGCAGGTCTCGGGGCGCTCGGTGTTGTCGCGGAGGGTCATGCATGGGATGCCCATGACGGTTGTCTCTTCGGTGATGCCGCCACTGTCAGTGATGACGGCTTTGGCGTGTTTGACGAGGTAGTTAAATTCCAGATAACCCAGGGGTTCAACTAAGTGGAGATTGGGTACAGATAAGGAGGCGTGTTCCAGGACGCCGGCTGTACGCGGGTGCACAGGGAAAACCAGAGGAATGCCCCGGGATGAATCTATAATAGTCCGGATCAGACGAACCAGTCCTGCTTCCTGATCCACATTGGCCGGACGATGCAGGGTCATGACGATGTAATTGCCTGCCTCCAGATGGAATGTGTCATAGAGAGCCGGTCGACGGAGACGGTCCATATTTCTGTAAAGGGTGTCAATCATGGTATTGCCCACGAAGAAGATCTGATCTTCTGTCTTGCCTTCCTTTCTGAGGTTCTCATTGGCTGTCTCAGAGGTGGTAAAGAAATAATCGGTAATCGAGTCGGTCACGATGCGGTTGATCTCTTCGGGCATGGTCCAGTCGCCTGAACGGATGCCGCCTTCAATGTGGGCGACCCGGATATTATTCATCTTCTTCGCGGTGATGGCACATGCCATGGTGGAGGTCACGTCACCGACGACCATGACCAGATCCGGTCTGTCGTCCATCAATGCTTTTTCATAGCCCTGCATGATGGCAGCTGTCTGCTGAGCCTGGGTACCGCCGCCTGCTCCGAGGTTGATGTGGGGCTGAGGTATGCCCAACTGAGTAAAAAAGTCGCCACTCATCTTTTGGTCGTAATGTTGACCTGTATGGACCAACCGATAACTGATATTTTTCCCTTCGGCTTTTGCTTTCTCAATCGCTTCGATGACGGGGGCGATCTTCATGAAATTGGGCCGTGCACCGGCAATAATGTCTATTTTCAAAATGTGAATTTTAAAAGATTAGAAAATGTGGGGAAGAAAGTAGGATTATTTATACAATATTGGAATTGAATTCCATAATTGTAAAATTTGCTTAAAATCTCATCTCGCGCAATGGAACGACGCTAAAGCCTGAGCTTCTATTTTGCCTGTGAATTCCATCATAGATAACCGTCCCTCCAGATGTGTTTGTAATTTTATTCCAGAATACCAAGCCTTTGAAATATCCCTGGATAATGGTTTGTCCGGATTTGATTTCCACGGGTTGAATTTGTCCACTTTGTTTAATTAATAAGTCAATTTCATTCCCGTTACTATCCCTCCAAAAATATAAATTGTGTGTCTCTCCCCGATTTAAAAATTGTTTCTTTACTTCCAGAATTACAAGGTTTTCAAAAAACGAACCTCTGAAAGGATGTAAGGCGATCTGGTCAGGATCATTGATTCCAACCAAGGCCCAGGCTAGCCCTATGTCATAAAAATAAAGTTTAGGCATCTTTACAATCCGCTTATTATAATTTTCATAATAAGGCTGCAACCTGAATAAAACGAAACCCGCCTCCAATACGCTCAACCAGGAATCCACTGTTTTTACATCAACACCCACCTCCACAGCCAAACTACTCATATTCAATAATTGGCCTATCCTGCCGGCACAAAGTCGCAATAGCTTCTCAAATTTATTTAAATCTCCAATGTTGAGAATTTGTCTGACGTCCCGCTCAACATAGGTCTGGATGTAGTTTGCATACCATTTTGTAGCAGGAATGAGTTGGTCATAGATCGCAGGATAACCGCCATTGTACATCAGTTGGTTAGTACTCTGTGGAATATCCTTTATTTCATCGATAGATAAAGGCAATAGTTGAAGATAAGCCACACGCCCTGCCAAACTCTGGGAGATATTTTCCTGAAGGAGAAAATTGTTTGATCCTGTCAGTATATATTTTCCTGCTTCTTTCTGATTATCCAGAATCTCCTGAAGGTAAGAAAACATATCAGGAGATCGCTGTACTTCATCAAAAATTGCACCATCCTGATAATTTGCCAAAAAACCTCTGGGATCTTCAGATGCAAATAAGCGAACGTCAGGATTTTCAAAATTGACGTATGGTTTATCCGGAAAGGCATCTTTTACTAATGTTGTTTTTCCGGATTGTCGTGGACCTATAACAACTACAGCTTTAAACTGATTAGCCAATGTCAATAATTCCTGTTTTGCTTTTCTTTGAATCATGATGCAAATATACAAATTTGGAATCGTATTCCATAATTGTATGAAATTATTCTTTACTAATAGTGGTTCTTAGTTCTTAGTTCTTAGTTCTTAGTTAAATTCAACTCAAAACTCAAAACTCATAACTCAAAACTCAAAACTACGTTTTCTTTGTAGTTTTCACGATACTTGTGAGCATATTGATAAGCTCCTGAGATTCTTGTATTAGTAATTTAAATGATATTTCCCTTAATTGGCTTTGCTCCAATAATTCGAGCCAGTACTTAGTCTCCAGTGCCTCTTTTGATGCTATAGACATTTTGTGTTTAAAATCAGCCCTGCTTTCTCCTGCTAAGGCCTCGTTTATATTGGCTCCTATGCTCGTTCCACTCCTTAACAACTGTTTAGAAAGTACATATTCATTCTGCTCCTGAAGTCGCTTATAAATCTCAATTATTCCAAGTGCAAACTTGAAACTCCTATCTTTAACAATACTCTCTTTCATGTTACTAAAAATAGATTCTTAACTAAAAACTCAAAACTTAAAACTTAAAATCGCGGACGGCCGCGACTATAGCCATGGACGGCCAGGACTAGCGCTATGCGCCAGCTCATAACTCAAAACTCACAACTTAAAACTCATAACTCACAACTTAAAACTCATAACTCAAAACTTAAAACTCATAACTCATAACTCACATAAGTTCACCCCTACGAAGCTTGCATCCTGCTTTATCGGAATTTTCTACGCTAATCGAGAGTTGGATTCATGTTTTAAGCTACAATTCCAAAGCAGTAAATTCTTTAATGCGAATCCTTACCAATCCTTGTCCAATAAAATCCTTCATTGGTACCATACCATCCGGATGGCAACGACCTTTAACCCTTTACAACCAATTCTGCCCCCTTCTCAGCAATCATCACCGTTGGAGCATGTATATTACTGCCTGTAATGGTCGGCATAATGGAGGAATCAATCACACGAAGATTCCGGATACCATAGACTCTTAACCGGGGATCGACGACGGCCATATTGTCAATTCCCATCTTACACGACCCGGCTGTATGATAGACCGATTCTACTTTTTTAAGGATAAAACGACGGATATCCTCATCGGTCCGGCAAGAAGCGCCCGGCACTTCTTCTTTCTTGTTGAAGGGCTGCATGGCAGGCTGCGAAAGAATATTTCTGGCTATCTTGACACCTTTCACCAAGGCTTCCAGCTCCATTTCATCGTCGAAGTAATTGGCTTCTATACGCGGATGCGCAAAAGGATCAGCCGAAGTCAGCCGAATCCGCCCCCTACTGTTGGGTCGCATATGACAGATGTGCAAAACATATCCGGCCAGCGTGGGTGTGAGTCCCGCTCCGTGAGGCTGCATGCGTAAAGAGGCAAACTGTAACTGGAGGTCAGGTACCTCTAACGATGGATCCGATTTAATAAAGCCACCTGCATCGGTAGGCGTGAAGATGAAGTTGCTGTTCTTCTTGTAAAACCTGGACATGAAACGAATCATATACGGCCAGGGGAAGGTGGTCAACGATGTTCCCGACTTATCCCGATAGCGTAGTATTACATCCGGATGATCCTGTAGGTTTTCGCCCACCCCGGGAAGATCTTTGACTATTTCAATACCCAACTGCTGCAGTTGAGCAGCCGGACCAATCCCCGAGAGCATCAATATCTGCGGCGAACCAATGATGCCTGCACTCAGAATAATTTCCCGTCTGGCATTTAAAGTGCACAGGCAACGGGCATTTTTCAGGTCGAAGTATTCCACGGCGTATGCTGTACCATCATTCATAAGCACCTTATTGACATGAGCTCCGGTGATGATGGTCAGGTTTTTGCGGTGGCGAATAGGATTCAGGAAGGAGACAGCCGAATGAGCACGTTGTCCATCCGGTGTTTGGTTGATCTGAAAGAAATCCACCCCTTCGTATTGCTCTCCGTTGATATCCCGATTGTGGGGAATGCCTGCTTGTTTGCAAGCTTCGATAAAGGCCGTACTAGCCGGAAAGTGAAAGTTAGGATCGATGACATCCATCTCACCTGTGTCATTGTGATAGGCATCCCCTCCGCGGTGTTGCCGCTCAGATTTCAGAAAATACGGGAGCACAGACCTGTAGTCCCAGCCTTCATTGCCCAGAGCCGCCCACCGGTCAAAATCAGATGGGTGTCCACGTGTATAGATCATGGCGTTGACCGCACTGGAACCGCCCAATGTCTTACCGCGAGGCCAGAAAAAGCGCCGTTTTCCTGTTTTGTGATTGCCTTCCGCATAATATTTCCAATTATATTTAGGGCTATTGAGTAGGTAAAGCATGTTGACCGGATTGGTATTGTGGATGAAGTGTGAGTCATCCGATGGCCCTGCTTCAAGCAGACAGACCTCTGTCTGGGCATTGTCCGAGAGTCGGTTGGCGAGGAGGCATCCGGCAGATCCTCCGCCGATGATGATGTAATCAAACGATTTCATTGACGCATATCAATTTCAAATGTGTATATAGCATGATGGTGAGTCTCATACGGAATGGTAATCAGGTAGAATGCTGTCCACACACAGATTCAGGTCTTTTTGAGGCGGCCTTTCGGGACAATCTATCATCAAGGTCGCGCCTACAGCGCTTATATCCGAAAACATTGAATTATACAAAAAAACATTAAATCCTTAGGATATCAAAATCAATCAGATCAAAAGCCTCGTTAGAGGCGACCTTATGGTAGCATGTCAGCAATCGCGAAGCATCAAGCCCTGTAGGGGCGACCTTATAAAAAACAAGGCGTGCATTAAATTATACCATAAAGCCATGAAGGCAGGTTAAGACATGCAAGACA
>JAGFJA010000067.1 GCA_024103005.1 Saprospiraceae bacterium
CACTACTGTTCATACGAAGCACATCAGCCCCCATAACACAAAACCGCTGTTCAAGCGACACCTCCGGTGAAATCCCCCAAAGCAGAGATAGTACTCACAGCCTCGCTTGTTATACTTATTTAATCCACCAAAAATAAGTAATAGACATGAAAGGCAATGAAATTTCAGCAAACAGATTAATCCCGAATGTACCTTCAGCATCCCGGAACCCCGGATTGTTTCACTCCCGGGACAGAGCAGAGCTCTAGTAGCATAGCAATCCGGACAAGTGCACCAAAAATTTATGGACTATTATATAAATCATCTTGGTATAATTTGGAAGATTTGTGGTGGGCTTTTGTATATTCGGCTTAATGTTGTGCTTCGTTTATTTATGCCTTTTGTAGTTGAGATTTCTTTGTAAGCTGGTATAAAAACTCGGGTGAAATATCAGCCCCATTATCCCATTCGATAGTCCAACTATTTAGTCTAAAATTTTTGAAATAATTAATGTCCTTTAAGGGTTGAAAAATGGGACCATTCAAGTGATTCTCTAAATCAACTGTACCTTGAACTCCATTATTAAATTTAAGTTGTATGTTGAATCTATCTACATAAGTCGCTTCCGTTATCCATATTAGTTCCATAAGATTAGTTTAATGGTTCAATTTTTTCCGGAATTATACCGTTTTGACATTTGTTCCAATTGGCCAGAAGTTCATCTGTGTGTAATTCCAGCCATTCAAAAATTAACATAAGTGCTCGCTTTGGCATAACCCCTGTCACAACACCATCCCTTATATCGATGATGCCTTGTACTCTCCATAAGCAACACGAAAATGAGGAGGATTATGCTCATTAAAAAACATCATAATAACAATACCGTAAAATCGAGATATTTCTGGCATAATTTCATACAAAGATATGAAATTCTATTATTTTATAATTGCGGTATAATATTTGGCAGCTTGGCGAAGAAGCGGATGGATGGTTAATCAATTTTTACTATTTCTCCACCAGCAAAAACCAGGTTTTTACAACAAGAGGGGTAAAATCTTTCAAGTTACTGCAAACTCCGCTCTTTTGCCAAACAGCCCGCTAGTCGACGTTTTATGATGCCGTTGTGATTGGATTTATATGTATTTGACCTCCAATAGCTTTTAATACTTTCAGAATAGTTGCAAATTGAGGTTTTGCACCTTGAGATAATGCCTTGTACAAACTTGGTCTACTTAATCCGGTTTCTTCAGCAATTTTAGTCATTCCAATCGCTTTTGCGACATGCCCAATTGCTGCAATAATTTCAGTATCGCTACCTTCTTCCAGTACTGTATTAAGATATTCTGAAATCATTTCATTGCTATCCAAATAATCAGCTATATCAAATTTAGTTGCTTCCATTTTCTTATTTATTTAACTTATTCCAAATTTCATTTGCTTTTTCAATGTCTTTCTGTTGAGTTGACTTATCTCCTCCGACTAACAATATGATGATTATTCCATTTTTTTCTTTAAAATAAACTCTATATCCTTTGGCGTAATTTATTTTTAATTCTTTGATTCCGTTTCCGACAGATTTACAATCTCCAAAATGTTCGTCATTTTCAAGCTTTTGAATTCTAAATAAAATTTTCGCTTTAGCTTTTAGATCATTTAGTTTTTTGAACCATTTATCAAATTCGGTAGTTTTCTCAATAAAGTACATTCTGACCTGTATTCACTCGGATACAAATCTATGAAATAATTTTAAATATATAGGTATTTGTTTTGGTAATATTTTAGGAAAAAATGTCGGCTGACAGTCGGCAAATTGGACAGGGAGCGGTATTTTGGCATCATGGACGCTACTCGTGAGGGTTGTTGTGGTCGTCCATGGACCATGATTGAATAGAAATACAATCGTTCAATTTTGCATCCCGGACATCCGGGATTTAATCCAAGCCATAGCTCCGCTTTTGGCAATACCTTAATCAAGCGACACCTCCGGTGAAATCCCCCCCAAAGCTGAGATAGTACTCACCAGCCTCACTCGCTATGCTTATTTAATCAATCAAAAATAAGTAATAGACATGAAAGGCAATAAAATTTCAGCAAACAGATGAACAACCAATGCAGAAGAATGGATCAAAAAACTCATTCAGACCTTGACCATTTGAATATTCCGGCCAAAAGTCAGCCACCCATCCGACAAAAAAGATAGTAATCCACCTTAGAGAAACACAGTCCATCAGCCAGTCTCGCTGAATGGCATACTGAGCTTGTCGAAGCACACCGAATATTCAAAAGCCGAGCTGGCTTAGTGGCTTAAGTTGGAAGATTTTTCATGGGCTTTTGTATATTCAGCTTAATGTTAGCAGTAGGTATTCTATTTATTGTCAAGTCGTCCGATATTATTGGTTCAATAAAATGTCTGCAAGCTTATTGGGTTGTGAAAGGAATGGCGAGTGTCCTGCTTTTAACTCAAAGATTTTGTCAACGGGAAGTCGCTCCACCATTTTCTTTTGCAGTCCATAGGTTATCGTGTTGTCAAGTGTGGTGTGTATATACACCTTCTTTACTTTTCCGTATCGGTCTTCCGATAGTTTTAACGGTGTCCCAACAGGTGCGTTTGGTTCTTTTGTCAAAAGTGAACTGCTTAGAAATAAATCTTCTTCTGAACAGTCATTGTAAAATGCGTCCTTGTAAACCTCTTTTTTGGGAATATGCCAACCTTCCTGTTCGTTAAAGATGAGATTGGAAACCATTAATGAAATAGAGTCTGTCAATGCCGTGGCTACCATTGGCTCTCCATTTGGTATGAGAAAGGCACAGAGGTAAACTAATTTATCCACCTTGTCTGGCATACGCTCCGCAACCGATGAAATTACAATGCCTGCTCGGCTGTGTCCGATGAGCACAACCGGTTCGTTGTATTTCTCCAACACTTTGCAAACAGCATCCACATAGCTGTCAAGGGTAACTGCACTTATTGGTGTTGTATCTAGTCCGTGAGCAGGTAAATCAATGGCTTCAGAAGTGTTGCCATTTTTGTCAAGTAATGGTTGCATTTTATACCAGCACCACGATGCGTGGAATGAACCCGGCACAAATACAAAATGTTTAGGTTTAGAATCATTGTCCATACGATTTGTTCTTTATTGGTGAGTATTGCACTTGTTATCTTGGTTGCACGAAACCAAAGTCGCTGTCAGAAGAGAAAGGAGTAAAATTGTCTTTTTCATATCAATTGTCGTTAAGTTGATAGTTGTCCGTTATACTTACCGCTAACGGTCAAGTGTACACGGCGTGCCGACCTCAGAAGGCATGTACGTATACTGTGTTATCTTGGGTAGCTTTATCTCTCTAATACCACAAATGGAAAATAATTTTTTGCATCTACTTCATCTCCGGCTTTTGCGCTTTTATATCTTTCTTCACCCCATGTCCAGAGTATCTCAAAATTTTTATGAGGTACATCCCATTCGATAATCATACTTCCATAGATTCCATTGATTTTTGGAATAAGGTCATAGGATGATTGGAAAAAATAGCTACCTGGCAGTTTTAAAACTAGTTTTACTTTGTGTGTATATGGATATGATTTACTAAAGATAACATTACCAAGTTCACCTTCGATGATATAATTATCAACATAATCGCTATTCCAATCTATACCATTAGGTTGTAATGAATCAATTTTAAATAGACCATAACCTCCTGTTTTATTTTCAAATGATTCAATTTTAACCCAAGTGGTATCATAAGGAGGTAATTCATTTATTTTAAAAGATGAATCCGGTATGGTAATAGTAAGCGTCAAAGTATCACCTACATACATGGTATCATTTGTATTGGAAAATTGTCCCATCACATAGACTACGGTTCTCTTCTTCTCATAAGCTTCTTTTCCACAGTCCGTTGCTGTAGTTATCATCCAAATTATAGTTAATATGAATATATGATGTCCTTTCATTACCAACATGTTAATCTGTGACTAAATATTGGAGAATTCTGTTCATTCACTATTTGAAATAATTAATTCCAGATACCGTTTTAAATACATAATCGATAATCTAAGATGTTAATAATGAATTGTTTAAAATCATTTTATTATCATCCCGAATATCAACCGCAATTCAAAACAGCCTGAAAATAGCTGCTTACAATCAATAATTCTCCGCCATATTAATTTCTATATCTGAGATAACATCTGTATTTAAACCATATAGCGTCTATTTCGCAAATAAAATTCCAACTTTTTATCATATATCCAATCTACACAACTGCCAGTTTAATATTCTTCCTCTGCCCATCTCTAAATTCCTTTATCTGTTGTCAGACAGTGTAATGACTTATGCGATTCTATACAAAGTCAACGCCCTCCTGATAAATCAACATTCGATTTTAATTTTCAGGTCTTTTATTTAATAAGAATCTGCCTTGTCTTAGCCGGGACAAGAATTTATCGGAAGTCTCAGAATAGTATTTTTGTGATTAATGTACTCTTACATTTTAACCATTTTAACAATCCGTGTTTCTCCGTTCTGAAGTTGTATTTTGCCAAAATATATTCCTTCATTGCCCTGCAATTCCAGCTGAGCCTTATTGTGATTGATCAGGACACCGGCTTCCACCGCTCTGCCGGCAGCATCGATGATATTTATTCTGCTAATGCGCTCAGAATCACCTACTGAAATATTTACAGCTCCGTCGGTTGGATTTGGATACAGATGCACATTTGTTTTTGCGATACCCTCTCCTACGCCAACACCGGGCTGGCTCAACTTCTGAACAAATACATCGAAATTACCGACAGGAGTTATTTCATATAAATTAGCTCCCGGGTCAAAGTCAGCAGTGCCATAAAACCATCCTATCGTAATCACACTATTGTTGACATCGACATCGATGTCCTGACCCCGGTCGCCAAAGTCTGCATCATTACAACCCATGCTTTTTGCCCAGATAAAATTTCCGCTGCCGTCAAACTTGCTCACAAAAGCATCTTCACTCCCATTAGAAATGAGGTTGGACGTGCCTGATCCAGGATCGAAATCAACTGAATTCTGAAAATAGCCGGTAAAGTAAACATTGCCTGAGGCGTCGAGGTCTATTCCCTGGCCCCATTCGGAAAATGTACTACCGAACCCATGCGCCCACAGAAAATCGCCATTTTCGTCCAGTTTAACCAGATAAATATCGGAATAATCTACCGCAGAAATATTGTGGGCAGCCGCACCCGGATCAAAGTCAACCGTACCCTCAAACCTTCCGGTAGCCGCAATGTTCCCGCCAGCATCTACGGCAATGTCATAGCCCACATCCCATCCGTTGCTTCCAAAACTCTTTGCCCAGACAAAATTTCCGGCGGAGTTATACTTTGCTATGAAAATGTCAGATCCTGTTCCGGGAGCAGTAAGTATGGTCGTGCCATTTCCCGGATCAAAATCAACGCTTCCATTGAAGTAGCCTGTAATGTAAGCATTGCCTGAGGCATCCGACTTTACCGATAATCCGAAGTCATTATTGCCGGCTCCCATGTTTTTTGCCCAACCAAGGTTGCCGTCTGCATCATACTTGCAGAGGAAGATGTCGTCGCTGCCTCCGCTGGCTACCAGGTTAACCGGGCTGCCTCCCGGATTAAAATCGGCAGTACCCTGAAACCTCCCGGTGACATAAATATTGCCCGAGCCATCTGTGGTCACTCCATACGCCTCATCGGTCGTGGCTCCCCCAATGTTCTTTGCCCAAATCAGTTTGCCGTCAAACGAAAGTTTTACAATAAAAATATCGTCACCACCCACGGCAGTCAGCGGATAGGACTCCGCAATCTCCGGATTAAAATCGGCGGTGCCGTTAAAGTTGCCGACCACATATATACCTGATGCATTATCTACGGCAACACTGCGGGCACCTTCCCAACCGGTACCACCCAGTTGTTTTGCCCAGACAAATTTTCCGTCTTCATCGAGTTTCTGCACAAAGATATCAGCATCTCCGGCCGGGGTCGAAAGCTCATAAGCGCCGCTTCCCGGGTCGAAGTCGGCTGAATACCGGAAGTTACCCACCGTATATACATTGCCGGAAGCATCTGTGGTGACTGCATGACCCTCGTCCTGAACCGTACTTCCCATACTTCCTGCCCATTCAAAAACCTGTGCGTCCAATCCGCATAATGTCAGGCTGTAAAGCAAAACAACAACTAATCCATTTTTCATATCTCTCTGATTTAATTATAAAATAGCGATAAAGCACAAAAGTGGATAAAGCACAAAAAATAATTTTTGGTGATACATCAAAAAGGCTAAAGATTATCCACCTTACACAACCGCAATTTAGTGAAATTTTTAAACAACCTGTACAAATGTTATTCCGGTGAAACAATTCCGGCAATTGAAAATATTATTTAATTGTCCGGACAAGGTATTTTTACTTAACTTTTCGGCACAGGACAAAATATAATAAGTTTAAAGAAAATGCTTTTGAGTTCAGCATGGAAAACCGGGATTAATAAATCCTGACATGGTTTAAACTTTGCAGGAATAACATACCGCGCTATTTAAAAAACGAGCTTACACTGAAAGTAAGTTCCCCGGAGAGCCGGCCTTGGTTAATTGTTATACCGGGAAGAATTATGAAATAGTACAAAATTTACCGGTCAATGATATTGGACTTTTACGACGGGACATTCTGTATTACGTTTTTATCAAGGAAACAGAAATAAGTTATCTAATTGGCATGACCCATACAACTCTGTTTTATTATTGGCCGGGCGCTGCAAATCTCTTCATTTAATGAATCTAAAATGGTAATCAGATATACACACCATGGATACATGAAGTGATCTTAAGTACTGTTATTCACATACTGAACTTATTTTTTATGTTTATAAGTTGTAAAACCGATTAGAATATTCTGTTTTTTGCTATCTTTT
>JAGFJA010000080.1 GCA_024103005.1 Saprospiraceae bacterium
GGGAGCGACCTGTATAATACTATGGGCTTTTAATAGGTGGATTTGGTCTTTTTGGAAGGTTTTTGCAAGAGGTAATTAAGTTTAAGGTATGACTGCTTACTTTTTTTAAATTGGGCAGAGCCTGAATAAAAGGCTTCCGGAAATTACAAATTAATTATCTTGTACATCATAATAAGCGCGAAGGAGTTTTGATTTTCCCCTATAGCATCACCGCCTCGTCCAATCCCGAAACAAGTTCGGGACTTGCAGCTAAAATATTGATACCGGAGATTTGAGTTGATTGGGCTATATGGTGGAGAGGTATCAATATTTCTTTGTGTTAGCGATCAGGCTAGAAACAAAACTGCTCACAAAAAATCATTTTGAATAATTTGTCATTTGTTGTCTAATTAGTTAACTTTGCAAGGTAAATATGATTAGGCAGGTAATAGCATATAAAAGATACTTTTTAGACTTTTATGAAGCTCAGACAGACGAAGTTCAACGCAAGATTGAATGGACTTTGAATTTGCTTAGGACTTTAGATATAATTCCTAAAAAGTATTTTGACCATATGACTGGAACTGAAGGACTTTTTGAGGTACGAATAGAAGTTAAAAGCAATATTTTCAGAATATTCGCCTTCTTCGACAAAGGAAATTTGGTTGTATTAGGTAACGGAATTCAAAAGAAAACTCAAAAAACGCCTAAAGCTGAAATTGAAAAGGCATTAAAAATAAAAGCAGAGTATGAAAACGAATTGCGAAACAATTACGAATACAAAAACAAAAATAAAAAAAGAAAATGAGTAAAAAAGAAAATAATATTACCACTCTTGATGAAATCCTGGATAACAAATATGGTAAACGTGGAGCTGAAAAGAGAGAACAATGGGAGCAAGAGTTTGAAGCTTTTAAACTTGGCGTCTTACTTGAAGAAGCAAGGCTGAAACTTGGTTTAACCCAAGAAGAACTTGCTGAAAGGTGCGGAACGAATAAATCATACATTTCACGAATTGAAAATAATGCAAGCGACATAAGGCTTTCAACTTTGATGAAAATCATTCAAACAGGACTTGGAGGACATTTAAAACTGACGCTTCAACTCTGAAAAAAAATGAACGAACCACCAACAAATAAGGTTTAAACGTTCGCAGCGAAGCGGAGTTGCGATTTAAACCTCGGTTGAAGGGAGGCTTTGGGAGCGACCTGTATAATACTATGGGCTTTTAATATTTGAAATTGCCCTTTTTGGAAGGCTTTTGAAAGAAGCTATTTTAACTTAGTGCATTTCCGCTTGTTCATTTTACAATTGGATAGAGCTTGAATAAAAGGCTAACGGAAATCGTAAATTAATTATCGTGTGTATCATTTTGCCTCTAAGGAAGAAATTTTATTTATGAATGATTTGAGTAATCAGAATGTTTATCATTGAAATAAAGAAGATACTAAAATCCGATTATAAATAGAGCTGATTATTAAATATTTATGTTAACCTGCTGCTAATAAATAAGGTTTAACCGCTCCCAGCAAAGCAGTGCTGCAATTTAATCCCGGGTAAAGAATAGCTTAGGGAGCTACCGGCATGATACTTTGAACCTTCAATAGGTGAAATCGGTCTTTTTGGAAGGTTTTCGCAAGATGAATATGATTACTTTACAGGATTATCACTCCAACTTACTTTACGGATGTTTTCCGGATTTTAAAAGCCAATAAAATCAATTCATCGCTACAACTCCTTGATTGCAGATACCAGCTTGGTGATACTCTGACGTGCATCGCCGAAGAGCATTAAGCAATTATCCGCACCGAAAAGCTCATTTTCAATCCCTGCATACCCGGGCTTCATACTGCGCTTTGCTACAATTATCGTCCTGGCTTTATCCGCATTGAGCACAGGCATACCATAAATCGGGCTTTCCGGTGTATTTCTGGCAGCAGGATTGACGACATCATTGGCCCCCACCACAAAGACAAGGTCTGTATTGACAAAATCATCATTGATCAACTCCATTTCCACCAGTTTATCATACGGGATATTCGCTTCTGCAAGCAAGACATTCATGTGTCCGGGCATCCTGCCCGCAACAGGGTGTATGGCAAAACGTACTTCTATCCCCTTCTTTTCACACAACTCATACAATTCCCGGATGGCATGTTGGGCCTGAGCGACGGCCATACCATATCCCGGTATGATGATCAGCGAACTGACTGAATCAAATATTTGCGCCGCTTCTTCCACTCCTACTTCCTTGACGATGATTTCGCCGGCTTCCACTTTTCCGGTCACATTAGTCTGCCCAAAACCACCCATTAATACGCTCAACAAGGACCGATTCATTGCTTTACACATGATTTCTGTGAGGACAATTCCGGATGCTCCTACCAGGGCACCTGCGATGATAAGCACATTGTTGCTCAAAACAAAACCCGTCGCACATGCCGCCATACCTGAATACGAATTAAGCAAAGATATCACCACCGGCATATCCGCTCCTCCAATCGGAATCACGACCAGAATACCAATAACCAGAGAAAGTATTCCCAGCAATATCATATAAGAGGGTTCAGCTATAAAATTCACTATTAATATGGACAATATGATGGTTACAAGGAGGAGTATCAGATTAAGAAAGTGTTGACCTTTGAAGACAATGGCCCTGCCACTGATACGACCATTGAGCTTTAGGAATGCAACCATAGAACCGGTAAATGTAATCCCACCGATAAAAATACTTAGTATGATGGATATCACGGTGATGTTGCTCAATTCGATACTATGTTGTTGAGTATGCAACCAGTAATCTGAAAGAGCCACTGCAAAAGAAGCAAGACCTCCTGAACCATTGAAGAGGGCAACCATCTCCGGCATCTGGGTCATCTTCACCTTATAGGCAAAAAACAAACCTATTGCCGACCCGACCAGGAAAGCCACAAAAATATCGACATAGGTAATAGTCTCTACTTGAGATACAGTTGCCAGGATAGCAATCAACATACCCAAAGCTGAAATGAGGTTGCCATTTCTTGCAGTCTTCGTTTTATTCAACATCTTAATGCCGATGATAAACAGGACCGATGCGGTCAGATAAGCCAAATGCAGATAGATATTCATATTAGGAAGATAATGGTGTATTTATTTCTTTTTGAACATTTTAAGCATACGGTCAGATACGGCATAACCCCCCACAACATTGATGGTTGCTAGAACCATCGCCGCCAAACCAAGCCACTTGCTCAGGTTAGTGTATCCCATCTCATTACAGGCCAGGATCGCGCCTACAATGGTTATGCCGGATATAGCATTGGATGCTGACATAAGTGGCGTGTGCAGTGTGGGCGGAACCTTGGAAATTAATTCAAATCCTAAAAATGTCCCTAATACCAAAATATAAAGTAGAGGTAAAAAAATATTCAAATCCATATTACTTTTATTTAATGCCGGAAGCGGTTAATATTTTGTTGGTAAATTCATGGACGGTCGCACCATCCATAGTGATCAGACAGCCCTTGGTGATTTCTTCTTCCATGTCGAGGTTCAACCCTGTACTTGTGGACAGATGCATAAGTAATGTACTGATATTAATTGCATAAAGCTGACTGGCATTGACCGGTAGCAAGGAAGGCAGATTAGCTTCTCCGATAATAGTAACTCCATGGTGCACCTTGGTTTTATTCATTTCAGACAACTCACAATTGCCTCCCCATTCTACTGCCATATCAACGATTACGGAACCTTTCTTCATTGAATTGACCATTTTCTCAGTTATCAACACGGGAGATTTTTTTCCGATGACCAAGGCAGTGGTGATTACCAAATCTGCTTCCTTGATTTTTGTCTCTATCAGTTGTTGCTGTTTTTGCAAAAATTCGATTGAAACTTCTTTGGCGTAGCCTCCTTCGGTCTCAATTTTAGCTTCACTCTCCACTTGAAGGAATTTGCCTCCCAAGGACTCTACCTGCTCCTTGGTTTCCGGGCGCACATCGGTCACTTCAACGATAGCTCCCAATCTATGAGCTGTAGCTATGGCTTGCAGGCCGGCCACACCCGCTCCAAATATCAGCACCTTTGCGGGAGTTATCGTCCCGGCAGCCGTCATAAGCAATGGAAAAATCTTACCCAAGGCATCACAACCCATGATAACTGATTTATACCCTGCAAGATTGGCTTGAGAACTCAGGGCATCCATTCGCTGTGCCCTCGAAATACGAGGAATGGCATCCATACCAAATGAAGTAATAGACTTCTCATTCAACGCATCCAGGATATCCGGACGAGTATAGCCGTATAGCATGGATATGACACAAGCCTTATTCTGCATATAGCCGATTTCCTCTATAGTCGGTGCATTGACCTTCAAAATAAAGTTGCAGCGACACACTACTTCCTTATCTGATTCAATTTGGGCGCCTACCTGCCGGTAATCGTCATCCGAAAGAAATGACCCTTCTCCGGCACCTTTTTCAACCAATACTTCATAGCCCTTCTTAATCAATAATTTAGCTACATCCGGAGTCAAGGCAACACGCCGTTCACCTTCTTTTGATTCTTTTAAAATTCCAATTGTCATATAACATTCAAGTTACTTTTGAAAAAATCATTTATCACCGATTTCCTCATTCATCTAATCCTCTTCAGTATTACCCATCTATGTGTCAGCTCCACCATCTGATTTTAACCTGACAGAAAATTGATATCGCTTCCATAGTTCATGTTTTGGATTTATACATCATCCTCACTATAAAGATGATGAGTGGTATGAAAATCAATCCGAGAATGGTTGGTAAAAACCATCTTCCTGAGACATCTGTCTGCCCAAGGGAACGCCCAGCAGTATGTAAGGCAATGATGCCGAACACGATTACCACGGCGAGTTTGAGATATCGTATCAGGCGGGTAGCCAGTGTATATTGCCTTAAAGCATTTTCGGCAGTTATCTTGACGGGATAATTAAAAATATGGGGAAATTTATTGAGAAGTGTCATCCCGAGATACAGGACAGTAGCTATGACCGGTAATGAAAGGATGTTGATCTTCTTTCCGAATCCATCCGGCCTTCCTGCGAAATCGAAATGCGTCGGAATCGTCTCAGGAAGCTCCCTATAAAGATAAACCGTCAACATCCATAAGACCAAAACCACGCACCAACCAATGACTTCAAGCAATTTATCAGTTTTCGTCAATGTCAACTCCAACTTGGTTCGCTCTTCCATAGTTCTTATTGTTTTCATTCCGATCCGGCTCGACCGAATTCATCTATTGAGTTCAAATTGACCTGAAAAGCAATGTAATATTTTGAAAAATTACGGCAAATCATGTTGGCAATCAAAATGAAAGCTATCCATACAACTTTTCATAGTCCGGATTAAATGTAATCATTTATTTTATATAATCAAATAAATATAAATAATTATTTCTAATTGTCCTAATTATTCAAAATTATATCATAATACAAGATAAATTCTTTCATAAAATTGTTGTATAGCTAGTTTTTGGCACCAGAAAGATATGCACCAAAAATTCACCTCCAAATAATTCATGGAATAAATCGATTACTTGAAAACCGGAGAGTATATCAAATCATTGAATTATTCTATATGGTAGTTTAGAATAATGTTACAGCTGTATTGCTGCTATTGTTTTACAAATTTATATACCAAATTCCCATCCAGCCGAATGAAGTACACCCCACTGCTTAGAGAGTTGACATCTATCAGGGTGGAATTCAGGACACCATGTTGTTGCAGCCTTCCATTTACATCCATAATTTCATATCTCGGATTATCAGTAACCTGTTTAGAAAAATAGAGCTGACCGTTTGTAATGTTATTCAATAGGGTTATCTGATCAGGAAAGAAATTAACGGTCCTTACATCTGAATACATAACACCTTGATCAGATGATACGATTTTCAATCTATAATAATTGACTTTTGAATTATGTACATCTGTATAGTTGAACCGATATTGCAGCTGTCCAGGTATAAAGTCGAGCTTAGTTAAATCGCCAAAATGAGCCTTATCTATCGCTTTTTGGAGGATAATTTCATTTACATTGTCCAGTCCGGTCAATGAGCCGTTTACTAAAATGGTTTTATGATTTTTAACTGCATCAAAACTAATAACCTGAACGGGCAAAGGTATCTGCGGATTTTCACCTTCAACCCATACCGCATAGCTGCGCGCTTTGAGTTTCAGATTGAGAATACTGCCATTGAGTGTGATTTCATCCGGACCATTACTCAAGCCGGTAACGTCTGTAAATTTGGTTCCATCAGGCAGACCTGTGGTTTCAATATTTTGGTCAACCTCCATGTCTTCACCGGCAAAGTTGATGGCAACTATCACATCTTTGCCGGCTGTGCCGCCTTTCAACTGATATATAACAGTCGTAGAAGCGCCTCCTGAAATATACGTCGTATTATAAGAAGATCCTATCTGAGTCAGGTACACTGCCGTGGAGGCTCCATAGATATATTGCTGATGGACCTTAATCAATTGATCGATATATGGTTTGAGTGGTGGAGGCGGAACATTTCTATTGCCGGCTTCGCCATAGTAACCGAAATAATCGGGATAGAACACACAAGGTACGCCCAGTTGATTGTTGGTCAGGATATAGGCATAAGGCAACATGACGTCATTTTGTACAAGCGATGCAAATCCACTTGCATCTCTGAAATCATGATTGTTGACAAATGTCACGATATTATAACCCGAAAGTCCGGCTGCATTGAGCGATGAGGTGAATATATTCCTTGCATCATAGCCATAAACATCGCATGCCTGACGGAGTGACTCTCTGAGTGAAAAATCGAAAATCTTCGGCTGCATGGCTGCCTTGGTATCTGCATCCATCGCCGCAAGGACATTATTGACCCATCCGGACAACTCAGAAGTATTGGTGCTGTACCATTCGCCTACGATGAGATCAAAATCGATTCCGTTGTCATGAAGATAATCCAGCATATCCCCAACAAAGTCGGCAGGAAAGTGTTTGACGGCATCCAGACGGAAGCCTTTAATCCCAAGGGTCTGACAGTTCCATTTAGCCCATTCAAATAAGGCGTCCCTTGCACAACTGGTATTCTGATCGTAATCATAGAAGAAAAACATGCCATCCTGATCCCCTTTTAATCCGGTGGAATTGGTCAAATTAGGCTTGAAACAATCCCAGTGCATCTCACCCATTCCACTGGGCAATCCGGAAAAATCAGTATAGGTCTGGTATTCCAACTGGCTAACTACATCCATGACGGCAGCTCCATTCCAGATGCCGTAAAACCGATGATCGGAATAATCTCCGTTAGGATTGGCCATATAAATTTCAAGATAATCTCCGGCTGCATTGAAGTCGGCAGCATCGAGATGAAGATGCAGCTCATCTACTGTACAACCACTTGCATCTACATTTCCCAAAAAGTCCACTCCCAGAGAAATGTCATTATTACCCTGGCCACAATCACCGCCACCATTAGGTTCTGCCTCACTAACAGCCGGAAGACCCTGATACCCTACTAGTGAAGTCTGCATATAAATCTTGTAGGCTTTATTGTAAAAACGAGGATGTCCGGAAGCAGAACTCAACTTAAAGTAATAGTCTCCAGCACCATTCCCTGAACTTCCTCCCAGGGGAAGCCTGCATCTGAACCGATCGGAGGGGAAGGGATTGTCTCCATTATTTGCTTTGTTCCAGTCAAAACTTGTAATATAGCTACTGACGCCCGGATTGTTTTCCGCCATCCCACCATCCCGATGATTAAATACCATGTCAGCCACCGGATGCAAGCCGATAGAATTCATGTTGTTTAACAAAGCATCGAGCGATGTCCTTGGAGCGAAGCCTGTTGTTACATTGCCGATGTACAGATCCTTTGGGTCATAACCATTGCTCCATTGTCCGGAAGAAGAGGCAGTAAAGGGTGGTAGCCAGATATGAGTAAAGCCCGCATCATACAAGGATTGAGCCTTATCGTCGATACTGTCTGCCCAATTTTTCCCATCCGCGGTCTTGGGATAATCCCAATACCAGCCCTGCATCATGAACTGTTGTCCTTGTACCGAATAAAAATGAGAAAATAATAAAAGGACGAGACACCACTTCAATGTAAAATTCTTCATAAGAATATTCATTTAGGCCATTAACATTGTTCAAAACAAAATTAACAAAAACTGAAATTATTTTACAAATTGTTGAAACATGTTAATAATTCGCATTTATCCCATAAGCCATCTTGAGGAGATTTTTATACAGAAAGCTCCCATTTGTGATACACACCATTAATGGCAATACTTTATCGAAACATTTAATTTAATACCTTTGCTTCCAAAAGAGTAATCAAATGGATACAATGACACCGCCTTGCCCTAAATGTAAATGCGAATACACCTATTATATAGACAGCCTTGTCAATTGTCCTGAATGTGGGCATGAGTGGAACCCTAAAGAGGAAGAAGCTGAAGAAGCAGGTCTTGTAGTCCTGGATGTCAATGGCAATCGCTTACAGGATGGTGACTCCGTGGTCGTCATCAAGAATCTTCCTGTAAAAGGTGCTGCACAACCTATCAAAGCAGGAACCAAGGTAAAAAATATCCGTTTGACAGAAGGTGACCACAACATTGATTGTAAAATAGATGGTTTTGGTGCCATGGGATTGAAATCCGAGTTTGTCAAAAAAGCATAAATCAGTTAGATTTCTTTCATAAGCAACCTATCTTTTCAGAGTAGGTTGTGAATATTCTGCTCAGAGATACTTTTTGAAGTTAGTGAGAATGTAAACAGCTCAATTGAGTGTGGTCCATAAAAAAAAAGCCCCGCCCTGTACTTTTACCGGAACGGGGCTCATCCCAAAAACAGTATATCGCTTAATTCTTAAGCCTTATCATTTTTCTCATCTCTGTACCGTACTTAGTACTGATCTCATAAAAGAGAACACCATTAGCACTGATCATATCAGAGTTGATTACTATCTCATTTGCACCTTTAGCATAGTGATTGGTTGACTGATAGATTGTTCTACCGTTGATATCATATACTTTCAGCGTTACATCCATATTTTCAGGCAGATTTACACCGATTCTTGTCTCATCAGAGAATGGGTTTGGTCTGTTCTGGAATACGGTAACACCATCAGTATTTGTATTTGTAAACTGAAGAGCAACATTCATTTCAGTACCGTTGTTATCGTATGCAGCAGGCTTCAGATCATTAGTCAGGATGCTTAATGCTTCACTTAACTGAATGTCTCTGTTGGAAACCAAAGTCATAGTTACTGAACCTTCAGACTGACCGGCATTGTCATTGTTCCATGACATTCTTGTAGTCTGGTTATTCAATACATTGTAGTTATCATCAGTAAATTTCAGATCATTACTTGTAACATTGGTTACTTTAACTCCCTGAGCAGCAGCGATTGCCATCTGGAATCCTTCTACCTTTCCGAAGTTATCAGCCTTCAGAGTTACCTGAGTAGGTACACCTGCAGGGATCAATTGATCTTGTGAAGTGAATGTTACAGTTTCATTGCTACGTACATCTATTACGTCATCACCACCGAAGTTAAGTGTTACGTTATTGTTTACGTCACCTAGTTTCACACCGAAGAAATCCACGTTGTTAATAGTTCCGCTAGGAGTTACGGTAACTTCTTCTGGGAATGCAGACTTAAATGGATTCTGAGGATCAGCGAAAGTAAACTTCTTATCGATGAATCTCCAGCTCTCTCCACTTGGCAACTGATCCACTTTACCGAGTATCAGCTTTCTGATATTCACGATATCCTGAACATTGACTTTGTTGTCCATATTTACGTCAGCAGCGATTATTTTATATGGTCCGTCCAGTGCCTTCTTATTAAGGATGTGGTTTTGAATCTTGATAATATCACCTGTTTCAACACCATTCAACGGATCTCTTTCGCTCTTAGGAGTGATGGTATAACTTGTACCCGGATTGATAGAGTTAAACTTAAACACACCGTCGTTAGAAGTATTTGTATTACCTGCGCCCGTAACGTGAACCTTAGGAATACCCAGTGAGTTCTCAGTCACGATGTTACCGGCAACGAAAGTAGTCAGTGTTCCATCACATACGTTGTTGTTGTCCTGGATAACCACCGGAACTACAACATAGTCTTGGTTACCGAACTGGTCTGTTACCCAGAATTCAACACTTGCAGGAGGATTGTTTCCAATGTCATCACAAGTAAATGTCTTCAACGTGTCATTTACATCTGAACTGAATGAGAACTTAAGTGGTCCGCCACAGTTAGCAAATGAACCTGCATCAAAATACCAAGCCGGAAGAACTATCATACCCGCAGAAGGCATAATTTCTGTTACCAGGTGATGAGCCACAGGTGTTGGCTTCTTCTGGTTCAATACCGTTACAATGATACAAGATTCGCCGACATTACCACAGTGATCAGTAGCATAGAAACATACTCTGTGTACACCCAATGGGAATAATCCGGAAGCATCATTGCCTGAACCTTGCTTATCCCATGTTGGCACGCCATTGACTGCATAGTTATAATCAATTTTATAACTGTAATTTATCAGGTTAGCAGGTGTACAATCATCTGTTGCAGTATTTGAAACACTTACATATTCGTTAAAACAGTCTGAATCTTGAGAAATAGCTGTTATGTCAGCCACTTGAGCAAATACAGGAGCAATAGTATTCTTAACTTTTATTACATGATGGAAAGTAGCTGCAGTAGCTAAAGCTGCATCAATACCATAGACAGATGCATAACACCAGTCCATAACTTTCCAGGTACGGATAATCTTGAAACAAGCATCTTGAACACCATAGAATACTTCGTCATGGTAGCTGTATGCCAGGTTGAAACAAGTTGTTACAGGGTTACCGATAAACCGTGGAGTAAACTGAGCAGGAAGATCATCCGGTTGCAGGTTATCAACAACACATGGACCATCGACAAACATAGTATCCTTAGGTGCAATAAACATAGCATCCTGAACAACATTCAATGGGGTTTTATAGATATGGATCTTCTGTGTTCTGCTCACTGTATTTCCAAATGGATCGGTAGCAGTAAATGTACGAGTAATAGTACCTGAACCACAATCATCAAAGTCATAGTTTACAACTTCACCTAAATCAACACTACAATTATCTGTAGCATATCCATCCAAATAAGTAACAACAAAGTGTCCTTTATCATCTGTATAAATAGTATCTTGTCTTCTTGTAGAACCATCTGTCAGAACATATCCGAATGTCAAACCTAAGTTATCAGGATTGTACTCAAATTCGCATGGTACCCACATATCAGGAGGAATAGTCATGATAGGCATAGTTTTATCTTGTACCTTAACATTTACCATACACTCACTCTGATTACCGCTAGCATCATAAACAAAGAATCTGATCTGTACATAATCTGTCTGACTTACATCGCAGCAATAGAAGTCGATGAAGTCACGCTCTGTAATTTGCTTGTCTTGATCGTCGTTGCAGTCAGGGTTCATTCTTGCAACCTTGAAGGTAACAGGACCACAGTTGTCCCATGAACCATTGTCAAATGAAGAAGCATAAACTCTTACAAAGTTACTTCCATTAGGTATCGAAGCTACAGTGTATTCTATACATACAGCATTTGGTGCTACATTATCGACTACTGTAATAGTCATTTCACCTGTAGAAGAATAATTACATCCATCATTAACGATGTATTGAATAGTGTGTACTCCTACCGGTAGGTTAACAGAGAAACCACCATTTTGATTTTTAAATCCGCCCGGATAAACTACAGTCCAGTTGAGATTTGTTTTACAATTGTCGGTTGCAGAAGCCGCAGGAATTGTAACGGTAGCAGAGCAATCAGAATTATTTGTATTAACTGTAAAGTCATCAGGAACTGTTAATACCGGAGGTAATGTATCCTGGATACATATAATTTGTACTCGTTCTGCATGATTGTCTTCATTGCAACAACCTTCATCTACTGTCCACTTACGTCTGATTTTTACGGAACAACCCAAATCAATTACCTCATCAGTATAGTTGGTGTACAGATTACATATTTGTAATAATTCATTGGGGAAGAGGGGATAAGCATCAGCACCTATAGTAGGCACTCCGGTTTCAGATGGAGCAGGATTACCATTACCATCTTTTGCATAATCATCATCACAATATACCGTATCTGAAACAGGCCATGTAATTGAGTCAAGATTAGGACGTGCAACTAAGATAGTATCAATACAAGTATCACTCTTGTTTCCGGAAGCATCTTCTGCATAATATGTACGGGTAACTCTTCTCAATAAACCATCATTAGCAGGAATACAAGCCAACTCTTCAGTAATCATAGATATAATATGAGGTACTACAGGAGCAGAACAATCCTGTAAATCTATGTTAGCAAAGTTAACATCAACATAACAAGGAATTGTATCCGTGCTACAGTCTATTACCGGTGGCAACTTATCTTCAAATAAATGCCAGTTCCAGCAAGAATTGCCCGTTGTAAGGTCAACATATTCCAACACAAGAGTCTGACCTATATAATCATAGGAAACACCTGCCGGAGTGGTTCCATCAACAATAAGCAGTCCATTATCCACAGTTTCCAGGATTGGACCATTCATGGTAGCCTTGAGATTCAATCTCCAGGTCGGACCACATAATGTAGTAATATTCATCACCTCAGTCAGGTTAACTGTAGCAATACAGTCTGCTCCTACTGAAATGTTAGAAGATTTACATTGTGGAGAACATTGGGCATTCAACTGCCCTTGTAATAAAAATAGGAATGAGAAAAGCATCAACCCTAAAATAGGATTGTAAAACCTTTCCAACCTAAAACGATCTGTAAAATTCGTTTTTTTCATGAGACACTTAGTTTAAGTTTTTAGAATTAAGAATTAAAATATGGTGCATGCCACACCCCAGCGTTCTGGGAGCGCAATACTGTAGTTTCTTATACATAGTCTGCCACCTCCTGTATGATAAATCATACCTAAGGCAGCCTTTGTACTTATAGTATTAGTCGAATATTGTTCCTTAATATTCTGATTAATGATACAAGACAAAAATTCTTTCCGGAAATGTCACTCTCCGAATAAGTTCTAATTCTAAATGTAGGTTGGAAAAATTTAAACACAGTAACTGATTTGTTACCGCATTAAAGTAATATATTATATCTGAAAGGTGTGTAGGTTAAGTTCGGTTCTGATATTTCAGATATAAATAATCTTTTATTGATTGTTGTATTTCTTTTAATACATGCCACAAATATATAATATGAATTCAAGTCAGCCATATACCAATATCGTGTTATATTATATATTATATTTAAACATTATTTATAATTAACTGATTATAAAATAAAATGAGGCAAAGAAAACTTCTTCACCTCATTTATAAAATGGTCTTAATTCAAAAAAACTACAGTGTCAATATCATTTTCTTCGTATCAGTGAATATCTCTGATTCAAACTTATACAGATATATACCTGATGACTGAAGATTCTCTGCCTTTATTTCTACAGAGTTAATTCCTTTATCATACATTCCTTCCTTACGGTAAACAACTCTTCCGGTAGCATCATATACGGTAAGTATCCCTTTTACAGCACGGGTAAGCATTATATTTATCATGGTTCTGCTGGTAAATGGATTAGGGTTGTTCTGCAACAATTTACCCTGACTTATGGCATTGCTATTCCATTTTCCGGCAGATATCAAACAGATCTGTTTTTCATGACCCTGGAGATCCACTGCCATAGCGTCTATTCGGGACGTATTCATTTTCAGGCTCTCACCTACCTGTCCCTGATCCAACTTTTTAAATATCAATGTTGCTATCTGACTTCCATTATGACCTTCTATATCATCCCATTCAAAGACAATTTTTCCTGAATTCCTATCAATCCTATAATTATCGTCATCAAATCCGGAGATATCGCCACCTTTCACATCAATCAACTCAAGTTTACTCTGATCATAGTCCATTTCAAACTGGAAACCGCGGGTAGTTGCTATTTTTTCACAAATTAACTGTATGGTCAAATCATGTTCATCCTCTGACTCAATGGAAGCATATACCGGAAGGTTCTGTCCATCGCGTATTTCCATTTCCTGCTGATCGCCCAGATGTACTGAATTATTAACATCTCCCAGCTTCAGTCCAACCCAATTCACAACAGGCAACATACCTATAACATTCTGCAGCTCACGCTTCCATACTTTGTCTTGATTAAATGGATTATCCTTATTGGCAAACTTATATGACTTATCTGCAAACCTCCATGTCAAGCCGGAGGAGTATTGGTCGGTATAACCTAAGATCAATTTTCTGATTTCCAATAAATCTCTCACGCTGATATAATTATCATTATTTACATCTGCAGCTAATATCTTGTATGGCGTATTCAGGTTTTTCTTTCCGAGAATATGATCTCTAATGGCAATTACGTCACTTATATTAACTCCATTTATTGCACTTTCCTGCTTACTTACAGTCACTTCAAGGTCTTCACCGGGCGGTATGTCGCGAATCTCATACCGACCCTTTTCATCAGATGTCTGCGTAAAGTTGGTAGTCCCCGATGCTTGTATTACGGCGCCCGGAATATTTGTTCCGTCATCAGAAGCCAACTGGCCGAATATGCCCATCAAATGGGTACAATCTGTATTTTGTCCGGGTGGCTCCAATACATTGAGATCAACAATACAGGAAGTACTTAATCCAACCTTATCAAATACCCACACTTTGACGTCCTCCATACTGAGATCAGACACATTTCCTGTACAGGCAAGATATATTATACTATCTGCCAGGTCAAGTGAATCGAAGGTCATAGTCACATCAAAGTAGTTACAGTTGTCAAATGCCTGAAATGGCGGATAAGAAAAATCACGTGCATAAACTGTATCTAACCCGTTTGCATTTATATATATATCCAGACTATCGGGACATGGCCACGTAGGCGGGAAGGAGTCCACGACGGCGACATATAAGGTGAAATTGGTACTGTAGCCTAATGCATCTTCAAAGTAATACGATATAGTTGACACTCCCAGCGTATAATATCCTGACGCATCACTCGAATTAGAAGGCACTCCCCCATTGATCGAATGCGTCTGTACGACTATATCCGAACAGTCAAATAATTGTATATCACTAAGGTCTAACTGTATTTTACAATCATTCGTATAAATTGCGACATAGATTGTATCACCATCTTCGTAATTTAATACTATCGGACCTATTGTGTCTATCAGATCAATGTGTTGTACAAAGGTAAATATGCCGCTACCGGTATTGATGTCATAGTTACAACTGTCAATAATCGTCCATGTGCGTTCAATGGCACTTACAGCATTTGTATCGATAGGTGCCACGATTGAATCCTCATAACTGATTGAATAGAACGCACAAACACCGTCAATCGTAATTTCGGGGAAAGATCCTATAGAGTCAGGATCTTTAGGCAATGTACAATCCAGGACCAGATACGCTTCGGGCCAGTCAATCAAACTATCTGATATTGCATGAGCACCTTCAACAGTGACATCAAAACTACACGCATCTGATCTGCCATCAATAGTGAGAATATTGTATGTTATAGTCAAGATTGAAGTATCACATTTATCTATACTACCGGTTATTTCCGTGGTTAAATTATAAGTCCCACATACATTGTCGATAAAAGGTAAGGGCAAACTATCCGGATCAAAACCTATTTCGCAAGGAATAAAATACGGAGCCGGACAAGTCAGGATATCACTCGTATTATATCCGACAGTTACCGTCATTGAATCCTGCGTCTGCACTCCACAATCGTTGACAGCCGTAAATACGACGGTTGTTGTACCTAAAGGAAAAGTCCCACTCGCATTGGCCCCTCCATTGTTATAGTTATTGGTAATAGTAATCAATCCACACCCGGTAGCCACAGCGTCAGGCATAGTTACATCGGCCGTACAATTGATACTATCTGTCGGCTCTACCACTATATCTGCAGGAACCACCAGATCCGGCGCTATCAGACCGGTAACAGTAATAAACTGATCATGGGTAAATTTACCGGCCGTTCCTCCTGAAAGTGTATATACACAAGAATCAATCACTGTATAGGTTTTCTTTACAACAGCACACCCATCCGCATTTTGTGTTGTATCTACCAGTTCTGAAATGATATCTATCGGATTACAGAAAGAACCCAATAAAGTAACACCTATCGTCACACTATCATCAGCCAGATCAGGTGCACATCCTGCATCCGGTATATCCGGTGGCCAGACAATATCTCCCAGATCAAGGGGATTGGTATTGGTAAAATGAAAGACCTTACTGCACGTGTCTGTATTTCCTGACCCATCAGTGGCCGTATAATGAACTATGTAATCACCTTCATAATTACAATTCATATTATTTGTGGTTGTCCAGGATATTGCCGGAGTACCACAATTATCCGTTGCATTAGGTGAATAATTCCCCGGATTGAATCCCGGAAAATCTGCACAAGTCAACTCTACCGGAGCTGGAGAACCACAATCAATGACTGGAGCTTCCTTGTCTTGAACCTCTACCGTATATTCACAAATCGTACAATTACCATATTGGTCACACACTCTAAACTGCAGAATGTTATCTGAACCCACCTCACTGCAATCATAGGTCACACATTGCGACCAGGTGGAAGAGGTGCTTTTCTTTATAGCAATCGTCAAAGGTCCTGCACAATTGTCATAATAGTCAAAATCCATGCTATCCGCACATACAGTAGCGATATTCATATTGTTTAACCCTACGGCTATATCATGACAGGTCAGTGACGGACCCTGCTGGTCCACAACAGTCACTGTATAAGTACATGAATTATAGTTATAACATCCGTCATCGGCTATTACTTCTATCGTATGGTTTCCTACAGGTAAGTTTACACTTGAGGTAAACACAAGCAACCCATCAACTTTATAATTATAATGAATTGTAGATGAACAATTATCAGTAGCAGTGGCACCCTGGAAGGTATAGGTGGCAACACAACTTCCGTTATTAGTAGGTATGGTAATGTCTCCGGGGCAAACAACCACCGGGCCTATAGTATCTATCGATTTAATACATTGAACATGGGTACGGGATGAGTCGGTGCATTCATCCATTACATTCCAGGTTCGCCTGATTGAAAATTTGCCGGCACAACCGGTAGGGATCAATTGATCCGTATAATTAAACCAGGTATAGCATACTCCCGTAAGCGGATATCCCCGCCACATAGGCTGTCCGGTCACACTGGTATCGCTGCTGAATACATCACAATTAATACTTGTGTCTGCAGGAAAAACTATTTCGCTCAGGACAGGTCTGAGGAATCTGACGGTATCTTTACATGTAGCCGAATTACCTGATGCGTCTGTTGCCAAATATTCCCTGACGATTTCAAAGGTATATGGCGAAGGACAATTGTAAACCTTCTCCTGATGACTTAAAATAGTTACATTGGGTGGATTGGTACAATTATCATTGACCGTTACTAATGGCGTGTATGGCGGAGGAGTGGAATATACATCTATTCCGCAGGGTAACTCAAGTGTCTGACATACAAAGACAGGTGGCAACTTATCTTCCACCGTAAACTGTGAAGAACAGGACTCATTTGTTATCGGGTCAAATACCATTGCTGTCAAAGTCTGACCGACGTCATCACATGTAATTATCGTATTGGACCGCCCCTGGATGGTCAATATCAAAAATGGAAAATTAGGATAGGACGGACTTACAAAATATCCCGGGTTTAAAACAGTTTGACCGGTTTCACTGATGGAAATGTTCGTGTTATTTATACAGTTCAGCGACACCGGTGGAACACCATCGGTAATCTTTGAAGTAGATGAAATAACTGACTTAACACCATTGTGCTCTGAAAAAATTGGATTGTTATGGAAAAAAAACATCAGTAAAATTGGACTCCAGGCCATATATAATACTGAAGGACTGCTTAATCTCCCATTTGTTCTAAAAAATCTCATAACCAGAAAATTGTAGTTCTATTTTGAAAAAAGCAAATACCTTGTCTAAGAATAAATCCAAAGGATGATACTTTTATCACCCTTTGGAAAAGAAACCTTATTACAAAATATATCACACCGGACTAGCCGGCTTTAAATACTGTTTTTGGGAAGTAGATCTTAAAAGTGGCCGATTCCGCAAAAAACCGGCCTGTCGGTTCTATAAAATTATGTCTTTAATATATATTATAAATTTTATATAATTATATATATCTTGTTTTATATCGTTTAAGTATTACAAAAATATGTAATATGTTTAATGTGGCAATACCACCAAAAAATTATATATTACATATTATTTTAATATATTAGAAAATGTGAAATTTGAAAAACCTGAAAAATATACCTCGTCTTGGTATAATAAACTTATTATCAATGTATAATATATACATTTTCATTTACAATCCAATAATTGCAGATAGTAATACCTTAAAAAAAAATATCTCAAAGATTATAATACTCCGTCCGGAGCGCAGCAAATCAGGTAACTTTTGCTTTTCGGAGTATTCTGGAAAAGATCCCCGGAACAAATCTCTTTAAATAAATAGCTAAAATTTCCTTTCCTCCTATATATATTTCTTCCCTTTCCTGTTGAATTCCCCTTACTACTTTTTTGGCCAGAACAGCAGGATCCATGCCGTTGCCCGTCTTTTCATCCATGGTGTTTTGGGCTTTGCCGTCTCCTGTTACCGCAGACATACTTATATTGGTGCGGATAAAGCCCGGACAGATCAGTGTAACGCCTATTTTTTCATGATATAATTCGGCCCGTAAACTGTCAAAATATCCGTGCAAGGCGTGTTTACTCGCAGAATATGAAGTACGTTTGGGACTTCCTATGATGCCCACCAGGCTGGTCACGACACCTATATGAGCCCCGCCCCGGGCAATCATCCCGGGCAAAAGTGCACGAGTCAGATAAATGGTTCCGAAAAAATTTATATCAAATATCCTTCTGCTCACTTCATCCAATGTGTCTATAGCAAGAGACCTCTGACTGATGCCGCCATTATTGATTAAAATATCAAGTGGTACAGCTTGATCTTTTAAGCTCGCCACAGCTTGATCGATTGACTTATTGTCAGCAAGATCAATCGTCTGTATTACAATTTGAACTTCCGGATTGCAGGCAGAAGCGGTTTTTTTCAATTCGTCAATATTCCGGCTTAGCAAGACCAGGTTACAATGATGAAATGAAAACTCAATTGCTATAGCCCGCCCTATTCCTGAGGAAGCACCCGTAATCCATACCCATTTATCTTTCAAATCCATGTCATTTTTTTTACAAATATGGATAATTTATTTTGATTCTTCAAGGCACAAATTTCAACGGTTATCCATATCTGTCGAAGGTTTATTTTTCTATTTTTATTGTTATTACGATTCTTTGTAACTTTGAGGTAGAACAAGGTAGCCACAATTTTTTTAGCAATGTTCACTTTATTTTTTTTTTAAAAACGCTTCCATGTATTGTGATGCTCTTCTGATGTTGTTATGTGCACTTTTTCCCTTAGTTGCCACTGCTCAATTTGTCTCCGTACAATACAAGGACGGCGGACAGCAATTGGTCAGTTTTTATGGTAAACCGGAGAAGCCGGGGAATATCCAAAAAGGAATACTCATTTTACCTGCATGGATGGGAATATCTCAACATGAAAAAGATGTAGCTAAAAAATTGAACGGAATGGGCTTTCATACCCTCATAGCTGACATCTACGGTGAGGGAAAGTATCCAAAAAATAAAAAAGAAGCCGGTGAAATTGCCGGATTCTATAAGACTCATATAGACCAATATCGCCATAGAATAAGGTTGGCACTGGATCAACTAGTCAATTCCGGTGCCGATAATGCCCATATCGTCGTCATAGGATACTGCTTTGGCGGGACCGGTGCCCTGGAGGCTGCACGAGCCAATATGCCCGTAGCCGGTGTAGTTTCGTTCCACGGTGGTCTGCGCAGAGATGACATCAGAGAAGAGAATCAAATCACACCAAAAATCCTCGTTTTACATGGTGCTGATGATTTTTTCGTAACCCCAAAAGACATCATGGACTTTCAGAATGAAATGAGAAAAGCCGGTGCAGACTGGCAGATGAACATTTATTCCAATGCGGTACACGCCTTTACAGATCCTGCAGTCGGCAGTGATAAATCCACCGGAGCAGCCTACAATGCTGAAGCAGATCGAAAATCATGGCAGGATTTTCTGTCCTTCGTAAAGCAACTCCCGGGATTTTAATCTGATTTTCCCTGAAGTTTTATTTTTTTTAATTAAAATTTTGAAGCTTATAATTATAATAAAATCAGAATATTACGTATTAATAATTATTTATACATAACTTCTTAAAACGTTGGTATATATGATTTATGTTAATATAAAATTTCTGATAATATTCTAACTGTAATCCCCCTTGGATTGATCCTAATGTCACAACCACAGGGGCTTGGGTTATCATAAAGTCCGGAAAATCAAACGGCGAAGCCAACAAACAACGAAGCCATCAAACTACTCAGTAAAGGTATCCGTAAACCAAGTTCCTGAGTTAAATCCTTACTCAGAAACCTCAGTTATTAAATTACCAATAATCTCTATCTACCGGCAATATGATTAGGGTTGAACCACCAGGAGTTCTGCCGAATAAATCTTTTTACCTGCCTTTAACTGAACGATATAGGTCCCCGGAGCATATTTTACCCGAAATTTATGGTACGCTAACTGGTGACCTTCCATGATGTTTTGATACACAAGTTTTCCGGTGATATCAAATATTTTTATTTCGGCAACTTGATTGGTTAAATCAGGCACTTTCAACTGAAACTCCCGAGTGGCGGGATTCGGATAAGTCTCAAGCTTGTGTGCAAAAGCTGTCTCTTTTACTGCATTTGTTTCAGGATAGTATGCTTTTGTTCCATCCAGTACAAAGAGTCCGTTGGTCATATCTACCACTACGATATTCTTACTTGGCAACAAACCATAGGCACTCCAGGCACCGTCATAGTCACCTGTGGTATTACCCGGCTGTGATTGGTAATGTGTATCGAAATATCCTCTCAGCTTGATGTCTGTCGGGTCGGAATAGTCAAAGACCTGAACACCATCGAGATAACTTGACATTAAAAAAGTATTATTGGGTGCTTCAAATGGATTGTGAAGAGTGGCCTTACCGGTCTGAGAATAAAAGGTATCCAGTAAAACAGGATTAGAAGGGTCTGTCACGTCAAGAGACTTGGCAGGTAAATTTTCGGGAACCTCATCGGTAAAGATGAGTGTCTTGCCATCCGGTGTCAACCATGAACTGTGATTATAGCCTACAAAGGGATAGTTGTTGTAATTTCCTATTTCCGTAAATTTATTGTCTTTAAAGGTAAGAATCTGGAGAGCACCATCCCACCCTTTGGAAGCATAAACGGTATCATTTCTAACAAACATATCGTGTACATCTCCCTTATAGTCATCCGATAGCTTTCTAAGTAACTCCGGTTTAGTCGGATCTTCTTTGAGGCTGAAAACAGACATAGATTTGTGATTGTGCAATCCTATATACATATTATCATGGTCTATAAATATGGTATGGCCTGTGCGGAAATATTCTTCACTGCCTGAGTAAACCACATGGACACTGTCTGGAAGGTAGGACAGATCAACAATGTCAAAGTG
Organism: Saprospiraceae bacterium; assembly: GCA_024103005.1. GTDB lineage: Bacteria > Bacteroidota > Bacteroidia > Chitinophagales > Saprospiraceae > Parvibacillus. The sequence goes on from JAGFJA010000080.1 coordinate 21,686, forward strand.
ATTGGGACCGCCGTCATCACTAACCTGATAAGCATAATGTTGATAGGTTTTGTACTCCCGCCAAATGGCATTCTTTATATTACTCTCTACAAAATCTATAAAAACCGGATTGGTCGGATCAGTTATGTCGATGTATGCTGTTCCACCACTGCAGCCCACTATGGCATATTCACGGCCATTCTGAGCAAAAGCCCAGCAAGAACTGTATCGCGATCCCCATTCCGGTGTCTTATCTTCCGGAATGGACCAGCGTCCCAGAAGATCAATATTCAGATGGTCAAAGGATTGGCTATAAAGGGGTAGATTGAAAAGAACAATAAATAAAAAAGCAAAAAATCTCATAATTAAAATTATTTCCTAAAAAAGGTCAAATGTAAAATAAAAAACAATTATCAGCAGCCAAATTCCAAAGGAAAATATATTTAATCAACATAGCATTTTAAAGTAATTCCCCTTCCGCCAAATCCTGCAAAATTATATTCTTTAATGCGCGACAGAAGTCCATTATTAATTAATTGGTTTGCTTACTTTTTTCTTAAATTGACTAAAAACTGCCTGTTTGCCATCAATCAGCAAAGAATTCTACTTTAACCAAAAGAAATTCACCTTTAAAATGAAAGAAATAAAATAAAAATACGCAAATCTTCTTGGTTAGGTGATAGTCTTGTTATATTTTTGCACCGTTTTTGAGGAAGGCCTCATAAACCATTGATTTAAATAAATTTATCAATAAAATACACATGGCAAACACAGGTCGCGTTAAACAAATCATCGGTCCGGTAGTTGACGTTAGTTTTTCAGGAGAAGGCTCTAAACTTCCTGACATCTTCAACGCATTGATTATCAAAAGAGAGGGATCTAATGATCTGATTCTGGAAGTACAGCAGCACTTAGGCGAAGACAGCGTACGTACGGTAGCGATGGATGCAACTGACGGTCTTCAGAGAGGTACTGAAGTAATCGATACCGGATCTACCATCACAATGCCCGTAGGAGATCACATCAAGGGAAGATTGTTTAATGTGGTAGGTGAGGCTATTGATGGAATAGATAAGATAGAAAAAGGTTCCAATGCCTATTCTATCCACCAGAAACCGCCAACTTTTGAAAACCTCAGTACAGAAACCGAGATTCTCTATACAGGTATCAAAGTCATCGACCTGATTGAACCTTATCAAAAAGGAGGAAAAATCGGTCTTTTCGGAGGTGCCGGTGTGGGCAAAACAGTATTGATCCAGGAATTGATCAACAATATCGCCAAAGGTTATGACGGCATGTCTGTATTTGCCGGAGTAGGCGAACGAACCAGAGAAGGAAATGACCTGCTGCGCGAAATGATCGAAGCAGGTATTGTAAAATACGGTGAAGACTTTAAACATTCCATGGAAGAAGGGGGCTGGGACCTTAGTAAAGTGGACAAACAGCTACTCAAGGACAGCCAGGCAACCTTCGTCTTTGGTCAGATGAACGAACCGCCGGGAGCGCGTGCACGTGTGGCCTTATCCGGACTTACCTTTGCGGAATACTTCCGTGACGGAGACATGAATGATCCAAATGGAGGAAAAGACATCCTGTTCTTCATCGACAACATCTTCCGATTTACACAGGCGGGTTCTGAAGTATCTGCCCTCTTGGGGCGAATGCCGTCAGCCGTGGGTTACCAGCCGACCTTGGCCACAGAAATGGGTCTAATGCAGGAGCGTATTACTTCAACCAAGCGTGGTTCCATCACATCCGTACAGGCAGTATATGTACCGGCGGATGACTTGACTGACCCGGCTCCGGCTACTACATTTGCCCACCTGGATGCAACGACAGTATTGGACAGAAAAATTGCTTCACTGGGTATCTATCCTGCCGTAGATCCGCTTAACTCTACATCCCGTATCCTTGACCCCAATGTCATCGGTCATGAGCACTACAACTGTGCACAAAGGGTTAAAGGAATACTCCAGAGATACAACGAATTGCTGGACATCATCGCCATCCTCGGTATGGAAGAATTGTCAGAAGATGATAAACTGGTCGTACACCGCGCACGTCGTGTTCAGAGATTCTTGTCTCAGCCTTTCCACGTAGCAGAGCAGTTTACCGGTCTGAAGGGTGTTTTAGTACCTATCGAAGAGACCATCAGAGGATTCAATATGATTATGGATGGTGAGGTGGACGAATACCCTGAAAGTGCATTCAACTTAGTCGGAACCATCGATGATGCCATAGCAAAAGGTAAGAAATTACTTGAAGAAGCTAACGCATAACCTTATCGCTGAATAGTTAAATAAAATAGGAATCATGGTACTAACTGTTTTGACACCGGACGTAGAATACTTTAAGGGAGAAATCGAATCAATAAAGGTACCGGGAGTATCCGGAGAGTTTCAGGTTCTGAAAAATCACGCACCAATCGTATCAGCATTGTCTGAAGGAAAGGTTAAGGTAAAGACCACTGATGGTAAAATATTGCAATTCAGGATTAACAGTGGCTTTATTGAGATTCTGCAAAACAATGTGTCACTGTTAGTCCAGGGTATTACAGAATAAAATTTCTTAAAAATTCACCTGAATTCAAAAAATGAAAGTATCTTCACCGCCCAAAACCATGGCGAGGTAGCTCAGCTGGTTAGAGCGTATGATTCATAATCATAAGGTCGGGGGTTCAAGCCCCCCCCTCGCTACTCAGACAGGATAAGGGTTTCAGCAAAGAAACCCTTTTTTATTTTACTAAATTATAACACCTTTCTAACACATCTTGAAAATAAAACTTCTTCATGATAATAATTTATCAATGAAAATTTTGCTTTCTAATTTCCTTCGACTGTAAAAATCTAAAAAGTCATTTTATATCCAATATCATCAAGACTGACCTAAAACTGATGTAATCGCACCTCCCCGGTACCTTATGATATCAAACATCCTTTGCTATTCCACCGATAGTAACTCCTACACCCATCACACTGACACACAATCCCGCTACTGCCTGAAGAGTGCTTTCTTCCTGTCTTTTGACGTAAAAAAATCACCTTCTACACTTGCGGCAATCTTCACAAAAAGTATTCCTGCCCCTATAGATGCTATACCTACATGCGTTTGTGCCTGTGCTCTTTTCATACCTCGCAGAAATTAGGCCTCAGTATTCAAGATTAAATTATTCCGGTTAAGTTTGAGCTGTTTCAGCTCCAATTCCAATTTTCTGATTTGTTCCGCATGTTGTGAAAAATTCAAAGTACCTCTTTGCGTCGGGTGACATACCTGACTGAATAGGTTAAATGACAATCCTTAAAAAACCATAATAATTACGATTCTCATCGTTTAATGATTTAATTTTCTCCAATTCTACATTTATACCAAATTTAATTACATTTCTAAAATTAACTCAACTACCCTACTATCTTTACAAATAATAATATTTTTCTGAATAGTCCCACTTAATACCTTACTTTTTTAAGACGATCCAATATAATACAAGCAAACACATGATAAAAAATCCGTATGTTTGCGGAATATTGTATGAAACTAATTTATAATTTAATTCATAGTTTTTTCGTATAAAAAAAGATATAACCCAACGGAGCAGATAATACAAGCATTGGTTGTTTCGGTTTGGATATTCATACGCAATTTTAATTCAATACTTTCAAATTTTCTCATAGAAAAAAGATGTTCTTAAATCTGTGTTTTTTATTACAAAGTTTACTTTTCCCCTGGGTCAACAACCCACATTATCAGATGCATCCCTTAGAGAAGCTAAACAAGAAAATAAATACCGCACAGTATGATGAAATCAATCCGGTAGTCAGTAAAGACGGTAAAACAATTTATTTTACAAGAGTCGGCTATCCTGATTTCAACAGAACGCTCATCGACAATTATACCGACCTCAGTCAGACATTGTCTTATACCGATTATCAGAAAGTCCTCAACTCTATATATAAAACGCTTACAGGAAGTACAGTTAATGAAGCCTATAAGAGCAGATTCAATCAGGATATCTGGATTGCTACCATGGCTGGAGATGACTTTAACAACATCGATCATCCTGATTACCCACTCAACAGTGCCTTACCCAACAGCGTGTGTTCGCTTACACCCAGGACCAACGAATTGATTATTATTAATGAATATTACAAAGATGGAAGCATGTACAAAGGCTTCTCGACAATTCAGGAAATAAGCAATAACAACTGGTCTTTTCCAAAGCCTCTGCTTATCTATGATTATAAAAATCAAAGCGATGAAGTAAATCTCACCATGAGTGAAGAAGGAGATATCATCATTATGTCCCTTAAGAGGCAGGATAGTGCAGGCGACAATGATCTGTATGTAAGTAAACGCATACGTGAAAATGTCTATTCTTCTCCTCAGCCCATGAGCCGTGCTATCAACTCTGTTTTTCGCGAATCCACACCTTATATTTCCAGAGACGGTTTGTTTCTTTATTTTTCATCAAACCGGCCTGACGGTTACGGCGGAACAGATATTTATGTCTCAAAAAGGCTGGATGATACCTGGCAAAACTGGAGTGATCCTGTTTTACTTCCGCCGCCCATCAATTCGGTCTATGATGATTCACAACCATTTGTCAATGAAGCCACCGGAAATATATACTTTACTTCAAGAAGGGACGGTTCCAGTGATATATTCAGGGTCGCATTTCATCCGATCAAAGAAGAAGAGAGAAAGAAAACCCTGGTCCTTCACGTTTTCAATGCACTTACCGGTCAACCAATTGATGCTGACATCCAATATAAAAGACAAGATAGCCAGTCATCAAAAGGAACAATATCCACAAAAGAAGGGATAGCCTATTATTCTTTTATTGAAGAGTCAAAGCTGAATATTACAGCTTTTAAAGAAGGCTATAAATCAGAAACCTTAGAAATAGACCCTGCGACCATTTACCGGGAGGAAGCCAGTATTGCCGATGTCAATCTTTATGTAGAACCTATCGCCAAAAAAGAAAAATTTACATTAAGCAATATCTATTTCGTACAATCAACTGCTATCATAAAGGATGATTCATACAAAAGTCTTGACCAGATAATTTCCGTTCTCAAAAGAAAGCCGGACTTAAAAATGAAAATCTATGGACATACAGATAATGTGGGTGAAGAAAAAAGTCTCATCAGGCTTTCTCTTCAGCGCGCCAATGCCATTAAAGATTATCTGGTACAAAAAGGTGAAATAAGTGCTGACCGAATAACGACCATTGGAATGGGACGAAGTCAACCACTAAATGATAACTCAACAGAAGAAAAAAGAGCTAAAAACAGACGGGTCGAGTTTACTGTATATGAATAGTTTACAAATAAGCGAAACTAAAATATAAAATTTGTTGGTTTAAAAGTACCAACAAATTACAAATTAAACATTTTTGGCATATATTTTGCATGGATTAAGCAGAATATAAACCTAATTAACTTTTTGTCCAACCGATCATCCCAAAAACAGTTTCTCATGCACATTATTCCGAATTATTGATTCGGTTGGACAATTTTTTTAACTTTCTTCATCTTCAAGGATTTCATCTTCTCCTTGCTCGTATTTTCCTTTCCTCGACTTGAGCTTATTGGATTGAAGTGTATTATATTCTGTTCTGTTTTTTAAAATATCCAGGGCCAGATAAGTTGCCTGACGGATGGAAGAAGGATCTGCTTCATTTTTACCGGCTATATCGAAGGCTGTACCGTGATCAGGCGACGTTCTGATGACAGGCAATCCTGCCGTAAAATTAACACCTCCACCGAAAGCCAGTGTCTTAAAGGGAATCAATCCCTGGTCGTGATACATAGCCAGAATGCCATCAAATTTTTTAAATTGGCCTGAGCCAAAAAATCCATCTGCCGGATATGGGCCCATCACTAAATTTCCCGATTCTTTCAATTCTTTAATAGCCGGAATAATAACCTTACTTTCTTCATCGCCAAACAGACCCATATCACCGGCATGCGGATTAAGACCAAGGATTGCGACAGTAGGACGCTCTATACCAAAATCCATTTTTAAGGACTGAATAAAAATCCTTGTCTTTTCAACAATCTTTTCGGTTGTAATTTTTGATGCCACGTCATGAAGAGCAATATGGCCTGTCACTACACCTATCCTCAGCGTGTCACTAACCATGAGCATAAGCGATTGCAGATCCTGAAACTGATGCTCAAGAAATTCAGTATGACCGGGAAAACTGAATCCTGCAAGATTCATAGAATTTTTATGGATCGGTGCCGTAATCAATGCATCGATTTTTTGCTGTCTCAGATCTTCTACTGCTTGCTTTAATGATAATCCGGCATACTTACCTCCCTCAGCATTAACCTGTCCAAAAGCTATCGTCACTTCTTCTTCCCAGCATTGTATGACGTTGATTTTACTTTGCCGCAGATGCTCACCGCCTTTCACTATATGTACAGTTTGTTCTTCAATGGATAGTGACTTCTTATAAAAGTTGATTAACTTGGAAGATGCATAGATAACGGGGATGAATCGTGAGGTTAAATTTGAATTCTTAAATGACTTAAGGATTACTTCAAGCCCGACTCCATTGACATCACCTATTGAAAATCCTATCTTAGGAAGCAACATAACAAATATATTTAAGTGTGCAAATATAGAAGATTCTGCCTTAGTCATGAAATGATATCGCTAATTCAATTGAAAAGGGCCTTCATTCATTCAAAAATAATATCATTTCACCACTATTTGCATAATTTGTCAAAAATTATGAATTAGGCTATCTTCACATCCAAATTATATAAAAATTGAAATCCAACACCAAATATTCTGGCCCAAAAAAGTCAATGGGACAGCATTTTTTGCACAGAATGGACATAGCCAATGCCATTGTCGATGCGTGCGACTGTAAAGTAACACAGAATAGATTGCTTGAAATCGGTCCGGGTCCGGGCATATTAACCTCTTTGCTTTTGGAAAAAGGCCTTGATCTGAAATGTGTCGAATTGGATTATGACATGATTGACATCCTCCGAAAAAAATTTCCCTCATTGGGCTCAGCTCTCATCCAGGGCGACATCCTCCGTATTAATTTCAATGAATTGTTCGGTGGCAGGGACTTTAACGTTATCGGAAATTTCCCGTATAATATTTCTTCCCAGATTGTATTTCAAATAATTCAATATCGGGAACTGGTTCCATTGATGATTGGAATGTTCCAGAAAGAGATGGCCGAGCGTATTATCGCAGCACCGGGAAGCAAGGCTTATGGTGTCATAAGTGTATTAACTCAAGCCTGGTATGAAGGATATCATGTAATACATGTACCACCTACTGCATTCGACCCACCTCCTAAGGTAGATTCCCTGGTTATTGGCTTGAAAAGAAGACAGGATGACAATGGAATACGGGACTATAAAAGCTTTACTAAAATTGTAAAAAATAGTTTTTCCATGCGCAGGAAAATGTTGCGAAACAATTTGAAAAATATTTTTCAAGATACTTCCATCCTGTCAAAACCTATTTTTAACAAAAGAGCTGAACAACTTTCACTCAAGGATTATGTTGAACTAACAGAACTATATTTATCTCAATTAAAACAAAATATATAATGACTTTAGAAGAAACTCTCAACGGCGATCTGAAAAATGCTATGAAAAACAAAGATCAGGCTGCACTTCGTAGTATTCGTGCCATTAAAGCTGCTATCCTGCTGGCAAAAACCGATGGTTCAGGCAATGAAATAACCCCAGAAAGAGAAATTCAGATATTGCAAAAACTGGTCAAACAACGAAGTGATTCAGCAGAAATATATGAATCTAACGGTCGTAACGACCTCGCTACGACAGAAAAAGAAGAAATAGAGATAATTAAAAAATATTTGCCCGAACAACTGGAAGGCGAAGCTCTGGAAAAAATTTTGAAAGAAATCATAGCAACTACCGGTGCAGAATCTGCTAAAGATATGGGCAAGGTCATGGGAATGGCAAACAAGCAATTGGCAGGCAAAGCTGACGGGAAGTCAATATCCGTTATAGTCAAAAAACTTCTTTCATGACCAATACTCATCCTTAGAATATTCTGGGTAAATTGCAGCTTTCATATTTATAAGTATCCAATTTTCAGGATATTACATACCCGGTCACCTCAACAGAGTGACTCCACCTTTCAGGATTTGTTCTGTCCCGTTCCCTGATTTTATATGGACATAATATGAATAAACGCCATTGGGCAGAGGCTGTCCTGAAAAATTTCCATCCCAGCCCTTATCCGGATTATTTGTTTGAAATACTTTATTGCCGTATCGGTCAAATATTATCATTTTATATGCAGCAATACTTTCCTTAAAATAAAATATAGGCATGTATTCCGGAAAACTTCCTCCTTGCACAAAAGCATTAGCCATGTACCCTCCGGCTGTTTTTTCAACACAAGCTTCGTTGGAAATGACATTTATCGTGTGTGTAATGTTATTGCACGTTAAATCAACAGTACCTGTTACCCTGTAGCAATATCGGGTATCATTATCCTTACCAACCATCAAATGATCGGTATAACTCAATACATCTTCAGATAAAGTTGCAAGTTGCTCTGCATTACCATTGGCTGAAATTCTTTCGACCCTATATCCCATAACATTGCCATCTTCCCAGTCCAAAGCATTCCAGTTAATATCCACAGTATTATCCAGATTTAATCTTGCATCCAAAATAAGATTGTTGAATATTCCAGAATAAACACGATTACCACATGCATCCACTGATATCATACGATAGAAAGTCACCTCTTTATCCATGTCAATTGAAACAAAATTATCGAAAGGGGCTTCCAATTGCTGTTCCTGGGAATTCGCAATTGTCAATTTATCCTTAGCTCTCTGTAACAATATATTATTCAATAGAATATTATCATTGGTAGTTAACTGAATACCTGTTTTTTCAACATTCGTACCACTTTCGGATTTAATCTGATCTATGCAAATAGAATGTAATGTCTTTCCTTTTTTAGAATGCAGACACACTTTATTGGAAAAGCTGCTGAGTGAACCATCCTCATTCATAGCTTTAATCCGAAAACAATAATCAACATCATCTAAAATTTCTGTCAATACAAAACCGGGATTCATAGTAGTATCAATAGGTATTTCAGTACCACCGTCAATACTTTGGAGCAAAATATATTGGGTTTTCCCGGCCCAACCGTTGTAGTTAGTGAAACTTAAATCTATTTCCTGTTGACACGTATCTATAACACCTTTCAATAATAGACTGGAATGAGGCTCAGAAAATATACTCGTGCCACCACAACGATCTAATGCAACTATATAATAAGTATATGATGTATCGGAAGTACTCTTGTTTGTATCAATATAATTTAAGGTAGAAACAGTGTCCAATGCTACGACAACACCTCCACCCAAGCCCTGATACACTATGTATGCAGCAGTCTCCGGGCTCAATCCTTTTGACCAGTTTAAATCAATATCATTTCCAACAACCGTTACATTTCGAATACTTACCGGCAATGGGGATGCATTATCAAGGGTATCAGAAGAAAGAGAAGTCATTCCACCGCAACTGGCTACAGTTTCCATATAATAATATAATATGCCTCCAGGACTATTAGAATAGATATATTCTGTCTGATTGATATCAGTAATATTGGCTAATAATGAATAGGGACCGTTATAACTTGTAGCGTAATATAAATTATATGATTGAACAGGTCCGCATGTAACCACCGGTAAGTCCCACCTTACAGTGTCACCTTTAATACAATACAAATCAGGTGCTGAAATCTGAGCTAAAAGATTCTGACTTGTTAAGGCAAATAAAATGATAAAAAATAGTCTTTCAATCATCTTCATATAATATACAACGAATTTTATTGCATCCTTCATATTGATTTGTATCCACAATTAAATGTTTGAGGGAACAGATCATTTCATTGCAGCAAATTAATTATCCTTAAATGTTTATGCAAAAATAGTCGTTTAAGTCTAGTTAAGTATTATAAAATCCTTCAGTTTCCTGCAATAAAAAACTCCCGCCTCTTTCGAAGCGGGAGTCGTCCCAAAAACCGATTTTAAATCTTGTAATTTAAACTCGATTTTCAGTATTTCATCTCAGATTAGTCCAG
>JAGFJA010000003.1 GCA_024103005.1 Saprospiraceae bacterium
TGCGTCAGAATGCATATATCAATGTCATCGTACACTTCACCGACAAGGCCGGAAAAGAATTAGCCACCTTGAGCATTGATAAAATTCCGGGACGCGACGTGTTCGGATACGATTTCGACACCGGACAGCGTATAGAAGAGGCTTATTCAAAGGCGGGCAAGACCATTGGTAAATACCTGACTAAGAAGGTAGAGTAATTGATTCTTACCACGCAAAAGACCACCCGGTCATCACTTCTTGCGAGGTAATCTGAATGGCTATCGGAATTTCACTTTGCTGATTCTGCAAAAGTAATTTCGGTAGCCATTTTTTTGGAATCACATTGCCTGGTGGGTTACTTGTAGATACTACTACAATACAGTACTAATTCCTAGTGATAATTTCTCTATGGAAATTGTTTATAAATATCATTTCTCTTTGCAATAATAATTAACCTAATTTTATTTGAAGATAATTTCTCAAATCCTAATCTATAATCACCAATTCGAATTTTGTAGTATGATTTAAAGCCAGTTAATTTTTTGGCTTCCGAAATGTCTCTTAATGCCGGAGCTTCTTCTAATTATAAAATGCAAGATTTAATTTTGTAAGACCATCTTTATCATTTATCTTGTTTAAATGTTTGTAAAACGACTTATCAAATTCAACGATCATTTACTTTTTAGCTTTTTCATTATCGTTGATCTTGAAACTGTCTTGTTAGATTTTTCCTTGTCCATTAGTGTCCCAAGTAAAAAGTCCTCATATTGGTCTTTTTTCACCCCATTAACATTCGCGCCAAGTTGTTTGGCCAACTGTGTAATTAACTTTGAACTCTTTTTATCTCCTTTAATTATTATTGCGCTCATGACGATCATTTATTTGCAGATATATTAATAATTCTATAGCTTTTGTAATGTAACAAAGTCATATTGGCATTGGTACTAATACCGAAGGTACATTCGTAATAGACCAATTTCATTGGCCTAAACGACTGTAACCTCGGTATCCCGGAACCCCGGATTGTTTCACTCCCGGGATAGAGCAGAGCTCTAGTAGCATACCTATCCGGATAAGTATCCCAAAAATCTATGGACAATTATATAAATCATCTTGGTATAACTTTCAATGAATCGTACACGGAATGTGCTTTCTTTTTGGAATATTTGATGATATCATTAATATTATCATGGGTTAAACTTCGGGCTGTCGGAAACTGTTGTTGCTGTAACTTCTCACAATTTTCCGGGCAGTCCGTATATTTATTAAATGATGACCAGGAGGCTTCGATAAAATAATCATGGTCTTGCTTACTCACTTCTTTCTTCAGATCCTCGATGGCCTCCTTGGTAATCATTTCAAAAGGTTGCGCACCGACCTGGGTGAATAGAGCAACTACCTGGCTTTTGGCTTTTTCCCTTTTGTTTTCGACATTCTTTCCATCCGGATTGCTGTTACTGATGTAAATGACAACTACCGGTGGTCTTTTTGATGTATCATCGGCAAATTTGCTGTCCAGCGCATCCGATATTTTTTGGTAAATAAACTTCAACGTTTTGGTTCCGCTGTTATCATTTCCTCCACCGTCCATAAAATGACCTACTCCGTCAATATGCGTATAGGCCGAAAAAAACGGAAATAGTTCGCTCAGGTTATTGGCGGTACCTAATGCGATGTCATATTTTTCTTCAAATCTACAGTTCTGATTCTGTGTATAGCTTATCAAATCTTTCGCAAATATACCTGTGGGCTCAAACGAGAAAGAAACCGGTGCTATAGCCATCTGACGTCCGGTGGACATTTCTGTGGTATTAAAAAAATTGAGCGGTATATCCAGGATTGGCTGATTGTTTGAATCCTTCCACACATCCTGGATAGGCAGAAAATGATAATTAGGTATATCTTTTCCAATTAATTCGATGGTCGACGAATTGGGCCCGCCAGGAATGGAACTAAACATATCACAAAACACAGCTGAATCACCATGCATCGCCTTGAAAAACGCCGCGTTTTCTTCTTCTTGCAACCGAAGATTACGCCCGCTTCGTGTAGCCCAGAATTTAAACCGACGAACAAAATCCAGGTAAAACAAGTCAAATACCGCGCCAGCCGTAAAATTATTGGAGAAAAAAAGTTTGGCCATTGTTTGGGCTCTTTCATCCTTTACCCGGTCCAGCTCAAGATCTTTCGCAACCCGGTACCATTTGGTCAATAAAGAGGCTCCGACCGAGCTTCCCGAGACCGTGGATGTGGCAAAGGTCCGCTTCGAAAAGTTACCATTGGTCAACGAGTCCATGGTTTGGATAAAGGTTGCGTACCATAATCCTCCCCGGCTTCCACCTCCTTCACCGGCAATTAAATAAATAGGCTCCACCAAGCTGTCCTCCGGACTACTGTGTGTAACATGTTTTTCCAGCCATTTATCCATATAATCGTCCAGACTTATCCGGTCACCCAATTTAGATTTTTCCACCAAAAAAACCCGATGCGGTTTACTTTCAGGAACATGCACCAGCACAATAATGCCCACCACGGCGGCAAACAATAAAAATTGTACTCCTCCGGCTTTAGATTTATAAAAATATATAAATAGATTAAACCATAAAATCAAACACCCCATGACCATGGTCAATAAACATACAGTAGAAATGTACATCATGTTGGTTACAAAAGAAAAAGATATCATCACCAGCAGGGAAAGTGCTATTAGAATGTAGTACAACCGGTCGCCTTTATCTGGCATCGATTTTCTATTGGACAAATCTGAACCCAATGCTTTGAATCTGTCCTCCCATGCTTTGTACATCAAATACGTAAGTCCTCCTAAAAACAACAAGGCATTACCCAACAATAAAATGGAAAATTCTTTGTGTCCGATCAATTTGTATAGTAAAGGATAACATACCGTTACAACCAGGCAAGTTACAACGCCTAGAAGAATTAATTTTCTAAACGACACCTGTCGATAATACAGATGGAAACATAACGTGATAATAAACAGGCCCGCAATCAGGATAATAAGCCAATACAACGCCCAATGGGTTTCACATCTTTTCTCCAGAATAAAAATTACGATTCCATAGAATACAAAAGGGGTCATACTCAATATTCGAATGAAAAGACTGGACGTACTCTTGTTCGATATTAAGCTTTTCTTTTCTTCATTTGATGTTAGCCTTCTCGCTTCTATATTCTGATAAAATCCGGGAATTGCCCAAAGAGCATACGTTGTAAAAATTATCATAGATAAAAACCAAAGTATCAGAAGGTAGGAGCCAAATGTTTTCAAATTTCCCGGAAACAACAAATTGTTCATCAGGTCTTTCCCTTGGGGCAACTTGATCAACAAAATAACCGGTATCAACATCAGGATAATCACGATACCATGTTTCCAGATCATCAGGAGGATATACAATACATCCGACCCGAGTTTATTCCAATCTATATGTTTCGGCCATGAACTTACAAAAGTCCTAAGAGCCTGAAACAAAGCGAAGATACGTTTTGTATATGTGAGATTTTGATTCGCAAAGTGGTTAGTTGTACCATTCATATTTCAATAGTTTAGAAGGGTTTATTTTAATTTTGTACTATCTTGTTTAACCAACCAAACGTGTTCGCCGTAAATCTGTGACAAATCAAATATCATGGATTTTTCAGCGGCAAAATGACTGTAATTATCATTGATGATCGCTTCTATTTCGATAGCCGAACAATTAATGGTATCGATTGTCACCTTTCTTAAAGAAAAAACAACCTCCAAATTTAATACTGTTTTTCCATGTTTCTTTATTTTCCTTCTTTTTATTTAATGATAATTCTCGTTGCAATGCTTGTCTTTTTCAATCATCTTTTCCGGGATTAGCATGTTCGTTTTTTTTGAGGTGCCGGATGCTCTGTGGACTTTTCTTTTGCACTTATTCACCGTACAACAATTACTTTTTCCAACATATTCCAGCTGGTATTCCGGCCGAAAAACCATCAATATATCATTTTTTCGTCCAAAATGGATATTCCGGAGCAAAATGAGCCCCTATGATATATACTTTTTGTGGTACATGCAAAGCAAAAGGAATCAACCCCTATGAATGGCTCGCAGATACCCTCAATAAAATCCTATCTCAGCCTGTCAACCGGATACATGGACTGCTCCAGGGATATATACCGAAAAATGACGTGTAGTTGCCCGGTGGGTTACAATGATAAATGTGAGGTTTTGTGTAAATAGAAGAAATGTCACTAAATTAACTTTCTGCGGATTGCTTAAGTCTAACGGCGGCATGGACGCTGTGCTGCCCTACGCTGGCTTTGCGGGTTGGGCGTTGGGCAGCATAGGCGACCATGCTTTGTTCGATGATTTTTATTTACTATATCAGAAAAGGGCTGTACAAATTTCGACACTTCCTAACGAAGGTCCAAGTATTTCGCCAAGTTGGGGTATACCTGATGGATTACCAACTCCGTCACATTCAAGTATTGCCTCAACAAACCACACCTTATCCCATTGACTGCCAACACGAATTGGCGTACTCGTTGATATATATTTTGGCGTTGCTACGCTACTCTTACATTCTAACTTTGCAATCACTGTGGCAGAATTGCTTTCTTTGTTCCATTCTTTAAGGTAAACAGTAATCCTATCTTTTGTAGGATTTGATATTTTATACGTTGCTTTAAATACAACGCCGTCTCCGCCGCTACCCTCTGGGAATTGGAAAGGAATAATAGGGTAACGTATTGAGTATTTACCCGGTATCGCACTTCTGTTTAGGTGTACGCTCATATCTTCATAGACTATATTTTCTTGACCTGCGTCGCCTGGTTGTCCAACAACTGGCGGTGGCAGAATTCTACCAAGATTCAACTTCCCAATTGATTTTTCATCAACTGCGCCTACGGAACCTGCGATACTCCAACATGGAAGCCCACTAAAAAAATTTGGTTTTTTGATGCTCTCATTTGATTTCACATTTTGCAGGTTAGGTGTTTCGGTTGGCTTGTTTTCACATGAAGTGAAGGCAAGAATGAAGATAATAATGAATAATTTTTTCATATCATAAAAAGTTTATTGCCTACGCTTACGCTCTCGGCTATTTCGCCCTACTTCTTTTTTTGGCAGTTTCGGGATGTCCTGCCGTTAATTTTATTTTTTGTTTAGTTTCATCGAACGAAGATGGGACTTGCGCCGTACAGAGAAAAAATTCCGCCAAAGGCGGAAAATTTTTTTACTGTATGGTGCAAGTCTAGTGTTGGACGTTGGTACCGACCGGATGGTCGGCTACCGAGTCCAATACGAGACGTAGTCCCATCTTCGTTGGCCAAGTTGCCGACCGTAGGGAGGTATCTTGGCCAACATCTGTATTTACGCCATATGTCGTATATTTTCCATATAAAAGTGTCATCCCCACCAAGTTTTGGTTAGATATTCAAGAGCAAAGTAATCCACTCTGATGTATTCCTTTCTTGGTACATGCAAAGCAAAAGGAATCAACCCATTTGAATGGCTTGCAGATACCCTCAATAAAATTCCATTTCACCCTATCAACCGGATACATGAATTGGTCCCGGGATATTTACAGAAAAATGACGTGTAATTGCCCGGTGGGTTACATTCCAAAAGCCCCAATGATAAGATACATCCATTCCATTATCTTTGATTTATTTGGTTATAAATTATTGGTGTGTCATTAAATTTTATATTGCTTTTAATGTAAAATTAAATTGCTCCGAAATGAAATACTACAGTGTTTTCCCTGTTTTTAGGTCGGTGTTTTCACGGGTTCTATAAAAATGGCCGCCAACTAAATATTCAAGAGCAAAGTGAGCCACCCTGATATATACTTCTTTTAGTACATGCAAAGCAAAAGGTGTTAACCCCTATGAATGGCTCATAGATACCCGCATTAAAATCCCAGCTCACCTTATCAACCGGATACATGAATTACTCCCGGGAGATATACTGAAAAATGAAGTGTAGTTGCCCGATGGGTTACAATAATATATGTGAGGTTTTGTGTAAATAGAAGAAATGTCACTAAATTAACTTTCGGCGGATTGCTTACGCCTAACAGGCAAATTGTATAGGGAGCGCCATTTTAACATCATTGACGCTAAGTGTAAGCGCAGTCATGGTCGTCCATGGTCCATGATTGAATAGAATTAAAATCATTCATTTTTGCATCCTGGACCTCCGGGATTCGATCGAAGCCGTCAACCTGCTCTCTTGCCAATTTGTTTGTTGGGCGATTATGCTTAATTCTCACGGTTTAATTTTCACGATTTTATCGCCTTTCATAACCACAAGTACACTATTTTTTTGTCGTTTATATTCAATAAGGTTAGTGTACATTTTTTCCAAACCTTTTAGTAGTTTGTCCTTAAATTCTATCTGTTTTTCTTTCTTGGTCATAAGTATCTTTTTAATTCATTAAATTTTTTCGTGTTAATAATTTCTACTTTTTCTCCTAATGTTTGTTGAGCAATTAATTCAGGATTACCATACGAATTATCAAATATGAATGCGCCGTCAACAATGAGTAAGTATATATTGAAAAGGTTTTGTATGCCTTTCAAGTACCTTCTTTCAATAACGTCAGGGGGTATATTATGTCCTCCTTCTAAGACCCTGGTTATCACTCGTTCTTTGGCTAGATCAACATTTTTAAGCCAGAAAAACAATAATGTCGTAGTATATCCTTTTTTCTTAGCTGTTTCTATTTTTTGTCTATAACTTCGGGTTGAGAGTGTTGTTTCAAAAGCAAAGGTTTCTCCGTTTA
>JAGFJA010000041.1 GCA_024103005.1 Saprospiraceae bacterium
CACGTTGTCATGGATTCCTTATATTGGTTGTAATCCATATAGTTGTTTGAGATTTCATGCCATTCATCACAAGGATAATTTGTTGAACCGGGACAAATTGAATCTAATTGCCCTGAATTAGGGTCAATATATACCCAACATTGCATGTAAGTATTGTAATTGCATATACCATCCACATACTTATCATATAAATTCATAGGAGGTGTGTCATCACAATAATCGGAACTATATTCAGATGTATGATGAAGAGACAGATTATGCCCTATCTCATGTAATGTTGCTGATGCGGCGAAGCTTAATGACCAATCTCTGCAGACAGGTGTCATATAATAGTAATATTCTCCTTGTGTATTATATTTTAATGCTCCGCCAACACTATTAGCTTGACCCCCGCCTTTGTCTGTGTAACTCGAATGATAAAAGATATTTATTTCAGAGTTTGAATTAACTGCGTAGGATGATTGCCACGTATAAAAAGAACTTCTAAACTCTGCAGATGGGGTTTCATGGAAATACACCCCTGCTAAAATAAATTGAATCTTTATAGGTGGGGGTGGGTTGGGGTAAGAGACACTTGATAGTGGCGGGTTTTGACAAAGTGGATTGTTTGATTTTCGAAAGGCATCTTTATTGTTGTTGAACATTTCGTTCATAGTATTCACAATATCTTCTGCTCTGTCAAACCCGTTATAAGAAAAGTCAAATGGACCCACCGGGTCATCATAAGCTGATAATGATCCATTGGAATAAGGAGTGAAATTTCCATACCCTTTATAATCAACTGGGGTTACACAAGCATTATTAACGAAACTTTCAATTGTACCTGGAAGCATATAGTGTATATTTACTCTAATATATTTAACTACATTAGGATCCGTACAAATATAAACATGGTTTTCGGGCAAAGGAGAAGGGCTTGTTTCTTCTGTGGAGCAATGATTTACCAAAGAAGGTGGTATGTTTTGAGCAGTCGTCTTTTTCCAAACAAAGAATGTTATAAATAAAATATAGAAAATTGTTTGAAATTGTTTGAAATTGTTTGAAATTGTTTGAAATTGTTTGAAATTGATTTGCGTTAAACATAATAAAAAATATTTATAAGATGAAAGAATATGTCTCAAAGATAAATGGTTTGTTTGTCAATTCATAATCATCTGTTAATAAATTAATAACATTAACATAATTGGTATTTCTTTTTTTTCTTTTTTAAAGCGGTATATTCAGAAATGGCATTATAAAGCCAATAGGCAGGAAATGTATTTTGAAAAATCAAAAGGTGATTTTTAATGCTTTACGCTGTCAAAAAACCAAAAATAAGTCGTGCCGTATTTTTTCAATTGGGTAAAATGGGGATGATGGTGGAAGTCGTGTTCCTGATTGGTTTCCAGGACATGGAGTCCGTCCGGTTTGAGTAGATTTTTTTCAAATATAAGATCGGGTATTTCCGGAATATTGGTCAATGGATATGGCGGACCTGCGAAAATGTAATCGTATTGACAGTTGCACTGCCGGATAAATTTAAATACATCACTCTTTACCACCGTCAGCTCCTTTTCAAGATTCAGTTTTTGCCTCAGATCAAGGACAAAGCGTACACAGCCGGTAAACTTGTCCACGTATGTAGCGTCCTGACAGCCACGTGAGATAAACTCATAACAGTGGTTGCCGGTGCCGCCAAATAAATCAAGCATTTTGGTTTCCTCCCAGTCCAATAAATTGTTTAATACATTGAAAAGTCCTTCCTTAGCTATGTCTGTAGTAGGACGAGTGGGCCATTTATCTGCAGGCGGATAAAATTTCCTGCCTCCAAATCTACCTGAAATGATCCTCATGCCCTTAGTGAAAATAAATCGAAATAGATGTGATCGGGTAGTCCTTCTACGCCGACCTCGCCGGAAGTATCCCCATGGAGGAAGAAGAGGTTGCGAATATATCTTTTAATCAGGTCGTGTAACTTGGAATGGACATCCAATTTGCCGGTGATAAATGTCGGGGTTGTTTCCTGATCCAATTGAAATTCCTTGTAAATCAGCATGATGTAGTAAAGAAAATCCTCCACCGTCGTAAATTCATATACATTGGCATAGGCAAGCTGTTCATTACGATAAACCACTATATACATAGTGTCGTATAGTGCATTGATATAAACTTTGTGTCCGGGATCCATGTTGGCGACGACATGGTCTATGTGGTCGATATAGCTACTCAGGGCATTTTGGATGGTGCAGTTGGGGAAGTGCTGTTTGTACAATTCCAGTACAGATGTCCTGAAAGCATAAACCAGCCTGATCTCCTGTTTTACCAGAAAATCGACCTTCACCTCATCGGTTGACCAAATAGGTGCACTGTTTTCGAGGTAATGAACACTTTGTTCTCGCTGAAATACATTATCCGGAACCAATACCAGCCGCTTATTGGATATACTTATTTTTACCGACTTAAAACCCCTGCCGAGATATTCATCCATTTCCAATACCTTGGAATGGAAGTCATTAAAATGCTCGTATTCCGTAAGCTTGTACTCACGTAATAGCTCAAACTGCCCGTCGCTGTTAAGGATGCAATATGTAAGGTATCTGTTTTCATTCAGAATAAGCAGGTCACAATCATAGGTGTTGATTATACCGGAATTTTGATTTTTATATTCAGTAATGAGTTGCGGCACTTTCCTATATATTTATGCATTCTTGAATCACAATATTAATACAATTTCATTTACTAATGTACATTCTTGTAAATTTGCATTTTAATTTTTTATTATGCCGATAACGATTCTTGCTATAGAAAGCTCTTGTGATGACACTTCCGCTGCGATAATAAGGGATGGAAAAGTGCTATCCAACGTGGTATCTTCGCAGGAAAAGCATGCTTTGTGGGGTGGTGTGGTACCTGAGGTGGCTTCCCGTGAACATTTGAGGCTTATTATGCCTGTGGTCAGAAAAGCGTTGGATGACGCTAAGGTGGAGATATTTGAATTGGATGCAGTGGGAATAACGAGGGCGCCGGGATTGCTGGGTTCCTTGCATGTAGGCGTCTCCTTTGCGAAGTCTGTAGCCCTGGCTCTGGATATTCCGCTCATCGATGTCAACCACATGGACGCCCATATCATGGCCAATTTTATTGAAGATCCTGTTCCTGACTTCCCGTTTCTCTGTCTTACGGTGAGTGGCGGTCATACCCAGATCAGCCTGGTACGCGACTTTCTGGATATTGAGATAGTGGGATCAACGATAGATGATGCTGCCGGAGAAGCGTTTGACAAGACTGGTAAGGTACTTGGACTTGATTATCCGTCAGGTCCCATGATTGATAAACTGGCGCAAAAGGGGAAGAATATTTATTCCTTTCCGGAGCCCAATATTCCGGGCTTTGACTTTAGTTTC
Organism: Saprospiraceae bacterium; assembly: GCA_024103005.1. Lineage (GTDB taxonomy): Bacteria > Bacteroidota > Bacteroidia > Chitinophagales > Saprospiraceae > Parvibacillus. Next base: position 3,384 of record JAGFJA010000041.1, read on the forward strand.
AGCGGTTTGAAGACTTCTATTCTCTACTTTTTGAAAAAAGAAATGTCCCAAAATCCACATTTTATTAAAGAGAATATAAATGATCTTTGTGCCTCGGTACAGGACAGAATAGTGAGTATTTTGATGAATAAACTAGTCAAAGCTACACATCATTTTAACATCAGGGAAGTAGCCTTGGCAGGTGGCGTGGCGGCCAATAGCGGCCTCCGTAATGCCATGCAGGAGATGCAGATGAAGGAAGGGTGGAATATTTATATACCGCGTATCGGATTTTGTACCGACAATGCAGCTATGATAGGCCAGCAGGCTTATATCAAGTTTAAGGCCGGACTATTTGCCGATCAGAGTATGGAAGCAAGTGCCAGAGTGGGATAGGATGTCATCTGACAGCATTATGGTATGTCTGATGATCTGATAATTGATTTTTTTATGTCCGGGATAACTCTGCTTGTTAAATACAAGATTTCAGAAATATATAATTTGTGCAAATATTCGTTACTTTAGGGCTATCCTTTTAATTAAAAATTTTTTCGTTGTTAGTGTCCTTGCCGAATAAGTATTTAATCATACCTGTATTCTTTTGGATACTTTGCGGGATGAGTGTTACTTTGTCAGGTCAGGTCATGGCGCCTTTGAACAACTTGCGGAGTGTGACCTTTGAAGTTGATAGTCTGCCACTTATGTTACCTTATATGCCTATTCCCGGTTCTTCAGTTTTTGTGGCGACTGATGGAAAAGGGACGATTATGAATACTTTTTTTGAGGTAAATGGGAGGCAGATAAGTCTTGTGGCCAATTTGCCTGACAGTCTGAAAGGTCGGCTTATACAGCTGCATTATCGTATTTTTGCAAGGACACTTTCTTCCCCCTATCGTCTCCTCGATACCTCAATAATAATGGAAAAATGGGATCCGGCCTTATCCGAAAGAGCCCTCCAGGTGGTTTCTTCCCCTCTGATATCCGCCCCCAACAGCATTAATTATCGTGGTGCCTTTACCAGGGGAATTTCCATCGGTAATACCCAAAGCCTTACCCTCAATAGTGCATTCAATCTCCAACTATCCGGTGAGTTGGGTGATGATATCAAAATTGTCGGCGCACTTTCAGACAATTCCATCCCGATACAGCCGGAAGGAAATTCACAGCAGTTGCAGGAATTCGATAAAATCTACATTATTTTATCAAATAAATTAGGAAGCCTGACGGTTGGCGACTTTGAGATAAAGAAGCCTCCCGGCTATTTTCTCAATTATTTTAAGAAACTACAAGGCGTACAGGCAGCGACAACAACTGCACTAAAGCGGGGAAAACTGACGGCTGCGGGTGGTCTTGCCATTACCAAGGGAAAATTTAACCGATATACCCTCCAGGTGACGGAAGGCAATCAGGGTCCTTATCGACTGCCGGGTGCTGAAGGAGAAAAATTTGTCGTTATTTTAGCAGGCACTGAGCGGGTGTATTTGGATGGCATTGCCCTGACACGCGGCTATGACAAAGATTACATCATCGATTACAATAGCGGCGAACTGACTTTTATGCCATCACGCATCGTGACTAAGGATTCCCGGATTGTCGTCGAATATGAATATTCCAATCAGCAGTATTTACGCTCTTTTTCCAATTTAAATCTGGGTTATGAAATGAAGAAATGGAGTTTTCACCTCAATGCGTATAATGAACAAGACGGAAAAAACTCGGCAAGAGGCAGAGAGTTGACTGAGGAAGACAGGATATTAATGGCTGCGGCTGGAGACAGCATTGCTCAGAAATTGGTCAATTCTGTAAGGGAGGTTGATCCATCGAATACCGGGATTTTGGTTTCTTATAGCATAGAAGATACGATAATCAATCAGAAGCAGATGAGCTTCCTTTCTTTTCCATGGAGACAGGGAACCAAGCGGTATATTGCAGACTTCAAGGATGTAGGTGCCGGAAACGGTCATTATATTCGATTAGATGAAGGTATCAATGGGCGCGTTTATAAATTCGTAGGTGAGGATGCATCCGGAAAACCTTTGGGGCAGTTTGAACCTCTGACCAACCTCGTAGCGCCGGTGCGGAGGCAGATGTTTACCCTTGGATCCGGCTTTACACCTGATTCCAACACGGTTGTAACAACTGAAGTAGCGCTGTCGGGACTGGATAATAACCTCTTTTCCTCTTTGAATGATAAGGATAATTACGGTGTCGGCTTGTACCTAAATGCTGCCAGGAAGAATATGAATTTTTCTGAAAAACTCAATTGGAAAGCGGATATTGGCTGTACTTATGAAAAAACTGACATTGCCTTTAACCCCATAACGCCATACAGAAACCAGGAATTTAACAGGGACTGGAACCTGACAGGCGTGGAACACAGATCTCAGCAATATGTCAGGCTTTTTTTTAATCAAAGGATAGGTACAAGGTATAAGTTTAATTATGCACTTTCAGGCCTTTTTCAACCTCAGAATTTCAAAGGCATAAGGCAGGAATCCATGGTAGAGTTTCAGGGAAAAAAAACAAAAGCTCACCTTGACATAAGTTATTTGAATAGTGAGAGTCTAAAGGAAAATGCGGACTTCTACAGGCCAAATCTTTCTGTTTCACAGTCTTTTCCCAAACTGGCAGGATTGATCCTAAAGGCTTCCTATCAGGCAGAGGTAAATCAGCGTAAATCGGCAACGGCAGATACTTTACTGGGAACGTCCTTTGCTTTTCAGATAGTTAAAATCGCTGCCCAGAACACCATTTCAGCCAATGCGACCTCCGAAGTATATATTCAGAGGCGTAATGATTATCTCCCTTATACCTCTGAGTTTTTGCTTGCCAATCATGCCACGGATTATGGACTTAAGCTGGGATTTAAAGGTAAAAATCAGTCTGTACTCAATTTGACTGCAACAGTAAGAACTTTTGAGATAGATCGCATCAATTCCGCCGCCAAATTAAACGCAAAAAACACTTACCTCGGCCAGATGGATTATCTTTTTTCGGCTTTATCCAACAGATTGGTGGGTAATACACTGTTTGAAGTCAGTTCGGGTAAGGAACAAAAGACGGAGTTCAATTACATTGCCGTTCAGCCGGGAACAGGTCAATATATTTGGAATGACTACAACGGAGATTCAATTCAGCAGGTTAATGAATTTACTACTGAAGGCTTCCCTGAAATGCGCAATTTTACAAGGGTGAATATCCTTTCCAATCAGTTCATTCCGACACTTAACACATCCTTTAATCAGAGTATTCGATGGCAGGGCAGAAACGGTGGCAGTGGTGGCTTGCAGCGTTTTTTAAACCGGATTTCTTCCCAGACCGGATTTCGTTTTGACCGAAAGATAAAGGAAAATACAGCTCGAGGCTTCTGGAATCCCTTTTATTCTGATGTGCCGGATTCATCGCTGGTAACCTATAATCAGAACTTCAGGCATACATTTTTTTATAACCGGGGTGGGTCAAATTATGAAATACAACTCACTGCTAATACCAATAATACCCGTAATATTCGGGTGACGGGCTATGAGCGACGACGCAATGACGTCTTTGAAATGGTGGGCAGATATAACATAGGTCAACCCTATACCTTGTTGCTTAATATCCGTCGGGAGTACAAATTCAGCGACTCGGAAGCTGAGGCCTTCAAAATCAACAATTTTTCAATCAGGGCAACTGAGGTCAGACCTGAACTTAACTGGATCATTGGAGATGATTACCGACTTTCATTCAATTATATCTTTCTAACTCAGCAAAACCGCTTGGCACCCTTGTACGAGCATGCATTATCCAATGATCTGAACTTTAAGTTTGATTATAATCGGGACGCCGGTTCAGGGTTGAGGCTGTCAGCTACGATGTCATTGATAAAATTTGACGGTATAAAGAATTCAGCAGTAGAGTATGCCATGCTGGAGGGTCTGAAAAATGGGCGCAACTTTCTTTGGTCAGTCAACTATGATTTGACCTTGAAAAATAACGTCCAGATGAATTTTGGTTATGATGGCCGCAAGTCTGAGGGAATCAAGGCTGTGCATACAGGCCGGGCCAGTGTAAAGGCTTATTTTTAAGTTAAAATATAATTGTAATTATCTATGAGAACTCCATTTGACCGGGAAACAAATAGGTAAAATTGTATTATGTAAATTAGGATAAATGAGTATTTTTACCAACAGAACAAAATCAGAAATTTTTTATTTAATAAAGTAAGTAAATTTAATAGGATATGAAGAAAAACATGGGAACAAGCGATAAACTTATCAGGACTGCAATCGCAGTTTTAATATTTGTCTTATATATGACTAATGTTATAGTTGGGGATTTTGCCGTGCTATTAGTGGCGATTGCTTTTATTTTCGCATTGACCTCTTATATTGAATTTTGTCCGATATATTGGATCTTTGGTATCAGCACATGCAAGCATAAGAATAAAGAAGAAGCTGCTGCAGAATGATTTTTTGGTTTTGACTTTTAAAAAAAGAAGTCAATTTGTAAAATTTTAAAACCTGGCAAATATGTTCCGTAATTGGAATCTGATGAGGGTAATTAGACTCCTCGCAGGGATTTTTTTCATAGTTGAAGGTATCCGCAGTGGTGAATATTTGCTGCTTTTAGCTGGAGCAATCTTCACCGTTATGCCTTTGTTTAATGTAGGTTGCTGCTCCGTTAACAATTGTGCGCCAAGGAATGATTATAATGGTGCTGCGGATGATGTTATAACCTTTGAAGAGCTAAAGTGAAGGTAAAGCCTTTTGTCAAATGTGTTGATATTGAATTATCCTTTATCAACCGGTAAAATGTCTTTGCGAAGAATGTCTGAAATAATAGTCAGAAAAGAAACAAATTAATCGAAGTATTATGGACTTTTTTAAAAAAAATAGTCTGGCAATTGTCGGTGTGGCGATAGGTATGATAGGTGGATTTCTATATTGGTACTTCATCGGTTGTTCAGACGGTCAATGTGCGATAACTTCAAAACCACTGAACAGTACCCTGTATGGAGGAATGTTGGGTGGACTGTTTTTTTCACTTTTTGCTAAAAAATGAGGGAAATTTACCTCAATCGTCACTTTTACCTGTATTTGGGCCTAAATGAATTGTTTTTTTAAAAAATATATCCTTCACTTTAAAGTTCCGGGAAGTACATCCCGCGGTATTCTCAAAGAAAAACTAACTTATTTTATTTTTTTGGAGGACGGAACAAAGACAGGCATTGGGGAATGTAATCTTTTTAAAGGCCTTTCTGCTGACGACCGACCGGGTTATGATGAAAAATTGGAGGAAGTATGTGGCCAGTTGTCAAGTGACCCCGGAAAGTTACCTGACAATCTGGAACAATGGCCATCTATACGTTTTGGTGTAGAAGCTCTTTTACTTGATTGGGAAAATGGTGGCAAAAGAATTCTGTTCCCTGAAGTCATCGGCCAGGATGGTTTTCGGATTCCGGCAAATGGCTTGATATGGATGGGGTCAAAAGAAGAGATGATGAAGCAAGTTCATTCCAAGCTAAATGAAGGTTTTACTTCAATTAAATTAAAGATTGGAGCAATAGACTTTGAAGGAGAGCTGGACCTCATCCGATATATTCGTTCCCGCCATAGTGCAGAAGAAGTTGAAATCCGTCTCGACGCTAATGGTGCCTTTTCGCCGGCAGACGCAACAGAGCGTCTAAAACGCCTTTCTGACTTTGATATAAATTACATAGAACAACCGATTAAGGCCGGTCAGTGGCAGGAAATGGCTGCATTAGTTGCTGAGTCGCCAATAAAAATAGCGCTGGATGAAGAACTGATAGGTATTTCCGGCACAGAGCGCATGCAGGAGTTGGTCAATACCATTTCGCCTCATATTTTAATTTTAAAACCGGCTCTGGTCGGAGGAATTGCAGCATGTAACGATTGGATGAAAATTATTGAGTCGTATGGCGGTCAATGGGTCATTACGTCTGCACTGGAGAGCAACATTGGCCTGAATGCCATAGCTATGTATGCTGCTACGAAACAGTTTTCCTATGCACAGGGACTTGGTACAGGTATGCTTTACACCAATAACTTTCCTTCGCCCTATACCGTGGACGCGTCCGGCCTTCGTTATCATCCTGAATTAAAATGGGACCTTTCGCGGCTTTATGCATTATAAGAATTTCAATCGGTTAAGCATAGACGGTACGCTCCTGACCGGTCAAGAAATAGTCAAGTATTGCCTGTCGCAACCTCAAAGCAACCTGCATCGAATAGGTGAATTTATGAAAGACTGGCTCAGTGAAGACGCCGGCTTAACGGTCCGTACGAGTGGATCTACAGGTAAGCCGAAGGAAATTCGGCTGGAGAAAAAACAAATGTTGGCAAGTGCAGCCGCTACTGCAGCCTATTTCAATTTTAGAAAAGACGAAAATGCCCTTCTGAGTCTCAATGTCGATTACATTGCAGGAAAGATGATGATTGTCAGGGCGTTGTATAGCCAATTGAATTTGGTTTGTATCGAACCCTGCATTGATCCGATAAGTCAATTGAATTCCGATGCGGAGATACATTTTGCCCCCCTGACACCGATGCAGATGGACAACTGTAGCGATACAAGGGGCATTCGGACGATATTGCTTGGCGGAGGAAGTGTATCTGCCACGCTGGAAGAAAAGTTGCAGCATGTCGAAGCTGAAGTATTCCACGGATATGGTATGACAGAGACTATTAGTCACATTGCCCTACGCAGGGTCAATGGTCCCGGAAAGTCCGCCTTCTTTACAGCCATGCCGGGAGTGAGTTTTGAGCTGGATGACAGGAATTGCCTGGTAATCCATGTGCCGTATTTAGATTGCCCTGTTGTGACCAATGATCTTGCTGAATTATCCGATACATATACCATGGAATGGAGGGGGAGGGTTGACGATATTATCAATAGCGGCGGGATAAAAATAAATCCTTCGGAGATAGAAACAAGGTTGTTGCCATGGATGGAACGACGGTATTTTGTGGCTGGATTGCCGGATGAGAAATTAGGGCAAAAACTGTGCCTCTTTATCGAAAGTGAGCCTTTTAATGAGTCTGAACTGCACCATTTGAAAAAAATTATTAATCATTCTGAACATAAGTATCATAAGCCTCGTGAAATATACTTTATCCGTCAATTTGCAGAAACGGAAACAGGAAAAATCCACCGTGTCAATACTGTAAAAATGCTGAGTGAGCAATAATTTTGTTCAAATTCTGAGTCCCGATTTATTAATCCTTTTTTCTTGATATACTGATTTTATCACGATTTCAGAGGATTATTGACCCAAAATCATAGAGGTTTTAGTCGTGAAAAGGCTAATCCAGAAATTTGCCATTTTCATAAATCAGTCTGCCGTCAGCGAATATCTGACCACCACGGGTCATGTCTGAGATCATATCCCAGTGGACGGAACTTTCATTCTTGCCGCCTGCCTGGAGGTAGGACTGACCGATAGCCATGTGGACGGTGCCTCCTATTTTTTCATCGTATAAAATATTCTTCGTCAGTCGGTCTATCCGATAGTTGGTACCTATAGCTGCCTCTCCAAACCTTCTGCTCCCGGGTATTTCAAATACTTTATCCAGGACGTCAATATCATTGTCACACGACCAGGCAGTAATCCATCCTTCTTTTACTTCGAGACGGACATTGTTTAGTTGGTGACCTTGATAGAGGGAAGGCAGTGTAAAGAGGATGTGGCCTTCGACACTGTCTTCTACAGGGCTTGTATATATTTCGCCGGAAGGCATATTAGTCTGGCCGTCGCTGTTAATCCATTTTCGTCCGGTAGTGTTAAACCGGATATCCATGTTGGGGCTGAGATATCTGAACTCAGTACAGCTGTTGAGCAGGTCCGTAGCTTTTTGCTGACTACGTCTGACTTCAAGCCATTGCTCTTCAGGATTTTCGGTATTCAGGTAACAGGCATTAATTATAAAGTCGGTATATTCCGCGAGTGACATGCCTGCAAGAGTTGCTCCTGCCGCTGTAGGATACTGACACAGGTTGCGCTTCAGGTCACGAGTGGCTGTTCGTTCGAAGTATATTTTGTGGAAAGGCTCATTGGCCAGAGCTCTTGCCTTGTGTAGTTCAATATTGGTATTTGCAGGGCTGGAGTCTTCAAACGGTGCGCGGATAACCAGATATGCCTCAAAGGATTTCATAGCTTCGCTGTACAGGGGATTGATGTACGAAGCCTGAGCCACATTGCCACCTTTGTCAAAGTCCGCATTCTTCCCCTCCCAGTCAAGGATGGCTTCCATGATGACACCCATGTCCTGGCATTGACGGTACAATTCCGCAACCAGGGGGATAGCCAGAGTTGTAGTATTTACAAGGAGTTTGTGCCCGGCTCTCAGTTCCATGCAATAATTGAGTAATAAATGGGCGTATCTTTTTAAAAATATTGAATCCATGGTAAAATTGAGTAAAAACGCATTTTGTTTCGAAAAATAACACACAGGAATGATGTACATTTCGTCATGTTCTTTACAAAAGTACGTCAATTTGGATTAAATTCCTCAGCCTTGTTTACTTGAACTTATTTAAATATGGTGTTTTGTAAATTAAAAATATGTAGTTTTACGTATCTTGCTTTATTAAATTTTTTATTATGAAATCACTACTTACTTTATTCGTCTTTTTAGTATTTGTCGGAATCTGTACGGCTCAAAGTATCGAAGAAAACAGGGCAAAGCAGGAACAACGCATCAAGGAAGCCTTTCAGAAAAAGAAACTGACCGAACTGGAATATTCAAAGTTGATGACAGAGCAAAAGAAAATCAAGGATGCCATCCAGATCGCAAAGGCTGATGGGGTAATGACTCCGAAGGAAAAAAATGCCATTAATAAAAAACTGAATGGCGTCGAGAAGAAATTACTCAAATATCAGAACAACGCGGAAATTTACTGATAATCGGTCTCGAGTAAACAGAAATTTGTCACCCTTTAAGTCGAATTCAACTGGCTTTTACACACTTTAGTTTGAGAAATTAACATTCAGTGTGAAAAAAATTATACTGAGCATCAATATGTTGTAAAAGTTATTAACATGTGTTAGTAACTTTTTGACGCCTGAAATTTTTCCTCTGTATCTTTACGTCATGTTTGATAAAAACATAACGATAGGTTGATTTTTTGTCTCAACACCTATCCTCATAAACCGATTTAGCGGATAGCCTCATGCAGACTATCCGTTTTTTATTTACGTATATTGCTTCTCTCAAAATTGTGATAGACTCCAACCTGGCGTTTTTCTGTTTACTGATTATGCAAGTAAAGAAGTTTAATGAAAAGTGGATTATCGGAGGAACAATACTTGTGAATTGGGTTGAAATAATTGGACTTTAATGAAATAAAGCCTTTAAGTCCAAAAAAATAAATAAATTATTTGGTGCAATGCCATAAAATGATTTCTTTTGTGATATAAAATTTAACAAGCGACGACAGCAGATATGGACAAAATTGAAAATGAAGGTAAAAAAGGTTATTGCTTTTTATACTTTTTTGTGGTACTCATTGCAGTTATGATATTATTGATATACGTTTACCGTTATAATTTCACGCTGAAGTTTTAAAACGGGCGTCTTTGCCTGATTTTTACCATTTTAATCCGGACTCTTTTCCTGATATTTTGTTTTTATTGTTTTTTCTCCATATTCAGGAGTGAGGAAAGAGTTGTGCCATCTCTATGATCGTCTGATAGGATGAATGGCTGATTTTATTTATCTGTTTAATATTTTTTGAATTAGAATTTCTTTTTTGCGGTTGAGTCACCTTTGACTATCAATTATAAGGGGTTATTCGACAATCTTTAATGGCGCGGTTTTAAATACTTTGACAGCTGATCCATCTATTTTTATATTGACCTCCAAACGAAAATCAGACCTTACCCCTCTTAAAAGTTTTGCACCTGAAGACAAGCCTCTGGCTATGAAGTTCTTCTGCCCAAACTTGTCCATGGGAGATTGGAGGTATTTTACCGGTATGTTGACAGGGATTGTTAGAACCTTGCCGTTGCGGAAGGGTAAATTTTGTCCTGTACGCATGAAGCCGATTACATATTGATCTGTTTGTTTTCCGCCAAATCTGCCGCGTGAATACTTTTCTATCACTGAAACCTCTATTTCACGGATGTTTCCATCACATTTACCCAGGACTACCAATTCAGCTTCAATGCATGAGGCTCTATTATCATATTGGTCTTTTGTTATAATTTCAAGTTTCAGGCTATCAATTCCCAGCATTTTCTTCACTCTGCCAATCATATTTAAATTATATATTTTCATTATAACAATATAATAAGATGTATCATTCTCAGATTGACTGTTTTTCGACGAATAGAGCTTTATAGTCGTTTTAAATTTAGATTTCCTGAAAAAATTTATAATGAGAAGTTAAATTTTGACCAATTTGGCAGCCATTGAGGCGGTTGAACCAATTTTAAGTAAAAAATAATGTAACTTGCTTTTAAAAAAAGGATGAAAATACAATTTTGCGGTGCGGATAAGGAAGTGACAGGCAGTTGTCATGTAATTGAATTAGACAATGGATTTACCTTTATGATGGATTGTGGGCTCTATCAGGGGCATGATGACGACATGAAGAAATTTAATGAAACTTGGATCCGGAATCCGGCCGACATTGATTGTGTCGTCCTTTCGCATGCCCATATTGACCATATTGGACGACTGCCAAAGCTCGTAAAGGATGGGTTTGCCGGAAGTATCTTTTGTACACCGGCGACCAGGTCTCTCGCTAGTATCTTATTGGCTGATTCAGCTATGATTCAGGAGAGGGAAGCTGAATATTCCAACAGAAAGCTGCAGAAAAAAGGAATTAAATATCACAGCCGTGTTCTGGAGCCACTCTATGTTCAGGAAGATGTGCCGCCTGTTCTTGCACAGATGGCATCCTACGGTTATGACAGATGGTTTAAAATACATGAGGATGTCGAAGTTAAATACACGGATGCGGGACACATTCTTGGTTCAGCCGCCATCAATCTTAGAATCAAAGAGAATGGCAAAACTACAACAATAGCCTTTACAGGTGATATCGGCCGCCCGGAAAGACCTATTCTAAGGGATCCTCAGCCGATGGACCCTGCTGAAATCCTCATATCTGAATCGACTTACGGAGACAGGCTACATGGTAAGGCTCCGCAAGACAAGGAGGGGCTGGAAAAAATCATCTATCATACCTGTGTGGAGAAAAAAGGTAAGCTGATAATTCCGGCATTTTCTGTCGGACGCACACAGGAGATCGTTTATATGATGGATCGTATGGCGACAGAAGGGCGTCTGCCAAGGATAAAAGTTTATGTAGATAGCCCGCTGGCCGTCAATGCTACTTCAATATATATGGCTCACTCGGAATGCTATGATGACGAAGTGTTAAAATACTTGCGGGTTGATGAAAATCCCTTTGGGTTTAATGGGCTTACCTATATTAAAAATGTCGAAGACTCCAAGCGACTTAATGACAGTGACGAACCTTGCGTGATTATCAGTGCATCGGGAATGGCTAATGCCGGAAGGATACAACATCACCTGATAAATAATTGTGACAAGTCAAGCACGACAATATTGATTGTCGGATACTGCGCACTTGGGACACCCGGGCGACTCATCAGAGATGGTCAGAAGTATATTACCCTGCATGGTCAGACTAAACCGATTAATGCAGAGGTGGAGATAATGGATTCATTCTCCGCACATGGAGACAGAAACGAGATGACAGCATTTTTGCAGAACCAAAAAAACAGTACAAGAAAAATATTCTTAGTACATGGCGATCCGGATGCGATGACCTCATTTAAAGCTCATCTAGAAGGCGAAGGCTTTAAAAATATTGTCATGCCTGAATTAGGTGAAACGGTTAAACTATAATTAATTGAAATAATATCGTCTTCTCCATAATGAAGTGGTATAAGGATGTGGGGGGGAGGCATTTTGAAACGAATGGCGTGTAAAAATGTAATGCTATTTCAACAGAAAAAACTACCTTTGCCGCATTAAAATTAGCGGACAGTGTTAGAATTATTCAGAAAGGATCAGCCTATAGGTTACATCCTTTTGTTAATATACACTTTATTGCTCAGGATACCGGCCTTTATAGGTGAGACCAACTGGACACCTTTGGCAAGCAGCGCTTTTAGTGATCTGGTGTACAATGCAATCGGTTATACGACAATAACTGCTCAGATCGTAGGCACCTTACTTATTTTTTTTCATGCCGTCCTTATCAATATAATGATGAATGAAAACAGGATTACCCGAGAGAACACACTGTTTCCGGGACTTCTCTATATCCTTGTACAGACCATAATCCCTGATTTCAACTATCTTACTCCCGCATTACTTGCCAATACTTTTGTCCTTCTAGCCTTGATGAATATTTCCTCTTCCTATAAGAATAATGCCAGGAGTGGGGAGGTGTTTAATGCCGGTATTTTTATCGGAATTGCAATGTTGTTTGACTTCAGTTATATTGTTTTTGTGATTTGTGGGTTTATCGGATTTCTGATAGTAAGATCATTCAAGTTTATTGAACGCTTACAATATCTGATCGGATTCGTGATTCCGACGTTCCTCGGCGCTACCTATTATTTCTGGATGGGTCATCTGAAAGATTTTTTTCTCATGTTTTCATCCAATATCAGTTGGTTGGACTGGGCAGCAAATGTTAATACCGTTTTGTACATTAAAATTGGTGTCTTGTTTTTTCTGTTTTTGTTTGTTTTGTTCAATTACAACAATTATGGACGTAAGAATAATGTACATGCGATGCGTAAGGTGGATGTGATGCTGTGGTTTATGATTTTCCCCCTTATAACTTTTTTATTCCAATCCAATATTCGTCTGGATCATGCACTGATCGTGACAGTACCATTGGGAGCTTTGTTGGGTTTTTCATTACTTAATATTCAAAATAAGATGATGGCTGAGATGGTGCATCTTGTACTTATCAGTATTTCATTGTTATTTCAGTATATCTTGCTTTGATCTGTTGAACTTTGGATGTGCGAATGATTCTGTTGTTGTGCATCTCAAATTGTTTTATTGAAAATATCAAAGAAGGAGAGATTCATTGTCAATTAAAAGATGTTATTAAAAAGCCGAAGCAAGATTGCTTCGGCTTTTTAGTTATTGACTCATTATATCACTGATGACCTGCATTCTCTAATTTTGGAAAAGATTTATTTAAAAGCTACCCAATTTGAGTGGATAGGCTCCTAAAAGTACAAAATTCTTTACAATTTCTGAGCTTGCTAAAATTTAACATAATTTTATACTTTAAATCATAAATTTTTTTTACCTTTATGGGCATTATTTACATACAATAAAAATATTATCATGAAAGCACAACAGCACAACAGCACAACAGCACAACAGTAAACCATATTTACTGTCCTTCTTGATTTTATTAATCATGTTTATATCACCTAATACGTTTTTTGCAATCAGTACTGTTGATTTTGTAAGTCCCCCATCTACAGCTGAAATCGGAATTCCCTTTACTCTTAATGTTGCAGTTACATTAGATTCAGGAAGTACAGTTACGAGCTACAGATGGGAGTGTGGCTTTTTGGGATCTCCATTTGATCAAAGTCCATATATACCCGGATGGTTTGACTACCAATCATCGGGTTATGAGTATGCATCGTCAAGTACCGTTAGTTCAGTGAATGTTCAGTTTGGTTCTTTTTTTGATGCCACTACGAAGAAAATAGTTGAAGTATTTGTAGCATATACTGATAAATATGGAAATCCACAAACCATAAGCAAAACCGCCGAAATTGAGGTACCACGCATCTGTCCGCCAAACATAGGAGGGGATCTAGAAGTGCCATCCTTTTTTACAGTAGATCCGCCTCCACCATGTGAGGATCCGCTACCGATAAAAGGTAAACAAGATACATTGAAAGAACTAATCGTATTGAGGGATATAAAACTATCTGAGTCTTTGATTAGTCCCAATCCATTTCAAACAGAACTTAACATTGTTTTTGAAGAGCCATTTACAGGGGATATTTCCATCATAAATATGCAAGGAGGCGAGATTTACCATTGTCAATTAAAAGATGTCACTGAAAAGCAGCTGAATGTAGGAAATCAGCTATCAAAGGGGATATATTTTCTTATTCAACGGGGAGGAAATGAGGCCTCAATTCATAAAATAATTAAAATATAATGCCATGAGAGTTATATTGTTGTTTTTACTCTTTCTGATGTCCGGGATGGTCTATGGGCAGAGGTTCGAACCGAGGTGGAGTGTGGGATTAAATTACGATCCGGGATTTTTCTATTATTATAATAAAGGAGTCAATGTAGCGCCCAATGCCTTTTATGACAATAGCAGTTTTTGTAGTAATGGATTTGGACTATATGTCGCTCACCAGTTGAGTGAGGGGTTTTTTGCCAAGATGGAGTTGTCCACGATTAAGCAGTATCAGAACATAATGGAAGCAAATTCTGGTCTTCAGACTGACACGGGAAAAATCTATTATTACGACACTAAGTATAAATACAATTTTCGTACCTTCAACCTGCCTCTTATGATAGGATATAGATTTGAGATTGTGCCGGATAGGGACTTTTATATAACGGCTTCAGTCGGTCCTCAGGTTACTTACATTAAGGACTATAATTTGGAGCGATGGCAATATATAACTAAGAATGACCAAGAAGGTGGTACCTACATTTCGGATGAACTTTTATACTATACTACCATGAATTCGAATAAATCATATCAAATCCTCTATGAAAAGGGAGTTACAGAGGATAGGCCAAAAGTTCCTTATTTTTATAGGAATGTAACCTTTGGTGTGATAGGGGTGGCAACACTGCAGAAGGTATTTTGGGATAGGTGGGTCGTTGAATTAGGGTATAGATACGAGTATGATCTGACCGATCCTGAAAAGCGCCCTGTAGGTGTATACTTACCTAATTCTGCAGTTTCACCCTATCCCGATGGTCCCAGACCTCATCCTACGAGATTTATCCGATCTGGAATCAGGGTATCGATGGGTTATGTGTTTTGAGGGAGACGGATACATAGGTATTAATGAATGAAATAAAAGTATTGATAAAGTAACTGTCATATATTATATACATTAATTGGACTCTGATCGGATTTTACAAAGGGCATTAATCTAAAGGCATTATTCGTCCGAGTCTAATACTTTAGCTATGTATCCTGGCGGAAGGTAAGCCAGTGGACCTTGTAGATAAGTCGAAGTACAGGCTTGCATCCAATTAAAAAGCCGAAGCAAGATTGCTTCGGCTTTTTAGTTATTGACTCATCATATCACTGATGACCTGCGTTCTCTATTTCAATTGTTCCAAATTGGAATGTATGAAGTCCGTGAGTTCAGCCCCTGTGAGCATTTGCTGGCTCAGGCGGGCAAGGTCATAGAGATATTTGGCTAATTTTTCTCTCTCGGCTTCATCTTCTATTTTGAGCAGCTTATTAGAGATGAGGGGATGGTTACTGTTGACGACTATGGTGTACATCTCCGGCAACTTACCCATTGAATTGCCCTGCATCATCTGCATTTCAGTCATTCTACGCATAAATTCAGGTTTGACGATGACGACCGGATTCTCAGTACTGGAAAGTGGTTTGATTTCCACCTTATTCATAGAGTTTTGTAATACTTTTTTATAAAGTTCTTCTACTGACTTGATTTCGGATTCAGTCAATACTTCGGGAATCAATTCATCTTTAGCTATCAGCAAGTCGGTAACATCAGAATCTATGCGTTTGAAAGTAAACTCACTCTTTTTGTATTCAAGGTGTTGAATAAAGTGGTTGTCGATGATTTGATCCATTTCAAGGATATCATATCCTTTAGCTTTTGCTGATTGGATGTATGCGTGATGATCATTGAGTACATTGGTATAAAGGGCTACTATTTTACCGTCTTTGTCAGTTTGGTTTTCCTTAATCTTTTCCTTGTATTCTTCGATGGTAAAATATTCGTTTTCAGTATTTTTTAATAAGACACAGGGTAAGATTTTTTCTTCAAACTTTTCGTCTGACAGATAGCCATACTTGATGAAGGTGCCTATATCCGGCCATTTTGCCTCATAAGCTTTTCTGTCCTGTTTAAACAGGTCATTCAGTTTTTCGGCTACTTTTTTGGTGATGTAGCCGGTAATTTTTCTGACATTGCTGTCTGCTTGCAGATATGATCTGGATACGTTGAGCGGAATATCGGGAGAATCTATGACACCGTGAAGGAGCATTAAAAACTCAGGCACGATTTCTTTAACGTCATCTGTGACAAAGACCTGGTTAGAATATAAGTGAATCTTGTTTTTCTGAATGTCAAAATTGCTCTCAATTTTGGGGAAATACAATACTCCTGTCAAGTTAAAAGGATAATCGATATTGAGGTGAATCCAGAATAACGGTGGACGACTGAATGGATATAACTCGTTGTAAAACGCGATATAATCATCATCTGTCAGATCAGATGGAGATTTTTTCCAAAGTGGTTGAGTATTGTTGATGATGTTTGGAACTTCTATTTCCTTTTCTTTCTTGTCGTCACCTTCACCTTCTGAAATCGTCTTTTTCTTCATCCCCAGTTGGATTGGTGTTGGGAGGAATTTGCAATACTTATCCAGCAATTCTTCCAGTCTGGCATTTTCGAGGTATTGCAATGCATCTTCACTCAGGTGTAGGATGATGTCCGTACCACGGGTGGTCTTTGATGAAGGGCTTAATTCAAAACTTGTATCGCCGCTACAAGCCCAGATTATAGGCTCAGCACCTTCCTGGTAGGAGAGTGTATCAACTTCAACTTTGTCGGCGACCATAAAGGCGGAATAAAAGCCTAATCCAAAGTGTCCGATGATGTTGGCATCTTCTTTATACTTGTCAAGAAATTCCTGAGCACTTGAGAAAGCGACCTGGTTGAGGTATTTTTTGGCTTCTTCGGCGGTAAGTCCGATACCTTTATCTCTGATGGTAAGTGTCTTGCTTTCTTTATCTGCGATGATCTCGATGGTAAGATCGCCCAATTCTCCCTTGGCAATTCCCTTGGAAGATAGAGTTTTAAGTTTAGAGGTGGCATCTACTGCATTGGACACCAACTCTCTTAAGAAAATCTCCTGTTCAGAATATAGGAATTGTTTGATGATAGGGAAAATATTTTCCGTGCTGACGGTTATTTGTCCTTTTTCCATTTGTTCCATATTAATGTTATTTGTTCAGTTCACTGCCTTGCAATTTGCATGCCCTGCTTTTGTTTGGTGTCAAAATGGCATCACAACTTACAAAATGGCAGTTTGATTCGGGTTGATTTTGGTAGTCTGGCAGAGGAATAAGAGTGGTAATTTATTTTTATATACCTTTGCATACGTTAAAGGAAGCAAATGTTTCGGCTGGAAGACATAAAAGGTTTAGATTCATTGAAAAAGGAAATCAGTACATTAGTGGGTAACGGTCAGTTTCCGCATACTTCCTTATTTATCGGACCGGAAGGAAATGAAAAGCTGCATCTGGCTTATACGACTGCCAGACTTCTTTTATGTGAAAATGGTCTTGATGGTGCACTTTGTGGACAATGTTCTGCATGTAAAAAATCGGGGCATTTTACGCATCCCGATATCTTGTTTTCTTTTCCATTTATCAAAAAAGGAGATTCTGATTCACAGTCTAATGATTTTCTGATGGACTGGAAGGCATTGTTTATGTCCAATCCCTATATGACGGTATTTGACTGGGCATCTCAGCAAAGTGAAGAGAATAAGATCCCCAATATAACGGCATTTGAATGCAGTCAAATAATCCGTAAGCTCAATATGCGACCTTACGAGGCAAGGCATAAAATTATGCTGATCTGGATGCCTGAATATCTCGGCAAAGAAAGTAATCGCTTGCTTAAAATTTTGGAAGAGCCGCCGGAAGATACATACATCATCCTCGTCGCTGAAGATACAGAGAAGATCCTGAACACTATTCTCTCTCGATGTCAATTGTTTCATGTGGATCCGATGCAAACAGAGGAGATAGAAGCTGTTTTGATGGAGTTTTTTAAAAAATCACCTGAAGATGCCCGTTCGGCTTCCTTTATGGCAAGGGGAAATATGGCAGAAGCTCTTTCGCTCTTTAATGAAGGAAATTTAGAGAAGAATGAAGAGTTTGTAAAGTGGTTACGACTGTGTTATAACTTCAATCATCTTGAAATTATAAAGTGGATCGAACACTTTGCGACTTATAGTAAGGAAGTTAGAAAATATATTCTTAAATTTGGCATTCATTTCGTCAGTGAAAT
Organism: Saprospiraceae bacterium; assembly: GCA_024103005.1. GTDB lineage: Bacteria > Bacteroidota > Bacteroidia > Chitinophagales > Saprospiraceae > Parvibacillus. Next base: position 21,640 of record JAGFJA010000041.1, read on the forward strand.
GTTGCATATAAAATACAATTACGGGTCGGGAAAGGTCAGCTTGCCTGCAGGTATGATTGATACGGCGACCCGGCTTTGTCCACTCCTGAGCTTCGAGAGTATGGAAGAATTAGTCAGGATTCTGGACAGGGAGATTTATTTAACCGAAAGAAATTGCAATGCAAAGATGCAACTCTTATATACCTCCGGAAAGATACACCGGTTGTTTAACGGGAAGCGTTTTGTAGCGTGATTTTTTATATAAATTACTAAAAATGGGTTGCAGTGGATGCAGCACCGATACGGGCAAACCTAAAGGATGCAGATCTAATGGGGGTTGTGGAACCGGAGGGTGTAATAAATTAAACACATTTGACTGGCTCTCTACCATGGAGTTACATGACCCTACAGAGGATAACCTGGTCGAAGTCAGTTTTAGAAATGGAGCGCATAAATCATTCTTCAGACTACAGGATATAACTCAGGCAGAGACGGGAGATGATGTAGTGGTAGAGGCAGATGGTGGATATGACATCGGCAGAATTTCGCTTAAAGGTGCCTTGGTTCCTATCCAGATGAAGAAAAAGTCAGTCGATCCCGGTGCTTCACTTCGCTCTGTTATCCGTTTGGCCAATCAGAATGATATGTCCAGATTGGATCAGGCAATCAGCCAGAATAAGGGCGCCCTGGTCAAATCAAGGGCTATAGCCGCATCACTTGGTCTGGATATGAAAATTGGCGACGTGGACTATCGCGCCGATATGAAAAAAGCTACATTCTATTATACCGCCGATGGTCGAGTGGACTTCAGAGAATTGATACGCCATTATGCTAAGGAATTCCGGGTAAAAATAGAGATGCGCCAGATAGGATCCCGGCAAGAGTCTTCAAGAATCGGAGGACTGGGTTCATGTGGTCGGGAATTATGCTGTTCGACCTGGTTGACGGATTTTAAGTCAGTCACCACGAGCGCTGCAAGATATCAGAATTTAGCCATAAATCAAGCAAAGCTTTCGGGTCAGTGCGGACGTTTGAAATGCTGTTTGAATTACGAGTTGGATGTGTATATGGAAGCATTGGAAAGTTTCCCTACCAATGCCGATGTACTGAAATACGCCTCCGGGCAATTAAAATTGATTAAAACAGATATCTTCAAGAGATTGATGTTTTATATCAAAAAAGATGAAAAAGGCAGGGAAACCTTCCTTACATTGACGGTGGATGATGTCCTTGACTTGCAGCAGCAAATTGCAAAGGGCAATATTCCGGAAGATATTGTCTCCTCTAAAGTGGAATATATTGAAGAGATAGATAGCATCAAGTCTGAAGACCTCACCGGGCACATTGAACTGCCTGATGAGAAACGAAAAAAGAAGAAAAAAAACAAAAAACAAGGTGATAGGTCACGCAGGGAAGATCAGTCAGTAAAAGGTAGTAAACCCGACGCCGGACAAAAAAATATCAATCAAAAATCAGAATTTACCAATCAGGGTAGCGAGGGTAAAGATAAAGGCGAAAAGAATAAGGGTAGGTTTGATAAGCGAAATAACAGAGATCAAAAAGTGGAAGATAGGGCAGCCGACGGAAAAAATCGCAGCCAAAATCAAATCAGACAGAAAGAAAAGCCTGACGCCGGCGGACCTCAACAGGGGAATTCCCAGGACAGGAATAACCGGAATAAGAACAGAGACAGGAATAAACATCATAAAAACCGCAACTCATCGGGGCAGAAAAAAGGAAATGACAATCAGAATACTCCACCACCCAATAATTGATAATTAATTAAAATCTGTAGAATATGTCGTATGACGTTATAGTAATTGGATCAGGACCCGGAGGATATATTTGCGCCATCCGTTGTGCTCAACTGGGTCTGAAGACTGCTATTGTAGAAAAATATAAATCGTTAGGAGGCACATGTCTCAATGTGGGATGTATTCCCTCAAAAGCCTTACTGGATTCATCAGAAAGATATTTCAATGCTGTCCATCAGATGGGCAATCATGGGATTAATATCGGGAAAATAGAAGTTGACCCTAAAAAGATGTTTGATCGCAAGAAAAATGTGGTGGATACAGTAAGTAAGGGAGTTGCGTATCTGATGTCTAAGAATAAAATAGATGTGCATTATGGTTTGGGATCTTTTGTCGATTCCACACATCTGAAGGTAACAGGCGATTCAGGGGAGTCGATATTTGAAAGCAAATATTTTGTGATTGCTACAGGCTCTAAGCCCGTCACACCTGCAGCTTTCAACTATGACAAAAAAAGAGTGATTACTTCGACTGAGGCCTTATCACTTGGTGAAATTCCTAAAAGCATGGTCGTCATCGGAGCAGGAGTTATTGGCCTGGAATTGGGTTCTGTCTTTGCCAGACTTGGAACAAAGATCGATGTGGTAGAATTTTCTGATAAGGCTATAGGTACCATGGACCATGATTGTGGTAAGGAGCTGCAGAAAGTACTTAAAAAAGAAGGCTTTACCTTCCATTTAAATCACGCAGTTACTTCAGTAAAAGCAACCAAGTCCAAGGTTTCTGTTGAGTTTAAAGCAAACGAAAGTGAAGAAGTTAAGAAATTGGAAGCTGATTACTGCCTGATAGCGATAGGTCGCCGACCCTACACGGATGGACTGCATCCTGAGGCCGCCGGTGTTATAGTCGATGAAAAAGGCAGAATCGAAGTCGGCGATCATCTTCGGACCAATGTTCCCAACATTTTTGCTATCGGAGACGTCGTGCGAGGTGCAATGCTGGCTCATAAGGCAGAAGAAGAAGGTGTATTTGTGGCTGAAATGATTGCCGGTCAAAAACCTCATATCAATTATAATTTGATTCCTGGAGTGGTTTATACCTGGCCGGAGGTTGCCGGTGTGGGCGAAACAGAAGACCAGCTAAAGGCAAGAGGTGCAGCATATAAATTAGGGAAATTTCCCTTTAAAGCACTCGGCAGGGCAAAAGCCAGCGGAGATGAGGCAGGCTTTGTCAAGGTTCTGGCTGATAAAAATACAGACGAAATTCTCGGCGTACACATGATTGGACCACGAGCTGCCGACCTGATTGCTGAAGGTGTTGTCGCTATGGAGTATCGTGCTTCGGCTGAGGATATCGGCATAATTTCTCATGCCCATCCGACATATACGGAAGCCATCAAAGAAGCAGCCCTGGATGCTACCGGAAAGCGACCCCTGAATATTTGACGCCGGGACAAAGAAGTATATCAACCGTTATCCGGTTGTTTACACAATATAGAATGTCGGTCTAAATTGATTGGCTACAGGGAAAATGTTATTCTTTTTGGCCATTTCTGTATTCTGATTATCATGGACAAGGCCGGAGATTTCCTTCTGAAAAAAGTGGCCTATACCAAATACGTCATATATGCGTTTAAGTCTATAAATGTCCCTATATGATTCACACATGGTTCGTGCTTCTTTTATCACTATTTTTTTCGGTTCACCCCGGCTCTGGAATTCAGTTAGACGGAACACAGTGGAGGCTGGTTCAGTGTTATTATGACAACAAGTTGCGAGCGGTCAACCATCGGGTAGAGATTCAATTTTCTGACGATATGAAATCCTTGTCAGGTAATGACGGTTGCTCGGATTTTAGTTGCGATTTATATGTAGCCGGTAATAATTTGTCCTTAACTGAACTGAAATATTCCGGACACAATAAATGTCTTAATGCCCAGAAAACTAAGGTTTCCAGAGTCTTTACCAATACATTGAAAGCAATGCCGCTGTTTTTGATAAAGGGAGATTACATGACGATGTATCGAGATGGTGCGCCCACCCTTGTTTTATCCAAAATAAATACATTTGATGAAGATGTGACAATAATAAAGCGGTCCTACAGGATTGAACCTGTTCTTTACAAAAAGAAAGGTATAAAGTACATGAAACTCTACGATTATGCGACCGAATCTTTTATTTACCTTGAAAAGATCGAAGGCTTTACATTTAAAAGGGGAAGCTATTACAATATTGAAATGAAGACAACTGTCACCGGTACAGGTGACGATGCTACCTATGCCTATGAATTGATAAGAATAGTATCCGAGGATCCTGTAATCAGGTAATCAATGGTTTTTTATTTTGGAAAAAACCCAACAGACACAGTAAAATCAAGTCAGAACTACCGTGCCTGTTGTTTTTTTATTATTCTATTTTGATAAATCTTGCTGAATAGTTTAATCGTTCTTTTGTTAAAATTATGTGATAAATGCCGCCGGGCATGTCAGATACATCAATATTTGTTTCGCTTCCGCTTACATGAATATCATTTAGTATAACCTTTCCGATTGAATTAAAAATTGTTAGGCAGCCCTTTCCCGGCTTATCCCATTTCAGATGAATAAATGAATTGGTCGGGTTGGGAAAAATAGACAACAGCTGATTGTAACTATTTGTCGAAATTGTAGCATCTTTAAGGACAATGGTATCTGAAGTGAATATACAATCATTTGCATCCTTTAAAGTATATGAGTAAATACCCGCAGACAAACCGGTCAGTAGGGAAGAAGTTCCGCTGATAGCCTTTCCTTCTTTATACCATTCATATGTATAATCCGGAACTCCGCCTGAGTTGATGACGGAGATAGAGCCATTGCTTTGTCCTGCATCGGGCTGTGTGACAAGTAAATTGATTTGTTTAATGACGTTGGGTTGCCTGATGGTGAAGGTATCCAGGCTTTGGCAGCCAAGCGAATCGGAGATGTGGAGATTATATTGTCCTGCAGGAAGGTCAAAACGACAAAGGTCTGAGGATTCGTCATCCCAGAACAGTTCGTATGGTCCGGTCGCATTTTTAACATTAACGCAGATGGCGCCATCCTCACCTCCATTACATTTGACATCCTGGATGATGACATTGGTCGGACTTAGTGTACAGCCTATTAAGTTTATTACAAAAAGCTCACTAATGCTGCAGCCATGGCTGTCGGTAACTATATAACTATGGAGACCATTGATTTGGTCCTCCAAAGTGATAATTCCTGTATAGGTGGAAATTGTATCGGTGGCATCATATATAAGCGTATAAGGTGGAGTACCTCCCGAAAAAACAAATTTCACCTTTCCGTCCTCTGTGTCAGGTGTGCTGGCATCCGTTACCGTCATCGTCCTTTTAAATGGAGGTGGCTGATTGATTCTGAAAAATCCTCCTACTTCACATCCGGAAGCATCCGTTATTGTCAACGTATAGTATCCTGATCTGACATCTGAAAGATTCTGACCGGTACTTCCGTCTGACCATTTATAGGTTAATGGTTCTTTACCACCAATCACTTCAATATTCACAGAACCTGAACTGTTGCCGTTGCAATCAACGTCGTTGGTCGTTGCATTATTTATGAAGAGGTTGCAATTATAAGGCGAAATAAAGATATCTTTAACAAGCGTACATCCTTTCACATCTGTAATCGTCACACTGTAAAATCCCGGTACAAGATGGTCTCTGTCACGGGTGTTGCCGCCATCCGACCAGGTAAATGTATATGGTGGTGCGCCGCCTCCCGGAATTATCAGTGCCTTGCCATCATTGGCATCTTCACTGCTTTCATCAAGGTGATCTACCAGAGCTGTAAATGGTTCGGGCTCATCCAGCGTAAATGTTTTTTCAGCTTTACAACCAAAAGCGTCTGTGACACTCACGGTGTAATCTCCTGCAATTAAATTGGTAATCGTTTTGATTTCGGTACCGTCTTCCCATAAGAAGGAATAGGGTGGCACCCCACCATCAGCAAAGACTGAAATGAGGCCATTATAGCTTCCCTGACAACTGGGATCATTTATTTGATTATTTTTTATGGAAATAGGAGTAGGTTGTAAAATTTCACCTGTTGCCCTGGCTTCACAACCGTCGGTATCCGTCACAGTGACACTATATACACCTGCGCTTAGGTTGGTAGCAGTAGCTGTCGTTGCACCATTAGACCATGTGAAAGAAGTAGGGAAAGGAATGGAGGTCGTTACTGTTGCCTCTCCTGTAGAATCTCCATAGCATTTAACGTTTTTCAGGTCAATCAGACTTGCTGTGAATTCACCTTTTTTTATTATCGAACTCGTAGCCGTATATTGGCATCCGTTTGCGTCGGTAATAATCACGGAGATGGTTCCCGAGTCAGTAAAAGAAGTTGTATCGGTTGTCGCACCATTTGACCATAAATAGGTATAGGGTTCTATTCCTGAGGAAGGAATAACAATAGCTTCACCGGCTACAGAAGAATTACATGGAATATCTGTTTTGATAATTTTGCCGAAAACCGGAAAGGGCTGGGTGATGGTTACGATATCAACCAATGTATCAATAGCAGCATCCGTTATCGTCATGCTGTATGTTCCGGCAGCCAGATTGCTGACGGTTTGAGTAGTGTCACCTGTATTCCATTGGTATTTATAGGGTGGTTTGCCTCCGCTGTAATTGGCTGTTGCACTTCCGTCAGTGCCGCCACTACAGGAAATATTGGTTGATGCTATCGAACCGCTGAGTCTTGTATAGTCGGATATGTATCTGACGGATTCAAATGTATTCAAGCTGACATCACCGGTATAGCTACTGTCAGCATTGCCAAGTAACCCACTGGCATATAGATGCAATGTCTGGCTGTATGCTTCATCTTCCTTAGGACTTGTCCAGGTTACTTCCCATTCTACGATGCTGTCCTGTGGGAAGGTGGCTGCAGGTCTGTGTTCAAAGTAATCCCTGTATGGTTGTATAGCGATAGCGCTGTTGTTGGTTGGATTGCTGAAAGTGCCTATTTTCTCTTTCCTTTCGTTGATTAGTGTCATTTGAAATCCGGCCTGAGAAGCATCCCCATACGTCTTGGTTATTCTGACCTTAATTTTATAATCCGTACTTGGTCGGAGTGTATCGGGCAACCCCAGAATTTCGATCAGTCCTGTAGATGCATTGGAAGAAGGAGGAACATGGCAGGAGGCACAAGTCAATTCCCCGGGTGCTCCGGTATGATAATTAGGTGGGTCTTCTACCCACGAAGTAAGGCTGATAACAAGGCCTATTAGAAAAGTTAAAACAATCGATTTCCGAGTAAATAAATGCATAATTACGGGATTTATTAAATAAATGTTTGTAAGCAAAGATAAACTATTTCTGTTCGCCATATAATTTTTTAACGATTTCGGAATAATGACATTTTATATACAATTCTAAGTAATATGAATAAATAAAATATAAAATAGCTTATCTTTGCGATGATTTATTTTTGATTCACCAACAGTTCAAGCGTAAATGGGTAAAATTTTAGTGTTTATTGGAAAAGTATTTTTGTTTGCATCACTTATTATTTTTTCCATTAAGTGTACCGTTTCCAATCCTGATGAAATAAACAATCCGCTTTTCGTGGATGCCACCCAATTAGACCATGACATTGCTACTTCCTGGAATGGAGTGATGAATGATCTGGAAAGATACACACAAGATTACAAATCCCCTATTGCTGCCCGCTCAATGGCTTATATTAACCTGGCAGCCTACGAGTCAATTGTACCCGGTATGTCAGACAGGTTTAATTCAATCGCTGAAGATCATTTTGGCGTTGAACTTCCCAAGGTGCAACCCGAAGTATCGTATATATGGGCATTGGTAATAAACAGTTGTTATAAATACGCAATTCAAAAGTTTTATTCGACCGCTCCAACTGATAAACAGCAATTGATTACAGATACTTATAATCGATTATTATTGAAATATTCGGAATCCGGTAATCAAGAAATCATCAAAAGATCAACTGATTATGGTCGGCAGGTTGCTGAAGCAGTTTATCAATGGTCAAAGCAGGACCAGGCCGGAGATGCAGCTTATCTGAATATCCATGACGACAATTTTACACCGGTAGCAGGCCTTGGAAAATGGCAACCTACTTATCCTGATTACACTCCGGCTGTTTTACCTCATTGGGGACAAGTAAGAACCTTTGTTTCCAAAGATGTTGATTTCGCTATACCGGAGCCATTGAGTTATACGGTTGACTCCACATCACGTATGTTCAGAGAGATGAAGTATGTCAAGAATAGAGTTGAATTTATCAAAAATAACCCTGATAATGATAATTACTGGATAGCTCAATTTTGGAGTGACGATTTCTCTCCTTTGACTTTTACACCGGCAGGCAGGTGGGATGCTATTGCTACTCAGATAATTGTACAGGAAAATTCAAGTCTGGCTGATGCAGCGGTTCTTTATACTAAGGTATGTCTTGCTCTTTCTGATGCAGCTGTGGGTTGCTGGCTGAATAAATATAAATATAGTGTAGAGCGTCCGGTGCAATACATCAGAACCAATATCCAACCTGAATGGAATACGATGATGAAGCCCGGTGCGGGTGATTTATTTTACACACCTGCGACTCCTTCTTATCCGTCTGAACACGCTGCTTTCGCCGCTGCAGCAACAACGGTATTGACCAATATTTTTGGTGATCAGTATAGATTTACGGATCGATGCCACGAAGGCAGGACTGAATTTAAAGGTGACCCGAGAACATATTATAGATTCCAGGATATGGCAGGAGAATGTGCTTATTCAAGACTCCAGATTGGTGTCTGCACCCAGCAGGATGTCGATGCAGGTATGCAATTGGGTAGTCAGGTAGGCAGTGCTGTCAACTACCTGAGTTTCAGAAAATAAATCTATTCTTTCTGATCAACCTTTTTTTCAATAGGTTGCGGTACAGGATCGTATCCATGACCACCCCATGGATGACATCGCATTATTCGTTTAATGGCTAACCATGAACCCTTGAATATTCCCCATGTTTCGAGTGCTTCAATTGCATAGTGTGAACAGGTAGGCTGGTATCTACATTTATTCGCTCCGAGTAACGGGCTGATAGCCAATTGATAAAAACGGATTGGAATGATGAATATTTTGCTCAGAAATTTTCTCTGCCCGGACATGAAAATAAAACAATCATTTTTATAAAATAGTTGATTCCAGCCATTGATGACACATTCTATTCTATATGAAATGCGGTAAAGCCATCAGATTATCTAAATTTTTATCCATTTCTTAGAGCCAATTATGCGATTTTTTGTCAATATATCAATAAAATAAAGGCCGGACGGTAATGGATCCGTGTCAATGATTCCGTTACTCAGGCATACATCATTGAGGGTTTTCACAACTCTGCCAAGCTGGTCCTTAATTTTAATTATTCCTCTGTCCTTGTAACCTGGTAAGGATATATGAAGGTTTCCTGAAGACGGATTGGGATAAATGGTGATATCAGATGCAGTGACAGTAAAAGTATTTACAGATTGGTCCTTATAGGAGATAAGCTCTATGTCGTCTATATTGATGCCGCTTCTGGTCTCCTCATCATCGGAAACTAATCTAATTCCAATCAAAATTTCCTGTCCGGCAAAATCCTTCATGTTTACCTCCTCTTTAAGCCAAACAACACTATTTCCATCGTAAACGGGTTGGCCTTCCTTTTGATAGTATGTTCCGGGACGGGTAAATTTGCCACATAAGGGAATCTCACCATCATCCGTGATGGCATAGACCTGCGCATAGTCGAAATTCCCTTCTATATCCCACTTCAGCCAGTAGGTGAGTAAGGTTTCTTTATCTGTGGGGATGAGGTAAGGAGTATTGAAAACAATTCCTGAGTTTTGCTGATTGTGGTATGGCTTACCGGGTGAATCACCGAAAGAAGCAGGTGCACTGTGATATTCTGTCATGTCCAGACCCCAGTCAGTGCCGTCCGGGATAATGGTAGTCAGATTGTCACAGGTATTGGTTAAGGTATTTTGGCCAGATTTGATAGTCAGCGTAATGGTATCTTTGAGAGTTAGAAATCCCATATTGCGGGTAATTTCAAGCAAAACCTTGTCATTGTTAGAAGCAAAGGATGAAGGCGTTATAGTAATATCTTTGATTGCAATCTCCGGAATAGCCATATTGAGGTTGAAAGAATGCTTATCCAAGTCTGCATTGCCACTGATGATTTTTAGACTCAAGGAAATGGGTCCCGCTTCTGCACTCACCCGATTGATTGAGAGACTCAGGGGATTTGATTTGTTTTTAATCAGGTAAAGAGGTTCCAGGAACTTTACTTCAAAATATTGATGTGCCATTTCTGCAAATACAATATTGCCTCTAAGTGTTGTCTTGCAGAGATATTTAATTTTAGAGGCATCAGGCCAGAACCCATCGGTGGAGAGACCGATTTCAGGGGTGAGTGAGTATGTTATATTTTGAAGGTCATGTCCATATATCCAGTCATCAGAGCCTCCATTTGAAAGATAGCCTACTGTCTGGATGGTGTTGCCAATGGCAAAGTTGTTCTGGCCGGCATATACGCTTGCAATGCCTTTAAATGCAGCATCATCCAGACAAGGTTCTTCCGTGTAATTCCATGGATAGATGACATAATTGCCAAAAGTATGGTTGTTCAGCACCAGATTAAATTTATATTTTTCGACAAGTGCAGCGACTGCCCGCGTTTCCGGTTCGGAAAATGGCGCAGGTCCGCGATATACCTGACTTAACGGCTCCGGACTGGAACCTACATTGTCAATTCCCCATTTCCATCCATAGTTTCTGTTAAGATCGACTCCGTAAAATCCTGAAGGGTCCGGCCAGCGGTTTTTCCGCCACATCCCACCACCTTCGGGACGGGTGAATTCATTATAAGCATAGCCGTCGGGATTGACACATGGAATAAAATAGAGTTCTGTCTGATCTATCAGGTTCTTGATTTCGGCATCCTTGTCATAGTTTTCAAGCAGGTACCACATGAAGTAAATGAGCTGTGACAGACTCATGGGCTCACGTGCATGATGAAGAGCGGTGAACAGGACTCCTGGCTTACCCTGGTCATTGTCAGGTTGACTGGAAATCCTTAGCCATTGCATAGAGCGACCTTCAAAAGTTTTGAATGTGTCGATATTTTGCCTGCTACTGATGAGATTGGGATAAAGGAGGTGCATCGTATCTAAAATGGCTATCATGTCGGCATAGGTATAATATCCTGCCATAGTCCCCAGTCGGAAATGGTCAGGATCCGTAAATTGATCCGTGATATCCGGACAGGAATAATGGTTCCTTTCAAGTCTTTGCATTGAATTTTTATCTTCAATGGTAAAAGGGATAGATTGGTTTGTTAATAAGTCCATTTCTTCCCGGCTCAGATAATTCATCCAAAATCTGCCGGGTGCATAGAAACCGTGATCTGCCTCAAGCCCAAGTTTTGCAAGTGTTTTAATGGTGGTTTTTTTCAGGTCAACTTTGACTAATTTATATCCGGTTTCAATGTTTTGACCGAAAAGAAAGGTGGATATGATACAGAAGGCAAAAACAAAAATATACTTATTAAAAAATTGTTTCATTTGTATTAAATTAATAATCAAAGTTAAATATTAATATTAGAAATACAATATTCAAAAGCATTATTTTTGAGGCGGAAAATTATTCTGGCTGCATTTGGGAGCTTTTCGTCACATTGTTTTGAATTTACCAATAATTGAGAGGAATTACAGTGAAAATATTATCAGAAATTTCATACACTAATATAAACCATTAATAACCAATGTTATAAAAATATTATATATAAATAATATATACTCCGTATTGTTTTGATTATCACATAGTTACTAACTTCAAAACTTTATTTATTTATTCTTTGAAAGTAAAAGGGAAGGGTTAATCTGTATTTTTATTCATGGGAGAAAAAGGATTTAATTCCCGGATTTTAGAAAGAAAGCATGACTAAAGGTGTCTATTTTTTATTTATTACTTCATTTTGCCTTCGGATACTTTCCATGTGAATGGCGTTGTAATACCGTTTGATGAATTCAGGACTTAATTTTAATTTAGATCCATTTAAGCTGATACGATCCATAATATAATTCCATCGTTTAATCTGCAAAATCGAAAGCTGATGTTCTTTTTTATAGGCTCCTATTTTATCAGATATTTCCATTCTCCTACTGAGCAATTGGAGCAGTTCGTCATCCATCTGGTCAATCTGTTGCCTGAGATGGATCAGATAATGGTCCTCGCTTGATATTTCCATAACCTGTGTCCACTGAATATCTTTTAATAATTCGCCTAAAGCAGATGGGGTAATTTGCTGGGAAGCGTCGCTCCATGCGAGATCCGGGGTGCAATGACTTTCTATCATAATGCCGTCGTATGCCAGGTTAATAGCCGTCTGAACTACTTCCCGGAGCATTATTCTGTTGCCACAGATGTGTGAAGGATCATTGAGAAAGAGCAGGTCTGGATAACGCGCCTTCATTTCAATGGCCAGATGCCAAAGTGGTGGGTTTCGGTATTCTGTGGGTCCGTAGGAGGAGAATCCCCGATGAATCAGGCCAATAGTAGAGATGCCTGCTTTTTCAATACGTTCTACTGCCCCGGTCCACAGTTCAATATCTGCATTGATAGGATTTTTTATCAGAACAGGTACATCAACTCCTTTCAAGGCATCAGCGATTTCCTGAACACTGAAGGGATTGGTTGTACTGCGTGCTCCGATCCATAGGATATCCACCCGGTGTGCAAGAGCTTCTTCAACCTGAGTTTTATTGGCAACTTCCACGGCTACCGGAAGCCCTGTCAATGCCTTAGCTTTCTGCAGCCAGGCCAACCCTTCTACACCGACACCTTCAAAAGTGCCCGGACGTGTACGAGGTTTCCAGATTCCGGCTCTCAGGACATCAATCTTGTTTAATTGTTGAAGCTGCAGGGCAGTGGAGATATATTGCTCCTCCGTCTCTGCACTGCATGGGCCTGCAATGATAAACGGTCTTTTAGCAGAAATTTTTTCCAGTAACTCCTGAGTTATATCCTCTTGTATTTTCATTAAAATTTTATCACGAATAGATTTATCTCATCGTCAGACAAAGAAACAAGAAATTCATTTGATTGTTAAAAAAATTGCAAACAAATTATTTTTTGAAGCGATTAGCTGGTTTATTATGTTCTGTTCAGACTAAAGTAAATTCACCTTGTTTTTGTTTAAGTCCCGGTGGCTGTTTTACTATAAAAGGTGCTTGATGTAATTTATTGATACAATATCAGGCAGTTGGGTATAAAAGGTGAATCCTTTTTGATTGGTTTTAAAAAAGCTGTAAAGGCACGGTAACTTTGATTTTAGTAAAACCTTGGAGCACATAATTATTTGGGATATTTAGAATTTTATTAATTTTATTCGTAAAAATCTCAAAAGATGGTATATAATTCCAAGTTGCTTTGGATAGTTGTGTTATTCCTTTCTATCCGAACCGGGTATGGGCAGGAGCCATTTCCTCGTATTGTTTTAGAACAGGTATTTTCCGGGCTTGATGCGCCGGTTTCATTGCAGAGTTGTAATGATGACAGAATTTTTATTGTAGAGAAAGAAGGAAGGATAAAAATAGGCTATCCCGATGGAACAGTCAGGGATTCTGCTTTTCTGGATATTTCAGACCATGTGGTGAGTGGTGGCGAACGCGGTTTGCTGGGGCTTGCTTTTCCGCCGGATTACAAGCAGAGTGGTACCTTTTATGTTAATTATACCAGTGAGCCTGATGCTTATACTACTATTTCCAGAATTAGAGTTTCTGCAGATTCCAATCGTGCTGTGGAGGCTACTGAAGAGGTGCTGCTGAGCATCAAACAGCCATTTTCAAATCATAACGGAGGCAATCTGGAGTTCGGGCCTGATGGTTATCTGTACATTGGGATGGGCGATGGAGGAAGTGGGGGAGACCCGCTCAACAATAGCCAGAATAAACTGAGTTATCTTGGTAAAATGTTGCGAATTGATGTCCATAATAGCCCGGGGTACGATATACCTGCAGACAACCCTTTTGTAAATAATTTTGAATATTTGCCCGAAATTTGGTCATTAGGACTTCGGAATCCATGGAGATTCAAGTTTGATGAACGAAACGGTGACCTGTGGATAGCAGATGTGGGGCAGAATAAATGGGAAGAAATAGATTTTGAATCGGCGGGTGATGGAGGAAATAATTATGGCTGGCGTTGTTATGAGGGCTTTGAATCATATAATTTGGAGGGTTGTCAGGATGCCAATCAGTATGAATTCCCGGTGGTAGTATTTGACCATGATGCCGGGAATTGCAGTATTACAGGAGGTGTGGTCAATATCAAAGACCCCAACAGCTCCCTTTACGGATATTATTACTCCGCAGACTATTGTTCCGGTCAGTTTTGGGGAACAAAAAGAAATGAGGATCTGACTTTTACGACCATTGAATTAGCCAATCCCGGGTTTAGTAAGTTTGTCGCTTTTGGATATGATCTGGATAAGAATATTTATGTTGCCAGGGACAATGGAAAAATTTACCGCATCGATACCTTTACCCTATGTGCTCCGGAACTTACGATAAATGCAGGCGGAACAGAGGTAGGGTGTATGATTGATACGGTTGTCCTAACAACTCAGCCATTCTCAAACGGTACCTATACCTGGTTTAAGGATGGAAATCCCATAGATGGAACTACTGGTGATACGCTTTGGGCGATTGAGCCCGGTAATTATACGGTACAATTTGTTTCAGAAACCTGCAGTGCCGTTACAAAGACTGCTTTTACCTTGAAAAAAAGCACGGCAATTGATGTTAGTATTCTGGATCTTCCGGTAGATTATTGTCTCAATGGAGCACCAATTGTTATACATGGTTTGCCGGCAGGTGGATCATTTTTCGGAACCGGAATGGTGGACTCAGTTTTTTACCCTTCTGTGAGTAATATTGGTACCTTTTTTATTACTTATTCCTATGAGGATGCGGAAGGGTGTAATGGATTTGATGTGGGGACGATTAAAGTAAACAATCCGCCCGGAGCAGTTATCTTATCTAATCCTCCGACCTTATGTATTCAGGGTCCTCCGTATCCACTGGAGGCTATTCCTGAAGAAGGGTATTGGACAGGTGACGGTATTTCCGGTAATACATTCTATCCTCAGGTAGCAGGCGTCGGTGTTCACAAGTTGAAATATACTTATAATCCTTGGCCGGGATGTTACGGTTATGACAGCATATATATGAAAGTTATAGATTGCAGTTCAGCCGTTTTCAAAATGGAGAAATCACCGTTTAAAGTGTATCCCAACCCGGTTACAGAGCAGTTGTCCATATACTCGGATTTGAGAGGCGTCCTTCCGCAGTCGGTCAAAGTTTACAATGCTTTCGGGAAAGAAGAAATGCTAATTGATTGGGTCACTGAAGGGGAAAATGGCAGGGCTTTGCAGGTTAACACAGGGACGTTGGCGCCGGGTGTTTATTTCATAATTTTGAATTATGATAATAAGCAATACATTGAGAAAATAATTAAAATTTAGGAAGTATTCCTTTGCTTCATCTATACTGAAGTTCTGATTGTCCGTAAAGTGATAGAAACAATAAAATGGAATTAGTGCCCGAAAAGGTTGAGGAATACTGTCTGAGGATGACAGATGAAGTTCCGGAATATTTATTGCAACTGGATGAATATACCCATCTGCACCATCATAGTCCCAATATGTTGTCAGGGAGCTATCAGGGTCGTTTACTAGCCATGATTAGTCGTCTGGTCAAGCCAAAGAATATCCTGGAAATAGGGACATATACCGGCTATTCTGCACTATGCCTGGCGGAAGGACTAGCCCCGGGAGGTCTTGTTCATACTATTGACGTGGATGAAAGGTTGAAGCCTACGCATGATAAATTTATCCATAATTCAATATTGGCTGACAAGATAAAGGTATATTTCGGCGATGCTAAGAGCCTCATTCCGGAGATGGCAGTATGTCCTGATCTGGTTTTTATAGATGGAGCAAAAAGAGACTATTCGGCGATTTTTAATCTTTGCTTGCCAATGATGCCTTCCGGTGGAGTTATCCTTGCCGATAACGTGTTGTGGAAAGGGAATGTTCTGGAAGAGGACATGGATGAAAGGTCAAGATCAATTCATGAATTCAATGAAATGGTAAAGCGGTGTGATGAAGTAAATAAAGTAATGCTACCGGTAAGGGACGGTCTTTTCTGGATTGTTAAGAAATGATTCTGACATCGAAATAAGCTGCGGAAAGCAGGGTATTTATTGCTTCCCGGAAATTTTTATAATTCGTAAAAAATCATTGGCCGGACTAAGGTAAAAGAAAAAGAATGTATTTTTTAAGCAGGTCAGAAATTGATTCCGAAAAATGGAATGATGTCATAAATCAGGATGATTCAGGCCTGCCTTATGCTTATTCCGACATTCTGGATGCCTGTACCGGAGGAAGATGGAATGCACTGGTAGGGGAGCATTACAGGTGGGTTTTGCCCTTACCGTTTAACAGGAAATTATTTGGATTCAAGCAGTTTTACCAACCTTATTTGCTGCAGCAACTGGGAATATTCGGTCAACAGCCATCTAAAGAAGATATCCTGTTGATACTCAAGATAATTAAGAAAAAAAGTATCCGGAGTCTGATCGCTTTTCAGGAAAATAATTATTCAATCATATTACCTTTTGGTACACCAAAAACGAATTATGTCCTTGATCTCAAACCCGGTTATGACAATATTAAAAAAAATTACTTTAGAAATGTCACAGGTAGGCTTAAGAAGGAATACGATGATGAGTGGTTGACCGAAAAGGATATTTCTTTGGATCAGATGATTGACTTATACCTCCGTCATTCATTTGCTATTTATGAGCAAAGTGAAAAACTGTCTGCCACATATATCCGCCAATTTATCCAGAGTATGGATAAATTGGGTATGGTAGGCATTCTTGCTCTCCGGGCTCCTGATTCGACTCCTTACGCAGGTATTATTTACCTCAAGACATCAAGTAGAATTATTCTCTCACTGACTTTTAACAATAGGCAATATAAAGGCTTTAATGGTCCTACCCGCCTTATAGATTTTATCATCCGTCAATATGCCGGACAATCAATAATTCTTGATTTTGAGGGATCTGAGTTGCCTTCCGTCAGCGAATTTTATAAGTCTTTCGGACCGGAAGTAAAACCTTATATCGTGGTCAGTTCTTAACGCTGACCGATATCGCCTTTACCTTCTGTGCTCTTATACGCATCCAAACCGCATTGCAGGAAATTGACATATTGGTTGACATCGGGAGTATATCCTACCGGCGTATTCAACAACTTGCCGGTGTGCGTAATAAGGGCATACCATGGCTGGCTGTTGTTGTTAAAATTATCCGTCTGGAAAAACTGCCATTTGTCACCAACTGTTCTCAGCCTCTTCGTTCCGCCGGTTTTATATGTCAGGGTCACCTGCTCTTCTTCGGGCAGAGGTGTTTTATCATCGACATATAAAGATATAACCACATATTCATTGGTCAGCAGGTTTTTGACTTTATCCTTCGGCCAAACATGTTCTTCCATTTTACGGCAATTGACACAGGCGTATCCGGTGAAGTCCAGAAATACCGGTAAATTTCGTGATTTGGCATAGGCAAGGCCTTCTTCCAGATCGTGGAAACAGTTGAGGTTGTTCGGACAGTCTTTGGGGTGTAAAATACTGTAACCGACCGGAGGTGCCAATCCACTGAGGAGGGATAGAGAAGTGAAGGTTTTTGTTTCTTTATTATAAATAAATCCTGAGGCCAGATATACTGCAAAGGCAAGTGAGATGAACGCTAAGATGCCTCTTGTCAGGCTCAACTTTTTCAACTTGCTGTCGTGTGGGAATCTGATCCAACCCATCAAATAGGCAAACAAGCCCAAGGCGACGGCAATCCAGATAATCAGGAATGGTTCTATCTTTAATAAGCCCCAGTGCTTAACCAAGTCGGCATTAGAAAGGAATTTAAAGGCAAGCGCAACTTCTATAAAGCCGAGAACAACTTTTACGGTATTGAGCCAGCCACCGGATTTAGGAATCGAGTTCATCCAGCCTGGGAAGGCTGCAAACAAGGCAAACGGTAAGGCTAAGGCTATGCCAAATCCTGCCATCCCCATCGTCAGATTCCATGCGCCACCATCCGAGCTAAGTGTGCCGGCTAAGAGCGATCCTAAGATTGGTCCGGTACATGAGAATGATACAAGAGCAAGAGTCAGTGCCATAAAAAATATGCCTATCAGCCCGCCTACACCTTCAGCAGAAGAAACTTTGTTGGAAATGCTGCTCGGTAAGGTAATTTCGTAATACCCGAAAAATGAAAATGCAAAAATCATGAAGATGACAAAAAATGCAACATTCAGCCATGCATTGGTCGAAATATCGTTTAAAATATTGGGATTGATACTGTCCAGCAGGTGGAAGGGCAAGCTCAGCAACAAGTAGATTAAAAAAATGAAGAAACCATACATGAAGGCATTGGCCATACCTTTTTTCTTATCCTTGCTACTTTTGGTGAAAAAGCTTACCGTAAGCGGTATCATCGGGAATACACATGGGGTAAGCAAAGCAATCAAGCCGCCTAAGAAACCAAGTATAAATATCGAAAAGAGGCTGTTTTGTTTAATATTGGCCTCTTCGTTTACGGAGCATTGGGATATCGGATTATCAAGATCGATATCAGAAATAGGATACAACTTCGCTTCGTCGCCTTTTATCGTCGCATTTCCGGCTGATTCAAACGGATTGAAACTTATCTCCACAGCCTGACCGGCAGCATCCGTACGCCAGAAAGCCTGGAATGGGGCGCATTTTGAGTCATCGCATGCCATATAATCGATAGAGCCAGAAAGAATCTGTCCTTTCTGTACCTCGTCAATTGTTATATTGTACGAAGCTGTCTTCGATAAGGTGGTTACATTGATTTTGAAGTATTGGTCAAATACCGTTTTTGAACCTGTAGAAGATTCGGTTATGTTACTTATTTTACCGTTTATTCCCTTGTCCAGGGAGAAAGCAGTGGGTATAGGGCCGTCTCCTTTGATATTTTTGGAATAAATTTTCCACCCTTTTTCGATTGCTGCATTAAAGGTGAGGATAGCTTTGTTGTTTTCTGTGTTTTTAACGGTTGCAGTCCACTTTACCGGCTGTATCAAGTCTTGCGAGGCATCCGGAATGGTATTGATGCCGGGTTGCTCATCAGTTTCAGCAGCCACAGACACCGGATTGTTGTCTTTGTCTTCTAAGGCATTGGTGGTAGGTTGATCAGAATTTTTCTTATTCTTTAAATTAAAACTGAACTCGTAATCTGCAGGTGGAAGACATTTTGAGTCGTCGCACGTTTGGTAATTCACATAGCCGGTAATGGGTTTAGAATCATCCAGTACCTTTATTTTTTGTTTGAGGATGGCTGTTTCAGTAAACTTGGTAATCTTGGCTTCCCAGATTTCGTCATAGACCGTCTTGATATGACCACCTTCGATATTCTTACCTATGAGTTTGATTGCTTTTTGATTGTCAAATACAACCTGAGTGGGATTGGGTCCTACATTCGGATCGATGTATTGACTGTAGATGGACCATCCACTTTCAATTTTGGCAGTCCATGTTATTTCATATTCATCGGGTCCGGTCTGCTTGTATGAAGAAGACCATTTGACGGGGTCGTAAATCTGAGCTTGAACAGAAATTGAAAAGGTGCAAAGTAAAAAAATCCAGAGGAGGCTTAATTTTCTCATTATAATATGTAGATAATAGTATTTAAAATTTTGTTTAAAGGAAAAATATATAATGCTGAATTTACCTAATTGTTTATTCGGGCAAATATACATTAAAGGGCCTTGTGATGTAATAAATACGGGTAGATAATGACTTGTTTAACCCTTTATTTGCAAGAATTTTAACAATATCTTTTGTGGATTTTAACATTTTTTGTCCTGTGCATCCTCAGTTGGGTACTAAATTGAAATGATTCAATAAATTATTATGAGGTTTTTTATGCTTATAAAAAGGTGTTTTATTTTTGTTATGATGAGAAAGAATCAAGTGAAGTAATTATATTTTACCGCCCGGTGTATTCGTTTGTCGTAAAAATTGAACTGTTAGGCAAAAGTCTTTTATTGTTTAAATGATGTTTTCTACCTTTATACTTCTGAAACCGGACTTGTATTCTTTTAGAAATTTTATTACCAAATGATAAAAGTTGAAAATGACCGGCGAAAGTTAACTTAGAGCTGTTAAGTTGTATAGATGTAACGGATTGGGAGGAAGAGTGATTTGCTAAAATTTATCAGAGGGTAAAAAAAAGAATTTTGAATCCTATAGAAAATATCAAACTTGCCATCGGGAATGTGCGTTCCAATCTGTTGAGGTCGATGCTGACGATGATGATTATTGCCTTTGGGGTGATGGCTCTGGTTGGTATATTGACAGCTATTGATTCTATTCTCAATTCCATGACGACAAATTTTTCCGGATTGGGAGCCAATAGTTTTTCGATAGAGCAAAAGAATGTAGGATTTCGTGGTCATCCTGACGGGAAACGCAGAGTGCCCGGCCCTCCCATTACCTTTGAGCAGGCAAATGAATTATTTACCAAAAATAAATTGCCCACAAAGGTCGCCATATCCGGATCAGGTGTTTCAGGAGTTTCAGTTGTATATGAAAACAAAAAAACTACTCCTGAAATCGACGTTATCGGCATTAATGAGAATTATTTGAGTGTTAATTCATTCAACATTCAGGCAGGAAGGCCATTTTCCTCTTCGGAATTTCAATACGGTGTCAATGTGTGTATCGTAGGAATGGCTGTGGTCAAGCGGCTATTTAACGGTCGTGCTCAGGCAGCATTGGATCGAGATATATCCATTGGCGGGAATAAGTTTCGTATCGTCGGGGTAATGGAATCACAGGGGAGTTCCATGACTTCGAATGTGGATAAGCAAATCGAAATTCCATTGCTGACTCAGAAAAAATTATATGGATATGCCGACCAGAGTTATTTTATTGGAATCAGTACGCCGCTGAACATGGAATTAAACGCTGCAATAGACTATACCACTGGGTTGTTTCGAAATATTAGACGACTGAGAGCCGGTGTGGACAATGATTTTGAGATACGTCAGGCTGATGCGATTATGAAGATACTGGAAGAAAATTCATCTACACTTCGCATCGCCACTATCGGCATCGGCTTGATAACTTTGCTGGGTGCTGCAATAGGTTTGATGAATATAATGCTTGTCTCAGTGAAGGAGAGAACCCGGGAGATAGGTATCCGGAAAGCATTGGGCGCTACCCGGAATAATATTTTAAGTCAGTTCTTGATAGAAGCTGTAGTTATTTGTCAGTTAGGCGGGCTTTTAGGAATTGTGCTAGGTATTTTGGCCGGAAATTCTATTGCCTTGTTTTTGAAAGGTGGATTTATCATACCCTGGGATTGGATTATTCTCGGGATCGTTGTCTGCGTCGTTGTCGGTCTCTTTTCGGGTATTTATCCGGCCATGAAAGCGGCGCGGCTGGACCCTGTGGAAAGTCTGAGGTATGAATGAGTTTTTTGGATTATTAGAAAAGAGCTGTCGGAATAAATACCTTGCCTTGAAATTTTGCAAGAAAGATTGTCGTTAGTTGTAGATAAACTCTTAACTTTCCATTTCATTGAAAGAAGGGATGAGGTTGCTTCCGATCATATTATTGCTTTGTTTTTGGAGCTTGCCGTTGATTGCACAGGAAGATCCAAGTGCATTGGTCCGGCAGGGAGTGAATCTTTATGACAAGGGGAAATATAAAGAGGCAATGGATGTCCTCGAAAGAGCAAAGGCTATCTGGCCTGAATCGACGACGATTCTTTATGAGATCGCACTTACCTGTTATCAGTTGAAAGACTTAGATAGAACAATCCGTCTGGCTGATTCGATCATTGCCAGAAAGGATATTAATATTGCCGAGGCCTATGAAGTGAAAGCATCTGCTCAGGCAAAGCAAGGAAATAATGACGAGTCCATTAATACGTTGATTACAGGTATTTTAGAGACTGGCGGGAATGATCAGTTGTTTTATAACCTTGGTGTCAATTATATCCGGAAGCATAAGATGACCAATGCGGAAATTTGTTTTTTAAATGCTATACATCACAAGCCCAATCATGCCTCCTCATATCTGGGTTTGGCTGAGTTAAACCAAGTTGTTAATCCTGCTAAATCCCTGCTTGCAGCCTGTCAGTTTTTGCTTCTTGAACCCAACACCAAACGTTCACAATCTGCATTTGAGGTCATTAATTTTATTTTAACCAATCCGGTAAGTAGGACCGGAATAATGAATGATTCATTAGCGTTAGGATTAGATTCTTCATATCTTCGTGTCAATGCTGCTTTGGACAGTGTCATTTCTTTGAATAAAGGGAAAGGTGACATTATGACATTTGATTTTTTCAAAAAAGTGCTGAAGGATGTCGTAATATGGTCTTCCAAGGAGGTGGCCTATGATGAAGATGATGCCTGGCGTGGCTATTTGATTCCTTTTTTCTCGGATATCTTCCAAAGCGAATATGGAGATGTGTTTAGTAATTATATTGCTCAGTCACAGTGGCAGGTATGTATGGTTTGGCTTGAAGATCATAGAGACAGGCTTGATGATTTCAGCCGTTTTTTAAAAGGAGAAGAAAATAAAAAATAATTTTAATAAAATAAATAATATTAAAATGAAACTATCACGACGAAATTTGATAAGAAAACTTTCCATAGGAATGGGAGTGCTGGGGCTGAATGTGCCTTCCTTCGGTAACGGATGGTATGAAGAAGGAGAAGAGATATCTGATTATTCTTCTGCCGGATTTAATATGTCCGGCTATCGGGCACCAAAGATTGACCGGGTACGTGTGGGTATCGTAGGGTTGGGCAACAGGGGTGAAGAGGCTGTAAGACGGCTTAGCTATCTGGATGGAATGGACATCGTTGCGCTGTGTGATAAGTATGATGACAGGGCTCAAAAAATGAAAAAAGCCATAACGGATAAAAAACTCGCCGAACCAAAAGTTTTCAGCGGAAGTGAAGAAGCCTGGAAGGGAATGGCAGATATGGATATTGACTTGATGTATATCTGTACGCCATGGCACTGGCACACTCCGATGGCGATTTATGCAATGAAAGCAGGAAAACATGTGGCTGTCGAAGTTCCTGTGGCTACGTCTCTCAAAGAATGCTGGGACCTGGTCAACGTATCTGAAGCTACCAGAAAACATTGTGTTATTCTGGAAAACTGTTGTTACGACTTTTTTGAAATGCTTACGCTAAATATGACACGGCAGGGACTATTTGGCGAACTTGTACATGCGGAAGGAGCTTATATCCATGATCTGATGGACCTTAATTTTTCTAAAGATTATTATGCTGATCTGTGGAGATTGAAAGAGAATGCAACCCGCAATGGCAACCTTTATCCGACGCATGGATTGGGCCCTGTCGCCCAATGTCTTGACATCAACCGGGGAGACAGAATGGATTTTATGGTTTCTGTAAGTTCAGCTGACTTTATGATGCAGGAGCGCGAAAAAGAAGAAGCGGCAAAGTCAGATTTGTTTAAACCATACGTGAATAGTACGTTCCGTGGCAATATGAATACTTCTACCATCAAAACAGAAAAGGGGAAAACCATTATGATTCAACATGATGTATCATCACCCCGACCTTATTCCAGAATTCACCTGATAAGTGGTACAAAGGGTATTGCGAGGAAATGGCCCGGTCCTGAGAAGATAGCATTCGGCCATAGATGGGTGGACCAGAAGGAGCTGGATTCACTTTATGCCAAATACACCCCGCCACTAATTAGTCACATAGGAAATATCGCTAAAGAGGTAGGTGGACATGGCGGGATGGATTTTGTAATGGACTGGAGGTTAATTGACTGTCTGCGCAATGGACTGCCTATGGATATGGATGTTTATGACGCTGCCTCGTGGTCAGTGGTAGGTATAATGAGTGAAAAATCAGTTAAGAATGGCTCTGCTCCTGTCAAAATACCTGATTTTACGAGAGGATGGTACAAAACCAACCAAAGAGTTGACCTTTCTCTCTCTAAAGGAGTTACGACCAATGTCAGGAAATTAGATTAGCATGCAGGAGTTGTGATATTATAAAGATGCGGGATCTTGCATTCGGGAAAAATTGTAGTTTAAACTTTGAGTGATGAATGGATACTCCACGAAGAGCTATGAATTCCGTATGGCTTTGACTTTGCAATAATAGAGCTCAAAGCTTAATGCTTAACTATGAGTTAAGACAGGGATTTGATATTTAAGTCATTGTAAAGTTAAAGGAAGTATGTGTAGTTATGTGACTGATGCCATATAATTCTTAATTCCTTAATGTTTATTGGATTAAAAGAGGATAGAAACGATTAAAATTATTGTGGTGTAAACAGGCCTTAATTTGCCAGTATTAAGATTGTTAAATTTTAAAAAATTCCGAGGGTCACGGACACCTTACCTTTTGAGAGGATAAAAATTGCTATATCATTTTCATTAAGGAAGACATCAGTGGGCCTTAAAGAAGTGACGACGCCTTTAAGGGTTACGCCTGCATGCGGACTTGAATTTATGGTAGAAAGGAGGGAGTTATTTGCCGCTTCTATCATTTCCTTCATCGGAATGCCGTATTCATTTTCTATCATTTTTTCAATTTTGCCATTAAAGAGCCAGGCAGCGGATTTTTGGAACAAATTCTTTGATTTTAATTGGAAGTTGACATTTCTTAATGCCAACCTTTGGGTCAGACTATCATAATAAGGAATTCCTTCTATTAGAACTTTTCCTTTGACACTTCCCGACAATTTCGTTGTCAGAATTAATTTATCTGCATCCTTTCCAACCGTTATTTCTTCTATGGTTACTGATTTTTTGCCATTCAAAAATTCCATTTTATAGTTTTGAAACTGCTTGTTAGCCAAATGTGTAGCATAGTCGTAAGAGACGTTTGCCACTGTTATCACATTGAAATCATTAGGTATTTGCCTAACGAGGGTTAGATTAGGGACATCGGTGGCAATCAATACGGAGTCCGGCTTCTCCCCGATTAAAGTTTCAGAAATGACATTCAGACCTATGGTATTTGATATGGTGGATTTATTTGCTATCAGGGGTGTCGCCTGAATTCCTTTGGGAGTGATTTTAAGCCAGGATTCGTATTCTTCAGAAAGCTGAATCGGGGTGATGAGCATATTCCACACCTGAAGGGCATAGGGTTTCAGGTTTAGAGCTGTCGAAATCTGAGTATCAATTTCTTTTGCAAAAGAAGCATGTTGTTTATCGAGGATATTGGCTACGATTGGAGTTATAGGTACGTCAACATATTTGTATTTTAATACCGGCTTAGTGATCCACGTGTATCCATCAGGGGTGGTAACCGTGCGAATCGTCCAGTCCGGTCGGAGGGCAAAGGTAGTTTTAAAGTTGAGTACCAGTTCAAATTCAGTACTTTGATATGTGACATACCCTAAGGCACCAATTCCTTTTTCTGCCCAAACCTTGAGTGGGACGGCTATTTTTAATTGATTGGAAGTATTAGGCCGGATGGTGATGTTATCCTTTTTCCATACCTTGATTTTAAATTCATCATTGTCATTATCCGTATAAGAATCGTCCTGATATATGAGTCCTGTAACGGTGGTGTTGAGCATTTGTTGAATATCATTGTAGGATATACTGATGGGTACGGCAATGGTCGATAATTTTTTTGTATCCGGCAGGGAATCGGTGAGGCTAAACGAATGAATCCTTCCGGGAAGGATCAATGCAAAAAGCAAATAGAAAAAAGCCCGAGTTGACAAATTGATTTTAAATTTTCAGATAAAACGAAATGCTGCATTTTTTAGTTTACGTGGAAAGGAAGAATTTTTGAACAAACACAATCCTTTCTTTATCCGCTTCACACCATTAAACAGGAACTTCCTCCAGGATAAAATCTTCCGTTTTAGACATCCGAAGTAACTTTGAGACCAACTCATCGGGAAGTGCAGTGAGTTTTCTTTTAATCTGATCTATCCAAGCTCCATCCGTGTGGATGATGGCTGCTATTTCACCGCTCTCTTTAATGATTTCATGGAGAATAGACCATCTGCTGCCGTCAGCCCTGCACTTACTCAACTTGTTGGTGACACTGATGATTTCATTAGGGCGGATTTCTTTTTTGTAAATTAATTCTTCTCTGAATAATATCGGACCTATTTTATATTGCCTCATGCTTTCTGAGGTAAAACCCGCCTTCTCCATGGCAACCAGTCTGGCCTGAGCTCCAAAGTCGGCATACGCAGAGTGGCGAAGGTGCATGTTGGCATCTATCTGGGACCACATTACTTGGGTAGTGAAAATAATTGAATCCATGGATTTAGTTATTAAGAAATCTTTCGGTAACTAATTCAGCTTCAAGGCAGGCTACTTCGAGTTGATCATTGATAAGAACAAAATCAAATAGCGGCTCATAACTCAGTTCCAAAGAAGCTTTTTCTATTCTTTTTTTAAGGGCTTCCGGGTTTTCTGTCTTTCTGTTGACTAATCTTTCTATAAGCATTTCCTTGCTGGGAGGCTTGATAAAGATTGTCAGGCATCTGACCCCGAATTTTCTTTTTAAGGAAAGTGCTCCACGGACATCGATATCAAAAATTATGTGTTTGCCGGAATGCCAGATCCTTTCGATTTCTGACATAAGCGTTCCATAATATTGATTTTCGTAAACCATTTCATATTCAGCAAAGGCATCTTCTGCTATGAGTTGTTTAAATCGTTCCGGAGTGATAAAAAAATAGTCCTTTCCATCAATTTCATGTTCCCTTTTATATCGGGTGGTGGCGGAAACTGAAAAGTCTATGGAGTCAAATTTCTGCAATAAATGTTTGACTATCGTTGTTTTTCCGGCACCTGAGGGAGCAGTAACCACAATCATTTTACCTTCAAATTCCATACATCACACAATATTGGCCGTTTGTTCCTTGATTTTTTCCAGTTCATCCTTCATCATGACGATAAGTTTTTGGATGTCACTATGATAGGCTTTTGCTCCAAGGGTATTGATTTCGCGCCCCATTTCCTGAGAGATGAAGTTGAGGGTTCTTCCCTTGCTGATTTCATCTATTTCAATGACTTCCCGGAAATATTTGCAGTGCTGGGCTAATCGGCTTTTTTCTTCTGAAAAGTCTATTTTCTCAATATAATAAATCAATTCCTGTTCAAATCGGTTCTTGTCAATACTTTCTGCCGGCATGAAATCGTCCAGGCTGCTACCAATTCTTTCCCTGATTCGATCAATTCGGTCTGATTCAAAATCCTTCACCCTTTCCAGACAGTCTTCGATTATAGACACGCATTTTATCAAATCGTTTTCAATGGCTGTGCCTTCCTCCTGTTTATAATTTTGAAAGCGGTCTAATGCGTCATCCAGTGTAGCCAGGATGACTGACCAGTCATTATCGTCGATTTCATTATTGCCACTTGACAAAACTTCCGGGATACGCAACAGGCTTGATAAAATACCGGATGTGTCAATTTCTGCTTCTTTTGCAATCGGCTTGAGGGTATATATATAACTTTTGAGAAGCTCTTCATTAACTAGTCCGAGCGATATGCTGTTTTCGGAACTTAATTCCAGCGTAACGTCAATTTTGCCCCTTATTGCAGTTTCGGCAACTTCCTTTCGCAGGGAATTTTCTTTTTCCCTCAGGTTAAAAGGCGAACGTATCCTAATATCAACACTTTTGGAATTGACCGACTTGATTTCAATAGTAAGGACTTTGTCCCTGAGTGGTCTTTTTGCTGCGCCAAAACCGGTCATTGAAAATAACATATACCTAAAGTTTATGGCATGCAAAGGTAATTAAAAAATATTATAGCTATGATTAAAGTGTTTTGGATGGAAAGTTTATGCCGTGTATCAAGCAAATTGTACAGATTATAAAATAATAGTATTGGCGGATGTCGTGGAAAATAGCCTAAAAATTGAGACTTCAAAGCAATGTAAGTACAACCTTTTGGTAGAAAGATGTTTTAGATTTAAGATCCAAGATCAGTAGGAGTGACACAATCAAATTCCTCGATACCAAATCCGATTCCACCAAACGGATCAATGAAAACAAAATGTTGCAAGGCCGCAATGGATAGCAAATGAGCATCGGCGCATTCTCCGTAGCAAAACATTTATGGCGAAATATATTTTTGATAATAGCGTCTATTCCCAAGGAGCATGTTTGCCAAGACGGTCAATTAAACACCCCAATTTGAAAAGCTAAAATTGATGTGTGGCGTTTTAGTTCTGCTCGATGTTAATTTTGTTAATTATTATATTTCATACATCTGTCAAATTCTGTTAGTACCCCACCTACAGTAAAATTAAAATTCTCTTCTGCTTCTTGCTGGCAAAATGACGAAAAAGGGTCGTCGCATTCATTGTATTCAGTTTGGTAAGTCAAATAAACTGAGGCATATCCAACAGAAAATTCCCACGCGCAGTCAATATATACTTTTGCCATTGGTAACATAAATACCGAAAATAACAATGTTGCTGAAATCTTTATTTATTTCAGTCTAATTTTTTTATAAAAGGTTATCCTCTTTTAAGCAATTCCTGAGTAGATGTTTCGTTAGGTATGCGGTAGAATTCATTATTGGATATGGCGTAGGCAATCATTTTATTATAAATCGTTTTATCCTTTAGCACAGGATATTTCTTTTTCATTTCCGTGAATAATTGAAATGACAAACACTCTAATTCAACAATGTTCCGAACATCATCAGATGCCTTTTCGGTTTCCCAATTACAAACATTTTTAAATCGATTCCGATTGAATAAATCTTCGTATTCTTTTTTTGCTTCCGGTTTTTCTTGAAATAAAAACCTCTTGTCCAGTAGGCTCTTCTCTGAAGCGACCAAATAGTTTCCAACAACTTCACTAGCGGCAATACGATATATGTCACTCGTTTTGATTTTATCATTTTCAACGTTTTGGGAGTTACATGCCATAACTGAAGTAATAATACAAATCGAAAGGAAAAAATATTTTTTCATTCTATTACAATTTAAAGATTATGCAAAAATTTGATTACAACCATTGCTTCAGGTATTCCCGCCATAAGTCGTCTTCAAGCAGGTACAGAAACCCTCATGAGCTGCATAATATGCCGCCGAAGCGACTGCGGCACACCCTAATGCTCCCAGTCCACCAGTTTCCGGGGCCAAAAAGAATAAACATGCCGTTAGTCCGACACCAATAGAAATACAATTTGCCTAGAACTCATCTGTACAAGGCAATGAACGTAACTCAATGTCATTAGTTAGGAGGATGTTTGATTCAATTGAAGACTTATCGGCAAAAATTTTTGAAAGTTGTTGCTCAAAACGTTCAGAACAAATCTCGGCTGCTCGATTTTGATCTCCTATTGCAATCACGCTGGAATGTAATTGAGAACAAATCTGTAACATTCGAGCGAAACTTATTACACCTGCTGTTTCAAGATTATTCAATAAAGTTTGTGGGGAAAGTAGGGTGGTAGAATCCTGATATTCAATTATGAATCCAAAATTATTCTCAAATTTTAATAAATATTCGTTTATAAATGTATCAATGGAAAGTCTTAATTCTTCCTCTGCATTATTTCTGATATATACAGCGTTTTCTGTAGATGGTTTTACATCATAACTTTTGTCACAAGCAAAAAAGATTACTGAAATGGAAATTATTAGAATGTATTTCATTAAATTTGGTGTTTTTAACGATAAAGAGAAAATTAATTATTGGTGTTTAATAATGATACAAATATAATTTCGATATAATAATAATAATAATAAGATAAGATAACGCATTGTTAACAAATGTTTATATTTACCTTTTTAATTGTGTTAAAAATATGTTAATGCAATTTCTTTTTTTCTTTCTTTCTTTGTCTTATTGACCTATAAAAAATGATTTGATACAAAAGGCGCCAAAGTACCATTTCTTTTTTATATCCTAATATTAAGAATTGTTGGAAGCGAAAATACCTTGAAAAGAGTAGCACTAAAATAAAAAATTTATATCATGAAACATTTTATAATATTCATAATTTCCTTTTCTGGTTTCTTGCTTTCATGCAATAAAAGTATGGATTAAATAGATGGAGAACTTGGCATACGAACTGATATTTGTTTGAAAAAGCAGATTAGTGATTTTGAATTTTATGGAAATTTACATAATGATGCATTAATGAATGTATATCTTAACTTCAACGACACTGTTCATTCCAGTTTAGAATCTTATATAAATTCAATCACAAATTTCAATAGAGCTTATTTTGTTGCAAATATATCAGATACTACATTTTCATCTATTAATGAATTAAATTATTTAACCGAACGTTACAAGAATTTTGTTGTTGGGGCTTACCTTTTGGATACTTTAAGTTCAGCTCAAATTGATTTTTGTGATCAAATTAGTATTTTACAGTCAGAAGGATTTATAGATAAAAATGAAAAATCACTTTTGTTAAGGTTGAATAATACTGTTTTAAAATCTTTAAATGGAGAGATTGATGCTAATGGATTGATTGATTCAATTTATTTATATGTCGAATATTTTGATTCTCAAAATTATTGTATAAATCAAAAATTTGGCACATTAAGTAGTGTAATTTTAAATATATCTGAGCACTCTATTGAATATTGGAGTTTAAATACAAATCAGACTAAATTTATTGAACACCAACTTGATCCGAGAGTATTGCCACCTTGGGCTGCTGCAGATATAGGAGGAGCATTGTGGGGTGCAACTTCTGCTGCATTATGGAGTGGCGGTAATCCTTCTTGGAAGAGTTTAGGAAAAGGTGCTTTAACAGGAGCTGTATCTGGATCTACTGGAATTGTAGGAAAAATAGCAAAAGGAATCAAAATATTTTTTTAGTTATGAATTTTAAATTATTAATAAAAAGAGAGCTGGAATTATTGCTTAGTTGTATCATAATATTTATCTTATGCTTATTAGTTTCATTAATCTTTCATGATTCTGTTAAAGATGCATTAGGATTTTCAGCTATCTTTTCCTCTGGGTGCTTTATTATTTTCAATATTTTACTATTCTTTTTTCCAGAATATTGGAAAAAGATTGTTCACTTATATTTATAGTTTTGACTTAAAGTTGAATTAATTACTACTCAGTTGTATTAAACAAGGGTGATTCAAACAATGTTGCGACGATCCTGGGACAGCAAATAAAAGATGTCCTGTATTTAGGAATTATTTGGAAATACAAAAGAGGCTGTCCTGAAAGAAAGGTCTTTTTTATGCAATTAATTTTTGGGGGAGGGGTTGAAATGGAAATTTTTGACTTTAAACGCCTATTTATCAAATTTTGAAAATATAATCCTAAAAATGAGCCTAAGTTAAGTGGTGGGGAAGGGTCAGACATAGTATTGGACACGATTTGAGCTATTTTTCCAGCCCATTTTCTTAGATTATGACCAATGGCCATCAGTAAAAATTCTAATTTTACTTTTTCCAAACTCCTTAGTATAAACCTGTTAAATTTATTGAAGAAGAATTGTACTATATACATTTTAATTGCTTTTCACCCCTGATACTATTTCATTTGAATATTTTGAGATTTCCTTATCTGTAAATATATACTAAATATCCATCCAAGTATGACATGTCTGAGAATTCCATCCTTAAAAAAATTTAGATTCGAACCAGTATAATTAAAATAATTGACAACTATATACATATATACTGCACAACTAATGTCTATTAATAATAGAAAGAATTGTTACCTTTATAGCAGACACAATTGACAACAATCATAAAATAATGGATAGAAGAGAGTTTTTTGAAAAAGCCGGCTTGTGGAGTCTTGCCGGTATCGTTGCAGGGAATGCATTGATTACTCAGGGATGTAAAGCTCCTGCAGCCGTTTTGACCAATAGTTCTGTCTCTGACAATAAAATCAGGGTATTAAAGGCGGATTGGCCTACAGATAAAGATTTTATTGTGGTCAAGCATCCGACTGATGAACATCCTGTCTTCGTACATAAGGAAGGTCAGCATTATCTGGCACTCCATCTGAAGTGTACACACCGGGGATGCACCGTGGAAGCGAAAGACAATATCCTGGCTTGCCCCTGTCACGGAAGCCGGTTTGACATGAACGGAAATGTGACACGAGGTCCGGCTAAGAAACCCTTGGTAAGTTATCCTGTTACAGCTGACGGTGAGTATGTATATGTGCAATACATGTAACCAAATCGGGGATTAGTATAATTTATAAAATTACGACGGATCAACCTATCAGGTTGTTTTTTATAATTTCTTTGATTACTCCTTCCATAAAAAGAGTAGGGTAAGTGATTATTATTAAAAGGTGGAATTCTAATTATTGTCGTATTTATTTATTTTTAATGAAGCGGTAATAAATTGGATATAAAATATTGTCTTTGCAATCATTAAGATAGAATTGTGGTGTATCGCTGACCCAGGGTTCTATTTTTTGATAAAATTATCCATACCTTTGCGGCTTCTTTCGAAAATTAAATTTTATTCAAGATATGGCTCAGCAGCAGGATGATTTTAAACGCATTGTGTCTTATGCAAAAGAATATGGTTTTATCTATCCTTCAAGTGAAATTTATGACGGGTTAAGTGCGGTATATGACTATGGTCCGTTGGGGGTCGAGTTAAAAAATAATTTGAAACAATACTGGTGGCAAGCAATGACCCGCCTACATGAAAATATCGTGGGCATCGATAGCGGGATCTTTATGCACCCCCTCATCTGGAAGGCAAGCGGTCACGTGGATGCTTTCAATGATCCGATGCTTGATAATAAGGATAGCAAAAAGCGATTCAGAGCGGATGTCCTTATCGAAAACTATATTGATAAAGTTGCCGACAAGATTAATAAAGAAGTAGAAAAGGCTGCTAAGCGCTTTGGTGACGCCTTTGATACAGATATGTTCCTGTCCACCAATCCGCGGGTTGTTGAATACCAAAAAGAAATCGATACCGTATCCAAGCGGTTGGCCGATGCTATGACTGCAGGTGATATGGCGGAATTGGGCAAGATTATCGCTGACCTCGAAATAACCGATCCGGATTCCGGCTCGCGCAACTGGACGGAAGTGCGACAGTTTAATCTTATGTTTTCAACCCAATTGGGCAACATTTCCGGTCAGGAAGAAAAACTGTACCTGCGTCCTGAAACTGCCCAGGGAATCTTTGTCAACTTCCTCAATGTGCAAAAGACAACAAGACAGAAAGTTCCGTTTGGTATTGCCCAGATAGGGAAGGCTTTCCGTAATGAGATTGTCGCACGACAGTTTATCTTCCGAATGCGGGAATTTGAACAGATGGAGATGCAATTCTTTATTCCACCGGGAACCGAACTTGAATGGTTTGAAAAATGGAAGGAAATGAGGATGAAGTGGCATCTCGCCCTGGGAACAGACCCTTCCAAACTGCGGTTTAAAGACCATGATAATCTGGCTCATTATGCCAATGCAGCTACGGATATCCAATTTGAGTTTCCATTTGGTTTTAAAGAATTGGAAGGTATCCACTCAAGAACCGACTTTGATCTGAAGAGTCATCAAGAGTTGTCCGGCAAGAAACTAACCTATTTTGATCAGGATCGCAATGAGTCTTATATACCGTATGTTGTTGAAACATCTATTGGTGCAGACCG
This sequence comes from Saprospiraceae bacterium, assembly GCA_024103005.1. Classification (GTDB taxonomy): domain Bacteria; phylum Bacteroidota; class Bacteroidia; order Chitinophagales; family Saprospiraceae; genus Parvibacillus. Next base: position 55,115 of record JAGFJA010000041.1, read on the forward strand.
TATGTTCCTTGCGATGTTGAGCAATAATCTTGTAGAAGAAAGTGTACCGGATGCAAAAGGTGATGAGTCTGTAAGGACCGTATTTAAGATACATCCTGCACTTGCCCCGGTTAAATGTGCTATATTGCCATTAGTGAAAAATAAGGAAGAATTGTCCTCTCTGGCAAGAAAGATATACAGCGACTTGCACTGGAGGTTCCAGTGTCAGTATGATGAAAAGGATGCTATAGGAAGAAGGTATCGACGCCAGGATGCAATAGGTACTCCCTTTTGTGTCACCGTAGATTTTCAGTCTCTTGAGGATGGTACCGTCACAATAAGAGATCGAGATACCCTTTACCAGGAAAGAGTTAGTATAGAAGCTTTGGTCGGTATCGTTTCAGCAAAAACGGATATGTCCGGACTCTTACAGCAGTTGGCTTGATGATTGAAGTTGTTGAAAGATTAAGCAAAGGTCTTGAACATGTAAAAGTATTGGCAAAAACCAATGCTTTTGGGCGGTTAAAAGCAAGTCCATTCAGGTATCTTTGGGGACAGGTCTTCAATAATTTTATTTATCCGGTTACCAAAAGGCAAAGAGTTGTTCCGGCTTCCACATTTTTTGGAGAAGAAATGAAGGTGGCTTTACCGGCCGGTTCCGATATCTATTTTACTCAAGGTAAGTCACATGATTCGGAGATACGGTTGGCGCAATTTCTGATTAAAGAAGTCGGAAAGGAAAGTCATTTTTTAGACATAGGAGCGCATTTTGGTTACTTTTCGTTATTGGCATCCAAGCTCACAGGGCTAAGCGGAATGGTATTTTCATTTGAGCCCGGAAAGCTTACTTTTGATATACTTCGTCAAAATACCATCAAACATACCGGGATAAAAGCCTTCAATAGTGCAGTTTCTGCACGAAAAGGCAAACTTCATTTCTATGAATTTCCAATATCCTTTTCAGAATACAACACATTGGATGTCAGTCAATTTGCGGATGAAGCGTGGTTTGAAAAATACAAACCACAGAAAATAGAGGTGGAGGCGGATACCATTGATAACATCACCTCGGATGGCACTTTTAGGCCGGATATTATAAAGATAGATGTTGAAGGTGCGGAAGATCAGGTAATTTTGGGCGGACAGCACTATTTACAAAGCCATAGCCCGGTAGTCATCATGGAGTATCTATCAGTCCGGCGCAATAATGAAAGTCATAAAAAGGCTGTCCACAACTTGCTTTCCTTGGGATATGCTCCGGCAATCATCATTCCTGACGGTTCTGTCGGAAAAATACAGGTTGATGATCTGGATACTTATTTGGATAAAAATGGTTTAGAATCCGATAATATTGTGTTCAGAAAGTTGTGAATGACCAGTAGGCATTTTAGAGTTTTCCTTTTGACAATAATAACACGATACCAGTTGCAAAACTATTGTTCAATTACGATTCTAAAGACTGTATATTAATATCTTTAGCTAAGAGGTTAAGATAAATGTTGCAGTTTATTGATGGTATTGGCGTTTATTAGCCTTCCTGTCTGAACCGATAAGTGAGCGTTAGCTCATCAAACGGACTGTAGTCTATCAAACAGGCGATATCCTTACAATCACTTTCATAATTTAGGTCTTTTTTTCATTACGGTCATTCTAACTATATGGCATTGGTAGTGAGATATGATATATTGAATGATCGGGCAAGGGTAAACGAAAGCGATTTTTGTATCAGATCAGATTTGACCTATACATTTTTTCTAAAATATTTTCGCTCAAACACTTGTACAGAACCAAAATAGTCATAACTTTGCAACCTATTTTGAGAAAGGGGCGATTTGTTTCGTTGAAAACATAGTAAACAAGCAGCTTTCGGCACTTTTTCAATCATTTTGTAACTAATAATTTTTAAACATAATCGTATGCCTACTATTAATCAATTGGTAAGAAAAGGCAGAAAGGCTGTAGAATATACCAGCAAATCAAGAGCGCTGGATGCTTCTCCTCAGAAAAGAGGTGTTTGCACCAGGGTATATACCACGACGCCTAAGAAACCGAACTCTGCACTTAGAAAAGTTGCTAAAGTCAGACTTACCAACCAGATCGAAGTCATCGCTTACATCCCGGGTGAAGGCCACAACCTGCAGGAGCACTCTATCGTGCTGATCGCAGGAGGTAGAGTAAAAGACCTTCCGGGTGTACGTTATACTATCGTGAGAGGAGCACTGGATACTGCCGGTGTAAACAACAGAAAGAAAAGCCGTTCACATTACGGTACAAAGCGCCCAAAGAAATAATTTAATTAATCTAAAAAGCAACAAGCTTTAAACATGAGAAAAAGGAAACCAAAAGTTAGATTGATTGCAGGTGACCCAAGGTACAATGATACCATGGTGACTAAATTTGTCAATCATTTAATGTATGAAGGGAAGAAAAGTACCGCCTTTCAAATTTTTTATGATGCAATGGACATCGTAAAGGAAAAGCTCGGAGAAGACGAGCACGAAACCTGGAAAAAGGCACTGAATAACGCTATGCCTCAGGTAGAAGTACGTTCAAGAAGAATCGGAGGAGCTACCTTCCAGATTCCGACAGAATTACCTGCTAACAGAAAGATCTCCATAGGGATGAAATGGTTGATTAATTTTGCACGCAAACGAAGCGGTAAGGGAATGGCTGATAAATTATCGGCAGAAATCATCGCCGCAAGCAAAGGTGAAGGTGCAGCTGTAAAGCGAAAAGAAGATACCCACAGAATGGCTGAAGCCAACAGAGCCTTTGCTCACTTTAAAGCTTAATTTTTTAGGATTATCAAAACAATATTATAAATGTCTTCCAAACTTGAATTAACAAGGAACATCGGAATTGCTGCACATATTGACGCAGGTAAAACTACAACTTCCGAGCGTATCCTTTTTTATACCGGTATCAGCCATAAAATAGGTGAGGTACACGACGGTGCCGCCACAATGGACTGGATGGAACAAGAACAAGAACGAGGAATCACCATCACCTCTGCTGCTACCAAGACCCACTGGGATTGGCAAGGTAAGCATTACTCCATTAACCTCATCGACACACCCGGTCACGTTGACTTTACGGTAGAGGTAGAACGTTCACTGAGGGTATTAGACGGAGTTGTCGCATTGTTTAGTGCCGTTGATGGAGTTGAACCTCAATCTGAAACAGTATGGCGTCAGGCAGACCGATACAAAGTGCCTCGCTTGGGCTTTGTGAATAAAATGGATCGCCAGGGAGCAGATTTCTTTAATGTCGTTAAGCAAGTCAGGGAAATGCTTGGTGGAAATGCGGTTGCCCTTCAAGTGCCTATCGGAGCTGAAGAGCACTTTAAAGGAGTCGTGGACTTAATCACCAACGAAGCTATCGTATGGAATGAAGACGATTACGGAATGACCTACAATGTTGTTCCGATTCCGGCTGATCTTGTTGATATTGTGGCAGAACACAGGGAACACCTGCTGGAGTCCGTAGCTGAATATGATGACACCATCATGGAAAAATTCTTTGAGGATCCCAATTCTATATCGGCTGACGAAATCCGCGCTGCTATCCGTGCTGCCGTCATTGATATGAAAATCGTACCTATGATGTGTGGTTCTTCCTTTAAAAATAAAGGTGTGCAGGCTATGTTGAATGCCGTTTGTGCATTCTTGCCGGCCCCGACAGACGTAGAAGCTGTTGAAGGCACAGATCCCCGCACCGATGAGCCAATATCCAGAAAGCCGTCTGTTGATGAGCCTTTCTCTGCCCTTGCATTTAAGATCGCCACTGACCCGTTCGTAGGTCGTCTTGCCTTTATGAGGGTATATTCTGGTAAGCTGGATGCCGGCTCGTATGTACTTAATACTCGTTCAGGCAACAAGGAAAGAATTTCACGTATCTATCAGATGCACGCCAATAAGCAAAATCCGATTGAGAAAGTTGAGGCAGGAGATATCGCTGCTGCAGTAGGATTTAAAGATATTAAGACAGGTGATACACTTTGTGATGAAACAAAGCCCATCATCCTTGAATCAATGACCTTCCCGGAACCAGTTATCGGTCTTGCAATTGAGCCAAAAACTCAGAAAGACCTTGAAAAGCTGGGTATGGCTTTGGCTAAATTGTCTGAAGAAGATCCTACCTTCAAAGCCAGCTATAATGATGAAACAGCTCAAACAGTTATCTCAGGTATGGGAGAACTCCACCTTGAGATTATCGTAGATCGTCTGAAAAGAGAATTTAAAGTTGAAGTAAATCAGGGCGCTCCTCAGGTAAACTATAAAGAAGCTCTTACTAAAACCGTAAATCACCGTGAGAAGTTGAAAAAACAAACAGGTGGTTCTGGTCTCTTTGCTGATATTGAGTTTGAACTTGGTCCTGCTGATCAGGAATTCCTGGATAGTGAAGATTTCAAAAACGGTAAGACCAAACTTCAGTTTGAGTGGGCTATCGTTGGAGGTGCCATCGATAAAAACTATATGAAGCCGATTACAGACGGCTTTACTCAGATGATGAGTAATGGAGTACTTGCCGGTTATAACATCGACAGTATGAAAGTTAAGGTTCATGACGGATCCATGCACTCTGTGGACTCTAAACCTATTGCTTTCGAATTGGCGGCTAAGGAAGGATTTAAAGAAGCCGCGAAAAAAGCAGCACCTGTCCTCCTTGAACCCATCATGAAGCTGGAGGTTACTACACCGGATGAATACACGGGTTCAGTTATCGGTGACTTGAATCGTCGTCGTGGTTTGGTAAAAGGCCAGGATGTCAAGTTTAACGCAGTAGTGGTGAAGGCTGAAGTTCCACTAAGTGAGATGTTTGGATATGTAACTCAGTTACGTACCATCACTTCCGGAAGGGCATCTTCATCAATGGAGTTTTCACACTTTGCTCAGGCTCCTGCCAATATAGCCACTGAGGTTATAGAAAAGGCTAAAGGCACTGTAAAAGCTTAGAATAAATTTTTTAGTGAAGATAGAAAAGGCTGTTCGTAAGAGCAGCCTTTTTTTATTTATCCTAAACAGTGCAGGAAAGCTCATACCTTTTTTGATTTCGTATGATGAATGATAAAGCATTTAATTTATTTTTGCAAAAATAAATTAAATAAAAAATGCTTAAACTTATTCATTTCATTTTCTTAGCCATGTCGGTTGTATTTTTTATAGCATGTAATCCGAGCAAAAAGATTACCGGTAAAGAAATCTATCAAGAAAGTCGTGGAAACGATATGGTCTATTTCATTAAAAACGGCGATAACCGGATTGTTATAACCTATCTGATACAGAACTTCCCTGCTCAATTGAAAAAGACACATGTAGTCAATATTGAACAGACAAAGAAAAACTTCATCATATTGAAGAATGAAACCGGACATAATATCACGCTATATACAAGTAAAGATGAGCATGTTGATACGGATGCGGCAAATTCTTATCAGGTCATCGGTATTGCCAAATTAACCTATAGCCGTGGTGTTACTTTGGAAGAGGCGAGAAATAACGCCTTTCGTTGACCTTTTTGATGGATATAGCTATTATTCAAAGTTAAACATCTTTATGTTTATCATTAAAAGTCCAATCAAAAGGAAAACCGCATATCTTACCGGATATACCAGTGACATTAATTTTTTTTAATATGATTTGAATTATTACAAAATCAGTATTTAGAATAGTTGTAGTCGGACCTTTATGTGGTCATTCTATAAAATTATCAACTTTCTGTATTCAGATAGGGGAGCAGCAGTTAAAATCTCCATTACAGCCATTCCCTGCGGTAAGGAGGAAATATCAATATAATCTGAATGAAAAATCTGCTTACACAGAAGTTGTCTTCCATGCAAGTCATAAATTCGGACGGATATTGGTATTTTCAGGTTGTTTTCTACCCGGATAAAGTTTTTTGCAGGATTGGGATAAATTCTGACAGATTTATTTGATGCGAGATTGACTGCTGACGGAATACAATCAGATAATATAATATTTGCAGAATTTTCCCCTGAGATGGTAAACAGATTTCCCTGAAGAAAGGCGTAATCAATATTTTCATCTTCTTCAAGTAAATTATCAGATCGAGCCCGGATAGTGTCTGTAATCGTTGTCTGAAAGGCAGGTATAACAATTCCTCCGACCTGCAGGTGAATATCGTCACCGGCCTTTGCCGATCCGGAATATTCATACTTTACAGTTAATGGATAACTTATGTTGACGGACGCTCAAGTTAACTCGATTAGACCATCTTGCTGATTACATTCATAAGCATGGTCTTCTAAAGTATTGACTAAAACTGTCGTCGAGGGTAGTTGGGCAAAATAATTAATTTTATAATTACAATTGATGGTATCGGCTACTTTGGAATACATAACCGGATTGTTATTTGATTCGAATATGGTGAAGTTGCCTGTAATATCTTTAATGCCTGCTAAGGTAGTCCAGCCCAAAACTCTGAAAAAACTAAAATCAGTGGGATAGGAAATCAGGATATTATCAAAGTTGAAACCGCCTAAGTATGAGCAAGGATTGTTATAATCCGGCACTTCGAGAAAAATTGGTTCATTGTATTGAATCTGAAGTTTACTCACATCCTGAAATATACAATCCTTAAATGTCACCATGTAAGCATCTGCAGTTTTTCGGGAATATAAAGCACCGTATTGGCTTTCTTCTATAAAACATCGGTCAAATACAACATTTCCTTTCACTGGTTTATGGGCATCAGCACCTATATATATTTCACTTAAAGCATACGTATTAGTCGGTTTACAGTTGTTTTTAAAGGCACATTGGTTGATATTAATTGATTCGGGTAAAGATGTGCTGTCCAGAAAAGTCAGTGCCAATGCCAGGCCTGCCCATCCATTGTCTTCAAACCGACATTTTTCGATGGTCAGATTAGTAATCTGCTGCGTGGTCTAATACGGTTCCACGTCAATACCTGCTTCCGGCAGTGTACCTTTTGTATGGGCAAAATAACAGTTCCTTACTGTCATATCCCGAACGTTGCAGATACTTATTCCCTGACGATAGTGGTTGATGGCTTGAACATCCTCCAATAAGATGGATTTGCAATAATTCAAGCTATCTCCACCTATATATATGCCATCTCCACCGCTTTCATCCAGAATCAGTCCTTTTATTGTAATGTCCGAGCAGCCGTCCATTGAAATGCTCATTCTGTATTCGCCTTTATTAAGCTGTGCATATTCGCTCTTGTTCATTTTAAATGTGGCACCGTAACCAATGATGCTGACTTGATGGCTGAACCTGAGTTTGAAAAGGCAGGCATTTGTCGCACCAAAACGGCCCGGTAAGGCTCTCAGGACTACGCCGGATTGGAATAGAATGGTCTTATTTTGGAGTGAAAAGAAGGTGCTTGGTCCTACATTCCAGTCAGCATCTTGTTTGTCGATAATAATGGTATCATTTGGAGAGTTGATAGCTTTCTGGAAGGCTTCAGTTGCATCAGACGGGCTGTAGCCAAATTGAGAAGCAAAAACAGTTGAAGCCGTGATCCTGTCGGGAAACATAATCAGGTATGCCCATAAAATGATGAATAAAATAGTTGGCTTGGTGGCATATTCGAAGAATACACGGGAATGCTTTCGATATCCTCTACGTGGTTTTACAGTTAATAAATTTTTATAATGCATAATTTGTAATATAAAAAAACTTGTATGATAATATGATACGGCTTATTATAATTTTTTAGGAACAGATAATTGCATTTGATATTTTAGAGATACATTTCATTCTCTTTTCTTCTGAATCTCTTTATGGTATGATTTGTACCACATTAAGTTTAGTAAAAATATCAGGATGAACAATATACACAATAGAATGGATAAATAAATAGTTCCTTTTTCATTCCGGCAAAGAACAGAGACTATTACTATCAAGGAAGCCGCATAAATAAAAGCTGATCTTATGCGTTGCCGGTCCGTTTGTGAGACAGTCGGATAGTCCATAAAATTGCTGATTCCGCTGATTCCAATGAGTATCAGGGCAATGCACACTCCTATTAGAAAATTTATTGTCTCAAACGAGGTGTTTCCGTCAGGGATAATTGAACCCATTTGAGCGGTTTCTGAAAATAAGGCGCCCAGCAGACCAAGGGCACTTAAAGTCGGGATATAAAGGATCGGTAGCAAATACCAGTTTGCCGTGTAGGCTCTGACGGGTCGATCAGATGTCAATGTAAAAAGGAGCCACCAAACCACAAAGGTCAGCAAGATACAGAGTACAAATATGATCCACGCTTCAGGCCGGTTTGTTAAGTTAGGGGTTAAGCCATTAGTGATTCCCAGGATTACTTCCCCCAATAAGATGATGGTGAGTAAGCCCAGCCTTTCGTTCATACTTTCTGACCACATAGTGTTTACGGGTAACTTTCTGATACGGTGAATTACCTTAGACACAATGGGTGGAATAAAATTCAGAATTATGGCCCCCACAATGAGCCATTTTTGGCCATTGGCAAAGAAGGATAATAATAATAGGAAGGCAGCCAGGCAAAAACAAATGGTGTAAGGCAAATTCAATTTCCGGTGTTGCTTGTCATAAAGCCCTATGCTCCACCACAAATATATTAGATACATCTCAAGGATAGAGAAGGTGAATATGGTTGCCTTTGAAAAAAATTCTTCTGAATTTTTAATGGTGACTGCAATGGCAGCAGCTGCCATAATTTGCCACAGCATCATCAATCGGGTACGCAAGCCTTCCGTACCATGCAGTTCATAATAGAGGCTTCCATTGAGCCAACCCCAGAATATCAAAGCAAAGAGTAGGAAATAATCCAGTAGATTAGTGAAAGTATAATGACCATACAGATGGTGGGTTGCCGATGAAATCAGGATGACATACACCAGATCAAAGAACAATTCCAGCCAGGTTATTTTCCTTTCTTCAGGTATAGCATTAAACTTTTTGGGAGGTCCCCACCAAAGGTTAAAGTTGAGCTTGTTGTGATTCATACTGTATATAATGAAAAGAGATGTTAACCTTTATTGGCTGTTAAATTCCTTCCTCTCCTTGACACCACATCCACCTTCCTCACCATTGAGAGAAGACCGGAAATCACTTCAACACCATGGCATTCTGATTGAGTAATTCCATGATTTTCTCTACCACGATTTTAGGGCGTGTATCTACAATATTATGTTTTAACCCGCCAAGTATGGTTATTTGTTTAGGAGCTCTCCAGAACTTACTATATACAAAACTGACATTTGTAGGAAATATTAATTCATCCTCGGAACCATGCAGCATTACCAACGGGCATAGGATATGCGACCATTCACCTTTAATTTCTTCCAGCATCTTTCTGTGATGAATTTTCTCTGCTGTCGCTACCTGCAATACTCTTGGAAAAAACTCCCCAAGTGGAGAGTCTATCAGATGTGTAATGTTCCAGATGGCTTCTTCGCCGGGGGCAATCGAAGATGAAACTAACAGCAATCCGGATACATATTCAGGGAAACGGGCAGCCAGCAATGCGCACAAAGGCCCGCCATAACTTGAACCAACTAGTATAAGCTGCCTGTTTTTACCATATTTTTCAATGATGGGCGCCAATAAGGAGGCCTGAGTGTAATAGGACAAATACAATCTTCCGAAACTGGAATATCCGTAGCCCGGACGATCAACAGCCACTAATTCAGCTTTTGATTTCAAAAGGCTATCCTGAAAAAAAGGCTTCCAGAAAGATAAAGAGGCGGGAGCTCCATGTATAAATAAGACAACGGGTAAAGAATCCGAGCCTGAATGGCAGTACCTGATGTGATTGCGTTTTATGCGGTATCTTTCAAATTGTACTTTCTCACTATTCTTCAAGCCTTGGTTGAAAACTTTGTCACTCTCCCTCATCTTAAAATAGTTAAGTGAACTGCACCCGGGTAATAAAAAAAGTAAAATAATCAGGCATAAATTTTCTATTCCGGATACCTTAATTTTTAAATTGACCAGCTTAATTGTTTTCAATTAGTTTTATTTTAAAAAATATTATCAGCACTAAGTTATTATTACAAAATATAAAATATTAAAAATGTTGGCATGTTAACATATAATTTGTAGAATATTTTTTGACTTAACTAATATTTTGTTTTGTATATCAATCAAACAAATATAAATACTTTAAACCGCTTTTTAGGTTTATTTTATAATTGTCTGTTTTTTTAATAAAATTCTTAATAAAAAAGATTGTTTTGTTAAGTATTTTCTCAAATTTGTTCCACATAAAATACAATAGTAATATTTGTTATTGTTGGTTTTAGTAAAAATTTTAAATCAATAAATATGGTTGATAAGATATAGGAAATGAAATGTCATGCGGCTGTTTACTTAGCTTCTGATAAATTATTTTTTTATCCTTATATGACTTAAATTTGAATATTCTTTATCTATAAAATTTAGCATGTGAAAAAAATCATTTTTACCATCTGTTTTTTCACCCTAATCACATCCCTGTTTTCTCAGCAAACTATTTCCGGCACTATCGTGGATGCCACATCAAATGAATCAATCATAGGCGCCAGCATCATGGTTTTACGAGGCACGGGTAGCGATCTGAGTAAATATACTAACACCGGTATCGGAACTGTTTCAGATATTGACGGTAATTTCTCGGTAGATATTAAGCCGGGAGACAATGCCATAAATGTTTCCTATATCGGCTATGAAAGTCAGACGCTTCTTTTAAACGGGCAGTCAAAATTTAACATAAAACTTCAGTCTAAATCCAATGTCCTGTCTGAAGTCGTTGTGGTAGGTTATGGTGTTCAGCGAAAAGTGGATGTGACCGGCTCTACGTCAAGTGTAAAAGGTGAAGATCTTGCCAAGCAACCTGTTCTCACTGCTACCCAGGCACTTCAGGGAAAGGCAGCCGGTGTGCAGGTCATCACCAGTGGTGAACCGGGAAGCAGCCCTGTGGTGCGAGTTCGCGGTATTAGTTCTGCCATCGCAGGTACAGCTACCCTTTATGTGGTGGATGGTGTCCTGACGGATAATATTAGCAATATCAATACCAATGACATCGTGAGTATGGACATCCTCAAAGATGCTTCTTCCACTGCTATTTACGGAGCACGTGGCGCCAATGGTGTGATTATCATTACCACCAAGAAAGGTAAAAGCGGAACAATGTCAATCAATTATAACACTACGGTAGGATTTAAAAACGCTGCTAACCTGGTGGACATGGCGAATAGCGACGAGTATGCCAACTATGTAACTCAGGCAACTTCCAATACAGTTGTAAATCCGGGCTTTTCTACAGACTGGTATAGTCAGATTCTCCGAAATGCATGGTATCAAAGCCATAACCTGTCTCTTTCAGGTGGATCGGATAAGTCAACTTACTATATCAGTGGCGGTTATTTGGAAGACGAAGGTATCGTCATAGACAATAAATTTAAAAGATTTAACCTTAGATCTAACCTCACCTGGGATATTAATAAATACCTGAATGCAGGAATCATTTCTTCTTTTTCAAATTCCAATAACAAGATTGCAAACCTGGGTACTGCCTATAACAATGCCTATCGCGCCGCACCAATCATCCAGTCCAAAGTGGACGGTAAGTACGGTAATACTTCCGTTTACCAAAACGTAGGTAACCCAATTCTCGATATTGAAAATAATTATAACAGAGAAAAAACGAACAGAATCCAGTCTGTCGGCTATCTCGATATAAAACCACTTCCTTGGCTGACATTCAGATCCAGCATCGGAGGAGAGCTGAACAACATAAGCAGTACGGTTTATAATTACGCTTTTGAGAACGACGAAACAACTTTTATCAAAGCCGGTGGTAATCAAAGAAACGCCGATTCTGATCTGAATGTAAAAAAAGAAAATGCCTTCAGGTGGGTGTGGGACAATACCATTACGATGATGAAGCAATTTGACCGCCATGCACTGACAATCATGGTGGGTACAACGGCAGAGCGATTTTCTTCCGATTATTTAACTGCTTATAGAAGTGATGTTCCGGCCGATCCTGACCTTTGGTATATAGGAACAGGAGATGCGAATACTTCTACAAATAATGGGGGTGGCGACAAATGGGCCCGTAATGCATATCTTGCCCGATTAAATTATAGCTTTGATGACAAATACCTTTTTACCGGTACAATGCGTTACGACGGCAGCTCCCGCCTGGCTCCGGATAACAGATGGAGTTTCTTTCCCTCTTTTGGTGCAGGGTGGATAATTTCAAATGAGCCTTTTATGGCTGATCAGACAATGGTAGATATGCTGAAATTAAGAGCCAGCTGGGGACAGGTAGGTAATGACAGAGTGCCTACAGATGCTTTTGTAACGACAGTAGAGCCCAATCAGAATTATCCATACGGCGGTGGTGTGGCAGTGCCGGGAAGTGCAATCACTCAGGTAAAGGATCCAAACCTGAAATGGGAAACAACGGAGGAGCTGGACCTGGCTGTGGAATTTGGTTTACTTAAAAACAGGCTTACAGGAGAAATAGGTTATTATAACAAAAAAGCTCGTGACTTGCTCATCAATGTTAAAGTGCCGTCTGTGATAGGTGACGCAGATGGGTTAGTCCTCACCAATGCCGCTTCAATTCAGAACTATGGACTGGAGGCCATGCTCAACTGGAGGACAAAGGTATCAGAAAAGTTTTCATATAATGTCGGAGGTAATATTACCTTCAACAACAATAAAGTAATCGGTCTGAACGGAGGTCAACCAATTCTGGACGGTGGCATAGGGGCAGCACAACAATATACCACCAAGACGGACAATGATCAGGAAGTTGGAGCATTCTATGTGTACCAGGTTCTGGGCGTCTTTCAGACGGACGAAGAAGTACTGGCTTATGTCAAAGATGGAAAACCCATCCAGCCTTCTGCTTCTGCCGGGACATTTAAATATCTGGATGCCAACAATGACGGTGTCATAGATGACAATGACAGGGTATTTGTCGGATCATATCAACCTGACTTTTATTATGGTATCAACCTCGGTGCCTCTTATGGACATTTTGATTTAACTATCGACCTCACCGGTGTCGCCGGCAATAAAGTATATAACGGAAAGAAGGCCTTCCGCCAACTTGCTACAGATAATATAGAGAAAGATATGGCCTACAACAGATGGACAAGAGGAAGCGGTATCAATGACGAACCTGGTGCCAATGCCGGTAACCTGCCCGCATCCACTTACTTTGTGGAGCCGGGTGATTATATCCGAATCAATAACGTGACCTTATCGTACAATCTGCCTTCAACCATGGGAAGTAAAAAAATATTTCAAAATGCACGCGTTTTTCTAACCGGACAGAACATTTTTACGTTAAAAAAATATAGTGGCTTTACCGCCGAGCTTCCCGGAAATCCGACTGAAGCAGGAATAGAAAAGAATGCCTATCCTACTTCAAGGACTGTAGGCGCCGGTATTAATATAACTTTTTAATGAATAACATATAAGAGCCATGATACTTGTAAACAAAAATCTAAAATATTTCATCCCATTTTTATTGGTTTCAATGATACTTATAAGTTGCCGGAAAGACTTTTTGGATGTTCCGATTCAGGGGCAGGCAACACCCGATTCAGACCCGGCCATAGCAGAGAAGTTGGTCACAGGCGTCTATAATTCTCTTTTGGCAGGGAGTGCATTTGGTGGGATTGGAGATATCCATGGAATCAGTTTTATAACTGCAACAATCATCATGACTGATGATGCCGATAAAGGAAGTACACCCGGAGATCAGCCCAACATCAAAGCAATGGATAATTTTGAGCATACGGCTACTAATAATTTTGTGGAAGCATTGTGGAACGGCAATTATAATGCCATTGCCAAAGCAAATCAAGCCTTAAAAGCCTTGGAAAATGCACCCATTGATGCTCAGCTTAAGGCTCAGTATCAAGGTGAAGTACGGTTTTTACGCGCATATTTTTACTTTAATCTGGTTAGATATTTCGGAGGAGTACCTAAGGTGTTAAAGGTGCCTGTTAATGCTCAGGAAGCCAATACAGACCCGATTTATCAAACCAGGGCAAGTGTTGATGAGATATATGATCTGATTCGTGAGGATTTGAATTTTGCAATTGAAAACCTGAAGGTAAGAAGTCAGTCTCAGGTTGGTCGAATCAACAAAGGCACAGCTCAAGCTATGCTGGCAAGGGTACAATTGACTACAAAAAAATGGCAGGAGGCTTATGACCTTTGCCAGGCAGTTATCCAATCCAATGAATATAAGCTCCTTGACCACTATGAAGATATCTGGCGCCAGGCAGGAGATAATAGTTCAGAGGCCATCTTTGAAGTTAAAACCGGACAGTTTAATAATTCTGATTTTGGTGTGGACGGATATTGTGTCTGGCAAGGACCAAGAGTAGGAGGCAAGGGTGGCTGGCGCGACCTTGGTTACGGATTTAATAATCCAAGTCAGAATCTGGTAGATGAATATGAACCCGGTGATATCAGAAAAGATGCAACTATTATTTTTATTGACAATAGCGGTACTCATAAAGGAACCGTATTATTTGACGGCTATAGAATCCCAAGTCAGGATAGTGTAGAAAACCCCCGCTATAACTATAAAGCTTACCATTCTGAAAATAAAGAAGTGGAATCCTATCTTGGAAATCGCGATAGAAAACAAAAAAATCTGCATATTTTACGCTATGGTGACGTTCTATTAATGGCAGCGGAAGCAGCTAATGAATTAGGCAATACCGGAGAAGCCGCTACTTATGTCAACATGATACGGGCAAGAGCTCATCTGGGAGAAACTACAGCGGCATCTCAGAATGATATGAGGGCAGCTATCTATCACGAACGGAGAGTGGAATTGGCGATGGAGCACGAACGATGGTTTGACCTCGTCCGTACAGGAAGAGCATCTCAGGTAATGAAACCCTTGAAACCGGCATTCACAGAAGGTAAAAATGAACTTCTGCCCATACCGGCACTTCAGATTGCATTGAGCGGTGGAAAGCTGACACAAAATCCCGGATATTAAAATATATAAATATTAAAAAAGTTATTTTCATTAATTAAATCAAATTTTAAACGTTAGAAACAATGGTAATTAACAATTTTAAAACTGTAGCCTTAATGGCTCTTGCAATTTTTGCAATTTCATTTACTTCATGTAAAGATGATGAACCTGAACTTCCAAAAATTGATGGTTACAACAATTCAAACGAAATCGCCGCTACAAACCTGAAAGCACACTGGTCCTTTGATGGAAGTGATAAAGAAGATATTTCAAATACGACTTCATCTAATACGGTTGGAACAGTTTCTTTTGTAACAGGACAGATCGGTCAGGCTATTTCACTAACTAATGCAGCTGTGGTATATCCTGCAATTGATGCTATCAATCAGAAAGATGGATTTGGTGACTATACCATCTCTATGTGGATTAATGCAAAGAATGTCGGAAAATTCCAGCAATATTTCGGATTGTTCCCGACAGCCAACACTGATTTTTGGGGTAACTTTTCAGTTGGTGCTGAAGCAAGCCGCCATGCTGCTGCTTCTGATACACTTGAAATAAAAACAAACTATGCCTCACTGAAAGAAGATGGAAATATCAACGGTCAGGATAACCTTGCTGTCAAGAATGGTGACGTAGGTAACTATTTCCTTGGTGCCGGTAAATGGTCCAATATCGTAGTCAGATTTACTGCTGCTACTCACAAACTTGAAATCTTTGCAAACGGTGTAAACGTAGGTGGTTATAGCGATCGTGGAGAAAACACTACTGCTATGGTTATGAGAACACCTTGCCAGGCTGTCCTTGGAAGCTTCGCTACCAGTGACCTGGGCTTTGCGTCTGCTCCTGCTGCACCGGATTGGTTTGCTAAAGCAACTGCACAGATTGATGATATCCGATTATTCAATAAGAGCATCACAGATACTGAAATCAAGGCCTTGTATAATGTCGGTCTTGCAGGAAGATAATTTTTTGATATTTGTTTCTTGAATAGGGTGAAAGGGTTATTTTCACCCTATTCTTTTTTGGGATAACTTCACATAGTTCCAAAAATCGTGTAAGCTTAATATAAAAAATCTATCCGGGGCAGCAAGAAACAGTTTGATTCCAATTGAAATAATAACCGGAAATTTACTCCTTTACACGTTCGTTAAATACTGATAATTGGGATAATTTATATTTTGTTAATATTGTTCTTATATTTGCATTTAAAAAGATGGGCATTGTGTGATTTTTTTAATCAATAATGCCTTTTTTAATGAATAAATTAAACAAATGAAGAGAGTCGTAATTACCGGACTTGGAGCTATCACACCCATAGGCAATAACCTGGAAGCTTATAGTGAAGGTCTTAAAAGTGGTAAAAGTGGTGCAGGCCCTATTACGAGATTTGATGCTGCCAACTTTAAGACAAGATTTGCCTGTGAAGTAAAGGATTTTAATCCGGAAGACTTTATTGATCGTAAGGAAGTAAGACGGATGGACCTCTTTACACAATTTGCCATTGTGTGTTCCGATGAGGCTCTGCAGGATAGTCGATTACTGGAATCTTCTCTTGATTTGGATCGTATTGGAGTGATATGGGGCTCAGGAATCGGGGGTTTGCGTTCCTTGGAAGCAGAGATAGAGACCTTTGCCACCGGTAATGGAATACCTCGCTTCAATCCATTTATGATACCCAAAATGATTTCTGACATAGCACCCGGCTATATTAGCATTAAACATGGTTTCAGGGGAATTAACTACGGCACGGTTTCGGCTTGCGCTTCTTCTACACATGCAATGATGAATGCTTTTGATTATATCAGATTGGGAAAGGCTGATGTTATCGTGACCGGAGGATCTGAAGCAGCTATTACAGCTACCGGAATGGGAGGCTTTAGCGCAACAAAGGCACTCAGTGAAAGAAATGATGACTATCTGACTGCATCACGGCCATTTGACCTGGAAAGGGATGGCTTTGTCCTGGGTGAAGGTGGCGGTTGTCTAATTTTTGAAGAATATGAACACGCTAAACGACGCGGAGCTAAAATATATGCCGAAGTAATGGGATGCGGTGCTACGGCAGATGCCCATCATATTACAGCCCCACATCCTGAGGGACTGGGCGCAAAAAATGTGATGCGCATGGCTCTTGATGATGCAGGACTTACGCCTGAGGTGATAGATTATATCAATGTTCACGGGACATCTACGCCTCTTGGTGATATTGCGGAGACAACAGCTATAAAGCATATTTTCGGCGACCATGCCTATCAACTAAACATTTCTTCCACGAAGTCAATGACAGGACACCTCCTTGGCGGCGCCGGAGCCATTGAAGGTATCGCAGGCGTATTGGCCATCAGAGATCAGTATGTGCCACCTACAATCAACCATTTTACGGATGATCCTGATATCGATTCAAAATTAAACCTTACCTTTAACACTCCACAACACAGAAAAATTGATTATGTAATGAGTAATACATTTGGCTTTGGTGGTCACAATGCCTGTATTATCCTAAAAAGATATGAAGAGTAATTTTTGGTTGTGAAAGGAATTTTTAGATTATTTAATAGATATTTTTCAAAAAATAAACAGTTTTCGGAAAAATTATCCGCCATACTGGGATACACCCCGGCCCATCTCAACCTCTACACCCAGGCCTTCATGCACAAGTCCAATTCCGTACAGGTCAACGGTCACCGTCAACACAACGAAAGACTTGAGTTCCTCGGAGATGCCATCCTCAATGGTATAGTAGCAGAATACCTTTATAAAAAATATCCGAATGGTGATGAAGGATTTCTGACAAAGATGCGGTCAAAAATCGTCAAAAGAAAAACACTGGATGCCATCGGGGCTAAAATGGGAGTGGATGAAATCATGACCATCATGAATAAAACCCATATCAGCAGGTCGATGCTTGGTAATGCGGTAGAGGCTTTGATTGGTGCCATTTACATAGAAAATGGATATACCTTTACCCGAAGGTACATCGTTTCTGAGATTCTTCGTAAATACCTCGATATTCATCGGCTGGAAGTACTGGATGATAATTTCAAAAGCCAACTCCTTGAATGGTGCCAGAAAAACGGTAAAGAAATCAATTATGAACTGATTTCGAAATATAAGGCAGATAAACGGGACAGGTTTAAAATAGCCGTTGTGGTAAGCGGGGAGCACATCGCTGAAGCCGATGATTTCAATAAAAAGAATGCCGAGCAAATCGCCTCTGAGAAAGCAATGCTCAAGCTGGGCATTCTCGACATGGAAGAGGCTGAAATTCCTTTGTTATGATAACTGTGCCGGGATTCTCGGAAGACGATTGGAAAACATTTTCTTTTAACCCCAAACGATTGAGTAAGATGACGGAAGGCGCCGGAATCATTCAATCCTTCCTCCAGCTCGTTCTCCGGCAAGGAATTTTATCCGGTGAGGCATTGTCCGAAGATAATTTGAATGAATTGGCTACCAGATTGGTGGATACTCAGATTCCATCTGCTGCTCGAAAGGTCAAATCATTTATTCAGATAACAGTCAACGCCGATAGCCTTCCACTTCTCAGGTTTGATTTAACTTTTATGGGCAATCTTGCCCGCCTCATTTTAGACTTTGAGAATCAGCCCCTTCATGTCCGGCTTAATTTATGGCAATTATGCGGTGCCGTAATCCCCAAGCAAATAGTAAACAATCAGAAAGGTATCCTTGACAGGTGGAAGGTATTTGCAATTCATACTTCAAAGGAGGATAGCCTGACTTCAAGAAAGACCTGGTTTAAAGGTAAAGAATCAAACTTCTGCGTCTTTACAATGGACTACAGCTTTGCCAATCAACCCCTGCCAAAAGGTTATAAGTTGAATGATGCCATAATTTTTAATGCCAAATTTTATCCCGGAATCTTTCCGGGAAGAGTATTGATTGATTTTGAAAGAGAAAATAGATTACCACCGTCAAAGTGGAATAATCAATTTTCAGACATAGAAGGGATGAGACAGTGGATAGCAAATATTGTCAATCTGGATCCGCTTATGCAAGAACTTCCCGTGAGCATAAATGATGTGAGGCTGGTCTTGCATCAGGAACGCTTTTACATTGTGGATAAAGAAAAGAAGTATATAGAACTGAATACGGAATTAACCGAGTCATACTATAACAAAGATCAAATGCGGCTTTTATATGCCATCGCCGGGGGAAAACCCCTGGAAATGGAACTGATGTATTCAAAAGGAAAGTATTATGCACTTAAGAATAATTGATATACAATTATTTTACAAAAAAAATCATCTTAAGTATTTGAAATTTAGGCATTTAAGAGATTTTCGTGCAAAATATTTAAAAATTATATAAATAAAATTAAAATTAAGGCAACGAAATGATCATTGCAAGAGTATAATTAATATACTCGTTTGATTTTAGTGCTCATTCTAAGTTCTAAGGCAGCCGGTCAGCTGTTTTAGAACTTTAGGATGGACAGGACTGAAAGATAGTCACATTTGTATATATTTTATCTTTCAAATTGATGTAGCTATGAAACTATCCTCACAAGTTCTACTGATATTTTGCTTATTTATTATTTCCCTTCCTGTTTTTTCCCAATCTAAACAGAGCAATCAGTTATCTACTTCTGCTTCGGCAATTGTTAAAGGTAAATTGATTTTTAGGGAGCTTGAATATTTAAAGTCAGTAACAGTAAGAGATGGCATTTTGGATAAAGATATAACAGTTGATTCGGGGAATAACTTTCAATTTGAAATACCGGAAGATTCACCTTATGAATATTCACTGACTTCTGACAAAGATTTTTTGTTTGAAGTGAATGTCGGTGACATCATTGCGATTTATAATCATATCAATCAGAAGAAAATTATCACTGAACCGCTTAATCTCATAGCTGCTGATATTAATGAAAGCGGCACCATAACAGTTCAGGATATCATTGAATTAAGAAAGTTAATTCTTGGAAAAACCGAGAAATTCACATCCGGCGCCTCCTGGAGGTTTATTGATGCGACTTTCCCTCTTTTTACCAATAACTGGAACCTGGCAAATGAAAAGGTTACTGCTTCTGCCGATAATAGCTTTTATAATGAGTTTTATGTTGTGAAACTTGGAAACCCGGAAGGTTTCCCTTTCTTCAACAACCCAATTGCACAATGTAAGTCAGAAGGTCCGACCGGATATTTTACATCTCAACAAAACCCATTCGGAAGAAGCATAGACCTTTCCTTCCCTGCTACTGATATTGCCGGCCTGCAGCTTGATGTTGTTCTGGATCCTTCCGTCAGATTTGTCAGAGCTAATTCCTCACTTAGTGATTTGACTTACCGATTGTCACCGGATGGAAGGCATTTGACAATCCTTTTAACGGCTGAAGATATTGAATTAATCAAGGGGCAAAGTGCATTTTCGTTCGAGTCCGATAATGCCACTATTGCTCTGCATGATTTAATAGCATTAAATGATAGCGGTGTGAATCTTGTTGTGAGTGGCGATCAGACTTATAGTTTGCCTGTTTTCGTTGAGAAGGATGCAGTAAATACGGTAACAACAACTTGTCCAAGTGTTTTTAGTAATGACACAAAAATTGTATTTAAAAGTGCTCAGGATGATAAAGTGCAGTTAACTGTTTTTGATATAAATGGTCGCCCTGTATTTCAAAAGTCAATATTTGCCACTTCAGGCGAAAATTATTTACCAATTGATAAGAATGATTTGAAAGGTAAGCCCGGCACTTATTTTTATCAACTTTCAGGGGAAAAGATTACCGGTTATGGAAAAATGATAATGCTTGATTAGTTAGTAATTATAATGAATTTTTTGTGTTAAAGGGGGGATAAGCAACGATCCCCCCTTTGATTTTTTCAAAATTATTTTTTGCATTTATATTCAAACCAATACATTAAAGTGTTTCTCTAAGCCACCTGAAAAATTCGTGATGCCATACCAGGCTGTTGTATGGCTTTGTTACCCAATGGCCTTCATCCGGATAAATCAGCAATCTTGACTTTATGCCCCTTAATTGCGCAGCTTGGAATGCTTCAAGGCCTTGAGTGTAAGGCACTCTGAAATCCTTTTCGCCTTCAATAATCATGATAGGCGTATCCCATTGACTGACATAGTTGATCGGATTAAATTCCGTATAAGATTTTGGCTGCGGGTTTTGCCAGTATGGGCCTTTCAAATCAAAATTGGCAAACCATAATTCCTCGGTAGAACCGTACCAGCTTTCCATATTAAATAAGCCGCAATGTGCGATAAAAGTTTTAAAGCGTTTCTGATGCTTGCCGGCCAGCATGTAGATGGAATAGCCTCCGTATGATGCTCCTACAGCCCCCATCCTGTTTTTATCCACATAGGGTTCAGCAGCCATTGCATCAGTTGCACTCAGATAATCACGGATGGGTTGTCCGCCCCAGTCGCCTGAAATCGCCTCATTCCATGCCTGACCATAACCGGGCATTCCCCGGCTGTTGGGTGCAATGACGATATAGCCGTTAGCTGCCATGAGCTGCATATTCCAGCGGAAAGAATAGAATTGCGAAAGTGCACTTTGCGGGCCTCCCTGACAATAGAGAAGAGCCGGGTATTTTTTAGTCGGGTCAAAATCAGGTGGGAAGATGACCCAGGTAGTCATATCTTTACCATCGGAAGTTTTCACTATTTTCTTTTCGACCTTACTCATCTTGATGGTCTTGTATATTTCGTCATTGACATGTGTTAACTGCATCACCTCGCCGTTGGAAGGATTGACTGAATAAAGCTCTACTGCGTGATTATAGTCTGTCCGGGTGGAGATGATATTGCCATTTGCAGCGATTCCGATAATGGAAGAATAGTCGTGTTCATCAGTGGTTATTTGCCTGATTTGTGCCGAAATGCTGCCATCTTTTCCTGTTATAAGGGTGGCTTCAAAAAGAGAAACCAATCCGTTGGAAGGTGCTGAAAAATATATTTTCTTATTGTCATTGGACCATGCAAATGAACCTGCATTGCCATCCCAGTTTTGGAAAAGGTTATATTTTTTACCACTCTTTAGGTCGGCCACCCAAATACTGTTTTTGTCGGCTTCATAACCATCTCTTGGCATGGAAGTCCAGGCAATTTTGTTACCATCCGGTGAAAAGGTAGGAGACTTATCATAACCCATCATACCTATAGTAAAATTGGTTGTTTTCCCGGTCTTGAGGTCATAGAAATATATATCAGAGTTGGTACTTGTGGCATAATCCTTACCTTTCTTTTTTACACACACATAAGCCATCATCTGACCTCCCGGGTGCCATGTGAAGTCTTCACTTCCACCAAATGGCTTAGTCGGACAATCATATTGCTCTCCTGCCATAATGTCTGTCGCCTTATAACTTCCGTTGGGCTGCCGGATTCCGATGAAGACGTGATTGTAGGTTCCGTCAGACCATTGTGTCCAATGGCGATACATCAGATCGTCATAGATTCTTGCGGAAGTGGAGGAATATTCGGGATAAAGGTCGGCTGCCGTCTGATCCACTTTTACGCTTTGCGACCAGATGGCATTGCCTGTGGCAGCATTAAAGACTAAGTTTTCGGCTTTTTCAAGGCCTGCCGGAACGACGGTGGTAGATTTTAACGCACCTTCAGACTGATACATAATCCCGCCATCAGGCAACAATATCGGACCGTCAGCAGGTCTGCCCTGACTGACCGATTTGTTGTTTTTTCCGTCAGTGCCAATGGACGCAATGAAATTGGCTCTTTTTCCGGTGCTGACATCATAAGTAGTCACATTGTAACAAACTGATTTTCCCTGATCATAGAGAAATGCACCTGATACACGACCGAGAGACCAAAGAATTTCCGGAGTCATCACCCCCTGTGCCTGTACTGACCATGTCAGGCAGACCGTAATTAAAATGTAAAAAACTTTTTTCATCATTATATATTAATTTTCTTTATATAACATAATAAAATCATTCATGAAATAGCCCTGTCCGATATCAAAATCTGCATAATCTTCTATTGTAAAGCCATTTTTAAAGTAAAAGTTGATGGCTTTAAAATTTTTTCTGTTGACATGTAGCCGCAATGGTTTTTTCTCTATAGTTAATTTTTGCAGGATAAATGCCATGGTAAAACTGCCGATCCCCTTGTGTTGCAGAGAAGTGTCGATATAAAATTTATGGATGAAGTAGTCATTCACCCTTGACTCTAAATGGATATAACCGATGAGAGTTTTATCACTAAAAATACAGTAAATTTCATGACCGGTTTTAATTTTTTCGGACAAAACTGACGGGGAATAAAACAGAGCCAACATGTAATCGACTTGTTCCTGACCAATATTGTGGACATAGGTATCCTGCCATATCTTTCTTGCCAGGTCTGAAATAGTTTGCAGATCTCCGAGTGTAGCTTTTTTTATTTCAATCATCCGCAATAATAGTATCGTGCGATAAGAATTGCAGGTTCTGTCTCTTTAAAGAAGTTAAACATTTTCAATTCAAAACCTTAGATTTTTCATATATGCTGCATTATCCCTGATAGCCTGTATCGGTGTGGTATTTGGATAGGCCTCCTGTTCGACGATGTAATATTCCATGCCCCTTTCTGAAGCTTCATGCAATACATTTTTCCAATCAATTACGCCTTTGCCCAGATTGACGGAATTCGAACTGTTGTCACTAACAGGATACTTTGAAAAGTCTTTGATGTGGCAAAGTTTAAAGCGACCTTCGTATTTTCTGAGCCATTGACCGATATCTTGCCCTGCTGCATGGACCCAAAACATGTCCATCTCGAAAGAAACTAATTCGGGATCAGTTTCGCCCATCATAATATCCTGAGGAAAGATGCCATCTACTGCTTCAAAGGAATAAGCATGATTGTGATATCCGAATCCGATACCTTTATTCCTGCATATTTCACCTTTTTTATTAAAATTTGCTGCAGCTTCCTTATATTTATCCATATTGGATTGCTTACCCAGCCATGGACAAATCAGGTATTTAAGCCCGATTTCTGCCGCCTCATCCGCCTTTTGTTCGAAGTTTTTAAATATGTCACAATGCGAAGAAATTACTTTCATACCCAAGTCTTCAACATATTGGCTGAAACCGCGATGTCCCATGCCCCACCACATTCCTTGCGGCCCTTCATAACTTTCAATTTGTTTGTAACCTGCCTGCGCAACTTTTCGAAGAACACCTTTAACATCTTTGGGTAAATCATCCCTTAACGTATAAAGTTGGAGGCCAAACTTTGTCCGCTTTTTTGAAAAATTTACAACTGTATCAAAAATGTCAGAGGAAGGTAATAAAGCCATTCCTCCTGCTATTAAACCTATATCTTTTATAAATTTCCTTCTTTCTTGCTGCATAGTTCCGATTATTTGGTAAAGTTACGCAGGGTTTCTTTAGATAACAATAAAATCACCTTTTAAATCCTATTCGATGGTTATCCGGCTTCCCTCGCTGTGACTGGAAAACTCCGGAGCATACATACATTGAATGGTGGATATGCCTGTAGAAAAATCTCC
This sequence comes from Saprospiraceae bacterium, assembly GCA_024103005.1. Taxonomy (GTDB): domain Bacteria; phylum Bacteroidota; class Bacteroidia; order Chitinophagales; family Saprospiraceae; genus Parvibacillus. Next base: position 79,554 of record JAGFJA010000041.1, read on the forward strand.
TCTCAGATTAGCCCGAATATCATACTCAAATACCCAGGTTCCTTGTGGAAGATAGTCAATGAAGAAGTTGGTGGAGCCATCCCTTATAGATTGATAATAACCCAATCCTTTTTGATACCTGTAGCCACTAAGAATCTGTATGCTTTCGGTTCCGGCTGGTCTCATATCCTTCAGATGCACAAATTCCATTGGTCTATCCACCCTGATGATGGTACGTATTCTGACGACATCGCCTACTTTGATGGAGGGACCGGTGATTGGATCAAGCTGTTCGCCGCGATCTGTATTTCGAACTATATAGTATTTCTTGTCAATAGAAAGGGGTGTTGCCTGGAACACATTGATTTTATCCATTTGCTCAAAATATTGGAAATATGACGCACCCCAATTGACATTTGAAGATTGGTTTGTGATGTTAAGAGAAGCCAGAGAGGAGGTGATATCCTGCCCGCTGTAGCTCTTTTTAAAATACCCTGTGCCTGCTTCAGGTTGGGTTGATTCTATATCCAGCTGCTTGTCGCCGATGGTTACAACAGGCCATTGAGTTTCCAGATTCAGAGCCGGACCTGAAAGCAATAATGCGTATATGGCAGAAGCTGTAGCTTTTGATGTACTCCATTGATTGGTTCTTTTGTTGGATAAGAGCCACAGTTTCATTTCATCCACCATCCGGTCGTCCTTGCTGGTTTTTGAAAATAATTCTATCAACATGGCCTGAGTTTCCAACGGACGACTGTACCAATAATATCCTGACACTTCTTTCCAGTAAACACCGAGCAAATCATCGTGAATGGCAGTCTGTCGCATCCCTTCCATAATCATTTGGGCTGTAGGGTCATTTTTATCGATGCTCAATAGATTCAATGCTATCATACCCTGTAAATAGAGGTTGTTTTTTTGCCAATACTTGCGGCTTTGACCTGTATAATACTGATATGCTTCTGAGTTTTTAAATTCAGGTGGTGCATTTTTGATAAAGGATCTGGCGTAGAGATACTGAATGTCCCAGTATGAAAGGTGATTTTGCCCCATCTTTGAAGGATCGTCCTTGTATTCCCTTTTTATTCGTTCATAATTTTCTTTCATTACACCATCACAATAAGAAACTGCAAGGCTGAGCATCCTGTTTACCTCATTGTTATGGTCATCGAGGACACCCAATTGTATTAGATGGCCAATATTTTCAACGACACTGGAAGTGACATAATCACTTACGCGACAGCCCGGAAACCAAGGGAAGCCACCGGATGGATGTTGTATTTCTTCCAGTTTTTTCAAGGCAGCTCTTTGTTCAGACGCCATTTTGTTAAAGTCAAATAAAAGACCTATGTTTTTTTTCTGTTGTTCTTCGCTGACGGCTTCAAGGACCCAAGGTGTTTCCACAAGTAAGGCAGATTTTAATTCTTCATTTTTTTGAAGGTTACTCAGCAAAGCATCCTTGTTTTTCCATTTTTCAAAAACTGCCTTGATACGAGGGTTGCTGTTGGCAATATAGGAGGCCAGTGTATTGGCATAATATCTGTTGACCAGCTGATCAGTACATTCTGATGGATATTCCATGAGATAGGGTAGTGCCTGAACGGCATACCAAACCGGATTGGAAGTATATTCCAGCGTATAGCGATAAGGTGCTGCGGTCTTGGATTTCATCGCTGTAAGCATGGATTGAAAGGTAAAGGCTTGCTGCTTCCCGGACCGAATCATCATTGGCATAGTTTCAGTGACCATCATCCGATTAGACAATACAGGTAAGGTGTTATCTTCTCCATCACTGTGCGAGGATGTAGCAGCTGTAATGCGGACAGTGACTGCATCCACCGGAAGGGAAGGGGAGTGAATCTTCCAAGTCGTAACGGATGACTGTCCGGCGGAGAGAGCAATTTGCTGTTCGGCCGGTGAAATATACAAGTCAGTGCTGAGTGGCTGGAGTGTAATGGCATCTAATAGTTCCAGCTTGACCGTTGCAATGCCGCTCAAGCCATTCAGGTTGGTAATCTTTGATGTTAATTCAATGATATCACCTTCTCTGAAATAGCGCGGAAGATTAGGAAAGACCATGAGATCTTTTGAGGTGGTGACTTGTTGTTCCAAAGTGCCTTGTTCCAGATCCTTTGTATGAGCAAATATCCTAAACTTCCAAGCTGTCAGTGCTTCTTTCATCTTGAAGTGTATGACCACATTGCCGTCTTTATCCGTATATAAATTGGGATAAAAAAATACGGTTTCTTCCAAATTTTTTCGGATAGGTGGTTGAATGTCCGGATTAGACTGTAGTTGGTCATTTGGTGGAATGTCAGCTTCTTCCGCTGAAGTTTCATTCATGGTCTTTGCATCGCCGTTGCTTTTAACAGTGGTCTTGGCCATAGGAGCCATTTCAGCTGCTTCAGGCATTCCTCCTGCCCTTTGGTAATCCATTGCCATCACATCATATCGCCTCCTATAGGGTGAATCAAAATCTAAGCGAAGTGAATAAAGGAATTCCCTGGCCGGTTGATAGGTTTCGGCATCCAGTGAAATCGGGAAGTATTTATACAGGCCAACAATGCTGTTGTGTTTATCTGCAAATTTGGAGGCATTGCGGTATTCGGGGAAGGATATGGGCTGGTAGGTATCCTTAATGAAGACATCCAGGGAGGCATCATACATGGAGGCCAGTACCTCGGCGACCTTATCTTTGGCAGGTCCGCTGATGATCAATTCCCACGTCTCTTCCTGACCGGGCAACAGCTTATCCCTGAAAGTTTTCAAGCGAATATTCAGCTGCTTTTCTGTCCACGGCACATTGATTACAAGTGTCTTGTTTTCTACCCTTGAATAGCCATAAGCGGTAACAGAGGCAGTAATACCGCCGAGATATTCCCGATTGATGTCGATATATTTTTGAATTCCCGATGCGTCATCCAGCCACTCTCTGGATATCAATTTGTCTTTGACATAAAAGGAATACAACATCTTGCGCGATGTGTTGCGTACCCGGTACTGTTGTAAACTCTTATCTCCGGGTTTGTATGCTTCCTTGTCTGTAAATGCTGAGATGAGCTGACCCGCCTCAAAGTTTTGGGAACTGTTCTTCTTTTTTACAAAGGTGTAAAAAGTGGATGCTGTCTCTTGCTGAGGTTTGCCCTCTATTTGAAAAGTTATCCTGTAATAACCTTCCTGAAACAGAGTGGATTTGAGTGCCGGCACTGGGTTGGGTCCGGAGATTATTGATCCGTCGAATAAAACTTTATTGGTCTTATAAGTAGATATGTCGGATTCGCCCGGATAGCTTTCATAAGGCCATAATCTCTTATATTCATCTCGGGAGAGGTTGGCGGCTTCCGGCCTATCATACATCTTTGGACGCAGATAGCTGGTCGGGCTTTCAAGCAGTTCGATCTTCAGCAGGCCTTTTGCAGGAATGGAGACACCTGCACTGTTGAGCGTCTCCAGAACCATTGATTGCATGGCTTCCGGAGATGCTGACTTGTCAATATTAAGGCGAGTGTTATATTGGCGGTAGCCTAAGGTCAGGGATTCAGTCGAACTCTGTGTTTCTCCATTGATATCGGTGGCTGTAACAGTAATCAAAAAATTGAATTGAGGAAAGGAAGACTTTTTGATAGCATGATCCGGCAAGGCATTAAACTCAAATTCAAAAGTGCCATCGGTTGCACTGGTGACCATACCGTTGGCGATGATCATTTCATTTGTTTGGAATGAAGGCCTGAACTGATTTTCATAGAACCAGGGATATCGCCATATTTGTTTCCGGGTAACTGCAAATGTAACTTTAGAACCGTCTGCCGGGATGCCGGCAAAATAGTCTATCTTACCTTTTATTTTCACCCGGTCATTTAATTTGTAAGCTTGAGTTATCGTATCGAGTCGCACCTTAAATTTAGGACGTTTGTATTCTTCTACTCTAATACTTTTCCCGATTTGGTCATTGTAGCTCAGTGTCATGATACCTGTCAGGGTGCCCGTTGGCAGGGTAAAGCTGCCCTGGATAGATCCAAATTCATTTGAAGTGAGGACAGCCTTGCTTACTTCATTATAATTGGCGTCTCGTAGCGTGATAGTTATTCTCTTGTTGGGGAGTATGGAAGGTACTCGATCATCATCCCGTTGGAATAATACGGCTTTGAAATAGACAATCTGGCCGGGACGGTATATTGCCCTGTCGGTATAGAATGTCGCCTGAATATTTCTCTCTTTATATTTATATGGTGGATTGTAGTAATTACTGTGCACATCGGTAAGCGTATCTCCTTCCTTGGAGAAGACACATAGAAAATTTTGGCTTACCAGGTCGCCAAACCGAACCATACCATCTATATTCGTTTCCTTAGAGAATAGCAAAGATGGCTTGGATTCGTTGTAATGGTATTTGTAAAAATCGACATGAACACGGTCTAGCGGTTTGCCACTAAATCTATCCATAACATAGTAACCCATTCCTTGTTGTGCATAATTAGACTCCCGGATAACTGCCAGATTGCTTACTTGAATATATGTAAAGGATCTGTTGAGCTCATCATTTTCATTTTCGGGTTCAATTACAAAAATGTAGTGACCGGCAGGAAGCTGATCCATCTTGAATTCAACCCTGTGCATCCTGTGATCATCAAAGGCCGGCAGTTGGATCTCAGGCGCTCTGAAGGCACCTCGTTCCTTGAGTGATTGCATAATCTGTCGTGTATCGCCTCGTTGTTGGTATTCCACGAAGGTGCATTGATCTACCTGGTAGATAAATATCTTTGCTTGACTTACATCCTTATATTCAGCCAACATAAGAAAGGGTTTGTTTGGCAATTGTATATTTTCCGACTGTAAGGTCAGAGCCGGTTGGGTCAAGGTCTTGATTTTGTTTTTAGCCGTGATGGCAGACTCGGTGTTGGGATAGGTATGAATGAGAGATTGTAGTCGAAGGATGATTTTTTTAATTAATGATATGTCACCTTGTTGAGGTGTATCGGGTGAGTAACTATCTGCCTCCAGATCAAGCAGAACAGACCTGAGTTCAAAGGGCGCCTTGAATTTGTTGGTCTCGCCTGTTTGGACGATTGCTTCAAGGGCATCTTTGAAAAAAGTAAGTTTGTCAGGATCGACGGAATGTTGATATACAAAGTTGAGCCTTTCCAGGTCGATAAAATGCAAAGCATCCGGCTGATTATTTTCGAGGTGAAAACGCATAAGTTTTTGGTAGGTCTGTAAGCTGGTGAGGATGCGCGAAGTAGAATCAGGTGCTGATATATCCATATTGACAAATTGTGCAAGGGGCGCAAACCATTGCTTGCCTTTGATCTCAAACTTATAAACGGGTTCAGCCAGAAAATTTCTTGTGTTACCCAGGTATTGCAGTTGTTGATATGCGAGGAAGTCATAGAGTGATGGGCGCAGGTTGTCTAATTTGGAAGGGGTAGTTAGTAGGTCAATCTTAGAAACAGGGATATTTTTAAGGTTTTCGTCAGCAATTGATTTGGAAAAGTAGTCGTCAATTTTGTGAATAAAGGTAGAAACAGGCCAGGTCATAAAGTCCGGTCCTGCCTCCTCATCTGTTGTGGGTAAAGCGGAGCTCATGCGATAATGGTTGGCATCGAGGTAGGAGGCATAAGCCAATGCTGTGAGGGAATAAAGGATTTGTTTGGCGGGTGGATTCGTACTTGTAATAGCATTTTCGAGGTATTGGATGGCTACTTTTTCGCCATCTTTTCCCATGGATTTTATTTTAGCCATGGTGAGGGTACCGCGTATGAAGCCGTCCCATTGTCCGTTTTCTCTGAATTTGGTAATGAGGGGTGAAAGGAGAGATTCAGCAGTTTTCAGTTGATTAATATTAATGAGGCTATCGATTTCTGAAAATTCTGATGGGTCGGTACTTGAAAAAGATGTCATATCTGCCTGAGTTAAGTTTTGTTCTGAATAGGAAGGGTTGTTGAATGTCTCCATTTTTTCATTCTTTTTAAGCGCTGAGTTGCAGTTTAAAAGAAGAGTGGAAAAAATCACGAGTGTGATTATACTGAAAAATCGCATGGTGAAAAATTTAGTCAGTTAGGTATTGATTAAATGTAGTTTTCAAGTATAACGTAAAATTAAGGCAAAAAGTTATTTAGTAGTCTAAATTAGGAAAATATGAGCAGTGGGGATATTATTCTACTGGATGTGCCGCTCTGGCAGTCATCCTGAACTCGTTTCGGCATCTGTTCTTACCGTCTTAATACTTATTTTACTTGATGTACCTTTCTGGCAGTCATCCTGAACTCGTTTCAGGATCA
>JAGFJA010000046.1 GCA_024103005.1 Saprospiraceae bacterium
GTAAGGGGATAGAAAGCGTTCCTACAAAAATATTTGGAGCAATGGTTCCAAGGTTTGGAGTTCGTTTATGTGGTTGTACAATGTTTTCACCTACATCGCCTAACACATACTGAGGGTCGCTGATCTGAAAATCATACAAACAACCTTCTACCAGCTGATAACGAGCTTCATTATGATCAGATGCATTTTCCTCTGCATCAAACAATGTGTCCGGTCTTCTGGCGTCAATCCAGAACCGCAAGCCATCCTGAACTGAATCCAGGTTGATTTCTATGTTTGCTACTTTCTTCATTTTTATGCCTCGGCAAAACTTGCGAATCCATTGTCTATGGCGCCACGGTACATACGAGATATTTTCTCAAGTGAAAGTGGATAACGCACACTTTCATCATAAAAATCAAAGTCTGTTTTTTCAAAAACATCTTTTACAATTTTGACATCTCCGGTAATGCAGAAAGAACCTAGAGTTTCCAACACAGGACATAATTTCCTTCTTGAACCATGCAATTTTGGCAACAGCTTTTGCATGATGGCGATATCAATTTTTTGTTCTTTAGAGAGGTTGGAGTCAAGCACCGTAAGTTGATATATTAAACGCAATATTTCTGTTGCACTCCGATAACCAAATTCAGCTCCGGTCTTTTTCAGCTCACCGAAAAACTGAACAAGTACTTTATTAATGGCTTCATCTGTGATAAATTCTTTATTTGCCGCCATATCCAGAAAACTCATTGCCATTCCTGATCCTTTTCCGGTTAAGGCATCCATGTTAATGTCCCGGATGCTTCCCAGAAAGTTTTGCATTTCATCCTGCGTAACACGGAATTCAATGGTGTTGGCTCTGTCAAGGACTTTGGGACTAAACATATTGGTGGTTTCATCTATGTTTACCGTGCCAATGATGAAAAGATTTGAAGGAACCTTTAGTCTTGCCGGAACTCCGTTTTGCAACGTTCCTTCGGCAAATAGCGGAATTTCTTCCTTCGACTCCATTACGCTGAGAAAGTCAGCAAAATACCGCTCTACATGGCTCAGGTTCATTTCATCCAAAATCAGAAAGTGGGGCAATTCAGGCTGATTGTTGGCCTGGATAATCAGATCCAGTACTCCGCTGTCGGGTTTTACATATTCCTCCGGTTTCAGTGCATTGGGATAACCCAGTAAGGGTTCGCGGTTGGTCCAGTCGGCACCTACCGGAATAATACGGTACTGACTTTTGTTCCGACAGATCCACTGCACAAAGGCCTGTGCCAGTTTGGTTTTTCCTGAACCGGAAAGGCCGGTGAGTATTACGAAGGGTTTAGTGAGGAGAGAGGAGCTGAACCTATATAATAGTTGAGGTAAGTAATGAAGCCCACTTTCTTCAATATTACTAATAAAAAGATCTAAGCTAAAGTTACTAGTGGAAACCTTTTGTTTTCTAGGTTCTATATTCTTAGGACTATCAGTAATTAAGATAAAAGTCTTCTCAAATAATTGCCTGATCTCTCTTTCTAATAACAATTTCACTACATTTTTTTGAGCAGTTTTTTGATCACCTGAAATAAATAAACTATCAAATTCATTAGTACTATAACTGCTTTTATTTAATGAACCTTTAAGTAGGTTATAAGGATAATTTAATTTATATCTTCCACTTTCTCTTTCAAATGATAATATTTCACCTTCAACACATCTGTTTAAAAACAATCTTAAGCAATCCTTTACACTTTCACGAGAGTCTACCGGGACCAATTTAGTGCATCTTTGAGCTATTTCATTTTTATCGAGTGAGTTATCACTTAGTGCTTCTAAAATTTCTGAAAATGGGTGTACAACTTCATTATTAATCAAAAATTCAATATTAAGACAGTAGTATTTGATATAATCTTGGTAACTTAGGTTTCCTTTTAAATAAGATTTTGACATATTACTCAGTACATACTTTCCATCTTCTTCATAATAAATACCTATTTCACGTGCAATTGTATAGGCTGTTCCATAACCTTCTTCTGTTAAGGTTTCACGTATACCTAACTCTGCAAATGCATTCACCAAAGTTTCTGGTGCTGACAGATTGGGAGACTCCTCGAGTCTTTTATATGTTAATATGTAGGCATCAAAAAGTGTTTTGTTAAGCACTCTCCATTTGTCTATATTTATTCCGTTCATCTTTTTCATATCAATTAAAATTTAGTCCATTGCTCTGCCATTGCCTTTGCCATACCAATAAATGTTTTACTTCTCATTGTTCTTCTTTCTTCATGTGATTTAGACTTAACGAAGGCATCAGAATACCATTTTGGCTGACTCTTACCGCTTTTGAAATAGATTCTTTCACCTTCACCAACGATCTTGGTTGGCTTAAGTAATGGTAAGTTCTTAAGCCATAAACAAGTTGTTTTTCTCGCTTCATCACCAAACATAAAAGGCTGAACTACCTGGTCGGGCTTTCTCCATCTAGAACTTATTATTCCTATTGGATTCTCAATTGCAATTTTTTCAATTGGGGCATTTGCCAATGCCATAAAAAATTCTATTGCTTCCTCTCTGTCTTTTGCTCTGTTGGGATATTTTGGATGAGGCCTTCTCTGTTCTGTTGGTAAGTGCTTATCGTCAGGATGGTAATACCATTGAGCACCGCTAACCGCTAAATACGTGCATGGTGGATGTGCAATCATTATATCCCAATTGTTTTTGAGGTTTACTTTTTTACCATTCTGTAACTTTCCTCCTATATTTTCTATTACCTCAAAGACATCTATATTGAAATGCCATTCAGGATGACCTCCACTACATGGAAGCAAATCGCAACTATAGGCATTGTGTCCCAATAATCTTAATTCTTTAGTTACCGCCTGACTTTCTTCACAAGCAACTAGTATATTCAATTTCTTCATTTCTTTTTAAGTTTATTTGAAATCGCCATTGCAATATTTCTTGCCATTTCTGGGGGAACCGCATTACCAATCATTTTAAATGCATATCCCTGACTTCCGATAAAATCAAAGTCATCCGGAAACGATTGTAATAAGGCTGCTTCTTTTACTGTAATACTTCTTGCCTGATCAATGTCAGGATGGATGAACATCAAACCATCTTTGTATAAATGAGCAACCACGGTTGGAGAGGGCTTATCCCATTCGAGATTCCTGTATTTAGCATGATTTGATTCTTTTCCCATAAGCTTATTGTAAAAAGATATTTTTTCTTCAGACGTCCTTTTATTCATTTTTTCTTTTAACCATCTTCTGAAAATTCCGACATCTCTTTCATTGTGAAACCTTGCCTCATGATGCTTTATTTCAGCATTTCCAATAAGTTTATGAGAAACATTTTTACCATTTATCTTAATATGAGATTTTAATGGTTTGTATTTGGGGAGATGACCAATTGCATCAGAAACATTTTTTGATTTAATGTTTTGCTTCAATATATCTAATTCATTATATAGTTCTTCAAGATTTATTTTAGAATTGTTTTTCACTCCAATGATAATAACGCGATTTCTTTTTTGAGGCACACCTAATTCGGATGCAGTATAGACAGATTTCTTAAGTAATTCAGGTGTTCTAATATTAAATCCTATTTCTTTGAAAGCTTCATAAATCCTTGTGGTAACCGGTATATCTCCCGGCATTGCACTCAAGAGCCCAGGAACATTTTCAAATACGAAAATATCAGGTTTAAATTCATCAACCACCTTTACAAAACTTTCAAATAGGTAATTTCTATAGTCATCTTTCATTGAATTTTTATCCTGGGCTCTACCAGCAATTGAATAAGCCTGACATGGAGGTCCTCCGATAATCAAATCAACTTTCTGTTTTCCAATCAAACCTTTCAATCCCTTTCTAACTATTGACTCATGATTAGTAATGGCAAATTTTTTTAAGTCCTCTTTACTCCAATGTCCATTAATTAACTCTTCAGTTTGTTGTATGTCAAAGTGAATTACTCTTTTCAATGCATCCTCTTCCGTATGTTGCCATTTTTTGACTAATCTGTTACGAAGGGTAGTAACCATAGGCATTTCCCATTCAACATGTGCTAATGCTTCAAATTTTCCCGTCTGTAAAAACCCCTCGCTTAAACCTCCACAACCGGCAAACAAATCAATGAATGTCAGTTTATCTTCTTTTCTATTTGGCATTAATTCAATTCTTCTGTTTTAGTTATCAAATTATATAATCTTTTTAGAGAAATATCTCTTTTTTTAGGCTTTAATTCACATTCCCAAATTACTAATGAACTCCATCCCCTCTCTTTCAACTCATCCATAATTTTATTATCTCTTCTTGTTGTTTCTTCAATTTTATCTAGCCACCATTCCGTTCTTGTTTTGGGCAATACGAAGTATTTGCATCCTTCGTGTCCATGCCAAAAACAGCCATTTACAAAAATTACCGTGTGATATTTGGTTAGAACCAAATCGGGTTTTCCGGGCAGGGTTTTGCTGTGTAACCGGTATCGTAAGCCTTTTGCATGAAGGTATTTCCGCACTTGCATTTCAGGCTTAGTATCCTTGCCTTTTACTCTGCTCATGTTGTAGCTGCGGGTAGCCCTGTCGTGTACATCTGCCATAGATTACCTCTCAATTACTTTAAATTCAAAATCCAGAAAAATGGAGAAACGTACCAGATAGTCCACCGTAATACTGAATTTGCCGTTCTCAATTTTAGAAATGGTGGTGCGGTTGATGTCCATCATACCGGCAAGCTGCTCCTGGCTGTAACCACGTTCTTCACGCACCTGCCTGATCTTATCACCCAGTTTCAGACGGTAATCTTTTATCAGTGATTCTGATGCTGTAAAATCTAAAGGCATGAGATTGTAATTAATTTACAAATAAGGTTCCGGTGTATTCTTTGCCGTTCTCTTCCTCTATCGTCAGCCAAACATTTGTTTTAGCTCCTTGGGTAAGGTAGGGCATTATTTTCTGTTCGCTAACTTTTAAGACTTTAAGGTCATACGGTGACTTTGTGTGAAACTTTACCACTTGTCCCGGTTTATGGGGCTTCATTTGCCAGTGTGCAGAATTTATAGCGTTGCCCCCGCTGTTAATTATTGATGGTTCAAAGATAAATTTCTTATTTTAAAAAAGTGTAATATATTGAACGCCTTTTTTCAACATGCCTGTCAATGTCTGTTAACTTGCTGTCGTTCGTTACATCAATAAAAATCAGGCACTTCCGGCATATTGGACCCTGGCTTGAATGGTGGTAAATCCTACTGTAGCTGTTTGTACGGCTGGCATTTTACAATGGCACACAGCCCCATAATTGCCCCGCCAATATCGTTTACAAAACTAATATCGTTAGCACGGGTAAACTGGATGCCGAATTCCTGACTCTTGCAACAATGCAGGTTAAACCGGAATTTCAACCGTTACGATGGGTCGACTCAAGGTCCATATTATACCAAGATGATTTATATAATAATTCATAAATTTTTGGTATACTTGTCCGGATAGCTATGCTACCAGAGCTCTGCTCTGTCCCGGGAGTAAAACAATCCGGGGTTCCGGGATGCCGAGGTTACAGTCGTATTGAACAATTTCATTGGTCAATACCGAATGTACCTTCGGTATTAACCCCTTACCCGGGAATCTAACCCATGATTGGTCAATATTGGGAAGAACCGAAAAAAAACGAAATCCTTTCAGACCATATTACCTTGTAGCAAATTCGGGCGAATAATTACCGGGAATTGAAGGCCTGTCACCGGATTGTTATGAAGCCATCCTGAATAGGTGCTATATCCGGACATTGGTCGTTTCCGGACCAACAGGCTATTTCATTCCGGGAGGTGGATATTCAATCCATTATTTAGTCAATGCAACAGCGTGATAACGACTCCTGATTTCGACCTTCAATAATCCTCTGATGCAGCCAACTGAAGGGAAGAGACTTGCCCTTCAGTCTCCTCATAACTTTTTGAATCTCGCCTGGAAAAAGCGCAGATACCTTGGTTCGTATACCATTTCAAGGCCTTTAATCTTCTTGCGCCTCTGATAGACATGCTCCACCGATTCGGCAATTACATCCATGTGGGCCTGGGTATAGACTCTCCGTGGGATTG
>JAGFJA010000045.1 GCA_024103005.1 Saprospiraceae bacterium
TCTTATAGTATTTTAAACATCCCTTGTCATTTAATAATTAGTTTGTGTTAATTATTTCTGTATAAATTTTTAAAGTTAATAAAAAATTTATTTCCGTAAATATTTTTGAAATTTTTGGGGAAGTGCAAAAAATTTCCAGAATAACTTTTCAACTTTCACAGTTTATGAAATACTACTATTCCGACTTAACAATTATTAATAAACCCTATTTAATTTACCATTTTCTTTCGGATTAATAAATATGAAATCCGCTGCCTTTGTTTTTAATACCCCTTTTGATGGCTTCTGTTCCAAACAGAATTAAAGTTTATCAACAAAGACATTCTCTTGATATTAATCACTACCGTAAAATGCGATATTCTTAATTGTCTTAAACCTAAAAGATACTTCTTTGCTCAGTCAGTTTTTCATGAAAAATACAGTTGGAAGCCTATCTCCTATAACTCCCGTTACTTTAGAGGCCGGACTAACTCCCTGACTTTTTCCTCTGTCAACCCTGTAATATTAGCTATCAAGGAAATAGGCAAATTATTTTCCAGGCATTTCTGGATGACTTCTTGCACTTTTTCTTCAATGCCTTTTTCAATGCCTTTTTCAATGCCTTTTTCAATGCCTTGCTCAATACCTTTCTGTATTCCTATTTCTATTCCCTCTTGTTTAAAAATTTCAGCTAATGACATAACTTCTGATTTTATAGTTTCAGGAAATTCTGTTACAAATGTAGTAAATGCCTCCTTATTTAAAGGGACATATTTAAAGGGACATATTTAAAAGGATAAACGAATAATATCTCCAGGTAGTTCCCATAAACATCTTCTTTAAATCCTGAAAATGCCCGAGCGAAGTCATGTCCACTTATCCTTTCCAAAACATGAAGAATCTATATTCTTATGGCGGTTAACAACAATGAATTGTCCAACCTTTCTAACTCTTCAGACCCCATCTTCTTAAGGTCAATGAATACTTGATCATATTCAGGCACTAATGAATGAAAGTCTTTGGGCAGGTGTATGAATAAAGATGCATTCTTGTTCGTTTTCCACTTCTCCTTGCCATGATAGTAAATAACAGGGATAATTAGTTTTAACCTCTTTTGATTCCTTTTGAAAGACTTTAACTGATGCCGATAACCGGCTGCCAAATACTCCATAATCTGAAATCCCACATATCGGTCCTTGTGTGATTTAAGTTCCAATAAAACCGATACCTGAACCTGGTCATCTGTTTCCTTCAAAGGAATGTCGAAGACCATATCGGCAAATCGTTCTTTCAATGTATCTGAGATATAGGATTTGTTGGCATAGGTAAAGGCGGTTAAATTGAGATGGGAAGTAATCGCTTCCGGAAGAAATCCATTCAGAAAACTTATAGCAGCTCCTCTGTCAGAGAGGATACTTTTCATAAATGTGTCATGAGAAATGTTGGTGATGGATGATTTAGCCATTTTGAATCGTTTTTGAAGATAATAATAGGTATTTTTCCAAAAATCCAGGCTACTTGGGCAAAAAAAATATAAACTTCTTTCTTTAAATACTAAATCAAATTACCTATGGAGGATGGTTTCAAACATTGCCGGTCGAAATATAGCTTAAGATTCTATAAAATCATTTTCAATATTATTATCTATTGACTTGACTTTCATCAGAATCCCATATATTTACACCATTAGGACCATTTCCTTTGACAAAATACTTTTAAGCTTTGAAGAATAATATATTACCATTTTTTCCCCTGTTTTCACTGTTTATTTTCCTGCAAAATATCGCTCTTTGCCAGAAATCAGCTCCGACTGACTATGTAAATCCCTTCATCGGCACTGCAGCTCACGGTCATGTCTTTCTGGGGGCAAATGTCCCTTTCGGCATGATTCAGGCCGGACCAAACAATATTCTGAAGGGCTGGGATTGGTGCAGCGGATACCATTTTTCAAGCAAAGAAATCCTTGGTTTTTCACATCTACATCTAAGCGGTACGGGCATCGGCGACTGGGGAGATATTTTGTTGCTACCGGCATCTGACAGTGTCATAATCAGTGCTGCAAAGAAGGATGATCTGAGTGATGGTTATGGCTCTCCTTACAGCCATCAAAATGAACAATGTTCTCCGGGCTACTATAAGGTTTATTTGGACCGTTATCACAACACGACCGAAATAACAACGACCAGCCGGACAGCAATGCACCGATACCATTATGAAAAAGGAGTGCAGAATCCGCACATCCTGGTTGACCTCAGATTCGGGATTGGCTGGGATGCCCCCACATCTACGTCCATTAAAAGGCTGGATGATTCGACCTTAGTCGGTTATCGATTTTCCAAGGGTTGGGCTAAAGATCAGAGAGTTTATTTTGCCATCCGTCTGAAAGACCATTCGACCCGAACTATATTCTTCTCTGACGACACTCCCAATAAAGACACTTTTGCCTGTGCTCTTTTCCCCAATCTCACGTCCGATGGTGAAGTCAAACTAAAAGTGGCGCTTTCACCTGTCAGTTACCAAAATGCCATCCTCAATCTAAATAGGGAGATGCCCGGCTGGGATTTCGAATATTATCACAATGCAGCTGTGAGAAAATGGAATAATGAGCTTTCAGTAATAGACTACCAGGCAAATGATAAACTGAAAACAATTTTTTATACTGCTCTGTATCACAGCTTCTTCTTTCCATCTGTATTCGATGATGTCAATGGTGAATACCGTGGCAGCGACCTGAAGATACACCAGGGCAAGGCGGGAACCAACTTTACTGTCTTTTCTCTCTGGGATACATACCGTGCCCAACATCCTATGCTGACCTTGCTCAAACCCAACATGGTCAAAAATTTGGTAAGATCAATGCTGAATATTTATAAAGAACAAGGTAAGCTTCCCGTATGGCATCTTTCAGGCAATGAAACCAACACCATGGTAGGTTATAGTGCTGTTCCTGTCGTGGTAGATGCTTGGAATAAAGGCATAGCCGGATCCGATTCGGGTTTGATATATCAGGCAATCAAACAATCATCTATGCAAAAAAACAATGGAATAGCTTACTTACATAATCTTGGTTACATACCAGCAGATTCTGTTGTGGAATCTGTTGCCAAAGCCCTTGAATATGCCATCTCAGACGGATGCATCGCGCTGATGGCAGACAAGGTTGGAACAAGTGTCGAAAATGACTATTATACACAAAGAAGTAAATTGTACCGATTGTATTTCGATAAAGAAAATCGCTTTATGCGTGGAAGAATGGCCAATGGTGACTGGCGCTCGCCCTTCAACCCTTTTGAAGCCAGACACAGGGTCAATGACTACTGCGAGGGCAACGCATGGCAATATACGTGGCTTGTCCCACAAGATGTGGACGGACTGATTGATTTAATGGGGGGTAAAGAAAAATTTGCGGTTAAATTAGATTCTTTTTTTATAGCCACCGGAGATATGGGAGCCGAAGCCAGCCCCGATATTTCCGGGCTCATAGGCCAATACGCACATGGCAATGAACCAGGACACCATATCCCTTACCTATATAATTATGTCGATCAACCCAAAAAAACACAAAAACTCGTACGCCGAATCATGGATGAGATGTACACCGATAAACCGGAAGGCCTCTGTGGCAATGAAGATGTCGGTCAGATGAGTGCCTGGTACATTTTGTCAGCCCTTGGATTTTATCAGGTACATCCGTCGGATGGCATCTTCCAGATTGGTTCGCCCAGGATGGACAGTGCCCGAATCAATCTGCCGGGAGGTAAAAATTTCTCCATCCGGGTCAAAAGAAGCAAAGCTACCGATTGTGTCATTTATTCAATTAAACTCAATGGGAAGAGCTATCCATTCACTTCTATTCCTTATTCAGAAATAATGAAAGGTGGTGTGATGGAGATACAGATGAAGGGAGATTGATCTTTCCTAAAATTTAACTTGCAAAATGTGTTATTGGCGATAAATCAATTCATTTTTAATCTTCGTTTTCCTTAACAGGTAAATTATCATATAATCTTTGTTTAACTTCTGGATTAATATTAAATCATGTTTCAATTATTAGCTATTTAACACAGAATTTTAATGTTTTAATCAAAAATATTTTATTATAAAAGTAAATTATTATTTGCCTTTACCAAAAGTAGTTAAATATTCTAGAGGTGTTCACAACTATATCGCATTCTGCTATAGAAAGTTAGTTTCCGCTATCTCAAAAAGATTCGCAAGTAAAAATGTGTCATAAAACTAAAAAAGAACCATTATTTTCCGGAATTACAGTAGTCAGGAAATGAGTATAGGCTCGAAAAGAAAATTCTTAAAGATGGCGGAATTAAAAGGTAAACAATGACAAAGAACAACAATATTTATATGACAGACGAAAGGGCCGACAGCGGAGTTTGACATGCTGGTTTCATTTTCTATTTCAGGCCAATTAAACACTTTGAGGTGATTAAAACATCCTTTTTCATAAAATTTCCTTAGTCCAACCTGATTCCGACATTTGATTTCAAAAATATTTTAACTAACAAATGTTCGTTCGTCTAAAATGACTAAATTTGCAAAAATTTGAAAGTAAGTGACACAACAATTTTATTCCTTAGAAGTCAATTATCTTGAAAGGCAGACAGAAGACAGCATCATAATAGGTTTTAATACAGACAATGCACCGGCTCATGTTTTTGACTTTAAAGCAGGGCAGAATATTTCCATCAGGTTGTTTAAAAATGGGAAGGATTTGAGGCGAACTTACAGTATTTGTTCGGCACCGTCAGACAATTGCATTCATATTGGCGTAAGAGCAATTAAAGATGGTATATTTACAGATATAGCATTCAATCATTTAAAATTAGGTGACAAGCTGGACATACTGCCCCCGGTGGGCAACTTCCACATAAAGGGTAAGACATCAGCCAACAATCAATACATCTTTTTTGCAACCGGAAGTGGTATCACACCCATCATTTCGATGATTAAAGATATTCTGGAGAATGATAATCAAGCGAAATGTACTTTGTTTTACAGCAACCGTAACATAGCCTCCATGATGTTTCGGGAAGAATTAGATGGAATCAAAAACACCCATCTCGACAGACTGCAGATTATTTATGTGTTCAGTCGGGAGCATCTGGATGCCGACCTCTTTTATGGGCGCATGACTGCTGAAAAGAGTAAGATATTATTGCAAACCTTTGTCCCCGATTTCAACGGTTCGCAATTTTTTATCTGCGGACCCCAGGATCAGACACTTTCCATCAAGGAAATGTTGACCAAGGAGCTGCATATACCCTCTGCCCAGGTCCATTTCGAGCTATTTCATACAGGCAGTACACCGGTACACTCTGATACTGAAGAATCTGATTTTACAGGGACTGCCGAGGTTACTGTGCGCATAGACGGCAAAGAGACGTCCTTTCATCTGGAATATGACAAAATGAGTATCCTGGAAGCCGGCATCAAACAAGGGCTTGATCTGCCTTATTCCTGCAAAGGAGGTGTCTGTTGTACTTGTCGTGCTCATCTGACAGAAGGAAAGGTTCACATGGATCAAAACTATGCATTAGAAGATGATGAAGTGGAAGAGGGTTTTATCCTTACCTGTCAGTCCCATCCCCGCTCCGGGAAATTATTCGTGGATTATGACTATTGACATCATGAAGACAGTAGAATTCAGCAGAAGGGATCATATCCTGAAGGAAGCAGCCGGAATCATCCGCACACAAGGATATGCCGGTGCCAGTATGCGGGATATTGCAAATGCTGTCGGAATCGAGGTAAGCAGTCTTTACAATCATATCAAGTCAAAACATGATATACTTGCATCCATCTGTTTTTCCATAGGAGAAGAATATATACAAGGACTCGATGCCATCCTTAGCAATACGCTGGATTGTCGTCAAAAAATCGAAGCCATCATCTCTCTTCATATATCACTTGCTGCCGCACATAAGGACAGTATGCAGGTGTTTGAAGAGGAATGGAAACACCTTCGCGATGATGATTTATCTAGATTCAGGTCCATGCGAGCATATTATGAGCGTCAGTTGCTCGGCTTTTTCGCTGAAAATATCCAAGCCGGACACTTAAGAGAGAGCAGCCCTGAGATAGCTTTATACACCTTCCTCTCATCATTAAAATGGCTCAACTTCTATTTTAAGGACAACAAGAAAAAAAATGCAGATATTATCCGTCATCATTTGGTTCAAATCCTTTGTGATGGCCTTATCAAGGAAACAAAACGAACAATTGTAAGTTAATTAATAAAAAACATATCATGTCAGCAGCTGCATCAGAAAGAAATTTTGAAGAAAGAATTGCAAGGGACGAAAAGATAGAACCGAATGATTTCATGCCGGACACCTATCGCCATACTCTTATCAGGCAAATTTCACAGCATGCTCATTCAGAGATTGTCGGGATGTTGCCGGAGGGTAACTGGATTACCCGGGCTCCTACATTGAAACGCAAGGCTATTCTACTGGCAAAGGTTCAGGATGAAGCGGGTCACGGGCTCTATCTTTACAGTGCCTGCGAGACACTTGGCGTGGACAGAGACCGGCTTTATGAAGAGCTGCATAGTGGAAAGGCCAAATACTCAAGTATCTTCAACTATCCTTCACTGACATGGGCAGACATGGGAGCAATAGGCTGGCTGGTGGACGGAGCTGCCATCATGAATCAGGTGCCGCTCTGTCGTACTTCTTACGGCCCTTATGCAAGAGCGATGGTAAGGATATGTAAGGAAGAGTCTTTTCACCAGCGACAAGGATATGATATACTCTTATCCTTGTGCAGGGGTTCTGCTGAACAGAAAGCTATGGCGCAAGATGCGCTCAACCGGTGGTGGTGGCCATCACTTATGATGTTCGGGCCGACAGACAAGGATTCCACACATACCGAACAAAGCATGAGATGGAAAATAAAGCGATTTACCAATGATGAGTTGAGACAGCGATTTGTCGATATGACCAAACCTCAGGCTGACTTGCTCGGCTTGACCATTCCCGATCCTGATTTAAAGTGGAATGAGGAAAAACAAGGCTATGATTTCGGAGAAATAAACTGGGATGAGTTCTGGCAGGTAGTCAAGGGTAATGGCCCATGTAACTTTGAGCGAATCGAAGCCCGAAAAAAAGCGTGGGAAGACGGCGCCTGGGTGAGAGAAGCTGCCTCTGAATACGCCAGAAAATATTCATCTTAAACAATAAAAAATATCAAGGAAATTAAAAATCAACGGATTAAGTTGACCTCAAATACACTCTGGATTAACGTATAAAATTAAAAAAATACCGTCATGAACAGTAACTGGCCTCTTTGGGAAGTATTTATCAGGAGTAAAAACGGCTTACAGCACAAGCATGTAGGCAGCCTCCATGCACCGGACGCGAAAATGGCTTTGGAAAATGCCAGAGACGTTTACACCCGCCGACTGGAAGGCAATAGCATCTGGGTAGTCCCCTCCAACTATATCACCGCATCCGACCCGCAACAGAATGAAGAGTATTTCGAACCTGCGGAGTCAAAAATATACCGCCACCCTACTTTTTATGAGCTGCCTGATGAAGTTAAACACATGTAATCCATTGTTATGTTAAAAGATCAAAGTCCATATTTCAGATTTCTGGTACAGTTGGGAGACGATGCCCTGATATTAAGTCAGCGTACTTCCGAATGGTGCGGTCACGGACCTGTCTTGGAGCAGGATATTGCCCTTACCAATATTACACTTGACATCCTCGGCCAGGCAAGGTTGTGGTATCAACTTGCAGTCGATCAGACTCAGGATTTCAAGGATGAAGACCAGCTAGCATATACAAGAGACAGCAGAGAAATGACCAATATCCTTCTGGTCGAACAGCCAAATGGCCATTGGGGAATGACGGTGATGCGTCAGTACCTGTATGACACCTTCAAGAAGATGTATTATGCACGTCTTGAGGAATCAGGACAAGCCTCTATCTCCGAGATAGCGCATAAATGCAGGGTCGAAACCACATATCATCACCAATGGAGCAGCGAATGGGTCAGGAGACTTGCTTTAGGTACGGATGAAGGGAATGATAAAATGCAACACGCCCTGAATACACTTTGGCGATATCATCAGGAGATTACACAGGACAGCGAAGCCGACATAGCAATGTTGAATGAAGGTATTACCGTCACTCCGTCTATGATTCGGGAAGATTATCAACAGGAAATTAAAACTTACCTTGAAAGTTGTGGTCTTTCTATTCCCGACATTCGCAACGAAATAACCGGAGGAAGAAAAGGCATTCATACAGAACATTTGGGCTATATCCTTGCCGAAATGCAGTACATGCAGAGAGCTTATCCCAATCTGGAATGGTAAGAATGAGTACAACAGACGAAATATTAACCTTATTAAAGTCTGTCTGTGATCCCGAGATTCCCGTATTGACCATCGTAGATTTGGGAATTATCGAAAGAATAACCATATCGGAAAATGGTCTTTATATAGGCATACTGCCTACATACAACGGCTGTCCGGCTATGGATCTGATACGCATGATGATCTATGAGATATGCTATGATGCCGGGTACCGAAACATAAAGATAGAATACCTCAACAGCCCGCACTGGACCACAGATCGGATTAGCAATGAAGGAATGGAAGCCATTAAACAATACGGAATAGCCGCTCCTTCAGCTTCAACAAGAATAGAACAGCTCATCAGCGGGCAGTCATCCGTGTCGTGTCCGAAATGTCATTCTTCCCATACGAGATTGATATCCGCCTTTGGTTCGACTGCATGTAAGGCACTAATGCAATGTGAGGACTGCCAAGAACCCTTCGAGTATTTCAAGTGCAATGGTCTCAGATAGCAGATAGAAACTGTCTGAAACCCTCTATAAAAACTTTTCGGTTATTTCTTTTTGATCAAAGAAGCAGCTGCTTCGTCCACAATCCATTCCAGTTTACCATTATTCGGACGGATTGCTTGTGCCGGATAGTTTTCAACATCCCTTCTTCCAAAAAGAACCTGCTTGAGAATCTCTGCCTTGTTACTTCCTTTTACCAGAAATATTGTATTAATAGAGTTATTAATAGGATTTGGAAGGAAGGTAAGCCGATATCCTGCCTTTTCACCTGCAAGGTATCCATAAACCCACTGTTCAGTGACCTTCAGTGCAAAGGAATGAGGAAATAAGGATAATGTATGTCCATCAGTGCCCAATCCAAGCAACACCAGATCAAAAGCATTGATGGTAAGTACGTCAAAATGGTTTCTTATCTTTTCTTCCATGTCGGAGGCAGCAGCCTCTACACTTAATTCCGTTCTGAATGGAAAAATGTTATAACCGGGTACCGGGAGATGATCCAACAAATATTCGTACGCCATTCGTGCATTATTGTTATAGTCATCTGCCGGTACAAGTCGTTCGTCCCCCCAGAAGAAGAAAACTCTTTTCCAATTGATATCAAACTCATCTTGCAACTTTACCACAGCCTGATAAACCTCTTTCGGAGTATTCCCGCCGGACAGGGCTACCGTACAATGTCCCTGATGATCTACAGAATATTCGATAATGGATAAAATTCTACGGGCGGCGAAGTCATTGAATTCAAGTGTACTTTTTACTTCAATTTCCATGGTTTGTAATAATTTATACTCGTTGTTTAGTAAAATACCGTCTTCGATAACGAAAAACCAAAGCGCCTGATTGTGTTTTTCAATTGAATTTTTTCAGGAAAATATTGCTTATTTAAATTTACTCTCCATCAGATTTTTTAAATTTTAATAAATATATTATATTTTACTTATATATGACATAATGACAACAAACTCAACTTGACAAATCACCTTATTCAGAAAAAATCTATGAACATTTAGCTTTTACAAAAACCAAATAAAACCAAATTATTTTTTTATGGATTCAACCAGGTATGCCCGTATTTAGCCAACAGTTCATCTGACTTTACAGGTCCGTTGGAGCCGGGTGCATAATTCGGAAAATCAAGGTCTTTATTATTCTGCCAGGCATTAAGAATTGGATTTATAATCTGCCAGGCGGCTTCTACCTGATCCGACCTCATGAAGAGGGTAGCATCCCCTTCCAGAACATCGTAAATCAAGTGTTCGTATGCTTCCGGTGTATTTGCCGTCAATTCTTTTTCAAAGTCAAATTCCATATTTACCTGACTCAACTGCATCATCTGACCGGGAACCTTAGCCTGAAACATCAGATGGATATCCATTTTTGGATTAATATTGAAGACGAGGAGGTTGGATTTCCAGTTATTGGTTGCTTCTTTGGGAAAGCTATAAGAAGGTGCAGGTTTAAACTTTACGGCAATGGTGGTGGCTTTCTGAGAAAGGTTTTTCCCTGTCCTTATATAAAATGGAACACCTTCCCAGCGCCATGTTTCTATATGAAGTACGGCAGCGGCGTACGTCTCTGTATTTGAATCCGGGCGAACATTCTTCTCCGTCCTGTAAGCAGGAATTACTTCATCTCCTATTTTCCCTGCACCGTACTGTCCTCTTGCCGTATATTGGAATACCTCCTGTTCACTGTATTTTCTGACTGCATGAAGGACGTCTGCCTTTTTATTTCTTATTTCGTCAGCCGCAAAACTAATCGGAGGCTCCATGGCTATCATGCACATCAACTGGAGCATGTGATTTTGAATCATATCCCTCAGCGCTCCACTGTTGTCATAGTAACCGCCTCTGCCTTCGAGGCCGACCTTTTCCAGAGAAGAAATCTGGATCCATTCAATGTAGTTTTTATTCCATAGGGGTTCAAAAAACGAGTTTGCAAAACGGAAGGCAAGAATATTCTGAACAGTTTCTTTTCCAAGATAGTGATCTATCCTGTAAATCTGATTTTCACGCAGGACGGACATAATCTCTTTATTCAGATCCAGCGCGCTCTGTAAGTCATGACCAAAGGGTTTTTCAAATACAAATCTGGTTTGATCACGCCTTTTGATAAAAGAGTAAGGGGCAAGGTTTTTTGTTATCGGCCCAAAGAAAACAGGCGACACAGCGAGATACACGATGACATTGTACCTTTCCGGATGGATTGCCTTGAAATCATTGACGGCTTTATTGACGTTTTCGTACAGGGCGGGGTCAGCAAAGTCTCCGTTGATAAACCCAAAATTTTTGCAAAGCAAGGTCCATTTTTCATCATCAACCGGACGACGTGAAAAGCTTACTGCTCCTTCCTTTAACTTAGTCATCAGTTGTTCCTTATTCATGTCTGATCTTCCTATACCGACCACTGAGAAAGATTCAGGTAGCATATCATCCAGAATCAGGTTGTACAGAGCCGGCATAAGCTTTCGATAGGTGAGGTCACCGGTGGCTCCGAAAATCAAAAAAATGGTAGGTGCAGTTGCATTCTCGTTCTTCATCCTTCAAATTAAATTATAAAAGAATTAATCCCAATCTACGTGAAAGGTACCTGTCTTATCAATTCGTTCAAATGTGTGCGCTCCGAATAAATCGCGCAGACCCTGAATTATATTCATCGGACTTTTATCGGCGGTAAACATATTAAAATACGTCAATGCTGAGGCAAAGGCTGAAGAACCAAAGTTATGCTCCAGAGCAGCAATGACAACTTTCCTAAGAGTCGGCAACTTTTGTTTAACCAGACTACAGATAGCTTCATCTGTAATCAGCATGGTACTTTGCGGATTTTGGGCATTTACCTGTTCGAAATGAACCAGCAAGGCAGTGCGGATAATACATCCTGCCTTCCAGTTATGAATAACATCGATGAGAGGCACTTCATAGTTGTAAGTATCAGAGGCTATCTTTATGAGATGGAGACCCTGATTGTAGGTCAATATGAAAGCAGTATAGACTGCATCAGCCAATTCATCGGTTGATATCTGAGACAGTTTTGGCAATGTCGTTTGATTTTCACAGGAGTGTAAAACCTGTCTTTCGGCAACAAAACCACTCAGATCCCTAGCAACGACGGCTAGGTCTATCGTTGGCACAGGTACCTGAAGGTCAAGGGCATCCTGACTTGTCCACTTTCCGGTGCCTTTCTGGCGGGCCACATCTTTTACCATATCTATGAGGTCGCCTCCGGTGACATCGTCTTTCTTCCTTAACACCTGTACTGCAGATTCAATCAGGAAGCCTGCCAGTTGACCGTTTGACCAATTTTCAAATATATCGGCTATTTCACTATTGGAATACTGCATACCCCGATGGAGGATGTCATATGATTCGGCGATGAGTTGCATCATCCCGTATTCTATACCATTGTGAACCATTTTTACGTAGTGCCCTGCAGAAGCGTGACCCATGTAACGACTACATGGAAGATCGTTGAATTTTGCTGCAGCGTCGTCTAGTACGGGTTTTATGCACTTATATGCTTCCGAATCACCGGAGGGCATGATACTCGGACCGAATCGTGCGCCTTTCTCACCTCCTGAAACTCCCATCCCCATGAAGTGGATACCTTGTTCTTTTAATTCATTAAAGCGGCGATCGGTATCCTTGAAATAGGAATTGCCGCCGTCAATGATGATGTCACCCTTTGTCAGAAGTGGCTTTAAATCGGCAATGACATAATCCACAATCTTTCCTGCCGGAACAAGAAGAATAATTCTTGCAGGTTTTTCAAGACTTCCGACAAATTGTTTGATATCAGTGGTGGCGGAAATGCCGGGGTAATCAGGGATTTGATTTACTTCATCCACCTTAGCCGTGTCTTTGTCATAGCCTATGATGCAATGGTTGTGATCGGCAATATTAAGCATAAGATTCCGTCCCATCGTACCGAGACCAACCATGCCAACAGAATATGTAGTCATTCAAAAAAAATATTTTATTGAAATAAATATAGGCGAGATTTATAAAATTCCATATTAAATCCCAACAAAAAATTCAAAAGTCAGTTCAAGACATTGTCAAAAAAATTAAAATCAATTCCTAGTAAAGCAGAAATGTTTAAAAATTTCAAAACTGATTTAATGATTAATAAATAAACACATACTCCTCCTATCTGGGTGAATTTGCCCGGGACATTATTTTAATTTTATACCAACAAACTAAAAAGATTTTAAAAAAGAAAATTTCTAATCATCCATCCCATTGGAAGTAAACTTAACATTCAGAGAGAAAATCCGGTGGAAACTCGTGCCAAACAATCAAATTAACAAAATATTAATTGTCTGCTAAATTTGATTATAAGTAATTAATTATCTGCATATAACATATATTTACAACGTCAATATACAATAAATATAATAAAAAATTGCTTCATCTAAAATTTACTCTCATTAATTTTCATTTATACAAAACAAAATATTGATATTATATCAAACTCTTTTTTAATATTAGCTATTAAGCCTTAACTTGATTGATTTACAAGCAATTAATAATTATAGAAGGGGTCATTAAAGAGCTCGTATTAAAGAAATTTACTACCTTTGCAGTCCAAAAAAATTTATATTTGAGAATATTCAGTATCATAGCAGGCCTTTTTCTGGCATTCCAACTTAGTTCCCAGACTTATATCGGGACAGCA
The DNA here is from genome assembly GCA_024103005.1 of Saprospiraceae bacterium. Taxonomy (GTDB): domain Bacteria; phylum Bacteroidota; class Bacteroidia; order Chitinophagales; family Saprospiraceae; genus Parvibacillus. Next base: position 13,489 of record JAGFJA010000045.1, read on the forward strand.
ACTATTTATAGTAAAAAGTTTGATGGCAAGAAGACTTACAGTGGTCAGATATTTGATTCCCGAAAGATTTCAGCTGCGCATCCATGGTTACCGATGGGTACGAAGGTAGAAGTAACCAATTTAAAAAACAACAAAAAACTGGTCGTCACCATTAATGACCGCATGGGCAAATCCAGCGGTTATCTCCTTGATATGAGCCGTGCAGCTGCCAATAAGATAGGCCTTAACCTAAAGCACGGCGTGACACGTATCCGGCTAAAAGTGCTGTAACACAATGCGACGGTTTATTTTTTATTTAATTCGTCTTATTGTCTATTTTTTATTGCTCTTTGCCGTTCATCGGATGTTGTTTTTACTGGATGCACGAAAATACTTTGATGGTGCTCCCACGAAAGAAGTTTTATACAGCTTTGTCTCTGCGCTGAAGCTAGACATCGCTACCATCGGGTATTTTACCCTACCGACCTTTGTCTTGATTTTTATCGGAATCATCTTAAAAAGCGATAGAGTCAATAAGATATTACGATACTTCCACTTGCTGATCACCTTGATTTATTCAGGATTGGCCGTATCTGAAATTCTACTTTACCGGGAATGGCAGACCAAGCTCGGATACGATTCGCTCAAACATTTTACCCATTTTTCAGAAATAGTCAAAACGCCCAGCATATCCATGGTGCTCTATTTCACCGGAATGACTACTCTAACCTTCCTGCTTTTCAGGTGGCTATACTTACGGTGGGTGGCGACAAAGCTTCATTATCCGGAGATTAAAAGAAGATGGTTGTTTTATGTCATTGTGTCCGTTCTTTATATTTTTTTCTCCCTCGCGGCATTTATCACGCTTCGCGGCGGGATGAACCGATTCCCGATAGGTTTAAGTGTTTCTTATTATTCAAAGAAAAGCGTGTTAAACGACAGTGCGACCAATGTTTTCTGGCACACTGTATATAGCTTATTGCACTCATCCGAACGCGACTTATTAAAACCATTTCTGGATTATCATCCTCAGGGTGCAGATTTCTTTCAATTCTATCGTCCGGAAAAGGATACCTTCCCTTCGATATTAAAAACCAATCATCCCAATATTGTCTTCTTTATACTTGAAAGCTGGAGCGCTGACGTCTGCCTGACGAAGGGTAGGGATAGCCTTATCGCACCTTTTTTTAATCAACTGATCCGTCAGGGATTGTATTTTTCCAACTGCTATGCCATCGGCCATGTGTCTGATCAGGGAGTACCTGCCTCTTTGGGGGCATTTCCTGTCATTCCTGCCTTCTCCATTTTAACCGGAAAGCAACAAGTCGGTGAACTTGCCTGTATTTCAGATGAATTGAAGACAAAGAAGTATTTCACCGGCTTTCTCTATGGCGGTCAACTGGATTTTGGCAATATTAGAGGCTATGTTTACAATAAAGGCTTCGATGAGGTAGCCGACGTACAGCACTTTCCGTCAGATATACGCCGCACTGCACTTGGTGTTCCTGACCTGCCCCTGTACCAGGAGTTGTTAAGGAGAATCGATAAAGCACCGTCTCCATTCTTCTATTGCGGTTATAATGTCAGCACACATAGCCCTTATGACGTCCCGGTAGATTATAAACTAAATATCGGCGGGATTAATGCACCATTTATCAATACCATACATTATTGCGACAGCAGCCTGAACGTTTTCTTCAAGGAGGCAAAAACTAAGCCCTGGTACGACAATACCTTATTTGTTTTTGTCGCTGATCACAGCCATGAATCACAAATCATCCGGGTCAGGGAAGACAAGGACCGTTATAAAATCCCGTTGCTGCTCTTCGGACCGGCCTTGAAAGAGCAATACTGCGGGCAAATCAATGATCATATCATCTCCCAACTTGATCTTGTCGGGTTATTATTAAGCCAGCTTGGAATCGATTATCAGACCAGATATCCGTTTAGCCGTAATCCGCTCCAGTCAAATGGTAAACAAATTGCCTTTTACAACTTCCCCGGAGGCAGCGGAATCGTTACTGACAAAGGTTCTCTCACAAAAAATATTGCTGATAAAAACTTTCTTAATCACCTAAAAAATGATACAACGGCACTCCGGCTAAACAACGAAATTGAGAAATATCTGAATACAACGGCTAACTACCTCAAAGGTCTTTAAGATGAACCAAAGACTTAGCTTATAAATAGGGAATCGGCCATCAGATAGTCCTTTAGTCAAAATATTACCCGGTTTTGATTATAATTTTCCTCAAAAACTTAATATAATATGTCAACATAATGGTTAAACCATACTTGATTGGGATATATTATTATTTCTTTTAGCTTTCATCACTATTTTGTTCAATTTTTATCATAGTTTTGCAGATAATCGTTAAAAATTTAGTGTATAAACTACACTAAGCTAATCATTTAGAATGGACAAAATAATTACCTTAGACGAATTTATTATCCACCATCAATTGCAGGTAGATCCGGAAGCGGGTGAATTAACCGGCTTACTCAGGGACATAGGTGTTGCAGCCAAGATTATCAACAGGGAGGTCAACAAGGCCGGTCTGGTAAACATCCTGGGAGTGGCCGGCAACGAAAACGAATCAGGTGATATCGTCCAGAAGCTGGATATTTTCGCCAATGAGAAGATAATTGACTGTCTGAAAAACAGTGGAGATTGTTGTGGTATCGCTTCTGAGGAAAACGAAGACATCATTCCACTAAAGGGTGTAGCCAGCAGAGATTCCAAATATGTGGTACTTTTTGACCCACTGGATGGTTCGTCCAATATAGACGTAAATGTATCCGTAGGCACCATATTCAGTATTTATAAAAGATTAAGTCCGGTAGATAAAGAGTGCTCATTGGAAGACTTCCTTCAGAAGGGAACAGAACAGGTTGCTGCCGGATATGTACTTTATGGTACCTCGACCATTCTCGTATATACAACAGGCAAGGGAGTTAATGGTTTTACGCTGGATCCTTCCATCGGTGAGTTTTGTCTCTCACACCGGGACATCAAGATACCTGAGGACGGAGCCTTTTATTCGGTCAATCAGGGATATTACCTTAAGTTTGACCTTGAAATGAGGAGATATATTGATTACTGTTCGGACAACAACCTCGGTTTACGTTACATCGGATCAATGGTTTCCGACGTTCACAGGATTTTATTCCAGGGCGGCATCTTTCTTTATCCAAATACAAGAAAATACCCGAAGGGCAAGCTGAGGATGCAATATGAGTGCAATCCAATGGCATTCATCGTGGAACAGTGCGGAGGAAAAGCTTTAAACACTTCCCTGCAACGGATAATGGATTTGGAAGCAAAAGAATTGCATCAGCGTTCGACTATTGTACTTGGTTCACCTAAAATGGTTGATGAGATGCAACGTTTTGTGGAGAAATATAGTCCGATGATTTAAGGAAATATTTACTCTTAGTTTTGGAATCTTAATTAGTTCAGCCCAAAACCAAATACTCAAAACTTATCCTTTCCTTTTGAGTCGTTATTTTATTACCTTTGCGCCTGATCACAAATCATCCGGCTTAGGATTATACGGAAAGTAAGCGTATTATTTAATTACAATCATTTTTATGAGTTTATCAAACATATATTGTGCTTCTGAAATAGGAAAATTAAAAAGAGTAATTGTTCATCGCCCGGATAACGGGATTAGTCGAATCAGCCCGAAAGACGCTGAAGAGTTATTATTTGACGATATAGTATATCTACCTCAGATGCAAAAAGAACACGACATCTTTACAGATGTCCTTAAGGCATTTGTAGGAGATGAAAATGTATTATTTATCACCGATCTGCTTGAACAGGCACTTACCGCAGATGAAGTAAAAAAAGCTGAATTAATCAGGATGATTGTGGATTATGAAGAGCTGCCGCAATCATTCGGTAATATTTTTACCCAATTAACTAATGCTAAGTTGACTGAAGTACTTATTACAGGTTATCTTGCAGAAGACGATCATTATTTCTTTGATCCCATACCCAATTTTATCTTTACACGGGATATTGCCATTACGGTAAAAGACCATGTCATCATCGCCAAAGCGGCTAAAGAGGCGAGGTATCGCGAAAATTTACTTGCCCGATTTATCTTCTGGGCACATCCTATGTTCCAGGAATTGCAGGATGAAGGCAGAGTAATCAACCTCAACTGGCTTGAAAGTTTTCCTCCTTCCAAAAAAGGCGAATGGGTCAATCTGGAAGGTGGAGATACCATGATATTTGAAAAAGATTATCTGTTAATCGGCCATAGTGAACGAACCACCCAACATGCCATTCAGTCACTCGCAAAAGTAGTTCTTGAAAAAGGATTGGTCAAGAATGTCGTCCAGGTCAATATTCCATTTGACAGAGCCTGCATGCACATCGACACCGTCTTCACCAGAATCAGTAAGGATCATGTCGTAGCTTACAAACCACTAATTTTCGACGGTATTTCGTCTAATGTTGAGGTTTTCTCATTGGATAGCGAGCCCAGAAATTATCCTTCTCTGAAAGATTTTATCCTGGCTGAAGTAAATCCTAATATGAAGTTCATTTTTTCAGGAAATGGCGAGTCGCCTTATCAGGAAAGGGAACAATGGACAGACGGATGCAATCTTGTAGCCATCAAACCGGGTGTTGCACTAGGTTATGACAGAAACCCTATCACTGAAGAAGCCTTCAAAAATGCAGGTTACGATATCATGCATGCTACAGATTTTCTTAAAAAAGTAAAAGAAGGTACATTGGATCCTGACAAACTTGAAAATACCATTATTACTTTACCTTCCAATGAACTTTCACGTGCAAGAGGAGGCTCCCATTGTATGACCTGCCCGATAGAAAGGGAAATAGTCTAAACGGACCGATAACGTGTACCAGCATAGACATTCCATAAGAGTCAGATATGCCGAGACCGACCAGATGTCATACGTGTATTACGGCAACTATGCTCTCTATTATGAAGTAGGGCGGGTTGAAACCATGCGGTCGCTGGGACTTAGTTATGCATTGCTTGAAAATGAAGTAGGCGTCATGATGCCGGTTATGAAGATGGATATCGAATTTCTGAGACCGGCTTTTTATGATCAGCTCCTGACGGTCGTGACCAGCATACCAAGCCTTCCTGAAAAAGAGATACTCTTTCAGTCAGAAATTTACAATGAAAGCAATAAAATTGTCAACCGGGGAAATGTCTTACTTTGTTTCATCGATAAGAGCACAAAAAAACGGATAACTGCTCCCGATATTTTACTTGACAAACTAAGGGAATATTATGAATAAATGGTCGGAATACAAGTCTGTTGCCGAGCGGTTTCTAAGGACTCAGACCGTGTATTACGAACTTATCCGATGGTCTAAATGCCATACCCTTCCGGGATTGAAGCAACAAAGTATTTATCGGGTATTTACTGAATTAATAACTCATCTACGCAAGGCTAATCTTTCCCTGAAGGCAAGTGCCATCTCGTTTAGCTTTATGGTTGCTGCTTTTCCGTTTACAATCTTCCTGCTGACACTTCTCCCCTATTTTCACATCCATAATGCGGTAGAAATCCTAAAATCGAGTTTCGGAAGTCTGATGCCTTCGGCTGTCGAAATAGCACTTTTCAACCTGATAGAAGATACGATTAAGCCAAGGGGTGGCTTGTTGTCACTCGGTTTTATTGCCGCCTTATTCTTTGCATCAAATGGGGTAATTAATCTTATCAATGCTTTTGATCAGTCAGAACTGGCAGTCATAAAGCATGGGTTTCCATTGAAAAAGCGGGCAAAAGCCATCTTCCTGACTATTCTCCTCTTTTTTTTACTCGTAACCACTATTATTGCCTTTGTTCTTGCCAATCAAATCCTCCGCATCCTTGGTCTATACATCACCATTGACTATATTACCAAGGGGTTGATTCTTGCAGCGCGCTGGATACCTGTCTTTATTCTGATGTATGCATTATTGACCGTAATTTATCGGGTAGGCCCATCTATCAAAAAGAAGATCCCTTTTTTCTCTTTCGGAACCTTCATCACCACGGTGTTGTGTATCATCGTATCTTTGCTGATTAGTTATTTTGTCAATAACTTTTCCAACTACAATAAGATTTACGGCTCATTGGGAGCAATAGTTGCCTTAATGGTCTGGCTTCAAACCAATATGTTTTTAATATTTATCGGTTACGAGCTGAATCTGATTGTCAACCGATTTCCCGGCAAAAAAATCAAGCGTATTCAGCCAAAGGTGCGCACTTTATCCTGAGCCATTCCTGAGCTTCTTCACTCATTCCCGGACTTAGCTTCTCAAATACCATCTGATGGTAGTCATTCAACCATTTTATCTCATCAGGTCTCATAATAGATGTATCAATCAAGGCTTTGTCTATCGGGAAAACAGTGACAGTCTCAAAATAAAGAAAATCAGGATTACCTTCTACCTCATGGCACAATACTAAGTTCTCTGTACGGATTCCGTGACTGTCCTTTTTATAATATCCGGGTTCATTAGAGGTTAATGATCCGGGAAGGATAACTGTGACGCCTCTTTCACCCAGACCATTGGTAATACCCTGAGGTGGCTCATGGACATTGAGGAAGAAACCCACACCATGACCGGTCCCGTGATTGTATGTTATTTCTTTTTCCCATAAGAATTGACGTGCGAGAGTATCCAACTGAATGCCTCTTGTGCCTTTGGGGAAGGTTATGGCTGCGACAGCAATATGTCCCTTCAGCACGCGTGTGTAATGATCTTTTATTTCATCAGATACTTCACTGAGGGCAATGGTACGTGTAATGTCAGTCGTTCCGTCACTGTACTGGCCTCCGGAATCTACCAGAAGCACACCCCGTGGCTTTACCTGAGCCGAAGTTTCTTTCTCCGGTTTATAATGAATGATGGCTCCATTTCCATTATAACCGATGATGGCATCGAAGCTTTCACCATAATATCCTTCCTGCATGCTTCGGAATTCGATAAGCTTTCCGGCAAGTTGGTATTCTGTAGGTGTCTCCCCCGAGTTCAGTGCATTTTCAAGCCACATGAAAAAATGGGTCAACGCCCTTCCATCCTTGACCATGGCATGACGTATATTTCTTTGTTCCACCTCATTCTTGATTGACTTGGCATGCATAATCGGGCTGTCACCGCGAATAATGTGATTGCTTGCTATACTTTTAAACAAACCATAGGAAACAGAAGCTGGGCTGATTAGAATTGCATCGTCGGGATTAATCTCGGCGACAAAACTATTTATAGCATGATATGGCTTAATACGCACATTTTCGGATTCGAGGGTAGCTATTAGGTCTGCAGCAAGTTTATCTTTATTTACAAATAAGTAAACTTTTTCCGGGCCGAATAAAACATAAGAAAGGAAAACCGGATTGCATTCTATGTCCCTTCCCCTGAGATTCAGAAGCCATGCAATATCATCCAGTGCAGTAACCAGGTAATACTTAGCTCCCAGCCTTTTCACTTCATTATAGATTCGGTCAAGCTTAGCTTTACGGGAAAGCCCCGCATATTTCACGTCGAGTTCAAATATTTTTTCATCCGACAAGGCAGGCCTGGATTTCCAGATAGTCTGGAAAGGCTCAAAATCTGTAACCAGCTTTATTCCTGCGTTTTCAAATTTTTCCTGTAATAAATTGACGAGTCCGAGCGGCATAACCTGAGCATCAAAAGCCACTACCTTACCGGCAGAAAGGTTGTTTACAAGCCAATCCGCATATTCCGGAGCTCCCTGAACCACAAGTTTTTGCAATTCAAACTCACTGTCAGCCATCTGCATCTCAGCCTGGAGGAAGTACCGAGAATCGGTCCATACACCTGCATAATTCATTGTAATAACAGCTGTGCCTGCTGATCCCGTAAAACCTGAAATCCATGCCCTGGTTTTATAATGTTCAGGCAAATATTCATTCTGATGCGGATCACCGGTAGGTACAATAAAGGCATCAATATTCCGGAGGAGCATTTGTTCTCTCAGAAGTTTCAATTTATCATTCACATTCATATCTTAAACTTTCGAAAATACTTTTAAAAATTTATAAGTCTTCAAATATAGGAAGAATCAATCACTTAACCTGTAAAATTATAGGATTTAACGACCCGCTATGTTTTTCAAAAACAGGAAGCATCATTCACTTCAACAATTAAATAATTGTAAATCTATCTTTTATAAATCAATATTGAAAAATAGTTACCTAATAGAAAGTAAATCCAATCAATGCTTGTATTTTACAGATTTTAGCTCCGGAAAAAAAATTTTATTTTACCTCCTGATGAGGTCTTCCCAACAGAATGTTACCTCTCATTTCTATGAAAACGGTAAACAGAAATACAGGTCAAAAACTCAACAAAAATTACTTATCGGCTTTGTTTGCCCTCAACCAACAAGGCCGAAAATATGTTATAATTTTATAGCTATTATATTATGGAAATATATAATATTTATTATCTTTACCCTCTGTTATAAAACGCAATTTTGAATGATTCGACAAACTTTAAGCCAAAAACTCTCTCAAAAAATGTCTCCTCGGCAGATTCAACTTATGAAGTTGTTGCAGGTGCCTACTTTTGAATTGGAACAAAGGATTAAAGAGGAAATCGAATCAAACCCTGCCCTAGAAGAAGGTAACAGGGATTATTATGATGAGCCGGAATACAAATCTGAAGATGATACCACCACAGGTGAAAACAACATAGATTTTGAAGATTATTTTCCGGAATATGGCGATGAGGATCTTTCTTATAATTCTCCGGCTGACGGCTATGACAGAGAAGAAAAAAGGGAAAGACAAATCGCTTCACATGAAAACAACCTCCAGGATTATCTGTTAAACCAACTCGAAATAACCTCCCTGGAAGATGAAACGGACAGGATTATCGGACGACAAATAATCGGAAGTATAGACGAGGACGGTTATCTGAGACGTGAGCCTATTTCTATCACAGACGATCTGCTATTCAGCCAAAATCTTTCTATCACCGAACAGCAGGTATTGGACGTATTGAAGATCATTCAGCAGTTTGACCCCAAAGGCGTCGGAGCGCGTAATCTACAGGAAGCACTGTTGATACAGGTAAGGGCAAAAATTCAGCATCCGGAAGGAATAGATGACATCAGATTACAGGATCTGAAAATAGCTGAAGTTATTCTTCGGGATCATTTCAACCAATTTGCCAAAAAGCATTTTCAAAAATTACTCCAGCAATTAAGTCTGGAAGAAGAGGACTTAAAAGCTGCCTATAATGAAATTCTCAAGCTTAACCCGAAACCGGGCACCGGATTTATTGAAAGCAGTCATTCAACCATCCTTTATGTAGAGCCTGATTTTATCATTACTAATCGGGATGGGCAACTCGAAATGACGATAAATGGCAGAAATGCTCCCGATCTGCGTGTGAGCAAAGAATATAAGTCTATGATCAGAGAACTGGCTCTTAAGAAACAAAAAGGCAAGTTGTCCAAGGAGGAGCGCAATACAGCTCTTTTTGTCAAACAAAAAATCGAAGCCGCACAGACCTTTATCGAATCCATCCAAAAGAGGCACAGCACCCTGTATAACACGATGCACGCCATCATGATGAAACAATATGATTACTTCCTGACAGGTGACACAACACACCTTAAACCCATGATTCTTAAAGACATTGCCGATAAAATAGGCGTCGATATCTCGACTGTTTCAAGGGTTGCAAACAGCAAATATGTTCAGACAGAATTCGGAACCAAGTTGCTCAAGGATTTCTTCAGTGATAAGATTCAAAACAATGAGGGAGACGATGTAACAACCGTTCAGGTCAAACAACTCCTTACCAACATCATTGATGCGGAAGATAAATCCACCCCTCTGAGTGACGAATCTTTGATGGAAATGTTGGAGAAGCAAGGCATATCGCTTTCCAGACGAACCATTACAAAATATCGAGAAAAGCTAAATATTCCGGTTGCCAGGCTTAGAAAAGAAATATAAATCTGTTTATGATGCGTACAACTCTTTTATTACCGATAATTTTAGTTTGTTGTATCCTACTGGCAGCCGGCTTGCCACAGACCGATGACCTGGCCATAACGGAAGCACAGCTGGGCAAGAAACTTTTTTTTGATCCCATCCTTTCAGGGGACAAGAAAGTCAGTTGTGCATCCTGTCATAAGCCGGAATATGGATTTGCTGATAATATTCCCTTTAGTTTTGGCGTAGATTCGACCCCGACCACACGTAATACACCTACCGTAAAAAATGTTCTTGCCAGATCGAGGTTTTTCTGGGATGGGCGAGCCACTACCTTGGAGGAGCAGGCGCTTAAGCCCATTGAAAATCCGGATGAGATGAATCTGCCCATACATATTGCCTTACGGCGATTAAACGAAAATACCCGGTATCGGAGAGCATTTAAGAAAATTTATGGCAAGGAAGCCGATTCAACCAATTTAGCCCATGCCATTGCCGCTTTTGAACGGACGATGGAGAGTAATTTTACGGCATGGGACAGGTATGCTTTGGGGGATAGCACAGCCTTATCTGCCTCAGCAATCAGAGGTCGGGAACTTTTCCTTAATAAAGCCAACTGCTTTGAGTGCCACTTCGGTCCTGATTTTACCTTTGACGAAATGATAAACATAGGGATCTATGATGGAGTAAAATACCGGGATAAGGGATTGGGAGCAATAACAGGCAACACAGAAGACGACGGAAAATTTAAAGTACCCGGCTTGCGAAACATTGTTAAGACGGCACCCTACATGCACAATGGAATGTTTGCCACCTTGCGGGAAGTCATCGAATATTACAACAATCCTGACAGCTTCATCAGCCATCCGATTAATGTAGATCCGAGACTAAAAAAGCCTCTCCATTTGACCGAACAGGAGAAACGCGATCTGGAGGCCTTCCTTATAGCTTTAAGTGACTAAACTTAATTAGCTCCCGGTTTATCGGTCTTTCAGAGAAAATTTCACATTATTAATCCATCCTTGTAATTCGGAGAGCATCATTGCAGTGGCTCCCCACAGTGGAACATCTTCAATTTTAGTAAGGTAAGGAATATCTTTCAGGATGATGTTGCCTTGTGCAATATCCATGGTAGGGATACGGTTCCAGGGTAAGGAATTCAGTGAAATGATTGCGGATGATTTCACCTCTGCCTCAGACAAGAACACATCGGGTTTAACGTCTGAAAAGAATACAATCGGATCAACTTTAAACCTGCTTACAGGTATAGACAGAGTCGTCATCTTTCCGATGAGCCGGTCACGAGAAAGAATCACTCCCGTCTCTTCATATAACTCTCTGAGTGCTGTCTCGATCGGGTCGGCATCTGAAGGCTCTGCCATCCCTCCCGGAAAGCTTATCTGACCGCTGTGACGATCGTTTTCATTTGATGTCCGCAACAACACCAGGGTACTTAACTCTGATTCCAGATAAAACAGGACAATGGCGACTGCGGACTGCCTGTATTCGATTTGACTGCCGGGCAAAGGAAATCTGCCCGGAGGTGCCAGGGGTAACCAGGCATCCATTCCGGGCAGAAATTCAGATTTGTGTTTTAGAGAAAAAATATCAAAGTCTTGCTTCAATATTTTGTAGCTATTTATTGCTCTTTATCAGATATTTTTCAATAGCTCCGGGCATGGATGGCGCATCAGGCTGCGGAGCCGCTACATCCAATCTCAGGTTATAATCCAGTACAGACTGGCATGTACTCTTTCCGAAAGCCGCAATTCTTGTTTCCTCCTGGACAAAGTCAGGGAAGTTTTCAAACAAGCTACTCAAGCTTTGAGGACTAAAGAAGGCCAGCATATCGTACTTAATGTCACTAAGATCGGACAAGTCACTGCTTACCGTACGGTACATCTCTGCTTCTTTGAACTTCAATTTTGCCTGAGTCAGCCATTCAGTCACTTGTTTATTTCCCAGATTTGACATAGGAACCAAAAAAGTTTCATTCTTATGTTTCATGAGTGATGATGCTATATCCTGCATGGTTTTAGTTCCGACAAAAACCTTACGCTTACGATAATGGATAAACTTTTGCAAATAGTTAGCCACAGATTCAGTAAGGCAGAAGTACTTAGTATCCGGGGAAATTTTAATTCTCATCTCTTCTGATATCCTAAAAAAGTTTTCAATTCCGTATTTGCTGTTGAAAATCACACAGTTATACTCATCAGTTCTAATCTTCTCTTTCCTAAATTCCTTCTCTGTCACGCCTTCCACGTGGTTAAATGCACGATAGTCAACCTTCAGGTTATACTTCGTCTCCAGATCATTAAACGCATTTTTCGTATTCGGCGGCGGTGGCGGCTGTGAAACCAGAATACTGTTTACTCTTTTCAGATTAGCTGTTTTTGATAAAGTAGAAATCTTTGTAGTCATATTTATATACTTTCCATTAATTTATTAAATAGGGTTAGAAGCAGAAGTAAAGATTAGTTTGGCAAGTATTATTACTGGTGCAATTTCAACGGTGCAAAGATAAATAATAAAATGGAATTTTTGATAAGTCAAATAATTCGCTGCCAGCAACATCCCTCTCAGCTGCCTGATACAGTACAACAAAAGAAATATAATAATCCCCAGATACATACAAATATTAGCTATCTTATCACCCGAAAATGAAATCAATCCATTGATAGGTAAAAGTGCAATACCTAGAAATATATTAAATGCAAGAATGGTAAAACTGAAATAGCCAACTTCCTTTGTCACCGGGAATATAACACCTATAATCCGGAGAACCAAGTGACGGACCAGATATATCAAGGTAACAACTCCTACACACACGAAAAAAAGAAGCGGATCTGAAGAGAAAAAATTAAACTTCATTTGTTTGAGCAATAAAAATAAAAACAATCCTGCGTTCAGAAAAAAGAACAGATAAAACAGTCCGTAAGTAAGCGTCTGACTGTTGTTCTGAAAACGATATACCATTTTAAGGTAGGTATCACTGAAGATTGCCCTGTAAATATTGGCAAGCAATCCCCTGTTCATTACCACCAACATTGTCAGAAACAATAGCAGGATAGATATCGTAACAAACAGAAAGTTGGGATTGGTGGTCTTACCGGTACTTATTGGGACGGGTTTTTTCACCTGGAGTGTATCCCGAACAATGTAGCCGGCAGGGATATGCTTTATTTCAAATGGATTACTATGATCTATAACAACATCTCCTGCCTTTTTCACAAGAAGTGAATCTTTTCCAGCAGTGACATGAACTTGGCGTACCTCAAACGGATTCTGAGCCGTAATATGCCCTTGTAAGGTTATTGTCAAAAATATAAAAATTAGGCTTACTATTTTCACTTTGCTGAAATTCGGCACAAAGGTATGACAATTTTCAGTAAATATAAAATTCCTTTAAACTTTGGTACAAATTCACAAGGTAAACATTCTAAACAATCGTCCATTTCCCTTATATTCATTAGATATTTCTATTAAATACAAAATATAATATTATGTTCTCTCTTAATTAATTACTTTGTTTTCATCTGCTTTTTTTCGGTTTTATCTTATCTTGTGTCCCATTTTCAAACAATTTCTACCTAAATATTTTTATTCAGATTCATTGAAGCCATGAAGCAACCTCGTTATAAAAATATATATGTCGCAGCCACCAATCAGCACATAGGTAAGACCACATCCACACTCGGACTGGTTGCGGCATTTATCAACAGTGGGCTGGATGTTGGTTATTGCAAGCCTGTTGGTCAGCAATCACTCAATTTTCATGACCTGATTGTGGACAAGGATACCATCCTCTTTGCCGACCTTATCAGGTTTTCGATTCGCCCTGAGATTCACAGCCCTGTCATCCTTGGTTCGGGCGCCACTACCGCCTTCCTGGACAATCCCAACGAATTTAACTATGTTGATAAAATCAAATATGCACAAAGTGTCCTCCAGCAAGAACACGAACTGACTATTTATGAGGGTACGGGACACCCTGGTGTCGGCAGTATAGTCAACCTAAGCAATGCTGAAGTAGCCTCGCTGGTCAATGCCGGTGTCATCATGGTTGTAGATGGCGGAATAGGAAGCACAATTGACAGACTTAATATGTCCTTATCTCTATTCCGAGAAAAAAATGTGGACATCATCGGAGTCATCGTCAACAAGGTAGAAGAAAATAAAATTGAGAAAATAAGATACTATCTCGGCAAGGCACTTTCAAAGATGGATCTTCCCTTACTCGGTCTTATGCCTTATGACAAAACCCTGGGCTACCCTATCATGAAATCCATCCTGGATGCAATCAAGGGAGAAGTTCTGTATAACAGCGACATGCTAAACAATAAGGTTGAAGATATACTTGCAGGCTCTCTCATGGACGTCGAACAACTGCGCTCAGACAAAGGTCTCCTCCTTGTCGTGAGTACCGGACGGGTCAATGAAGCCCTAGAAAAACTCGAAAGAATTTCAAAGATGGCCGGGATCCATGAATCACCTCTGACAGGTATCGTCGCTACCGGAGAGGGCACCATCAATACCAAAAGTATTCAATATATTGAAAACAACCGCATTCCTCTTATCAGCACCTCCCTTGACACCTATGGCAGCGTCATTAAAATCAGCCGCATCGAAGTAAAAATCAATCTGAATACCCCCTGGAAGGTCAAAAGGTCCATCGAACTCATCAATCACAATGTGGATCTGAATGCTATCCTAGACTATGCAACCGGGAAATAAGAGGAAAATAATAGAAGACTCTATGGTTTCTTGACATACGGAATACTTTGTTCAATGCAATATTTTTCAAACATATTTTCCCTTTCAAGTATCTTTATTTTATAGCCCCAGATACTTTGCTGATTAAACTGAATAGTTACAATCCGCATGATAAATAAATCGACGATAATTACATTGCGAATATTTTCAACGGTCATGAGGGAATGTTTGAAATAATTGGATATATAAATCTTTTCGGAATCGGCTTCCAACCGTCTGAATTTCAAAGCAAAGAACACATTTATAAGGGTGACAACAATCAGAAATAAAACGGCAATCACCTTACCCAACCCTGAAAAATAAACCTGCTCATCCATCAGCGGTCCTAAAAACACGCCCAATGTGATCAATCCCGATAAAACCCAGAAGAATACTGGCAAAAAAATGACAAGCATGAGGGTGGCATTGGAAGAATAACGCATCATATTTTCAACTTTTTCCTGCAAATCTGGTAAAATTATTCAATCAACTTTTGTTTTTCAAGTATTGCCTTTTCTCTGGCTTCCAATTCAGCTTCCTCCATCTTTCGTTGTTTTTCTATACCCTTATAGGCTCGCGCGCATACGGCAATACTCAATTCGTACAACACATATAAAGGTGTCGCCAATATCATCTGCGAGACAACATCAGGCGATGGTGTCAGAACTGCAGCCACTATCAAAATGATGATAATAGCATACCTCCTTCCCGTCCTAAGTATGCGGGGAGACAATATCCCGGCTTTAGTAAGAAAGAATGAGACCACCGGCATCTCAAAAACAATGCCCACCGGCAGGGTAAACATGATCATGTAATTGATATAGGAATTAAGGGTAGGTGTCGCCAATGTATCCGCCAATTCATATCCTGCCAGGAACGACAAGGCAAAAGGTGCAATAAAATAATATCCAAATAATACACCTGCCAGAAACAAAACTGAGCATACCAGGACAATCCCGCGTGCCGATTTCCTTTCTTTCGGATATAAACCTGGTTTTACAAATCGCCAAAACTCCCAGAAAACATAGGGAAAGGCCACTATCAAACCCAAGATTAATGATACCGATAAGTGGGTGGTAAATTTTTCTGCCAGGTCCCTCGTAATCACATCGAAATGCGTCGGCTGGATGCACATCATATCACCAAAGGAACAAAACAACCTGTAGGTAAAGAAATCAGGGTTCCGCGGCCCGAAAACAACTGTCTTGAAAATAAAATCCTTTTGAAAAAACAATACAACTGCCACAATGGCAATGCCTATGAATGATCTGATAATATGCCACCGCAAGGCTTCCAGATGCTCAAAGAATGTCATCTCCTTGTCATCTACCCGAGGGTTATCTACATCTATCTGATCCAAAGGCATTGTACTGAAATTATTTTATAAATCGCAAAGGTAAGTTATTGTTGTTTTGAAAAATGCACTTATGGCTATTAATATTTCCTTAATAATGTCATTTTTCATATTCAAAATTTAAGTACTGCTTTTAAAATTCTTCGAATTACAAGTTTAGATATTGTTACTTTATATATATAAGTAGCTATTTTTATGATATTTACGCATAATAATTTTTCATTTCATTTCTAAACCTATTCAAAATAGTCACTTCACCGGAACTTTTAAATTTATCACATTGCTCCAAAAGGGTTTAGACATACACAACACCTTTTAAGCAATTCATTGAAAACGGTACTCATTTCTTACTTAGATGATCAAATGACGAAATGGTTTCACTAACAATGTCCTTTTATAAAAAATAAAAACGAATCCCGGCTTCATGAAGTGTAAAAAAATTGCACCATTATACTATCACGGTGGAACGGCAAGCTGCTCCCGGTGAAAATCATCTTAAATCGGATTTTCTATTTGACAAATCAAATTGGATAACAATTTATTGCCATTAACTTTCTTCTTAATAAAAATAGAAACTGTTTAGAATTCCTAACGCTACTTCGACAATTTCAATCCAATGAATTGAATTCCGCCCGAAACTCAATTTTTCAATTATTAAAAACACCTTCTTATTTTACCTTGAAATAATCCCCTCGAGATATCTGATGCTGTCCAGCAGGCCGGAAATAATAATATAAAATTGTTTTTATTTTTTTGTAAAACGATTCATCGTTTCTGAAATGCCGATGGTACCAAAGGCAAAAACAGCTTTGCCTGTATGTTGAAGGATTTGAGGCAGTTTTTCCAGTTCATCTTTAGTCCATTTTCCCAAAACATAGTCCACCTGACGACCTTTTGCAAAATCGGCACCGATTCCAACTCTGATACGTGCATAATTCTGATTGCCCAATATCTCATTGATATGCTTGAGCCCGTTGTGACCGCCGTCTGACCCACCCGGTCTGACACGCACACTCCCGAAAGGAATATTCAAATCGTCCGTTATTACCAGGATACGGTCCTGAGGAATTGACAACTTATTCATCCAGTAACGGACTGCCTTTCCACTCAGATTCATGTATGTGGATGGCTTCAAAAGGTGGAACGCCCTGCCTTTGTGACGAATAACGGCAATGTCACCCAAGGTTTCATGCTTAAATGTAACCTCTGCTCCCTTAGCCATCAGATCAAGAACCTCAAACCCCACATTGTGACGGGTACCGTCGTAATCTGCACCCATATTACCCAAACCTGCAACCAGATATTTCATTTCATCGTCTTTATCTTGCTTTCTTTTAAAAAAACTGAAAATCCCCATAATGGGCACAAAAATAGAATCAATAGCCTTCATTTTATAGATAAGAATATATGTTTTTTCTCATTTCCAAAATTCTTGTTTTATGTTTGCAGTGATTTTCGCACGACAAATAGCGATTCATCTATTACATATAGAGATTTAATTTATTTATAAAATATTGTTATTTAACTGTATGTGATAAAATTAAAGCATCCTGAAAATGGAGCTGAATTAATTATAACAATGACACAAGAATTATGGGTCAAAAATTATTAATCGTAGAGTCACCGGCAAAGGCAAAAACGATAGAAAAATTTCTGGGAAAAGATTTCATTGTCCGGTCAAGTTTCGGTCATGTCCGTGACTTGGAGAAAGGCAATCAAGCGATTGACGTTGAAAATGACTTCAAGCCACGATATGTCATCACTCCGGACAAGGTCAAGGTTGTTCGTGATTTAAAAGATATCAGCAAGAAAGCAGCTGAAGTCTGGCTCGCAACGGATGAGGACCGCGAAGGAGAGGCTATCAGCTGGCACCTTTGTGAAGTGTTGGGACTGGATCCCCGTACGACCAATCGGATTGTTTTCAGGGAGATCACCAAATCTGCTATTCAAAAAGCTGTCGCCAGTCCACGAAAATTAGACATCGATCTTGTCAATGCACAGCAGGCAAGACGTATTTTGGATCGTCTGGTCGGATTTGAATTGTCTGAAGTTCTATGGCGTAAAATAAAAGCCTCCCTTTCAGCTGGAAGAGTTCAGTCGGTCGCTGTGCGCTTAGTCGTAGATAAAGAAAGGGAAATCAACAACTTTGAAATAGAGACTTTTTTCAAAGTTAAGGCGGTATTCCCCATCACTACTGATCAGGAGAAAACAGTCAATCTCATCGCAGAATCTGACCAACGATTCAAATATGAAAAGGATGCTAAAGACTTCCTAGAAAAATGTGTGGGTACCAGCTATCAGGTCGCTGACATCACCGTCAAGCCGGGAAGCCGTAAACCCGCCCCGCCATTTACGACCTCAACCCTCCAGCAGGAAGCCAGCCGTAAGTTGGGATTTTCCGTAAAGCGCACCATGATTGCCGCTCAGAGACTTTATGAAGCCGGCTTGATAACTTATATGCGTACGGATTCAACAAATTTGAGTGAAACAGCCCTTACAGAAATTGCTGAGAATATTACGACTCAGTTTGGAGCCAATTATCTGCAGACCCGGCGGTACAAAACCAAAAATCAATCGGCTCAGGAGGCTCACGAAGCGATCAGACCGTCTTATATTATCAATAAAACTGTTCATGTAGGTGACAAGGATCAGGAAAGATTGTACGAACTGATCTGGAAGCGGACGATAGCCTCTCAGATGGCAAATGCCGTACTTGAGAAAACTGAAGTGGATATAGCCATCGCTGCCCATCCAGGACATTTGTTGAAGGCGGCCGGAGAAATCGTAAAATTTGACGGTTTCCTTCGGGTTTATTTTGAATCTGTAGATGACGAAGAAGATGATACCTTAAACACCTTACTCCCACCCGTCAAAAAAGGTCAGCAGCTGACTCTGGATGAGATGACTGCTACTCAACGATTTACCAAGCCGCCTGCGAGATATACGGAAGCAAGCCTTGTGAAAAAAATGGAAGAACTCGGTATCGGCCGACCTTCTACCTATGCGCCTACCATATCTAAAATTATGGAAGAAAACAGGGGCTATGTCGTCAAAGTAACGAGAGAAGGCTATCAACGAGATTTTCAGGTTTTGAGACTAAAAGCAGATAAAATCACATCTGCCATGCAGTCTGAAACAGCCGGAAGCGCCAAAAATCAACTCTTCCCGACGGATATGGGTATGCTGGTCACTGATTTTCTCCTGGAGCATTTTAAGCAAATTATGGATTATCATTTTACCGCAGAAATAGAAAAGGAATTTGACGAAATAGCAGAAGGCAGCATGGAATGGGTCAATATGCTAAAATCCTTCTATTTCCCCTTTCATCAGACAGTCGAACAGACAAAAGATTCTGCCGCAAGAGCTACAGGCGAGCGTATCCTCGGAACAGATCCAATCTCAGGCAGGTCTGTCCTGGTTAGACTGAGCCGATTTGGCAAGCCCATCGTTCAGATAGGAAAAAGTGAGGAACTGGCAGATGACGAAAAACCTCAGTATGCCAATTTAAGGCCTGGCCAGTCGCTTGAAACCATCGAGCTGGATGAGGCTATGACGCTCTTTACCCTTCCGAAAGATCTGGGAGAATACGAGGGCGAAACCATTAGCGTGAACATCGGCCGGTTTGGTCCTTATATCAAAATAGGAGATCAGTTTGTAAGCATTCCAAAGGGAGAAGACCCATTTACCGTAACATTAGACAGAGCCATTGAAATCATCCGTCAAAAGCATGCCGCCGATGCGCCGATAGGGATGTATCAGGAGAAACCCGTTACCCGGGGGTCAGGCAGATTCGGACCATTTATCAAATGGAATGACTTGTATATCAACATCCCCAGAAGATACAATCCGGCCTCGCTGTCACAATCTGACATCAACGAGCTTATCGAAGCCAAAATCGACAAGGAAGCCAACAGATACATCCGACAGTGGGAGTCTGAAAAAATAGCCATCGAAAACGGACGTTGGGGACCATTCATCCGCTTTGGGAAGAAAATGCTCAAATTGGGTAAAAATAAGGAAGGGTCAAACTATACTCCTGAGCAATTGGCATCTATTTCATTGGAAGAGGTACAGGCTATCATTGAAACACAGGAACCCGGAGCATTTGACAAAAAGAAAAAGACAGAAACCAAAGCAAAGTCAATTACTGCGAAGGCAAAGAAACCTGCCGTAAAATCAAAAGCTTCAGGCAAAAAGAAATAATCAGATGCAGGCCATTATCCTCGCCGCCGGTCTAGGAACCCGCTTGAAGCCCCTGACAGATACAATGCCTAAGGCAATGGCAAAGTGTGCAGGGAAACCCTTGATAGACCATGCCATTGACTATCTTATAAGTCAGGGAGCAGACCACATCATAGTTAATGTTCATCACTTCGGCAAGCTGTTGAGGGATTATTTATTGAAAAATAACTATCCCGTCCACATCGAAGTTTCAGATGAAACAACGGAACTAAAAGATACGGGTGGCGCGCTGGTGCATGCACTTCCTCTGATGAAGGACGAATCGGATATCCTCATCTTCAATACGGACATTCTGACTGATCTAAACCTGAAGGACCTGTATAGGATTCACCAAAATTCACAAAATGATGCCACCCTCATCGTCCAGGACAGAGAAAGCAGCCGAAAGCTTGCATTTTCGGAAAATGGTCTCCTCTCCGGCTGGATCAATCAAAACACAGGAGAAAGAAAAGCAGATGACGGTCCTGACAAGAAATTGCTTGCCTTCAGTGGTATTCACCTCCTCAATTTAAAATTGATACGTGCCTTTCAGAAAACCTATGGTAGCCGCCCATTTTCTATCATCAGTGCATATCTGGAAGTAATGCATGCATTCAAAATAGGCTATCTCAAAGCACCAAAGGATATAATGTGGCTCGAAACAGGTAATCCGCAAAGGCTGGAGAACGCAGGTAAATTTATGAAGAATAGAAATTTGAAATAAACATTTAAAAAATTTCGCCAATTTTTAAGCTTCATATTGACTTTCTTTGTCGATGTCAATTTTCTTGTACTTTATTTTGCGGCGTTTATCCTCATGCACCTGTACCGCCCTTTTCAAGCTGCCGTCGTGGGGATTATACAGACGGGAACGATGTTTTTTCAGTTTCTTTTTCTTCATTTCCGTATATTCAATGCCTTCCGAACAAGTATTCTGCTGTATGACTGGAAGTCACGGATGTCAATCCTTCAGGCGGCCCTTGAAACAGAATCTTTCCACCGCCTTTACCTCCTTCAGGACCAATATCTATGAGGTAGTCACAGTTTTTCAGTACGTCCATATTGTGTTCAATAATAATAACTGAATTTCCTTTATCGATAAGCTTGTTTAGTGCAATAATCAGTTTGCGTACATCTTCAAAATGCAGACCGGTAGTGGGCTCATCGAAAATAAACAAAGTATGGGGTACCCTATTTTCTTTAGTCAGGAAACTTGCAAGTTTGACCCTTTGCGCTTCACCACCTGAAAGGCTGGAAGAAGATTGCCCGAGTTTAACATAGCCTAAACCGATATCCAGCAAGGGCTGAATCCTGTTGATAATTTCCGGTTGATCGGCAAAGAATTCAACTGCTTCACGGATATCCATTTCCAAAACTTCGTAAATATTTTTTTCTTTATAGGTAATGTCGAGCACTTCGTTTTTAAATCTTTTGCCTTTACAGTCTTCACACACAAGGGTCACATCTGCAAGAAACTGCATATCGACCACTTTAAAACCGTCGCCATTACAGGTAGGACACCTTCCTCCATCGACATTAAAAGAAAAGAATCCCGGTTTGAATCCCCTCAATTTTGAAAGGGGTTGGGCTGCAAATAAGTCTCTGATGTAATCATAAGCCTTGACATAAGTGACCGGATTGGAGCGTGAAGACTTACCGATGGGCTGCTGGTCTATCATCTCTACCCGGTCAATAGTCAGGATATCTCCGTAAAGCCGCCTAATGTGGGCACCTGAACGCTCTTTAGCTTGATATTGTACTGCATGGTCAATGACCGGATATAAAACCTGGCGTATCAACGAGCTCTTTCCGCTTCCACTGACGCCTGAGATGCCTACCATGCAATGAAGCGGAATGGTTACATCCACATTGTGCAAATTGTGTATAGACACCCCATCCATGATGAGCTTATTCCGGCTGATCCGTCGTTGTGCGGGCACGTCAATCCTGGTTCTTCCGGTCAAGTAATCTAATGTCAGACTGTCAGAAACGGGGCTTGAATTTATTTCAGAATAATTGCCGGTAAATACAACCTCCCCACCGAAAATTCCCGCCTCAGGTCCCATATCCACCAGATAATCTGCACTTCGGATGACCTCTTCTTCATGTTCGACGACGATAACGGTATTGCCCAAATCACGTAATTTTTTTAAGGCTTTGACAAGATTTCTGGTATCTCTCGGGTGAAGTCCGACAGAGGGCTCATCAAGCAAATACATGGATCCTGTCAGATTGCTTCCTAATAATCTGGTTAAGTGAATGCGCTGTGTTTCGCCGCCGCTCAGGGTGGAGGCGCCTCTCAGCAGTGTGAGATAGCCCAGTCCGATATCCACCATAGTGGCAAGCCTCGATTTGATTTCTGCCAAAATCCTTTCAGCAATTTTCTGATCCTGGTCCGATAATTCAAGGTGTTCAAAAAAATCTTTTAGATCCTCAATATCCATATTACCCAGGTCTGAGATATCTTTTCCGGCGACCTTAACATAAAGAACTTCTTTCCTTAGTCGTTTACCCTTACAGGTAGGGCACACCGTCTTACCCCTATATCTGGAAAGGGCTACTCTATCCTGGATCTTATAACTTGTAGCCTGTAGCTCCTTAAAGAAATGATCAATGCCCTTGAACTGATCGTCACCTTCCCACAAGAGCTCTGTTTCTCTTTCTGTCAGGTCAATGTAAGGTGTATGAATACGCAGATTGAGCCTTTCCGCATTGCGGATCATGCCGGTATAATAAGGATTACCACGCTCACCAAACCAGGGTGCTATAGCATGTTCATATAGTGTTTTGTGCTTATCGGGGATGACTTTGTCCGGATCAATGCCGATCGCCATACCATAGCCCTCACAGGCAGGACATGCTCCGATAGAACTGTTAAAATTGAATAGGGCAATGGACGGTTCTTCATATTCAATACCATCTTCCTCAAATCGGGTACTGAATTCGAGGATGGAACCGTCTTCAGACAGAATATTGCAATAACCCAGGCTCTCGGCAAATGCCGTCTGCACTGAATCTGCAATTCGCTTATTGTTTTCTACATCATTCTTTTTAACTGCCACACGATCTACGACTATGTATGACCATGTTTCGGTTTTTTGAGGTTTATATTTCTTTGAATTTAAGGCTTCCAAAAGGTCATCAATCCTGCTCATCAATCCATCCATGTAAACCCGGTTATAACCTTTTTGGACAAATCTTTGTAAAACGGAGGAGAGGTTTTCTTTTGCCTGATCAATTTTAAATGGGCTCAGGATAGAATATCTGCTGCCTTCTTCCCTGCTATTTAAAAAATCTACAACATCTGTGATACTGTCTTTCCTTATCTCTTTACCGGTAACAGGAGAGATGGTTTTGCCGATTCGGGCGTATAACAACCGAAGGAAGTCAAAAATTTCCGTCAAAGATCCAACCGTACTACGGGCATTGGCGCTGCTAACTTTTTGGTTGATGGCAATGGCCGGAGTGATACCCTTGATATAATCCACATCAGGTTTTTTAATGCGCGTCATAAACTGTCGTGCATAGCTCGAAAGGCTCTCGACATAGCGCCTTTGGCCTTCAGCGTACAAGGTATCCATTGTGATGGAAGATTTACCGCTTCCGGAAACTCCTGTCACGACGATGAGTTTATTTTTTGGAATCGTCAGATCGATATTTTTCAGATTATTTGTCCGGGCTCCCTTAATGACAATATTAGCCTTATCATAGAGAGCCAAGACATCAGATTCGTCTGAATTCAGTGATTTAGTTTTAGGCATAAAAATATTCCTTCTTCCTTTTGTGCATTATAAAAAGCTACAAAGTTACTAAATTGGTTTTAATCAAAAAGTATCTATCAAATGGCGATTCCGATGGAGCTTTGAGTATTCTGATTTTTTATAAGCATAAATTCAGCGTCATTATCAGCGTTATTCGTAGCAATTCCCTCTCAATGCAATATCTCAAAAAGTGCTGTAAGCAAGACCGCTTGGTAGAATGATGAATAGGGACCGGAAATCAAGTTCCGCAGGTGCGACCTTATAATTAATATTTGTTTTAAATGGTCGTCCCTATGGGACTTGAATATTCTTCATTCAAACACATCTACCAAATGGTCACTCCGATGGAGCTTTGAGTATTCTGATTTTTTATGAGCACCACTTCAGGATCATTAACAGCGTTATTCAAAGCAATTCCCTCTCAATGTAATATCTCAAAAGTGCTGTAAGCACGACCGCTTGGTAGAATGATGAATAGGGACCGGAAATCAAGCTCCGCAGGTGCGATCTTATAAAACATAAACATTGATTGTCGGTTGATTGTGGCATAATACATTGAAAACAAAAGCATGAAGAATAAGTATTTAACCTAGAATATCAGGCACAAAAGATTATTCTGTGTTTTATCCCTGTTTAATGTTAACTGACTCCCATTTTAATAGAAGAAAGGTACAATGTGTTATAAATACATGCCCGATTCCTTTATTTTTTTAAAGAAATAATTCATTACCTTTGTCACCTTAATCAAATAATATGCGTTTTATCAAGTTCAGTACAATCGTCCTAATCCTGTTTTTTGGTATGCAAATGAATGGGCAGACCATCATCAATCCAAGGATAGGTCTCAATTTCAGCCATTTGTCAGGTAAGCCGACGATAGGTGAAAATAAAGTAAGGACAGGATTCAATATCGGCTTCAATCTGCGTTTTGGCGATCGGTTTCAATTTGAGCCCGGAGTGCATTACGCAATTCACGGAATGGCCTTTGACGGAGCCTTATCTGCAGACAGTCTGGATAAAATAGCAATGCACTTTATCAAGGTTCCTATCCTTGCAAATATAAACGTCATCAACAGTGACTTTTTCAGATTACGGCTTTATGGTGGCTGGATGAATAATATACTCCTGAAGGTGGATAACAACAATTACCTTTCAAAGGACGATCTGAATATTTATACAGGTGGCATTCACTTTGGAACAGGTGTGGATCTGACAGGTCTTACCATTGACCTATCCTATGAAGTAGGCATGCTGGATATGTTTAAAAGCGGACTGATTGGCTCGGTACTCTATCCAAAAAACACTCAAAACAACGTCCTGACACTGAGTGTCGGTGTCAGAGTGAGCAATTGAAATTAGCGTATAATTTATAATAAATTCTTACTTTCTTATTACATGCGTATGCTTACTAATACATTATTTTCTTTTTGATTATAAAGAGAAGGTATCCAAAATATTGATAAATCCTGCATAGTCATCAAATTTTGACAAAAGTCATGAACATAAGTACACTCCTTTCGCCTTATTTTCAACAGTTTATATTTCATCAATTTTTGAACACCTTCAACCTTTGCCGCAAAATTTAATTTCCAAGCTCGTCCCTAACTTCTATCAATTAATTTGATTGAACGTTAACAGATTTTTCAATGTAATGACCATCGTGATCCAATGTCACTACAATAGATATCTTGAGACTTGTACCTGAAGTGGTATTATTTGGCCACATTTGATGTATTTCCAATGACTTGCCATGGGCATGTTCCTCCGTGGTATAAATGACATGATTATTGGCAACATCGGTTATGTTTATTTGATATCCATGGAGATCCTGTGTAGCTGTGGCTTGAGCATGAATATGAATCGTATCACCCGTCGCAAAAGAGGATCCTTCAACAGGACTGGATATCTCCAACGTAGCCTGATTAGTTGGCTGATCACTATCTTCCTTATCACAGGATACTGCACCTAAAGTTAATAATACAAATAATGCTATACATATATGAAAATTTTTCATTGTTCCAATTTTTAAAAATTATATAAAAAAGTTAATTGATGGTCAGATTTGTTGTTGACATAACCATTGACATTATGCTGCCAAATGGGTATCAGTGTCTGCAACCCAATTGAAATAGAATTTCTATAAATGCCCATTCCCAACTGGCATGCAACATTTTTACTACCGGATGTTTCATAGGGAATACCATCTGAGCGATCCTTAGCTGCAAGAGCATAATTCACACCGACATTAGGCATAAAAGTCCATCCTTTTTGATTAAGTACCATGTACATTCCGACAGATTGCTGCCCACGATCACCAAATTGGAATCCATCTTTTTTGAAGATGTGTTGATAGTTCAATTCGGTATGAAAACCAATTATTCCCTTACGTATGGTATAAAGGAGGTTAATCGGAAAGGCATAGGATCCCAAGCCCGGTTGCAGATTTTTAATGATATATCCATCCTTTTCAGGAATTTTTGTATTACCGGTAGGAAATTTGATTCCTGTACCAATCTGCAGAGCCTGCATCAAGTCAAACTTTGAAGCATCTGTGTGATCCAACAACATAAAATTGGCCAGCAATGAAATATCTCCTAAGCCTGAATATACCCTTCCCTCGGAATCTTCGCGTTTGAAAATATACTGGTAAGGCAAATCCAAATAGAATTGAACTCTGGATCCGACTGAATATCTTGCCCAAAGATCAAGGTTATAAAAATATTCTTTGCTATGAATGGGTTCTGATCCCGGAAATAGAGGTGGATGGTATGATTGAAAAATCCGATACCTACTTTTTATTCCGATAAAATGCCCTTGAAATCTAGGCAAAATACCGAAAGAAGAGGCACTTATACCACATCCGCATATATCGCATGCATTCAAAAAATTGAATGAAAACAGGATACAAAACCCAAAAACTACTATTCTTTTCATTTTTTGGGTTTTAATAAATTAAATTATATTATACTATACTATACTATATTTATCGTAAATACTAGCATCAGGTGGGATAAATGGCATGTTCAAGAAGCCTGAATCAATTAATAATTTATAACTAAAATCAGAATCATCCAATATGGATATTTTAAAGTTTCCACTGCTCCTAAATAAAATATGCTCAGGAATGACATCAAAAATTTTATTCATAAAATCGGTCAACGGAGCTCGACTGCCATCATTGTGATTCAGCTTATTTAATTCTTTGATTAGATAGCACTTTCCAAAACACATCACAGAAATGTCAAACCGATTCTCGCACAATGTCTTGGCTATTTGGGTTTGATTGGCTTGCCACCATCCGATTACGAAGTATTTAGACATAGATGGCAGTAATAATAGCCAAACCATTATATGCACTAAAAAGTTTCTAATCGTTAATTTTAACATAATCTAGCAACAAAAATATAATAAAAGTGCTATTTAATCTTTACTTTCATTATTTTTCCATACCATAATTAAGAAGCAGCCTAAGATATGGCTTTCATAAACAATATTAACTTCAATACTTCACCCCGTAATTTTTATTTTTTCCCAATTTTCATACAGTTCTTCCTGGGAAGGCCGGTTTTCCGGCATTTCCCGAAGTGGAGTGACTTCTTGCCAGTATCGGCGCATGTCTTCAGGAAGGGTCTGATATAGCTCTGTTCCTTTCTTCTTCCATGAGAGCATCTCATCGGAGACGGTTTTGGCTATTCGTGCCGGATTTCCAACAACCAGCGACCTGGGTGGAATCTGCATTCCTTCATGGACAAAGGTCAGGGCACCGATGATTGATCCCGCCCCCACTTCTACCCGATCCATGACGACGCTGTTCATACCCACTAAACAATCCTGTCCGATATCGGCTCCATGTATGACAGCCCCATGACCGATGTGTGCATTGGTTCGCAGATAAACAGTTTTTCCCGGAAACATGTGTATGGTACAGTTTTCCTGAACATTGCATCCGTCTTCGATGACAATCCCGCCCCAGTCGCCTCTCAGGGCTGCACCCGGACCGATGTAAACGTGTTTTCCGATGATGACATTTCCAGTCACAGTGGCCATTGGATGGATAAATGCGGTGGGGTCTATCACCGGGATGAATCCTTTAAAACTAAAAATTCCCATCAGTCAGATTTTACCTTCCTATATAATTGAACTGTTTATTCACATAAGGCACCATACAAGCGAACTCCTGCATGCAACTTATTGCTTGTGAAATATTTCACTGTATTTCTTAATGGATTCGATGATGTGTTCCTTTCTGTTGTCGGGACTTGGGTGTGTTGACTGAAATTCCGGAACCTCTCTCCCTCCGCTGGCATCTTTCAGAATCTGCATCACATCAATCAGTGCTCTCGGATCATATCCTGCCTCCATCATAAACCTCACTCCCAGATCATCTGATTGAAGTTCCTGCCCCCGTCCAAAGCTCATCGAAATATTGGATGCAACTACCTGACCGATCTGAGCAACACTCATATCTCCTCCGGATCCGACCGCTACCGAACTAAGCAGTCCTTGATACAACTGGTCTTTAGCCATTTTTTCCGCACTATGGCGTGCCACAACGTGCCCTACTTCATGTCCCACCACACCGGCAAGTTGATCCTCGCTTGTCAGCCTGCGCAATAGACCTTCGGTGATAAATATTTGTCCTCCCGGTAAGGCAAAGGCATTGACCGTATTAGGATCGGCAAGCAAATGGAAATCAAACTTATAAGGCGTCTCTGCTGCCGAGCTCTTCGTCACTATTCTTTGCCCGACTTCCTTGACGATCGCTTGATTTTGCATATTTGATGAGAGCCCTCCAAACTCTGCCGCCATTTGGGGCGCACTTTGCAAACCCATGGCTATCTCGTCATTGACTGAAAGGGCGATGTGCTGCGTCTCTCCCGTAATCTCATTTTTTTGAGTATTGGAATAATATCTGAACAATGTAAACAGTACAATAACTGCCGCAATGATTAGTGAACCCTTATTTATTCTCATATCTTCCTATTTCATTGCAAAATACAAAAATATTCCGAAAATTACCCCTGACGTGATACCACTTTACCTACATTTTCAGAAAAGAAGAAGCATTATCCATTCAAGCGGGCTATTTCCGTAACATTTCCCACAACCTTTTGATTGAATGAGACTAAAATCTGAGCATCAAGGGGAAGGAACAAATCTACTCTGGAACCGAACTTAATAAAGCCCATTTCTGCCCCTCTTTTTACTTCCTGACCATCTTTGAGATAATTGACAATCCTGCGTGCAAGGGCACCGGCTATTTGCCGCATCAAGACACTGGCTTTAGGGTGCTGATAGACGACGGTGGTTCTTTCATTTTCAGTAGATGATTTGGGATCCCAGGCTACCAGATATTTACCGGGATGGTATTTATTAAAAATTATTTTTCCGGAGACCGGATTACGATTTACATGGACATTGGTGGGTGACATAAAAATACTGATCTGTAAACACTCCGTATGCAAGTATTCGTCTTCCATCACTTTCTCGATAACGACCACTTTGCCGTCGGCAGGAGCTATAACCAGATCTTCATCAATATCCGGAGCAGGGCGTGACGGATTTCTAAAAAACTGCAGGACAGTTATTAAAAGGAATGCAATTAGGGCATATCCCAACCATATTGCTGCCGGCCAAAATTTATTGAAAAACCACCAAATTACGATGCTTAAAATAATTGTCAAAACAAGCGTCGCCCGTCCTTCTCTGTGAAAACTCATTCCTATTTCAAATTAATTGTGCGTAAAGGTAAACAAAGGTTACAACAAAGAGAAAAGAATCAAATCTATCGAGAAAACCACCATGTCCCGGCAGTAAATTCCCTGAATCCTTGATATTAAAACGTCTTTTTATCTTTGATTCGACCAGGTCACCGATTGTTCCAAAAGTACCCGTAATCGCAGCTATTACAGCCCATTGAGGCCAGGTGAAAAAATCGTTGAGCAGCCAGAGCGGATATGCCAAAACAATGGTAACCAATATTCCTCCGAGCGTTCCTTCTACGGTTTTCTTTGGTGAAACAGCCGGAAATAAAGGATGCTTACCAAAGGCAGACCCAATCAAATAGGCACCGGTATCATTTGCCCAGATCAAGGCAATAACACCCAGCAAAGGCAGATAGCTGTATGTGCCATGTATATGCCCAAGCAAAAAAGCGAGTAAGCATGGAATTCCGATATATACAAGGTTTAACAATGATTTAGAGACATCTCCAATCCAATCCGGATGTTTAGAAAACAAACCTGAAGCAAGTAATAAAAGTATCCAGCAGGCAGAAAATCCCAATACCAATGCCAATCCAACTTCAATTAGTTGGTACTGAATCAACATTCCCAGAATTACCGGCAAAATACCTGTTATGAAAGACAAATAAAGCCTCCCTGATCCTGCACCTGCTGACAATATTTTATTCAATTCATAGCTACAGGCTGCACAAATACTCAGAATCAACAGAAAATATGTCCATTCATTTACCATCAATCCGCCTATCACCACTCCCGTGAAAACAATAGCCGTATATAATCTGGTAGAAATATCTGAAAATCGCATCAGGCCCTCTTTTTGTTTTTAGTAAAATATGACTGGAAGACCGTGGTCAGCAGCATCAAAATTACGGTACTGATAAAAACCAGCCATATCGGCACACTATAATTATCTACACTGTCCATTCCGGAAGCATCATTTCTCATCAGAAACTGCAAAATGACCTGAACGGCATTATTGACAAAATGAGCTATCATCGGATAGGCTATATTGCCTGACCACATCATCAAATATCCCAAAACCAAACCCAGGATAACTCTTGGTATAAATCCCTCAAACTGCATGTGGATGGCACTGAAAATAATCGCTGTCACCCAAACAGTTATGTGCTTGTGGTGAATTAACCTGCCCAAAATAGTCTGAATATATCCACGAAATATCAATTCTTCACTGATGGCCGGTACCAGAGCAATCAGAAGAATATTTACTACAAGTATCCACATAGAATCATTGTCCAGCCACAGCTTAACCAACTTTTCCGTCTGATCTTCCATATGATGCAACACATCAGGCAAAGGAATCAGCTTGTTTAATTCGGATGAATATTGCACCAGAGGATACGCACTTATCAGAATCAGAACACCCATCAATGTTGCATTCCAGTTAACTTCAGGTAAAAAATGAAATACGGAATGACCTGTTTGGCGTTTAAAAATATACATGGTAACGAGGGCAGGAACAATAAATACAAATAAATGCTGGAAAAAAATTATGTACCGGTATGCCCATGCTATAGAATTCAGTGCAGCAGCATCCAATCCATCAAAATTGAAGACGCCCACATCCATCACCATGTAATTTGCTATAAGGCCGGTTACGACAGAAGAGATGACAATCCCTGTAAAAATGAGCGTCAAGAGCAGAACAATCCATTTTAGCCAAAATGAAAATTCTTTGTGTGTCGGCATATCATCGTCCTCAAGCATAGGGCACGGCTAACTGTGGTCTTGTCTCAACAGGTGGTTTATCCCAACTGCTGAAGCGCAAAGATAATATTATAAAAAAATGAATTTATAATTTGTATCAAAAGATTTTTATCCCTTTCCTTCCTATACAGATATTTTCTGACGGAACCTCTTCAATATCCAGATAATTCAAGCAGGCAATTTAAACGCAAATCAGTCGCTATTGGTCAATACCTGACAAAATGTTTAAACCGCAAAAAGCCTTACGGATTAAACATTTTTTAAAATTTATCAATATACTTTGATACGATTAAATTGCTGAAAACGTGATCAGGATTGGCTTTTCACCTCAATACCCAATTCCTTTAGCTGACCGGCATCGATAGCAGAAGGAGCATCTATCATGACGTCACGACCCTGATTGTTTTTTGGAAAGGCAATGAAATCACGTATATTATTCTGTCCACTCATTACGGCACACAGACGGTCAAAACCAAAGGCTATCCCGCCATGCGGTGGCGCACCATATTCGAAGGCATTCATCAAAAATCCGAATTGTCGCTCTGCTTCTTCCGGACTAAAACCAAGCAGTGAAAAATTTGTAGCTTGAAGTTCCTTGTCGAATATCCTGATGGAGCCACCGCCGATTTCTACTCCATTGATGACCATATCATAGGCATCGGCACGAAGGTTACCCAATACAGCGCGATCGGAAGACTTCATTTTTTCGATGTCTGACTGTTTTGGTGCAGTGAATGGATGGTGCATCGCATAAAAACGCTGTGTATCTTCATCCCACTCTAGCAACGGAAAATCTACTACCCACAATGGTTTGAAGGCACCCTCCTTTATAAGTCCTAGTCGGCGTCCCATTTCAAGCCGTAGTTCATTCAGTTGTTTTCTGGTTTTTTCTGTCTCACCACAGAGGATGAGGAGCATGTCTCCCTGTTGGGCGCCACAGACCTCACCAATGCGCTGCAAATCTTCATCAGAATAAAATTTGCCGATTGTTGACTTGATGCCATCCTTTCCATACTTTACATAAACCAGACCTTTTGCCCCTATCTGAGGTCGTTGTAACCACTCGGTCAGTTCCTTCATATCCTTGTTGGAAAACCGATCTTCACAATCCTTAGCTACAATGCCTATCACGTTTTCCGCCTGGTCGAAAACGGCAAAACCCCTTCCGCTGACGGCTTCTTTCAGATACGCAAACTCCATTCCGAATCTCAGATCCGGCTTGTCCGAACCGTAGCGGGTCATTGCCTCATCATAGGTCATCCGTGGAAAATCACCCAGGTCAATATTGTGAATGGTTTTGAATAAATATTTTGCCAATCCTTCGAAAGTATTCAAAATCTCCTCTTGTGTGATAAAGGACATTTCACAATCTATCTGCGTAAATTCAGGCTGTCTGTCAGCCCTCAGATCCTCATCTCTGAAGCATTTAACTATCTGAAAATACTTATCCAGACCGCTTACCATCAATAATTGCTTGAAAGTCTGAGGCGACTGAGGAAGAGCATAGAATGTGCCCGGATTCATTCTCGACGGAACTACAAAGTCTCTGGCGCCTTCCGGAGTGGACTTTATCAGGAAGGGAGTTTCCACTTCAATAAATCCCTGATCTGCCAAATACTTACGTGTCTCTATGGCCAGCCTGGATCGGAAAATTATATTCTGCTGGACGGGATTACGTCTCAGGTCAAGGTAACGATACTTCATCCTCAGATCATCTCCCCCATCGGTATTATCTTCGATGGTGAAGGGCGGAGTCTTCGACTGATTGAGGATATCCAATTCATTGACCTCTATTTCTATATCACCGGTCTCTCTGTTGGGATTCTTGTTGGATCTTTCTCTTACAACTCCTTTGACCCGGATAACATATTCCCTTCCCAATTGCTGCACTTGCTGGCGCAACTCGGGTCTTGCATCTGCATCAAAAACCAATTGGGTTATGCCATATCTGTCTCTGAGATCTACAAAGGTAAGACTCCCAAAGTCACGGCTAATGCTCACCCATCCGCTCAAAGTCACTGAACTACCGGCATCAGTCAGCCTGAGTTGTCCGCAATTATGTGTTCTGTACATTATTTTTCAATTTGAATGCGCAAAACTACAAATTATGATTAAATTGAATTACCTAAAATAAAATGCTTCATTTATAATCGGGAATGTCTTTTCGTTGACTTCAAAATATTATCTTTTCCACCCGTAAATCATATTGTTAAGGCAAACCAGCTTACATTAAAATAAATTTTATCAATACTCTATTGTTGCTTATCTTTCGGTCAGAAAATGAAACTTCAACCAACCGCCAAATTGTGTGTTGTAAATATATACTGATAAAGGTATCAATTAATTTGTGGTTAAGAAATTCAGCAATATTGACCTTTTTTAGTTAAAACTTTACCTAAAATTCAAAAAATTAAGAGATTAAATCATTGAGTGAATTAGTATTAACTATTGAAGGTGTCGATCCGCTGGAACTTCTGGGTGAAAATAATTCCAGACTAAATCAGCTAAAATCCCTATACAAAGATTTACAAATCAGCTCAAGAGGGAATACCATCAAGATAGTCGGAGACAAAAAACAGACTCAGGAACTAAAATCCAGGATTGAGGTCATGGTGAGATATCTAAAAGAACACAAGGAACTGACCGCCTCTGTGATGGACAATGTTTTGGCCGGAGTCAACCCTTTTGACCATAAAGAAATACAATCAAACGGAAATGGCGGAAATATTATCCTGCACAATAAGGACGGCTTCCCCATCAGGGCTCGTACGATCAATCAGAAAAAACTGGTTTCTGCTACTGAGGTTGCAGATATTGTATTTGCCATAGGCCCTGCCGGCACGGGTAAGACCTACACTGCAGTAGCTTTAGCTGTCAAAGCCTTAAAAAACAGGCTCGTCAAGAAGATTATCCTGACACGTCCGGCTGTTGAAGCAGGAGAAAGCCTCGGTTTCCTGCCGGGTGACCTCAAAGAAAAAATCGATCCCTATTTACGCCCTTTGTATGACGCTTTGGATGAAATGATTCCTGCGGACAAACTAGCCAAGTTTATGTCAGACCGGATTATAGAAGTCGCTCCCCTAGCCTATATGCGGGGAAGAACACTTGACAATGCATTCATCATCCTGGACGAAGCACAGAATACCACGTCATCTCAGCTCAAGATGTTTCTTACAAGACTCGGACCAAGTGCCAAAATTATCGTCACAGGCGACCTGACTCAAATTGACCTTCCTTACAGTCAACATTCCGGACTGAAGAGAGCACTTGCTATTTTATCCGATATAGACGGTATCGCTCAGGTTTACCTGAATGAAGAAGATGTAGTCAGACACCGACTGGTCAAGGAAATCATTAAGGCATACAATACAAGTGATGCCGAAATAAGGGAGCAGAAAGAAAAAGAAAAAGCCGACAGAGCCGCCGTCAATGCTGCAACTCACCAGGCAATAGATAAAATAAATACCGATTTATAGTATGAAAATATTTAAAATTTTTGCTCTATGTCTGTTTGCTCAGATTCTGACAGGAACGGCTTTCGGACAGGAAGCAGCCATTTATGATGAGCATGCAGATGCGGCGGCAGCTATAGATATGGCCATCGAAAAAGCCTCTTCTGCCAATCAGCATGTTTTCATTCAGGCAGGAGGCAATTGGTGTTCTTGGTGCCGGAAATTCGCTAAATTTTCTCAGGAGGATTTCAAAATAGACTCCATATTAAAATCATCCTACCAGGTGGTTCACCTCAACTACAGCAAAACAAATAAAAACGAGAAAATATTTGAGAAATACGGCTTCCCGCAACGCTTTGGCTTTCCGGTTTTTATTATTCTAGACGGCAAAGGAAAATTGCTGCATATACAGAACAGTGAATACCTTGAAGATAACAAAGGAAGCTACGACAGGAACAGGGTATTCCGGTTTTTACAGGCATGGACGCCGGCAGCTATTGACCCTTCTACATATACTTCTAAAAAATAACATCACATGACATCCAAAGTAATCTACAAAGGAGACTTAGAAACAGAATGCATTCACCTGAAATCAAATGAAAGCATCCGCACCGATGCACCATTAGACAATAGAGGCAAAGCATCCGCCTTCAGCCCAACTGACCTGTGCGCCACCTCTTTGGCCACTTGCATGCTGACTGTCATGGGTATATGGGCAAGAGATAACGAGGTAAATATGGATGGTGCCTATGCCGAAGTCACCAAACACATGGGTACAGATCCACGCAGAATTATTCGCATCGACGTAAATCTCTTTTTTCCTGCAAATAATTATTCTGACCGGGAAAAATCAATATTCAGGCACATCGCCGATACTTGCCCGGTAGCCAAAAGCCTGCACCCGGAAATCGAACAAGCTGTGGTTTTCAACTGGTAATTTTCTTAAACAAAGAGCAATGCCCGAAATTTCAACAATCAATTTCCTGATTGACCTTAGTTTTAACAACAATAAGTCATGGTTTGACGCCAACCGACCGGCTTATGAAGCAGCCAGAGCAGATTTTCTGAGATTCACAGAAGAATTAATTGAAGAAATTTCAGCCTTTGATCCCACTATACGCGACCTACAGGCCAAAGACTGTATGTTCCGAATCAATCGGGATATTCGCTTTAGCAGTGACAAAAGTCCGTATAAAAGCTATTTCGGGGCGAGTATCAAGGCAGGCGGTCGCAAACAGGAAGGTGTTGCAGGCTACTATTTTCACCTGGAGCCCGGACAGAGCTTTGCGGGAGGCGGATTATTCAACCCCTCACCGGAAAAACTGCGTTCGATACGTAAAAAATTAAGCTCCGACTTCGGAACCTTTTCAAAACAGGTATTAAGTCCCGCCTTTATCAGTCAATTCGGTGATCTCAGCAGAGATGAATACTTCACGCTTAAGCGAGTACCCAAGGGATTTGACCAACAGGATGAAGCAGCAGAATATCTCAAACTCAAGAGTTACATAGCCTCCGTAAAAATAGATGATGACTTATTGATAAGTGCGGAATTAAAGTCCTTTGTATGCACGGCATTCAGGACAATATACCCGCTTAATGCTTACCTGAATCAACACTGAAAATTTGCCCGCCTTAAGCAATTCTTTAATGACAACAAGCTGATAAAAAAGGAATAAAAGAGAACCTAAAGACAAGGACGCCACCACACAAAAAGATTTGTAACCAATATGCTATGCATTGACAGAATATATACAGCCATCCTCACAGAAAAGTCGGAAGAGCCGTAATGCTCAAGACAATATTCAAATCGAAATTTACTTCATAATCTTCATCACGGGATAAATGTGAGTCCACGGTTCGGCATATTTTGAATGCAGATAGACAAAATAAAGTTGACCCAGACCATTTTCCTTCAGTTTAGGATCTTTTTCAATAGCCTTATCCAGCACCGCTCTCAGCTCCGGATCATCCTTTAGCATCTTTGCCGCCACATCCTCAAACACATAATCAGAAAATCCCTCTTTTCTGTCAAGGATTGCATCAAAAAAGTTCCAGCTAAAAAATGAATCATTCCCTTGCGGCTCTAGGGTCTCCACCAGATAACGGCGTGCACGCTGACGGGTAGGCACTATGATATCTCCGCGTAAAAAGTCCTTAGAAACTTCAATTTTTTCAACTAAAGTATTAGTATGTCCGAAATGTCCTTCATAGGGTTGTCCGGGATTGTCTGTACTGACAATCCGATACATCAAGCCATGGATGGTCGTGTCCTGCCTTAATATCCGGTATTCAACTCCATTGGCATCCAGGCGTTCGATTACCCTCCAATAAGCCTGAGGAATTACATAGGCCTCAGGAATATCAACGTAAAGAGTAGGTCTTGCATGATCCCAGAAAGGCACCTTCCAGATTACCGGACGATCCCTGTAATACTTAAGCCTCGGCAATCCTGAAACCTCACTTTTAATATATTCGTAATCAAATCCTTTGAAGTTGAATGTATCTGCCTTAGACCGGTCAAATTCCCAGGCTATCGGCAACCTGCCTGCCTCCTGAATATCACGCCGTGCATCGAGGCGCTTTTCACGGATGTTTTTGTAATTATTCTCCTGAAATTCAAGCATGGACAACATAAAAGCATAAGTAGCTTTTACTCTTTGATCATAAGGCTTCAACATGTGTGATTCCGGTACAAAAGAGAAAGTCTGAAACAAGGCACCATAACCGGATGAATACCGGGGCGTATCCATAAATCCCGGCAAGCCCTTATCGGGTGTAGTCCGCCATACATTGACATAAGGTGGTACGGTGAAGCCGCGCCTTTCCATCCTTCCATAAAGGTCAGGCAACATCGTCTTACGCAAATATTCTTCCTGACCATGGCCCAACTTATCCGGTTGTCCGACCAGCATCGTCATAATATAAGAATAATCCGCTCCGTCAGAGACGTGATTATCTATCAGAATATCCGGATCCCATTTGGTAATCAAAGCAGAAATACTCAGGGCATTCTTCGAGTCACACTTGATGAAGTCCCGGTTGAGGTCCAAATATTGACCATTGCCCCGAAACCCATATAATTCCGGCCCGTTTTGGCTGGCACGAACTGTTCCGTTTCGCTGAAGAGCACCGCCGATATTATACACCGGAACGATAACCATGACCGTATGATCCAGCAATTTTGTCATCTTCTTCTTCGTCAGAATATCCTAAACAAGCCACAACGTAGCGTCTATACCGTCCGGCTCACCCGGATGAATACCATTGATAATAAACAAAACATTCTTGTTTTTTTGACGGGTACTAACGGGATCAAAGTCACTTGCCGCATCCACGATAACCTCATGCAGGGGCCTGCCCACATCTGTCATTCCGGCTTCTCGTACGGTGATTCGTTTGTCATAAAGTGTCATGACTTTATACAGTTCAATAGCTTTTTCATAGCTCACGGATCGGTTGGCTTCCACCTCACCCTGAAAATCATAATATGGAAAGGTTTCCTGTCCCAATACCCGGCTATGGAAACAGGTAAGAAAAAGGATACCGGGAAAAATAAAATAAAATTTATGCATAGTTGAATCAATTGCTCGGATAAATAAAATCCCGCCTGAGTTCATTGATTATCTGTCATCCCTCAGGGAAATGTATGAGCTATCTTTATGTCACAGTCAAATTGCATCTGCAAGCTGACAACATGAATACCCATAAACATTCTACAAATTTGGAAAAATAAAATTAAAATATCAGAATAAGCAGGTCAAAGTGAAGCCAATATATGTATTAAAACATTTTTAAAAGTGTAAATTATTGTTTATTAATAGGCCGGCTTCAAGAATAAATGCATCTTTTTTGGGATAGTGTCTAAATACTAGTATTATATTTAAATCATTAATTGTCAAGTTTCACAAGGTTGTTGATGAAGTTGATTAACAATAGCGTTCAAATTTAGGATTTTCTTTTTTAAATGTATGGGAGATTTTTTAAATAATTCAGGT
Source organism: Saprospiraceae bacterium (assembly GCA_024103005.1). GTDB lineage: Bacteria > Bacteroidota > Bacteroidia > Chitinophagales > Saprospiraceae > Parvibacillus. Next base: position 52,424 of record JAGFJA010000045.1, read on the forward strand.
TTAAGAGAAAACCACTTTTCAATTGCCTGGAAAGGCGTTTTCACGTTGAGCTCTTTTCTCAGTGAGCCATGTCTTCTGTAAAGATTATAGAAAGATAGAAACTTTTCCAAATCGGTATTCATTTCTTCGACAGATGAATACACTTTTTTGAGAATGGTGTTCTTTTTTATTGTTCCATTTACCCGTTCCACCATTCCGTTAGTTTTTGGAGTTGCCGGTTTGGTTAAACGATGTTCTATGTTGTTTTTCTTGCATTTTACATCCATTTTTGAATCCGTCTTGCAAGATGCTCCTTTTTTGGAGATGAGTAATTTATTGGTAAACTCTAAACCGTTGTCGGTTAAGATATGGGTGATTTTAAAGGGAAAGAAGTTAAAGCATTTATCCATAAAGTCGTCGGTATTTTCGGCCGTTTTTCGTTCGTAAACAGCATAATACATAAGCCTTGTTGCTCTATCAATGGCTACATACAGGTAATATTTTTGTCCGTCAAACTTGGGCAGGTAGGTCACATCGATGTGAAGAAATCCGGGTTCATATTCTTTAAATTTCTTAGCTTTTTCTCTATCTTTTTCAGCTACACGATGAACATTTTCTCTTTTAAAACATCGGTATACGCTTGAACGGGAGATATTCGGACTATCGACAAGAAGCATCTCCCAAACTTCATCTAAACTCATCCAAGAAGATTTTCGAATGGAAATCGCTAAAGCCTGCTGTAAATCGGTTAAAGCATAATCAATCCTATGGGGTCTGCTGGACACGTCAGTGGCAAAATCTCTGTTTTTCCATTTTGAAACAGTTTGAGAAGAAACGCCAAATTTTAAGCCCAATGTTGGTTCGTTTCGCATTTTGATGATTGAATTTGCCTGCGAGTGTGTATATTTGTCGTGGCGAGGGAATGGTAGAATTGCATGACTTATTTTATTTTTTAGAGAAAACAAAATTAATCAACTTTTCTGCCTTTCCAACCCTCGCTGCTTCGTTTCGGCTACGCCTCCAATTCGCAGCGAGGGTTGGAAAAAACCATCAACAATGTAGTGAAACAAAACAAATTTTATAAAAGCAAATTTATTAGAAATTAAATTCAATTACAACTTTACATCCACACCCATTTCCAACAAAAACCAATAACTGTCTCCATGAAGTCGAAAATACTCATAACTCATTGCTCATAATTCGTAATTCATAATCCGTAATTCGTAATTCATAATTCGTAATTCTTAATTCCTAATTCGTAATTCAATTCCCCATCACCGCCACCTTTCCTCTTGCTATTATCTTTCCATCATCAGAATAGTAGGTAATGATATATGCTCCGGCGGGTAGGGAAACATCGACCACCATCTTGAATCGTGGAACTGAAATGGTACGCACATGCTGCCCCTTCATATCTATAACGGCTAAAAAACCGTTTTGTGAAGGCACATTGACAGAAAAATGCCCCGTACTTGGGTTGGGATATATCTCTAAGGGTGCGGATTTTGTATAGTCGGAGGTATGAGTGGAAAGAGGATTATCCAGTCCCAAGGTATCGCACGAGCTACCGTCTATGGGGCCGAGGTTGAAGTCCGGCATATTGCCCACACTCATACCCGTACAGCTTGGCTTCATCAGGGAGGCATAGCGGGCATCACAGGCCAGCCCGAGGGAGTCAGGACTATGTATCACACTACTGCGAAAATTATACCTGCCATCGAAGATGTATATCTTTCCGTCTGGACCAAGAAAGCCAACGCCAAAAGTAAGGGGTGTGTTCCTGTCAATGATTGTCGGATCATATCGTGCTACCCTGACCAATGACGCAGGGATGTCGGGTGCTGTCAAATCACCCTGCCAGATACTGGTATAACACAATGCATAGAAATATCTACTATTCGGACTGAATATGATAGAAACAATACCTACGCTATCTTCATAGGGGAAGGTAAAAGTAATCGGATCGCCAAATGTACCGCTACACCTGTCGAATGGGATGAGTTGGGCATAATTGATTGCCTTCCACATAGAGATAGACTTGATGTGTGTCCGGGCGTACCATTGACCATCAGGTGAAAAAGACGGGGCATAAGAAAAATCCAACAAGGTATCACTCAATACTTGATCACCCTGATATGCAATACCGTAAGGTGTCAGTAGAAAGGTATTTATCTTCTTGCTAAATCGCTCAGGGCTTACAATCCACCAGTCTCTTCCATTGGCATGGCGACATGCGGTGATTGCACCTTGGTGAGTCATCTTGCCGTGAAAGAATTGAGGTATGGTATCTTAAATTCAACAAATAAATGCAACTTTTGGAAAAGTAAAGTGGAGTAAATTTTTTTCAGAAAAGAGAAGGTTAAAAAAACCTTCCCTTTTGCTGAAATGGTAAAAATTCCTCATTTTGCTCCTCG
>JAGFJA010000063.1 GCA_024103005.1 Saprospiraceae bacterium
AGTTGCCAATAGTTAAGGATCCATTATTCTCAAATGTACCGTCATTCTGAACACCGTTGCCACCACTTCCATTGACATATAGTGTTCCGGAATTAATTATTGATCCCTGATTCAGGACTCCCTGAGCACTCGAACCGTTTATTGTTAAATTTCCAGAGGTCAAAATGGTCAGGTCAGCCCCTACTCCTATAGATAATGATTTTGCTAATGCTCCGGTAAGGTTAATTTCGGGATTATTGGTTACATCAGCGATTATTACATCCATGGTGGCATCTGGAACACCGGAAGTCCAATTGGCTGAATTGTTCCAGTCATTATCAGAATTACCTGTCCATGTGGTAGATTGAGCATACAGTCCGGTAATTGCTATTAAATGAATAAATAATATCCGGATTATTATGGTGTATGGGAATGAATTCACAATAATATTTGTAGAACTTATCTTCATTTTTATAAAATAATTATAATGACTTTAGTAAAGTTAATGGCTGATAAATGAATATATGCAGAATAGCCTCGTGCAAAATGTGGAGTATTGTACAGAATAGGTGGAGTATTGTCCAATCGGTTATAACATACAGTATATCATATAATTACATATACTATATTTAGGTTATTTTGGATTATAAATACCCAGGTCGGGCACGATTTGAAAAATTGTCCGGATAATTATTTGGAATAAATCAGATTTAAGTGCTTCAATTTTTTTTCTTAACACTACTTGGTGGCATGCCAAATTCTTCATTGAAAACCCTGCTCAGATATTTAGGGTCATTGAAGCCTACCGCATAAGCTATCTCAGATACATTCAGATCAGTTGACTTGAGAAGGTCCATTGCTTTATGCAGTCTTAATTTCCTAATATAGATATTGACAGAGAGATTTGTTAATGCCTTCATTTTGTTATATAAATTGGTTCGCCCCATACCTAAATGGCGACATATTTTACCTGTATCCAAATCGGAATCTGAAAGATTTTCTTCGACAAAGCTACGGAGCCTGAATAAAAACTCATTCTCCTTTGAATCAATTTGGATGTCAGTATCTGTTTCCCTGTCAGTTTCCGGAAGCACTGAACTTCTTCCGATAGCCATTTCCAAATATCTGACCTGTAGTCTTTTTCTTGATTCAAGAAGATTATGAATAGTAACGATTAGTTCCTCTTGATGAAAAGGCTTGGCTAAATAAGCATCTGCTCCGGTCCTTAATCCCGTAATGCGGCTATCTGTATCGACTTTTGCTGTAAGCAATATGATCGGAATGTGACTCGTCCTTTCGTCATTTTTCAAGGCTGCACAAACCTCATATCCATTTTTTTCAGGCATCATGACATCAGATATGATGAGATCCGGACTTGTTTCAAGTGCTTTATCTATTCCGGCCCTGCCATTGATAGCATATTCGATCCGTAGTTCACTCCCTAAACAATCTGCCAGATATTCTATCACATCCTCATTATCTTCTATCAATAGAATGAAGGGGCTGTCTTTAGGTGCATCGGATGAGAAATCGGGTAGTTTAGCTGTTTTCTTTAAAGGAATCTTTTCATTCTTCCATTCAGCCTTTTGAGTGACAGGAAGTAAAACCTGAAATTCTGACCCCACTCCGACCGTACTATTCACAGTAATCTCACCCCCAAGGATCTTCACGAGTTCTTTGGTCAGACTGAGTCCTATTCCCGTCCCACCTGGATGGAATGTTTCATGGTCACTGACCTGATAAAACCTGTCAAATACTCTTATAAGATCTTCTTTCGGAATACCAGGTCCATTATCTGAGACACGGATCGATATAAAGGATTGTCCGTGCAACTCTGTGAGGCCGGCAAATAAAATTACCTTTCCTCCAGATGGCGAAAATTTGATCGCATTGGACAAAAGATTATGCACTATCTGCATAAGGCGCTCCGGGTCATAATCCATAATAATTTCACTTGAGGTGCTCTCCATTTTTAAAATCACATTCATTGAATTAGCATAGGAATGAATGCTTTCAGCAATATATCGCAAGTAAAGCAAAACATCTCCGCAGACATAATGCATCTCTATTTTATTGGAGTCAAGCTTGGCCAGATCCAGTATCTGGTTTATAAGTCGGAGAAGTAACTCCCCGTTACGTTTTATTAGGCCTGCTTTTTTAGATAAATCAACAGACGAAAGAGACTCCTTTCCTTTCATCAGACCATCAGTCATACCGATAATTACTGTTAAGGGAGTTCTGAATTCATGTGTAATATTTGTGAAAAACTTGGTTTTAAAACCATCAAGCTCTTTTAGCTTTATGGCTTCAGCTTTCTCTCTTTTTTTTCTGATTTGAAAGCGGTAGAACCATACTCCCATGCCACCTGCCATTATAAAGTAGGTCAATAATGCCCACCACCGTATGTACCAGGGTCTGAGGATAGTAAAGTTTATTTTCAGCTTATTTTTACTCCATTTTCCATAAGAATCCGCCGCTTTAGCCCAGAAAGTATAATTGCCGGGTGGTAAATACCTGTATGTTGCCACATTCTGGTTGCCTGCATAAAACCAATCTTTATCAAAACCATCTATGCGCCAGGCAAATTGATTTTTCGATGGATCGATATAACTTGTCAACGCCAAATGAAAGCTAAATGAATTGACAGAAGGGCTTATTTCCATTCCATCCATTTGATCATCCACATTAAGGTAAATCAAGCTGTCTTTTTCAGAATCATAGATACTTACCCGTGATAACAATATCCTTGAGCCTGAATTTTTCTTTCCTTCAAGATCTGCCGGCAAAAAACCATTCACACCATTGAGACCTCCCATATAGATCCTGCCATCCTTTGCCTTTAGGGTAGAAAAAGTATTAAATTCATTATGTGATAGGCCATCCTTGACATAATAATTTCGTACTTCATTGGTTTTGACATTGAAGCGGCTCAGGCCATCTGATGTGCCTAACCATAGATAGTCGCCACTAGCCAAAATGGAATACACAAAATCTCCGGCAAGCCCATTCAGTCGGTCATAAGTGGTCAAAGAAAAAGTCTTTGGATCCACTCTGACAAGACCACTTGAAGTACCTATCCAAAGCCAGCCCTTATATGAAACCAAACACCTCATTTCGCGGGCTTCCTTGAAAAGTGGGATATTCCTTACTTTATATGTAATAGTATTTATATTTAATAATCCTTTATCAGAAAAAGTCCATAATGTATTATCCTCCGGAATCAACGCTCCGAAAAGCAAAGACGTGACACCCAATACAGGTCTGGATGTTAACTTCCCGTTCCCTTTATTAAATATAAATATCGTATCCTTGACTGGAAATAAGATATTTCCTCTGCCATCGTCATAAGAATTTTGTGGAACTTCTTTTGTATAAAACTTATAAAAATAGTGCTTGAATTTTCCATTGTTAAGGTCATACCGACTCAATCCTGTAGGAGTAACTATCCATAAAAATCCGTCTTTGTCATAAGTCATAGAGACACATGTTTCAAGAATTTTGATGTCAAAATTTTTTGCAGATCGTTCTATGTTTATAAGGTCATTCGGGGCAACTCTTTCTTTGATTGCTGGCAGTCTGAATATTTCAGATGCTCCTGTCTTTGGGTTCAGTTTATGGATTCTCGCAAGAGCATCCCTTATAAATAAGTTGCCTTGCTGATCTTCTATTATCTGTCGTGCACTGAACCCTGTCGTCGGATCTTCTGCATGTTGTACAGGCTTAGATAAATACTTTGTAAACAGAGGTTCAGTTTTCCTTGCCTTATATAGGCCAAGAAATCCTGCAAACCAAACAGTTCCTTCATCGTCGAGAAGATGGCCCCATTGTAGTGTAAGACTTTTTCTGTAGTTGTAGAAATCACCTTTGGTAATAGAGGGAATTGAAAGATTAAAACTTCCATCTTTGATATCCAATCTATTGAGATCATAAATTTGATCTGATTTTTTAGAATATAGCCACACGGCTTTATCCGCTTCAATACTAAAGGCTACGAAGGATAGCGGGTTAATTCCGGCTGGTAATGAAAAGCCCTTTAACCCATCTGTAACCGGAATCCACAATGTTCTGTTTAAATCGACCGGCATGTAATGTAATCCTTTAATGGGGTACTTTTGCCAGGTATGATTTGCAAAGTCAAAAAAATGATAACTTCCGGCAAAATCCCAGAACCATATTCCTTTATTCCCGCAAACAATGGGATATTGATCCTTTGTTATGGAACTTTTAATTTTTGAAATTTTTGTCAATTTACCGTTTTTGGCCAACTTGTAAAAAGTTAACTGCCCATGCATATTTGACCAAAATGGTATTCCTGTATCAAGGATTTGGGCTCCTCGGCCCTGATTGTACACCAGGATGCTCTCATTATCTTTTGCTCTGAGGATCAATTCAAATTTCTTCAGTTTAGGTGTGAAACTAAAGATGCCATAACTGCTGTTTAGGTATAAATGGCCATTTTCGTCTTCTGCGATCTCATATAAATTGTCGGCTTCAATCGGAAACCTTCCATCAGTCGATGGTCGATATACAATGAATTCATGGCCGTCATATCTGTTTAACCCATTATATGAGGTCAGCCAGAAAAATCCCTTGCTATCTTTATAAACTGCTTTTAGCCATCGATGTGACAATCCATCTTTGGTACCAAAGTGCTCAACATTATAAGTAACACCGGATTCCTGGCCAGCAAGATTCAGGAAGTGGAATAAAATAAAAAATAAACAGTTTGATAACCTCCACATCTTTAAGAAAATAGCCTTTACAAAGATAGGTTAATTATGGGTACATGACAAAATAGAAGCACCTATACAGCCTCTAAATCTTAAGAATATAATAAAAAATTCAGAACCTGCCAGGTATCTTGTTTGCTTTTCATGATTGCTTTAGCTACAGACTGAATGATGCAAAAGGCTAAAACTTTACTATAATTTGTCCGGACACTTTTATTTTTGTTTTCAAGTTTCTGATATCTCTTTCAGATCCAATGTAGTCTATAAGGAGTTTTTATTGTACTAACAAGCCGTGAGGTAAATCCTTAATTTTTTGAGCTGCTTTTGGAAAGTATGTTACCAGCGATATTGAAGCATATCTATTGTGTGTGCCAATAAGTCGGCTAATGTTTTTTGGATAAAATCATTTATGAATCTTGTCAATAAAAAAATAAAGATTGACTATTTCGCGGTTCTGATGATTGACATTCCCAATATCTTAAAAAAAGGGCAAATATTAAATTTTTCGAGAAAAACTATTTTTGTATTTGAGGACAATAATATCCTTAAACCTACCGTTTTTTAGCCAAAAACAGGAGCGGATATTTATATTCCAAAGTCAAAATCACCGAACCGATTAAAAGTATTGCCGGTAATCGGCCGGAACAGCATGAACTGAGCAAGGAGAAAGCATGGAAATGAGTTGGGTATCTTGTTCGTTTGATCCCTTTGAAACTTGATAAATAATTACACTTGATCAATAGAATAAATTCAATGTAAAATGAAAAAATTTACCGAAAAGTATATGAAATTAGTGTCCGTGGTCATACCTATTTTAGCGTTCACCTTTCTGTCTTCATGTAGCAAAGATGATGATAGGTGTTCAAAGGAAAAATTGATAGGAAAATGGAACTGGGTAAATAGTATTGGCGGACATACCGGAGATATGGAAGAAAATCCTCAGTTGAACGGTTATTCTTTGCAATACCTGTTTAAAGCAAACGACAGCATTATCATTACCAAAGATTATAATACAATTATACATAAAGGTAAATATCATTTGACAAGAGAGAACAGTATATTATTTCAAAAAGAATACGAATTCTTGACAATTGACTATTTATATTTTGATGAAGACAATAATCCTGTGATTCTCCCTAAAAGATATATTATTGATAATCTTTCGTCTGATAATCTGAAATTAACGGAAGATGTCTTTGATGGCTACGTGCTAACGTTTACCAGATAAAATTGGCTGTAAGGCTAAATTTTTCTTAGTTAAGTGTTAAATAAAAGGTCGGCACTTCATATTGGCACTACATAATTTTTTGAATCTGGACAACCTCGGGTTCAGATGTTTATCTTTGGATTTCCAATCAATGATGAGGTGCGCTTAGCCGGATTGCCGATATGAATATGCGGAATTCATTACTGAACTCGCTCGTTACCGTTCATTTTTTCTATATTTGTTTAAGTAGGTACTTGATGAATAAGGTGTTGCCGGTACTTTTTTCTGTATAAAGTACCTTAAAAATTCGTTTTACGATTAAAACATGGAGAGAATCGAAATATTTACCGAACAGCAACATTTCCGACAAATCTGGATCTGGATACTGTTACTTACTATTAATGGCTTCTTTATCTTTGGAGTAATGAAACAAGTGATAGGTGGGGAAACCTTTGGGGATAAGCCCGCCAGTGATGCCGCTTTGTTGATGTTGCTTGTCTTTACCATACTTCTGTCAGTGTTCGTTTTTATGATTAAATTAGAAACCAGTGTGACTAAAGAAGGAATATATGTTAGATTTTTTCCTTTTTTGATAAAGGAGAAGTTTTTTGCATGGGATAATCTGGTGGAATGCTATATCAGAAAATATGCCCCAATAAGAGAATATGGCGGATGGGGCATTCGATACAGCTTATTTGGCAAGGGCAAAGCTTATAATATTTCCGGGAATTATGGACTGCAACTCAAGTTTAAAGACGGAAAGGCCCTTCTCATCGGTACCAATAAACCGGAAGAATTAGAAAATGCCTTACTAATGTCTCATCATATCAAAAAGGGCGGAATCTGATGCCTTATGAAAATTAATTATTATTTTAAGGAGAATCAGATTCACATGAAATATTTATAATGTTAGATAAATATATTATATATAATTACATGATAGCCATATTATTAATATTTACTTTGTGCTTAAGTACTCTTTATGCAAACTATTAAATTCTTATAATGGATAACAAGATAAATAATTACACCGGGATGATGGCTACAGCATTGAGATGGGTTGTAGGATGGACCTATTTTTCAGCGTTTTGGAGGAGATTAATATTGGAAAACAAGCTTGATCCGGAAGGTGCAGGCTATATTGGCGAAAAATTCAATCATTTTCTGCCTCATGCCTTAGGTATTAAGCCTATGATTGAATATCTGGTGACTCATCCGGATGTATTGTGGTGGGCAATGGCAGTGTTCACGATAGTTGAAGCTGCTGTCGGCTTACTCATTATGTTGGGACTTTTTACCAGATTGGCAAGTGTCGGTGTTTTTTTTCTTGCTCTTGGGATATTATTGGGATCAGGATGGATCGGGACGACTTGTCTGGATGAATGGCAGATAGGCATTTTGGGCGTTGCAGCTGGTTTTATGATTTTTTTTACGGGAGGAGGAAAATATTCCTTGGATCAATTTTTTATCAACAAAGGACTAGCATGGACGAAAAGCCGCTGGTTTGCCTGGATGGCTTCAGGCACTTTGCCTATGCGTGAATTATCTTTAAACAGAATGGTTCTGACAGGGTCGGTTCTAATATTTTCGTTGACTTTATTCACCAATCAGGTCTTTCACGGAGGTGTATTTGGCAAGCTGCACAACAAGTCGGTGCGTCCTCATATTGTAATTAGTGATGCGCAAATGGCCGGTAACATGCTGATTTTCAAAATTTTCAGGGATGAAGGGGCTGATGTATATGGCTCATTTTTGATTGGGGTAGAGTTGATTGACGGCAATGAGAAGATAATTTTTAGCCGGGACCAACAGCAACTTTCCTCCATGTCAGAAAAGCAGATATAGAATGATTATGTCGCTAAAGTACGGAAGGGAAAGCATAGTTTGATTGTTCCATTGGGAGCAAAAGCGAGATTGAGTTTTAGCCTTGATAGCTCGATTGTTTATCAAGGATTATATACGCTCAGGCTCATTGACATCAGCGGTGCTCAATGGGAATCCACTGTAAGTATGGAATGATGACCTGCCTGATGGTCATCCTTCTTGCCACAATCTTTATAGATAAATCGTCAATCCTTTTATCTTTGTCCTAAAACAAGTAATTGGAAATATCTTCAAAACTGGCTGTTCGATACATCTTTGGTAAGAAATCTACCAATGTGATAAATATCATCTCAGCTATTGCCGTCTTTGGAATAGCAGTGGGGACGGCGGCTTTGATTATTGTCCTTTCAGTGTTCAATGGATTTGAAGATTTGATTTCCGGATTGTTTCAAAAGTTTAACCCCGACCTTAAAGTGACTCCGGTTCAGGGTAAGACTTTCCCGCTGGATTCAACGGTTTTGCTGAAACTTAAGAAGATTAATGGTGTAGATAAAATCAGTGCTACACTGGAAGATCTGGCTTTGTTTGATTATCAAAACAGTCAGACCTTTGGAAAGTTAAAGGGTGTGGACAGCAATTATGCTGCCGTGACATCCATAGCGGATAATGTGGTAGAAGGTGTTTACTCCGTCAAGCCCGATGATCCGCCGCCTGTTGTTCTGGGTGCAGGCCTGGCACAGAGACTTGCTGCAGATATTGAGGATAAATTGGCTTATATGAGGGTATATACACCCAAACGGGTCAACAGGTCGCCTCTGGAGACGCCATTCAGCACGAGATTTATCAATCCGGTGGGAGTATTTTCGATTCAGCAGGAGTTTGACCAGGAATATGCCATTACAGACCTTGACTTTGCCCGGCAAATTTTCCAATATACAGATGAGGTGTCTGCTTATGAGATTAAACTGGACTCTTCACGCAACTTGTCTCATGTGCGAAACCAAATCGCCAATGTTCTCGGTAAAGATTTTGAAATCAAAGATAGGTTTCAGCAGGATGAGGCCTTTCTAAAACTGATGAATATCGAAAAATGGATGTCGTATGCCATCGTCTGCCTGACTTTATTATTGGTTTCGTTTAATATGATTGGCGCCTTGTGGATGATAGTGCTTGACAAGCAAAGAGATATCAGCATCCTGAAGTCGCTTGGATTGCGTGACAGGGGCGTGACGGCTGTATTTATCAGAAGCGGGATGTTGTTGTGTACACTGGGGCTGCTGGTGGGTTTTATTCTGGCAATTGTGTTGTATATTCTCCAGAAAGAAGTAGGATTGGTTACCATTCCGGAAGGATTTGTAGTGGAAACATATCCCATTTCTTTGCGCTTCATCGACTTTGTTACGGTGGGCGTTACGGTACTGATTATCGGATGGTTGTCAAGTATTCCGGCGGCTCGCAAGGCATCGCGTATCAAGACTTCGATAATTGAATGATGAGCAGGGGAGCAAAGCAAAGTACGGAGGAAGAAAAATTACCTGTTTAACAGGCAGCGTACATGTTTAACAAAAAAATGGAAAAATGGAAGATTGGGAACTTGATTTTCACTGGCTGAAGGTTCGCCATCAATTGAAAGATTATATGCATCAGGACAAATTACCTGATCTCAACCTTGCACTGTTGCTGATAGGCGTCAGAGAACTGGGAAAGGTTAAGAAAAAATATACCAAAGAAGAAAAGCAGGATTTGATGCACATCGCTGTGTGTACCCTGCTCGAGCCCGAAGGATATTATTCCTATGTAGGTATGGACGATGACGGATGGCCGCACTGGGACGCAGTCAAACCGTTTACTCTGACCGGGATGGATGCTCAGGAAAGGTATCTGAAAGAAAAAATTATCGGATATATGGAAAAAGTCTGAATTAATCCTTTTTACGAGGTTTTCTGTATTTGAAATTGCGTTTCTTTTTTGAAGGCTTTTTCCGGTTTATGGGATTGTATTCTGGTACAGGACCCAGTTCTTCCGGCACCTTGGCTTGGGTAATTTCCTTTTCCAGAAGGACTTCTATGGCGTGAAACTTCCTTTGTTCCCTTTCAGTGATAAAAGTATAAGCGGTGCCGTCCGTAGCTGCTCTGGCTGTCCTTCCTATGCGGTGGACATAATCCTCGCCGTCATGCGGCACGTCATAGTTGATCACCAGGTCGATGTCTTCGATGTCTATACCTCGGCTCAGGATATCGGTGGCGATAAGGATATTTATTTTTTTATTTTTAAAATTCAAAAGCGTTTGTTCCCGCTGCGCTTGAACCAGGTCGCTGTGTATTTCATCCACCAGTAAGCCGGCTCTTTTCAGTTCGGTAGTCAGAATCTTGACATTCTGTTTTTTGGAGCAGAAAACGATGATGCTGTCGAATTTCCTGGATTTGAGGATCTTCCGGATGAGGGGAACTTTCTGGTTTTCATAGACAACAAAGGCTTCCTGGGTGATTTTTTCAGGCGGTTTGGAGATAGCAATATTCAATTCGAAGGGTTGGTCCAGGATGTTGCGAGCCAATTCCCTTATTTTATGGGGCATGGTGGCAGAAAACATCAGATTTTGGCGCTGTTTGGGCAGTTTGGAGATGATTTTATTGATGTCATCACTGAATCCCATGTCCAGCATCCTGTCTGCCTCGTCCAGGATTAAATATTGAATACCACTGAAATCGACATGGCCCATATTGAGGTGGGCAATCATCCTGCCAGGAGTACATACGACCATGTCAACACCCTGGATCAGAGCCTTTTTTTCATTTGCAAAAGACGGTCCGTCTCCACCGCCATAGATTGCGATACAGCTGATGTTGGTGAAGTAAGATAAACCTTCCATGGTCATCACGATCTGAGTAGCCAGTTCACGGGTAGGGACGATGATGATGCAATTTATTTTGGATTCATCGTGGTCTGCTGTCAACAGGCGATGAATAACCGGGAGGAGGAAGGCAGCGGTTTTACCGGTACCTGTCTGTGCAGAGGCGATGACGTCTCTGCCATTCAGAATGATGGGGATGACTTGTTCTTGGATGGGTGTGGCTTCTGTAAAGCCAAGTGAATCTATGCCTTCAAGCAGTCGATCATCTAAATCTAATTCGTTAAATCTCAATTTATTTCTTTCTGATTTTGTATAAAAAAATGAGGAAAGTGGAGTCAGATAATTATTTAAAGGTCAAAGGTAAAACCTTCTTTGAGAAACTTATTATATTTTGTCACGTCAAACTCATATAGTCTCGCAGGGCGGTGAGCTACGTGTTTTTGCTGTTCTTTATTGTCAATCAGAATATTCATCGAAAGGATTTTTTTTCTGAAATTTCTCTTGTCAAGTGATTGCTGTAAGATAGCTTCATACAGATCCTGGAGCTGTGACAGCGTAAATTTATCGGGCAAGAGTTCGAATCCGATCGGTTTAGTCCTGATGCTGTGTCTGAGGTGGCTGAGACAGGCGCTGAAAATGTTGTTGTGGTCAAAGGCAAGTTGTTTTACATCGGAGACTGCCACCCATTCTGCTCTGTCTGCAAGGGATCCGGGGATGAGATGGAATTTGGTGATATTTATCAATGCACAATAGGCTGTGGTAATTACTCTTCCGAGCGGATGTCGGTTGACTTCTCCGAAGGTACGGATCTGTTCGAGAAAAATATATTCAAGGCCTGCTATTTCTCTCAGAATCCTTACGGCAGCAGATTCGAGCTCTTCCTGCGGGTGTACAAGATTGCCCGGTAAAGCCCAGGTATTGTAAAACGGAGCTTCATTTCGTTTGATGAGCAGAATCTTTAATTCCCCCTGATCAAAGCCGAAGATGACGCAATCGATTGAGAGGCCAAAATGGAAATATGGTTTGACATCATCCATAGTCAAATTAGTTAAATTGTCAGGTTGCCTGTTTAATCAGTTTAAAAGAATTTATTGTCATCCATCCCGACAAAATAAAACCCGAAGTCAGGTGAATGTGGCAGTTATGTCAGTGATACTTGGTGTAAATATACCAATAAGTACAAAAATTTTAAGAAAAAAAATCGTATTTTTTAAAATATATAAGTTAAAACGGCCCAAAGTTATTATCTGATGCAGTTCTAAATAGATTTGGTCTTTTTTTGCATATCTGTAAAAAGAGTATTTGACATTGAAAAAAGTTCAGGTAGAAGAGTAACAGGTAATGGATTTTGTGAATAGGCTAAATAATTCTCTTCTGAGAAATCCATTTTTCATCCGGCTTTTTTTAAACCACATCCTTGAGCTCATTTTAACTTTTCAAAGAAGAAAGGATTCTTTATCGAGGCATTTCTGAATAAAAAAAGTGAGAGTCCCTGTCAGGAGCTCCCACTTTTTTTTAGCAAATTATCTGATTACATTATATTCCATCTGAAGCCGATATAGCCTCTGATACCTATCAAGGGTGCATATACCTGACTTACGTCAAATAAGTCTGATTGGGGTGTAGCGCCGTGTTGAACGGGGTTTTCCTGAGTATAATTGGTGAGGTTTTCTCCTCCGATGTAGATATCAAATTTATCCCACTTTTTGGTTACCTGCGCATTGGTCGTCACGAATGAATCGGATGTCTTTCTCACCTGCGTAACTGTTTCACCGATCAACTGTCTTTCCAGATAGTCTTGCTGCCCGATCCAGGATGTTGTATTGCTGAATTCCCATTTTTTGTCAGGTGTAGTATAGTGAAGTGCCAGTAAGGCACGATCTTTTGGAGCCAGCATTTTCTCAATACGCTGCCCTGCCTGATCATACTCGATATGGTTCCATTTATAGGCAAGTTTGACACTCAGATTTTCGATGACGTCATAGGTTGTACTAAGTAAGGCTGAAGTCGTAACAGATTCTCCTTCAAGGTTACTGACCTTGACCAGCCCGGCGTAACTCTCCTGATCTACGATGATTTGATTCTGAAATTGTGTCTGATAAAGATCGGCATTTAGCGTAAAATTCCTTCCGGCAATCTTGGACTTAAGCGTATAGGAAAGCCCATAATTGATGGCTTCTTCGGCATTAAGTTTTTCGCTCACCTCTATCGGACGACCATTGACAAAGGATGAGATGTTGTCGGTGAAGAAATACGGCGTACGATAACCCTTACCCACATTAGCTCTAAGCACCATATCCATTGTAATATTATATTTGGCGGTAAGGGCAGGAGCTATCTGAGTGCCGTAGATATTGTGAAAATCTGCCCTGACGGTAGCCACCAGTCCCAACCTGTTGCCGAAGCTTTTATCTGCTTCTTTCACTTCGGGATTGTAGGCGTATTCGGCATAGATGGCGGGTACTAATTCATTCCGGTTGAAATCAGCACCGGCTATCTTTTGCTTCAGGTTTTCAGTCAAAAGACTTGCACCGGCATAAAGAATATGCTTGGCATCATTGAAGCGGTCTTCATACAAAGCCTGGAAATATCCGCGATTCTGATTACCCGTATAATTCAGTCTGCCATAGGCAGCACCCAGCTGATTGTTGGTGTATTGATATTTAAACCCAATACTTCTACCTTCTTTATTAAATCCGACAAAGCCGGTATTCCCATTGATGGTAAACCGTTGGGCATCGCTCTTTGCAGTATATGGATTTTCAGAATTCACTACCACCTGACCGGATGTTCTTTCGTCTTTGACAAACTGTACAGATAACCCGGATTCCCACGGCCCCAGACCATCTATCCGGAATTTGTACAGCGCATTCAACTGTGAAGAAAGGGGAGTGTCCATAAAATTATCGTGATTGTCGTCTATTTTATTGAAGTTCTTACTGGCATGGAGATAAAGTCCGGTGGCAAACACCGGATTGGGCAGTACCTTATTCAGGTGGACATTCGCCTCATATCTGCCCATTGTATTGCCATACATGTTGACAAAAATCGGCTGGTCCTCAAACGGATTTTTCAAGCCGATATTGACCTGTCCGGAAAATCCATTGCTGCCGTTGATTGCGTTAGAAATACCCTTTGATATAGCTACTTCATTGAGCCATGTGCCCGGGATCATGTCCAGGGCAAATGGATAGTTGATGCCCGTAAAATCAGGCGTATTGTCCAGTGTGATCAGACTATATATACCTCTCAGTCCAAGGATCTCCATTTCCTTAGCTCCGGTGACGGCGTCGGTTTCACTGACACTGACCGATCCGGTATTGTCAAAGCTCTCGCTCAGCCGGCAGCAGGCTGCTTTTTGAAACTCCTTTTTGGTGATGGTTTCGACATTTCTCGTCTGAAGAGTATTCAGTTCGCGACTTACCTTTTCCTTAATAACAAATTCGTCCAGTTTTACCACCTTGTTTGCAGTGATTACCTTTGCTTTTTCCGCATTTTCTACTTCCACGTGGACTATTTCACCTTCGCCTAAGTCGATGTCAAGATGAGCAGGCCAGGAATCGGTTTTCAGGGTAAAATAACCGTCTTCATCGGTCTGTATCTTCATATTGCTGTGATTGACGTCAACCCATGCGGCAATGATGGGAGTGCCGGTCTGGTCGATGAGTTGGGATTTGATGTCTGAGGTGTTTTGAGCATATATTATGTTAACTGTCAGCAGGACACATATTGTCCATAAATATCTTACATTCATTTTGAAAAAGTTGATTAAAAAATACAATACTTAAGGCCGCCTTAGTAGGGCAGCAATAAAAATATTAATTAATCAAAGGCTAACAGAGGAAGGAGCCCAACCCGATACGATAGTCTAAGGCGGACTCAGAGGTGCCATCTTTATTTTTTTGTGTGTATTGGTCTAAATTGAAGCTTTTTGTTACGACGGGCAGGCTGAACAAATAAGAAATAATGAATGGTTCTGCCTGAATAGCAAGGTCAAATGAAGGGTAAAAATTTGGTTCCGGTTTGACGGACTCGAAGTCAGCTTTTTTGTATTCCGTGTGGTGGGTATGACAGTCCTTCTTCACGGGTGTGGGCTCACTGCAACAGTCATCACTCTTGTCACCGCAACTGCTGTCCTTGATGACATCAGCACAATGATCCTCTTCGGTGCCAAAGGATGGAAGTTCAATAACGGAGATTCCGGAGTGGAGACAGGTATGGACAGAATATATCAACCCGGTATTGCTCAGATACAAGAGAAATACGATTGAATAAATACCCAGCTTTTTGTTAAACTCCTTCAAATCACTTTATTTCACCCGCAAAGATAATTCATTATTTTCGTAGGAATTATTAAAATATTCTTAAAGTATTCTAAATGATTGGTCAATATATATCTGAATTTTTTGTTTTCGGATGGAGAATGGAGCAAAATCAGCGATTCTTCAATTCTTTACGGTAATTTTTATTTGATTTCAGGTTAATAAGTATAGAAAAATGAATCTTCATCCCATCGTGGTAGGAAAAGACAGCAAGAAAAATTTAATTTTTTATTCACTGATAGTCAATATTTAAAATAAGAATATAAAATATTATATGTTTTAATGATAAAAATGCAATATGTGTAACGGAAAAGTTGGTAAATAACAAAATAATATTATTTAAATGTATAACTTAATGAAAACAAGTAATTTTTATTGAATTTTTGGTTTTTATATTCGGAAAATATGTTTTAACTTCGTCAGACAAACTGTTGATTATGTTAATTCTAATTGTGGCATCCTGTGCATTGGTTTTGGGATTGGTTATTTCCCAGAGCCTGAATATCAATACCCGCCGTCGGTAGAACTTTTAAATATCTTGGTTGTTTTTCCAAGGATATTTACCTTTATGTCAATTAATCTTGCAACCTTGATTTCAATACAAGCACAGGCTCAACTCCCTACACAGTTTGGTGAATTTACCATTACCGTCTTTGCAGAACGACCGGATGATCCAATGCCCCATATAGCACTGAGTCGAATAACAGATCCTTCTGAGGTGCCATTTGTGAGGATTCATTCAGAATGTATCACCGGAGAGGTTTTCGGATCCAAGAAGTGTGATTGTGGACCTCAGTTGCACCGGGCGATTGAGATTATCGCCCAGCGTGGTGGACATTTGATATACCTGCGACAAGAAGGCAGAGGTATCGGGTTGATCAATAAAATTAAAGCATATCACCTCCAGGATGAAGGCATGAATACCCTTGAAGCAAATATTCATCTCGGTTTTAAAGGAGATGAACGGGACTATCAGTCGGGCGTCAATATTCTGAAGCTCCTGGAAGTCAATCGGCTTAACCTCATTACAAATAATCCGCTTAAGCTTGATTATCTGACCAATGCCGGAATCATCATCGAAAAAAGGATTCCTTTAATTATACCGGCAGAACCGCAGAACTTAGAATATCTGAGGGTTAAAAAAGACTTTATGGGTCATTTAATTTAAAAATCGATAGGCACATGAATCCGGAATATGCACAGGCATTTGTCCAGCTCGTAGAGGTGATGGATACGCTCAGAGCAGAATGCCCCTGGGATAAAAAACAGACTATTCATACGCTGAGCAATCTGACTGTAGAGGAAGTCTATGAATTGATCGATGGAATTTCCATGGAAGACTGGCCCAATATCAGGGAAGAGTTGGGTGATGTTTTGCTCCACATCCTTTTTTATTCAAAAATTGCCTCGGAAAAAAAGCAATTTTCACTGTCGGAGATGTTATTGGCTCAAGTTGATAAGCTAAAGCGCCGTCATCCGCATATATATGGCGACTTAAAGTTGGATGATGAAGAAGCGGTAAAAAAGAATTGGGAAAAAATTAAGCTGGCAGAAGGGAAAAAATCTGTACTGGGTGGTGTCCCGCGATCGTTGACGGCAGTTATCAAGGCATATCGGATGCAGGAAAAAGCTGCTCAGGTGGGCTTTGAATGGAAAAATTCCGAAGACGTATGGGCTAAGGTAGAGGAAGAAATGCAGGAATTGCACGAAGTCATGGAAGACCCCACCGCCTCCATCGAACGTAAAACAGAAGAAATGGGCGACGTGCTTTTCTCGCTGATCAATTACGCCCGCTTCAACAAAATCGACCCCGAGCAAGCTCTCCAAAAAGTCAACCAAAAATTCAAAAGCCGCTTTGAATACATCGAAGAACACGCTGACAGACCCTTGCCGGACATGACGCTGGAAGAGATGGATGCGCTGTGGAATGAAGCGAAGGGGAAGGATTTGAAAGATTCCCGCTTTGCGTCGCCCTGATTTCGTTTACCCCGGCCCTAAAGAGGAGCGAAATCAGAGCTGTGAGAACCTCCAGTACGAAAAGAAGGGAAATTTTGGATAGTGACGGAATGCAGGATATCCTTCTAGGAGGTTTTGCAACCGTTCAGGGAGGCGAATCGGGGTAACAAAAATGGAGAGGAGGGAAACCGGGCGGTGTGGAACTTAATCTTTTCTCAATCTATTTGTTGGATTC
>JAGFJA010000001.1 GCA_024103005.1 Saprospiraceae bacterium
ATCCCGAATAACAGCTGAGGATATTTTAATGGTCCGGAATAGTGCTGGACTTTTTCACTTTCTTCCCCGGCTTCTTCCTCAGCTATAGCATCCAGGTTGATTTTATTGGGTACAGATGAGAATTTAATTAAGATGGCTACTAAGATAAAAGCTGCACCAAGTACCAAGTATGGTATCTTTATACTGGTAATGTCCGCTTTAGCAGTGACTGCCGTAACAGACCCAAAGATGGCAAAGTTGACCAGTAACGGACCGATGGTCGTACCAAAGTTATTAACACCGCCTGCCATGCTCAGTCTTTGAGAACCCGACTTCGGGTCGCCCATAATGATGGCAAGGGGATTGGCAGCAGTTTGTTGAAGTGAGAATCCAAGTCCAACTATAAATAACCCGACTATAAATAAGAAAAACGAATGGTTATTGGCTGCAGGTATAAATATCAATGTCCCCAGAGCAGAAATAATTAATCCCAGCGCAATACCGTTCTTGTATCCCATTTTATTGAGGATGTCTCCGCCTCTTGCCTTGCTGATAGAGTAGTAAATCAAAGATCCTACCGTATAAGCGATATAAAAAGCAAAGGCAACCAACTGACTTTGTGTCTGAGTCAGATGCAGGTTTTCTTTAAATACCGGTATTAATATGTCATTGCTGGCAGCAACAAAGCCCCAGAAAAAAAAGACAATAATTAATGTCAGAAACTGAGACCATATCGTGCCAGAACCGTGACCGGCATTGCTGTTGAGGTTGTTGTTTTTTATAGAAACATCCATAGTTTTATATATATCTAAATGCTAAGATAAAAAAAATGATTTCAAACACCGGATTTAGTATTTTTCAGTGAAAAAATTTTTCAACGGCATCAATCTTATATATATGTTGATGAAGATAATTTTTTTGACTCGGGTTGAAAGATAAATAGAATCAAAAATGCGGACTCTCAAACCCCAAAGCCTGCATACCTGTTTTTATTTCAGGCGCATTCATCAATAGGTTCCAGATCAATCCTGTACGGTAATTTTCGATCATGATGATGATGGGTCCCTGGTCTATAGCAAGGGTAGAGTTGGCAAACCAAGCTTTTTCCAAGGAAAATCCGTCATAAAATCCCATCGGCCCCCACATTTTATCTCCAAGCTTGTAATAGAAAAATCGCAGTGCATCCATGCTCTCTTCCGGTGTATATGCAATGGAAGACAAAGCAGCTGTAGGCGTGATGACGCTTATATCATTATCCGGACTGCTGGCCGTATAGCCATTATACACATCACCTGCAGTTAGTCCCCAACAATCGGGACCATAGCCGTAATATTTCTTTGGATTGGCTATACAATATGCCCTGTTAATTAGTGTATGTGCCTTTACTTGCTTTTCATAGTCTGCATAGGTATCTTTAAGGCCAAAGGGGTCTATTCCTAAAAATGTATAATGTTCAAAAAATAGGGGACCGCCTGTTCCCCGCCCCAGTGGCAATAAAATTCCAAAGGCTTCTTTATTATTTTGTATCGAACCGTTGCCTGCCCAACCCTGATGGTACACGGAGGCAGGTATGGCAAAGGTAGGGCTTGATGCTGCCAGAAGATAAGTAATCAGGCATTCATTCCAACCTTTTATAGGAAGATTGATAGCCCAGCCATTATCAGGGCTCCAGTGCCAATATAAGACTTCCTTTTCATTCTGTCGGTACCAGTTCCATTCAACTCCTTTCCAGATGGAATTGATATTTTCTCTTAGCTTTACTTCCTCAGGGTCAAGACCGTCAAAATATTCCCTAAGTGTCAACATTCCTGCTACCAGGAAAGATGTTTCAACCAAATCTCCGCCATTATCCTGCGCACTGAAGGGAATGGTCTTGCCGGTGCTTCCATTTAACCAATGTGCAAAGGCGCCATGATATCGATCTGCTTTGTTTTTCAGAAAATCTATCATGCGGGATGCTCTTTCCAGGCCTTCCTGTCGGGTGATATACCCCCTTTCTATTCCGATGGGGATGGTCATCATTCCGAACCCGCTTCCTCCGCTTGTCACCAGATCACCTGAAGTGTTGCGCTCGCGTGATAAGCCGCTAACCGGATGGGCAAAATCCCAGAAATACCGGAAGGTTCGCCGTTGCACACTATCCAAAAGTGCATCATCGCTAATCTTTTCAAATTTATCAAGGGTATCGAGCTGAGTGATAAATTCGTAATACCGGGTTTTATCAAGGCTGCGGTTGTATATATCTTTTAGTTCTGTGTTGATTTCAATATAATATTTGGTGAGGTGTGCCAGTTGATTTTCCGGTCTTATTTCAATAGATGAATCCCTGACAGTAACCTGAAGTTGAAAGGAATAACCATTGATTTTTAATCCGTTTTTAATTGTTGCAGCGGATATTGGAGATGAAAACAGGATGGTTATTTCAGGACGGACACTTACTCCATGGGGAGCTTGTTCGGACAAGCCATCTATTACAACGGATTTTATCTTGAACTCCTGCAGTTCCGGCTCCTCCTTGCCGCAGGAAAGCAATGCAAACAGACACAGAAATAAAGTAAAATGCTTATCCACGATAATGTAAGATATTATTTTGGAACCTGATATTCAAAGCCCAGTTTATTCAGCCCGTATTGGATATCTTTATTTTTCATGAATAATTTCCAAAGAAGACCTGTGCGATAATTTTCTATCATGACGATGATAGGACCCTGATCGATGGCAAGATGTGACTTACTGACGCACCCGGTGGAAGGCGAGAAAGAGTCAACAAAGCCGTACTTTGTCCACAGTTTATTCCCCATTTTTTCATAGAAATATCTGAGTGCCTGTAAGGAATATTCCGGCGTATAAGGTATGGATGAAATGGCAGCAGTGGGAGAGATCGTCCCGTTGTCATTTTCAGGTGAATGTGCCGTATATCCAAAGCAGTCATCACTGGATGAGAGACCCCAGCAGTCAGCGCCATAACCGGCATAACCCTTTGGATTAGCGATACAGTATGCTCTGTTAATCAGGGTATGATTTTGATTTTGTTGCCAATAGTCAGCGTAGCGGTCCTTTAATCCCTTTGGATTGAGACCTAAAAATGAATAATGTGTAAAAAACAAGGGTCCACCGTAATCAAATCCAAGAGGGAGCTTGATTCCGTAAAACTCCTTTCCATTTTTGAAAAAATTACTCATTGCCCACCCCTTATGGTAAACTTCTGCATCAATAGGATAGGTAGGAGAAGATGCTGCTAAAATGTAGGCTAACAGGCATTCATTATATCCACGGACTTCAAAATTCATAGCCCAGCCATTGTTGGGGCTCCAGTGCCAGTATAACACTTCCCGACCGCCTCGTGTGTACCAGTTCCACTCTGCTTCGCGCCAGGTTATATTGATTTTATGACGCAACTCTCTTTCAGAGGCATTATCCTGATCAAAATATTCCATGGCGCATAAGAGCCCCTGAAACATAAAGGCGGATTCTACGATGTCTCCTCCATCATCCTTTCTTGAGAAGGGTTTTGTTCTACCGGTTTCGGCATACCACCAATGCGGAAACATACCGTGATAGCTGTCTGCTTTTTTCCGGAGATAATTGATTATTTTAAGCAAGCGGTCAACACCCTGCTGACGGGTAATCCACTTTCTGTTGACTGCAACAATAATAGACATTATGCCAAATCCGCTTCCGCCACTTGTGATTACTTCATGTCCATAGCCTGTATTTGTATTGCTTCTCTCACGTGCCAGACCGGAAGTAGGATCGGCAAAATCCCAGAAATACCTAAAAGTAACGCGCTGGACCTCTTCAAGTAACTGGTCATCGGTTAATCCCATTTTAACGGGCTCCGGTTCTGAACCATAATATTCCTGTGCGATAGTCGGATTTATTATGAAAATCCCGATTAGGCCGGCTATCAAAAAACGTAGCATAATATTTATTTTAGAACCAAGATATCCATTTTATAGAACAAAAAGTCAAATTCCGGAAAAAACAATCCGGTTTTAACAATCTGTGACAAATCCTTTAATTGATTTTATATCATAGTGCCGAAATATTCCTTTCCTTCTATTCGAGTTTTTTTCTTTGTTCGAATAACCAGGGAAGGAGCTTTTTTTCTTTGAATGCACTGTCCCATGAATTGTGGTTGGCTTCCGGATATTCCGTGTATTTGGGAAATCCGCCCTTGAAGATAATTTCCTGCACCATGTCCCTGCTGTACTTGGGCAGGACGATATCATCCATCGCTCCGTGGAATATCCAGACAGGCACTTGCCGCGCAAATTTTTGAACAAACTCCAAATCTCCGCCACCACAAATAGATACGGCGGCTGCAAACCAATCCGGATGGCGACTGATAGCCTCAATTGTTCCCATGCCACCCATTGACAATCCCATGATGTAAATCCGGTTCGGATCCACGTGTTCATTGGTACGGTAAAATTGTATCAGGTCAAAAACCGATTGTAAGGCAGCGGTGGGCTTTCCCCTGAAATCAAAACGGAATGGATCTTCCTTATCCTGCCGATTGATGTCCACTTTAGCCCAGTAATCGTCTGCAGGACATTGCGGAAAGACAACAAAAGCAGGAAATTTTCTTCTCATCTTACGTGAATCAAATAATTTACCCCCGTGTGCCAGTTGCTTCTGATTGTCATTTCCTCGTTCACCGGCACCGTGCAGAAATATAACCAGTGGATACTTTTTATTTTTTTTAATTTTTCTTGGCTGCAACTCCTGATAAAATACGATACTCCCGTCCTTACGTGACATTTGACCTGCCTTGAAGTGCTTCTGGGCAAGAGAAATATTGCCGGAAAATATCAGAGCCAGACATAAATAAAGGTAAAACCTCATAAAAGAATATTTCAATAGTTTCATTCAGAAAATTTGATTAAAAAACCAACGTATCAGGATTTTTTAAAGGACAAAGTAATGTTGTGCTTTTATCCTCCTTAAAGCTGTTTTTTAATCATATTAACGACAAAGATTGAAAAATTCGGAGACATTTTTATAAATGAATAAAGAAAGAGAAATCGGAGACAATGGAATGAAAAATAACTAAATCTTAGTTGAAGGAGGCTGATTTTATAAGGGATAGATAGTATGAGTCAGGCAATCATTTATAGACCCGTTGATATGTGTCTTATATGGGCAAAGTTAATATACGAATAAATAATATGTTTTGAAACACTTGGTATAAGTTAGGTTATTCGATATCTTTGTAACTTATGTTATGGTCAGTCATGGAGTTTCGGGTATGGGTATTTTTTCACTGACCAGTCATAAAAATTAACCGCTATACTATGTTTTCAAAAGTTATCGTCCAGGGTCGTTTGGACTTTGGTAATGCCAACACCTTTGACAAAGCCTATAAGCTGTACATTCAGCGTAAGGATGTCTATTATAAGAATGAGGTAATTTTTAATAAGCCGGAAGAATGTTTTGACGAAGAAAAAATGATTTTTGTTGTCAAACGGTTTAATAATTTGGTTTCAGATAAATATTGGCGGAATACGGTTCATTTGCTTAAAAATCTGGCGGAATATTCACTTACCGGTAGAATACAGATGTGGATGATGGTAGATGGCAAAATTATCCGTCAGGAGCATATCAAACCGTCAAGTGATAAGAATATAGTCGCTGCTTTTGAAAAGGCTAACGATATAGTCAACGCAAATGGCGATCTGGATATGGCGAAGAAAATTCTGGACGGAGTTATTGCCAAGTTTGCTGACCACGCAATGGCTCACGCTTTATATGGCAGGATATTGGCGCGTCAGGGGAATCATAAGGAAGCATTAAAAAAATTTGACAAAGCCATCCGGATTGACCCATATCTGAGTGAAGCTTATCTGTGGAAGGGAAAGATGCTTGTAAGCATGGAGAATTATGAAGAAGCCCTCCCTGTCCTGGAAAATGTCACTGATTATTCTATCGCCCATCAAAACATACACTGGATCGGACGAAGACTGAAAGGTAAGTGTTACTTCCATCTTGGAAATTATGAGAAAGCCATCTTTGAATGGAAGCTTTTTGCAAAAAAACCTTTTGAAAAAGGCAACTCCAATCACTATTGGAAGAGGATGGTGACCTTCAGCCTGGGCAAAGCTTATCTCCAGACCAATCAAAATGCAGAAGCCATCCTTTCTTTCAATCATGCCCTGGAACTTGATCCGCTTTTCGATTCCGTTCCTGAAGAAGAAATAAGAAAGTTCCGTGAAATGGCAGGCGGCTATGAGGTTTCAAAAAAGACACGACAGAAAAGTACCGGACGTAGTTCATCCGGGGTAAAAATTTCCGTTTAGGTTTTAATTTTTGTACTAAATACCACTACTTCTGATTTTAGCCTTCATGTACTTGCCGTTTCAGTGATCCGGTAGTGATTAAATATTGCGCAAATATGTAGGTTAAAATAATAATTACACCTGCTTTAGGCAAAGAGAAGGCAAACTTATCAATCGCCAATACAGAATCGGATATTACAAATAACCATGCTCCTGCAGCTATCGACCAGAATGAACTACTATTTACACTTCCTATCCGACTCCAGGCTAATACTGCCATGAGTGAAATTACCAGGGTGTAAAGAATAACGGGCACTACCATGTTGCCAAGCCCCGGATACAAGATGAAAAATAAAAACAAGGCATGTGTTGTAAAAAATGCAATAGAGAAAGAAATTGCCCAAACCGGCCGATTGACGGAGGGGAATCGGATATCCTCCGCAAATGCAAAAGAATAGGCAATGTGTGCAATCAAAAATGAAAAAAGTCCGATGAGAAAAAACCCCGATCTGTAGGATACAAACATCAGGGCGATGTCGCCCAGCCAGGACCAGATCAGACCTGCAAAAATCTTTTTATCAAAAGGATGCTTAAGTCCGCTTTGAATATAAAATATCCATATCAGCATACCTACCAATAGCGGTTTGGTAACCATTTCCAGCCACTTAAATTCATTCCACTCAGAAAAAATATGAAGCAATGCAAATACCCAGAAAAGTATATAATAATTCTTAACCTTCACGGATTTTAATTTTTGGAGAGATTAAAATAAACCATATAAGTGACAGAATCTCCAAGCCTCCAATCAGCCACAACCACAGAGCGGGGCAATGATGTGCAAACAAGGGAATCAGTGCAAAAGATAAGAGTAGCCTTATATATTCGAAGAACTTTAACCACTTCTTGTCTTCAAATAGTGCACCGCAGCTCACCAGCGTCAGAATGATAAATGCAGCAAGAGAAAAAGCCTGAAACATTTCGATAGCCGTAAACTTAAAAAGTAGTACCGAGCCTAAGGACAGAGCAATTATAAACTGGAAAAAACTGTATGCGGTGAGGTGGGGGTCGGCAGTGGAATCGTATTTTCCTGTGTAGGCATATTCCGTTTTATAGGCATTATCATCAGCTTGCACTATGGCTGGTTGCCAGCCGGGTGGTTTGATGAAGATTAGTAATTTATCTTTCCAACTCCCTGACTTTCTGACGGACCGAAAAATATCAAACCAATGATGAAAATTGGCCCATACCGGATTCCAGCTTGCCAAAGGAGTTGTTACTCCATAGTAAACCGGTTCTTCTTCCTTTTGAAAGGTGTTGAACATCCGATCCCAGATAATCAGCGTCCCACCATGGTTTTTGTCGATATACTTTGGATTGGAGCCATGGTGAACCCTGTGATGTGACGGTGTGTTGAGAATGTATTCCAGCCAGCCCAAATTTCCGATTAACTTGGTATGAATCCAGAACTGATACAACAGATTGAAGGCAATCAGGGTCAGAAACATCATTGGTTTGAAACCGATTAGAGCCAAGGGCAGATAAAAGACCCAGCTGAACCATCCCTGAAACCAGGATTGTCGGAGAGCAACTGTCAGATTGTATTCTTCAGACTGATGATGGACGACATGCGCGGCCCACAGAGCATTAACCTGATGACTCATCCTGTGAAACCAGTAATAAAAAAAGTCAACACCGATAAAAAGTAAGAACCATACCCATAAGGTAGCAGGGAGGTCAAATAATCGCCAATGGTCATAAATATAGGAATAGCCGAAAAAAAGGATGGTTTTCATGAAGATTCCGATCAATTGCTGACCGATACCCTGACTTAAATTAGAAAGAGAATCATTGAGGCGATAATAATGAAGTTTTTTAAAATAAGAATATGCAAGTTCTACCCCAATCAACAGAAAGAAAAAAGGAATCGAAAGAGCAATGATATCGACCTTCATGCCATGATCTTTTAATCAAAAGTATTAAAAAAGGTTGTTTGCCCCAAATTTATTCAGAACATTAAACTTTGGATAAAGGTATATGTTAATTTATTATGGTCGGCGATAATCAAAAGATACTGTATCTCGATGGAAACTGTGTCCTATGCAGCAGGCTATTTCAGTTTATCATTAAATATGATCGCAGGGGTGAAATACTTTTTTCTGACCTAAGCAGGCTTAAAGAAGATGCAGGAAATGTTCTAAACCGGGGACATGATGCTTATAATACAGTAGTTTATAGTCGGAATGGAGAGTATTATACCATGAGCACGGCTGCATTGTATATATTGAAAGATATGGGCGGATTACTATCAAGGTTGTATTGGCTAAGATTTATTCCTCAATTTGTTCGTGATGGGGTATATAAGATGATATCAAAAAACCGGTATAAATGGTTTGGCAGGATGGATAATTGTTTACTTAAGACGCCACAGCTTAGTCGAAGAATAATAAAATAGTCAGGAAATTATGGCATAATATTGGCTAAGAAGGAGATAGTAATGAAAGCCGCCATTATAATATTCCATTGTAACATCTCGTTAGTTTTGTATTTAATCTCTCCGAAAAATGAGTATGCTGTTTCTAAAAGTGAGCTGATTAAAAAAAATAATTATATTTGTCGTTTCACACTTTTAAATACACGTAGATGAGAAGAAGTTTCTCGGTGTTTGCAGTTTTCTTTTTTCTCTTTTGTCTGATCTCAAACAATAGGGCAGCAGGGTTGAGGGATACTTTGCCTTCTAAGGTATTTCTTTTGGGCGAAAATGAAGAATTGATGGATGCTCTGAATAAAAAATATCCCAATCTTCTCATTGCTGTCTATGATAATAATATGGACAAGGCTTATGATAGATGGATGGAGGTTCTTTCAGATATGGAGGATTATGCGACATCCATCAATTACGATTTAAAAGGGATTAAACTTTGGATGAATATTTACTGGAATATGAATGGATATATTGATTATATCGGATTCTATTTAAAGCCCAATAGCAGGAATATTAAAATCAATGAATTGAAAGCTTTTTTTACAAGTTATTTGCGGCATCAAAAAATAAAACTTTCTGCTTCTAAATATTATTATCACAATGGAAGCGCTACTTTTCCAACACATTATAATTTGCTGAAAGAAAAGCAGCAAAATTAAATCCATTATGTAAGGAGTGACCAGGTACAGACTATTTATTGCCTGGCATCTTGATTCCGGCAATGGAGTTTACCCGTCTGAGATTGTCAGGGTTTTGTTTATTCATAAACACCTTTGAAAGAGCAACAGAATGGTCTGTCAACAGGGTGATGTATTAAGATAGTTGTGGCAGGCTGATTTTGAATATGCTACCTACGCCTTCTTCACTGAAGACTTCGAATTTTGCACTTATGAGATGAATCAGATTATTCAGAATAATGCTTCCGTGTCCGCCATTGTTAGTGGAATGATTTCCTTCGATAAACTGGCGGAGTTTGTCCGGTTTAAATCCCGGTCCATTGTCTGAAATATAGATACATACGCCACCGCCCTCTATGGTGGCTGAGATGCGGATTCTACCTTGTTTAGTAATTTTATTGGAATTGTCAACGATATTTCTGACAATTGTAGAAAGTATTTGTCTGTCGGTAAGGACGATAATATAGCAGGGTTCGATGATGATTTCATTGCCATTGATGACTACGATATCCTTGTACAAATGTTTAATTTCTGACAGCAGGGCCATCAAATCAAACATTTCTTTATTGACCCTGAAGTTGGAGTGCTGGCTGGCAGCCCAGGTAAAAAACTGTTCGGTAAACTCATTCAGGGCGGCCGTAGAACTCTTGAGTGCCGATACTCTTTGTTCAAGGATTTCTACTGACAACTTGTTGTAATTCTTATCCAATTGGGTGGCCATCATTTGGACAAACCGGATTGGAGACCTCAGGTCGTGGAGTATCATTGTAGTTACCTGGTCTTTTAACTTGTTGCTTTCAATCAATCTTTGCTCAGAGACTTCAAGCTTTTTGATGGTAGATTGAAGTACTTTTGTCTGTTCCTCGATTTTTCTTTTCAGGTTTTGATTATTCCGTCTTAACAACCGGGTGCGTAGCCATACAACGATATAAATAATCAGAATGGCAAAAATAATAAGTAAATCATAGAACCATAGTGAGTTATAAAAAGGAGGAATTACATTTAGTTTGAGTTGCAATGTATTTGCAGTATTCTGATCCACATCAAAGAGGTGGCGTATTTCAATGGTATATTTTCCATAAGGCAGGTGGTTGAAAATTATTTCTCCATTGTCGGGAACTTTGACCCATTCTTTATTCCAACCATTGATTCTATAAAGAAGTCGCAAATTATTTTTATTGCCATAAAATGGGGTTGTGACATCGAGTTTCATGTCTGAAAATCGCTGCAATAAATGGAGTGTGCCGTCCTTGAAATAATTATTGTAGAGTTGGTTATATGTTAGTTCTGAGATATAAATTTTTTTGTCCGGCAATGGCTGATTAAACTGGTTGGGATAAAATCTCATAATGCCCATGATACTCGGTATAGACAGTGCGCCATCTTTAAGCCAAACAAAGGCAGGAATGCATCCGCCGTTGAATTCATTGGACTTCAGGTGGTCTTCCATTGAATACATATAGTATCTGACAGGAGTATTTGGGTTTTTGGCATATTTTAACAGGTCACTGATTTTCACCCGAAAAAGACCATTGTTCGAGGGGAGAAAAAAACTCCCTGTTTTGTCATCGATAAAGGCATGTACTGACTTTAACCCCGCGAATGGGGTTGTCGGAAAAGCAGTTGTCTTGTTGTCCTCTAACAGGAAGATTCCTTTATTATAACTAGATATCCATAGTCTGCCATCTTTGTCCTGATAAATTGATCGGATATAAACAGAGTCCAGCGCGTGATGAGTTATTTTTTTGTCTGATTTGTTATACCAGATAAGCCCTTCTTCTGTTCCGATAATAAAATTATTTTGAGCATCCTGAAATACAGTTGTTATGAATTTTTTTCTTTTTTCTAGGACTCTTTGATGTAAGATGATGACATCGTCCTTCAGTTGATAAAAGTCAGTTTGAGTAAATACATTTATTATATCCGGATTTTGAATATCATTTTTGATATAAGCAATATTGGATTCAAGGGGATGAATAAGTTCCGGTTTTTGAGTCCTGAGATTATATTTATAAAGAAGGTTTTCATTTCCGTAATATATGTATTGATTTTGGTGCAGGTATGAGCTGATGCTCATCAATCCCAGGTTTTTTAAAGTGTCGATTGTATTGTCGGGTCGATATACATATCGTTGGCAAATAATGCTCTGATCGGGTAGCAGCAACTGACTGTAAAATCCTCTTCTTACAATTTCATCATTTACTTCATAATAATTAAAAAACTGGCGACTAAGTATATACAATCCGTTTACGGCAGAACCGATATAATATTTTTGTTGATCTTTATTATAAAAAATATTATCTATTGCCTTGATGCTTAGGTCACTGATAATCAGTTTCGAGGAGAGTCCATGATGTGGATCAACATTCAACTTATAAAGCGAGGTGCCGCTATAGAGGTAGCCTGCATCATTGCCACGTATTAACTTAAAGTTGCCAGACCGGAAAGCCGGGTTTTTTGTGACAGGACCTGTAATATTAGTAAAATTTGTTAGCCTTAGACCATCTTTATATACTCTGAAAAAGGTAGATTTGGAATGTACGGATATATAATATTGTCCAACCATTACATTCTGAACATCATAAAAATCAGTTTTAGCTTCATCTATTTTCTGAAACTTATCATCGTTCAGATAAAACAAATAATTATCCAACTTAAGATACGCATGCCTGTCATTGGTAAAGTTTAAATCAATGCCTTTTTTCTTGGGATATTCGGATTGAAGCTGTTTGATCTTGTTCTGAAAAGAATAAAAATTAAACGGGTATTTCCGGTAAAACAGAGCCTGCTGCTTTTTGGTGTCCAAGAGTTGTGGGAAAGGTGCAAACTTGTGGGAACTGATATTAATATGGATGAGTTGATTTTTATCATTGATAAAGAAAATCTCTCCATCAGATGTTTTAAAGGATCTTCTGAATCGGATAGATTGCAGGCCTTTGATATTTTCGTTGTTAAAAACTTTGAAGTTTAATCCGTCATACCGGATTAATCCCAGCTCACAAGAAAGCCAACAAAATCCGTTTTGGTCAAATTGAATACCTGTAATGCTGTTTTGCGGTAAACCATTGGTTGTGTTATAGTTTATAATTCCAAAATGATTTGATTGACCGAACAAACAGAACGGAATCAAAAAGAGGAGAAACACAAAACACGGTCTGAAGTTGTACATTATCCACAAAATCGGCTCAATTTACAACCCAAAAGCCATATTGTCCTCAAATTAAGGGGATTTTTGTAGTAATAAATCTACAAGTTTTGTTTGGGAGGATGTTTTATCTTTGTGATGAAAAAAATTGAAACACGGTCTTTAAACTTTTCACACACATAAAGACATTAATATAAATATCTATCGGATATTTCTAATTTATCAAAATCGTTCCTTTCCCATATTTAGGAACGATTTTTTTATTTAGGCAAGTTACTTCTTATAGTTTCGCAAGTCTCTTCCCCATTGCAGCTTGTCTCGCATGGTTTTCATAAAGGTTAACTTATGCAGCCTGACCAACCCGATGGTATGAGAAGCTTTGCGGACACTTATTCTGGAAGAGTGAGATATTACCTCATATCGACTGTCTAAAGTGCACAGAAAGTTCTCTGCCCTGCCTTCGATGGTAAACTCCAGTTCAGCACAGTCAGGCACAACCAACGGACGTACGCTCATATTATGCGGTGCAATGGGGGTGATGATGAAATTCTCGGCTGTAGGCATCAGAATAGGCCCGCCACAACTAAGGCTATAACCGGTACTACCGGTAGGGGTTGAAATAATCAATCCGTCAGCCCAATATGAATTGAGAAATTCGCCGTTCATCATGACATGAATCACAATCATGGAAGAATGGTCTCGCTTGATGATGGTCATGTCATTTAGTGCGTATGGATAAGACTTGAATTGTCCTTCATTTGAAGAAAAATGAAGCAATGATCTGTATTCTATTGTATAATCAGAGGCAACCAGTCTGTCGATGGTCTGTACAATATAACGTTTTTCGATACTGGCTAAAAAGCCCAGCCTTCCCAGGTTTATTCCGACGATAGGTATTCCGCTTGCTCCGATCATCATCGATGCTTCCAGCAGAGTGCCATCCCCACCCAGTGAAAAGAGGAAGTCAATGCCGGATTCCTTAGTAAAGTCAATATAATCGATGATCTCAACTTCCTGAGGAATGGTAATCCATTTTTGAGCAACTTCATAAGTCTGGAAGGGTATGGTTACCCGCCATCCAACCATCAGGCATTTATCCAGCAACTCCTGAACAAAGGCTGCCTGGTCTGCTTCGATTATTTTTGCAAATATTACAATGTGCTTCATAGGCCTGCGTCAAAGTGAATAAAAAATCCGGTTGAGCCATTGCTGTTTTTCGATACCTCCAGGCGCAATAATTTATTATAATAAAACACGATATCAAGTCCTATGCCATAACCATTAATCAGTTTATTGGTCAATGGATTACCTTGGGCATAGAACCTGTCCCACACCTGAGCTATATCAAAGCCTCCGGTAAGATATATATCCAAAGGCATGCGCTGATAAGATCGGAGAAACATCCATTTTCCCCAGTCCAGATTCTTTTCAAATATACAAAACCTCAGAATTCCCTTTGATAAAAAATAATCCTGACCGTCTATGACCTGATAATCATAACCTCTGACATAGAGGTCTTCATAGCCGAGAGCCTTGTTAAAATAGTAGGGTATTTTTCTGCGATCGAGATTATATCGAAGAAAAATGTGTTCTTCATAGCTTAGTTTCTTTGAGATTTTTTTGTAGTTCGATATTCGGGCACCTATATCGGATTTGTGGATACTTTGCCCTCCCATTCCCAACTGGTCAATATAAGCACCAATAAGCCATCCTTTCATTGCATAAGGTACCATATCCCTGGTGTCATGGGTAAAAGAATAGGAGATTTCGGTAAATAGAAGTCGTGGGGCGCCATTAAAATAGTCCTGATTATAATGAAAGGCAAGACTATCACTTGCCTTGAAAAGATAGTTGTTTATTTCCAGTCGGTGTTTGGAATATATTCCGGGTCGATATATCAGGCTGAGGCCCAGCTTTGTTCTACGCAGCAAATCGGCGTCAACACTATTTTTAAAAAGCAAATAATTATTTGTTGTTTTAATCGCAACTTCTCTGTTGGCGGAAAAAAAAGTCGTTATCCCGATTCCCAATGTATTGGCTTGATTGAGGTAAGGAAATTCATAATCCAGGGATATTTTTTTTGTAAAGCCGGCCTGGGCGTATAACTTTAACGGATCGCCATTGCCTGTGAGGTTGATGTGTTGGAAATAAGCTCCATAGGACAAGGTCTTCAGACTTCGGTGATAGTTGTTCCACCACTTGTTAAAATCATTGTCAAGAAACTCAAGTAATGGAGCCGGATAAATGTACAAACCTTCCTTACACGTTATCCTGACTGAACCACTGTGTTTTTCAAGATTAAGGTCGATTAAGTTGAATATGGCCGATACGACCAGATTGGTGTTGAGTATTCGTTTTTCATTGGTTTTGAATCGGGAAACGATGTCTTTCAACTCAATTGAGTCGCCGGGATGGAAATCTATTTCCCGCATCAGGATATAGTGTCTTGTCTTCTTCAGACCTTCCAGTCGGATTTCTTTTATCTCTATTTTTTGTGCATGCGATGGAAGTATAATTTCACCAAGGAATAAAACAAAAAGTATCATCCTCCGCATCAAGACGGCAGGAAAAAATGAAGACTTTATAGAGGAAATTATTATCACCGCATCTTAGGACGACGCTGCTTGGTGCCGCCACGTTGTGACATTGCCATCCTGTTTTGCATGCCCATCTGGCCTGTTTTTCCGAGGGCTTGTTTAAATTGTTTGATCTGATCTTTGATCATGGATTCGGTCACTTTGAGCTCCTCAGCTTTTTTTACAAGGGTGGCTGCCTGTCGATAGTTGTTTTTAAGTGCTGCCAGATTAGCCTGTTGGAGGTAGATCATAGCTTTTTCATTGTCGGAAGTATATTTGGAGTTTTCGCTTTCTTTGAAGGATTCATTGGCTGCATTATAGTCTTTTTCCTGCATGGCGAAGGAGCCTTTGAGCATATAGTAGGCTGAGCGACCCGGGCCGAATAATAATTTCGGGAAAAAAGTAAGTGCGAGCCTTTTCTTTGCACCTGCAATATCTTGTTTCTGCATTAAAAGGCTGGCAGATTGCACCGTTCCTATCATCAAATAACCAACAAACAATATCAACGCTATTAAATATAAGGGAAAGGCGTACCAGAAACCAAAAAAAATAGTCAGAATGATTCCGGCTATGACGGATCCTGCTATCAGGGCAAAACGCAAAAATATATTGATAGTAAACATAGACTAATTTTGTGCAAAAGTAATAAATAGAATCATATTATCAACCTTGCCGGAATTTTGACAAGGTCGGTAATATGCTTACAAATCAGACTGAAATACTGTCAAGCCGGGAATAAATCTTAGGCTATCAATTCTCGGGGTCTTAATGTGGCGTTGTACCCATTGGACGTTGGCGGCTCCAGCTACCTATATGAGCGACTCCCCAGTGGTCCGGACTTGCATTGTCAAAGTCGAGCTTATACCTTTCAGGAATTTCTTTGAGGAAAGAGCCGACCTCATATTCAGGGAATATTTCACGATAGGTGAGCATGGATTCGAACGAAATCCTTCTGTATATGTGTGATCTGGTAATATTTTCTATCTTATCCAGACCGGACGCGCCCAGCAGCTCAACAACACTTTCTACCGTGCTTTTGTGGAAGTTGGCGACACGGGTCTTTTTATCTTCTACGACTAATCCGATGGTCAGTTTGGGGTCTTGAGTAGCCACACCTGTCGGGCAACGGTTGGTATTGCAAAGCAAGGCCTGAATACAGCCTACGGCCATCATCATTGCTCTTGCAGAATAGCAGGCATCTGCACCAAGTGCCATTGCCCTGATGATATGGAATCCGGTGGTTATCTTTCCGGAAGCCAGTATTTTGACGTGTTTTCTGATGTCAAGACCGGTGAGCATATTGTGTATAAAGGCCAGTCCGTCTAAGAGCGGGGCACCGACATAGTTAGAAAATTCCTGAGGTGCGGCACCTGTTCCGCCTTCTGCTCCGTCGATGGTGATGAAGTCCGGATAAATATCCTCTTCTATCATCGCCTTACAGATACCGATAAATTCGCTTTTGTGACCGATACACAGCTTGAATCCGATAGGCTTGCCACCTGACAATTCACGTAGGTGAGCGACAAAGCGGACGAGACCACGTGGTGTGTCGAAGGCTTTGTGATATGGTGGTGAAGCGACCAGCGTATGTGGTTCTATTCCCCTGATAGCGGCTATTTCCGGAGTATTCTTAGAAGCCGGGAGAATACCGCCATGACCGGGCTTGGCTCCCTGAGAAAGTTTAATTTCTATCATTTTAACTTGCGGAGTAGCTGCCTTGAGCTTGAATAATTCAGGACTGAAATTGCCATCCTCTGTTCTGCAGCCAAAGTACCCTGTCCCGATCTGCCAGATGATATCTCCGCCGTGTTTAAGGTGGTGTGGTGTTAATCCTCCTTCCCCTGTATTGTGGGCAAATCCGCCTATTTTTGCACCAGCATTCATGGCTTCCACTGCATTGGCACTCAGCGATCCATAACTCATGGCCGAAATATTATAAATGCTTGCAGAGTATGGTTGTTTACAATCCTTGTTGCCGATAATCACCCGCGGATTGTGATTGAGGGTGTTGAAATCCTTAGGCGAGATGGAGTGGCACAGCCATTCGTAGCCTTCCGTATAAACATCCAATTGAGTTCCGAAAGGCATGGTGTCATTATCTTTTTTGGCACGCTGATATATGGTGTTCCTGTCGATACGATTGATAGGGCGGCCGTCGATATCACTCTCAATAAAATATTGGTAAATTTTAGGTCTTAGTTCCTCCATAATATACCGCAGGCGGCCGGCCAAAGGAAATATACGCATCAGTGCGTGTTTCTTCTGATACATATCATAATAGCCCAGTGCCGTAAACCCAAGGACGATGCCCAACAGAACATACCAGTTTGGATTCAGAAAAATTGAAAGAGCCAACACAATAAGTATGGTAAGGGTGGAAATAAGGACAAATTTTTTTCTCATGATGTCAAAGTAAAAATAAAACGGTTTTATTCCAAGGTAAATAATGATTTTAAGCTAAAATTAGTTATTCATTCCTTACTGTCAAAATTTTTAATTGTTTCTTTCCTCCGGGCAACATCCATTCCACCAGATTACCTTCCTTAAAACCAATCAGTGCGACCCCAAGAGGCGAGAATACCGAAATTTTTTGTTGAGCCGGATTGGCGTTTTCCGGAAGGGTGATGGTGATATTCCACAACTTACGGGTAGCCTCATCCCGGATTTCCACGCCGGAATTCAGTCGGATGACTCCTGCATCAAGTTGGTCGTCAGACACTATTTCAGCCCTTTCAAGTTCGAGTCCCAGTTGGCTTACTTCCTTGGTTTTTAGTTGTACCGGATAATTGATAATCAATGATTTAAGGGTTTTGAAGTCAGAATCGCAAATTTTTGGTACCATAATAATAGTTTTTTAAATAATAATTACCCCTGCAAAGACTTTATCCTTTACAACAGGGCAGATTAAGAATAATTAAATAAAAGTTAAAATTTTAAAACGAAGATGAATCCCCCCGTTTTAACTGTTAAAATGAACGGAGGGCAAGATAAATGAAGGCTTTCAGATGTGAATATGACAAAAGCACACACCTGCTGATGTCGTACGTGTCATTGTGTTTAGCTGAAATAATCACCTGAAAACTCATTAAATTAAAATAATAAATTACAAAGATAGTAAACAAAGGCAATTCCCAATAGTTTACCTGATTATCTGAATGGATGAATTACAATATCCTGATTTTTAAAGCGAACTTATTTATCTTTATATAAATCGCAATAGTTGTCGTACCTTTGCGCCTCGAAAATTGAAATTTTAATATGGATTTATCTTTTTTAAAGGAATTAGGAATCAATGACTTAAATTTCGGCACCACTACAGGAACCGTCTGGAATGATTCCGGAGAACTGATTGAAAGTTATTCGCCTGTTGACGGAAAGTTGATAGGTAAGGTAAGCACTACAACGGAAGAGGCTTATAATGAAGTAATCAAAAAAGCAGAAGAAGCATTTTTAAGCTGGAGAAATATTCCTGCTCCCAAGCGGGGTGAAATCGTCCGCCAATACGGAGAAGTGCTGCGCGCCAATAAGGATGCATTAGGCAGGCTGGTCTCTTATGAGATGGGTAAAAGTCTTCAGGAAGGATGGGGAGAAGTGCAGGAAATGATAGATATATGCGACTTTGCTGTAGGTCTCTCACGTCAGTTGTATGGATTGTCCATGCATAGTGAGCGTCCTAAACACCGCATGTATGAACAGTGGCATCCACTGGGTATCGTAGGTATTATCAGTGCATTTAACTTCCCGGTGGCTGTATGGTCATGGAACGCTATGATTGCCCTGGTATGCGGTGATGTATGCGTATGGAAATCCTCTGAAAAAGTACCTCTTAGTGCCGTAGCTTGTCACCTCTTGTTACAGAAGGTGTTAAAGGACAATCAAGTGCCTGAGGGTGTCGTTTCTTTGGTAACAGGAGACTATAAAGTCGGTGAATTTTTGACAAAAGACTCCAGAGTTGCCCTTGTATCTGCTACCGGGAGTGTCAGAATGGGTAAAATTGTCGGCGCTACAGTAGCAGGACGTTTAGGAAAATCATTATTGGAACTGGGCGGAAACAATGCCATCATTATTACGCCGGATGCTGATATGAATATTGTTTTGGCCGGCGTTGTCTTCGGTGCAGTCGGTACAGCAGGACAAAGATGTACTACCACCAGACGCCTGATTATCCATGAAAGTCTGTATGACACGGTGAAGGAAAAACTGAAGAATGCATACAATCAGCTTGTCATCGGCAATCCGCTCGATGCCGGAGTGCATGTCGGTCCGCTGATCGATAAAGATGCAGTCGAGCAGTATATGTATGCACAGGAAAAAGTTCTGGAAGAAGGAGGAAGTTTTGTCGTTGAAGGCGGTGTGTTGTCCGGACCGGGTTTTGAGAGTGGTTGTTACGTCAAACCATGTATTGCAGAAGTGGAAAACCACTATCAAATCGTACAGCATGAGACTTTTGCTCCCATCCTTTATCTGATAAAATACAAGGAATTGAATGAAGCTATCGCCCTTCAGAATGCTGTCCCACAAGGTTTGTCATCAGCAATCATGACGACCAACCTCAGAGAAGCCGAAACCTTTCTTTCTGCCAATGGCTCTGACTGTGGAATAGCCAATGTCAATATAGGTACCAGTGGTGCGGAAATCGGCGGAGCTTTCGGCGGAGAAAAAGAAACCGGTGGCGGACGTGAAAGCGGCTCTGACAGCTGGAAAGCTTACATGAGGAGGCAGACCAATACAATCAATTACAGCACTGAACTGCCTCTGGCTCAGGGAATTAAATTTGATATATAAGGTTTTATAATGCCGGATGTATACGTTAACAGCGGACATCCGGCTTTTAAATTTATATTTTCTGACAAATTGATGATGTCCACAAAAAAGACAAAAGGCTGGTTTTATTAAATTTATAAACAATTTATTATTAAAATTTAATATTTGTTGTTAGCTTTGGCGCATAATTCCATGAAACCTTATTCCGATAGCGATATCGGATTATTTAAACGCGAATATGCTATATTTGCCGGGTCTCTTAATGGAATTTTGACAATGAAATTTTTGTTGGCGTCTTTTTGTGTCCTTTTGCTGAGTTTCTCCGCTCACAGCCAACAGGTTTTTTGTGCTAAAATACCCGGATATACAGGATATGCCATCCCCGGACAGAAAGGAATCCAGTTTGATGAATTAATGGGCTGTACCGAATGGACTAACCCGGACCTTACTCTTCAATATAATGTACAGATAGAAGCCAAAGGCGACATGAATATCAGGCTGATGTTGTCTAATGATGGTCCCTCACCTGCCTATCTGAGTTTTAAATTGGGTGACCGGACATGTGAACTGAAAGTGCCGCCTACCGGAGGAAATAAAAAATTTACCATAGTTGATGCAGGCGTGTTTACGGCAGACTATCCCGGATTTTATTCTATCTGGATTAAGCCAATCTCCAAGTCAGGACAGTATTTTCCGGGGATCATGAATATTCAACTGTGCACACCCAGTGCAGATAAAATATTTTTCCCGACCATACCTGATCGGAATGCTTCTACCGTCAACCTGACTTATTTAAACCCCGTTAACGAGTCCATTCAGGGCATGTTTGTCAGCGCTAATGTCCCTAATGCTTACGATTACCAGGGAACAAGGGTATCAGCCATCAGCAATGAGATGTACAGGGTCGGTATAGCAAATGAGGAAAATGGCAGGTATATTTTTATGTCATGGAAGAATGTAAAGGGTTACAAAAAGCCGAGTTTTAAATACAGCCAGTTTAAAAACTTTCAGATAGACAGTTCAAACGAGAAAATATCCAGAATCATCATACCCTATAATTGGATGCCCGATCAACCTATTTCCTTTTCTTTGATCCAAACTGTGGATACCTGTACCGAAGAGCATCTATGGGAGGCCAGGGTGTATAATGATAAAAAGAAAAAATGGCATACGATATGCATTATTGACGGAGGGAATACTCATACGTTAATCAAAAATTGGTATAGCGCAGTTATCAATTCCGATCCCAATACGGGTAATGTAGAACACAAGGCCCTCTTTTCAAACCCTGTAGCCATCACTTCCGGAGGAAAAAAGTATAAACTCACCCAGGCAAGATTTGGTCACGATATCAAGGGCAAGTGTGAACGCAAAGATTATGGAGCCGGAGCGGAGAATGACGCATTCTGGCTGAGTACCGGCGGATTTTCTTTCCCCCAAGCTACTTATGGCAGAGTTTATGAGGTAAAATCAAAGAACAACATTAATCTGGACGATAAAATTCTTGCAAGTTTCAATCCGGTAAAATAAGCCCCGTACTCCTTCAGTTTATCCAGATTCTCTTTTTTTAATGACAGATTTTTTAACAAAAAGTGGTTGCCTGGATGTGACTATGATGGAATTTTCCGTCTAAATTCCGAACAATAAGCAAATGGAAAGCTAATAATTGTTCCCTCTTATTTAACAATTGTAAT
Organism: Saprospiraceae bacterium; assembly: GCA_024103005.1. Taxonomy (GTDB): domain Bacteria; phylum Bacteroidota; class Bacteroidia; order Chitinophagales; family Saprospiraceae; genus Parvibacillus. Next base: position 21,596 of record JAGFJA010000001.1, read on the forward strand.
CCGAGATTGGGGTCTCAAATTATGGAAATGATTCAACAATGGAGACTAATCTCATACAATTTACGGGCGGTTTGAATAAAGTTGCCCGTTTTTATTTTTTTCCTTTTATCTTTCAGACTTCAATTCATTAGGTTATGTCGATAAGACAAGATTTCTGTTATTTCATATGGATTCTGATACTGATTAATTCTTCCTGCAGGGAAGCTGTCGTGTCTGCTGATACTCCTCCTGTCATTGATAGTATTGAGGTGTCGGTACATAATGATAGCTATGCGGAGCCAAAATCAACCGTATCTGTTGACTCCTTATGGCGGAGGTACGGTTATGACAGTAATTGGGTGAAGATGCCCGAAGTACTGCCGGGAGCCATCTTGCCATACAATCGCATCATTGCATTTTATGGTAACCTTTACAGTAAACAAATGGGCATTCTGGGCCAGCTGCCCCGTGAGGAGATGATTGCACGTCTGAATGAGGAAATTCAGGCCTGGCATCACGCTGACAGCCTGACCCCCATCGTCCCTGCCCTCCATGTTATAGCTACCACTGCTCAACGGTTACCGGGGAAAGACAAGATGTATCGCCTGAGGATGAATAAATCTATGGTATATCGTGTAATAGAAATGGCAGATTCCATCAAAGGACTGACCTTTATCGACCTCCAGATAGGTCACAGCAGCCTGGAAAGAGAGATTGCTCCATGGGATAGTTTATTGTCCTTACCCCGGGTTCACTTAGCCATTGACGCTGAATTTGCCATGTACAATAAAAAGGTCCCCGGTACGGTAATGGGGCGGCTTGATGCATCTGACATCAACTATGCCATTGACTACCTCGAAAAAAAAGTAAAACAACTCGGACTACCGCCTAAAATCCTGATTATTCATCGGTTTAAACAAGGGATGATAAGTCACGCCGATCAGATAAAACAGACGCCTTATGTTCAGGTCGTCATGCATATGGACGGCTGGGGCGCCAAGGAACTGAAATTTCACAGTTATCGGGCATATATTGAAAAAGAACCGGTCCAATATACCGGATTTAAATTATTTTATAAAAACGACACCAAGTTCGGTAAGAAATTGCTCACGCCGGAAGAGGTACTCTCCCTTCATCCACAACCCTTATATATACAGTACCAGTAATGACGACGTCAAGATTGATGTGTCATATTACTGTGATGGGTACATTATTTGATACAACTAATTTATGATTTATTAATTTTGCAGAAATAATATTCCGATATGCAACAGATACTAAGATGGGTAAAGATTAAAGGGCGTGCAAGCAGAATGGAATTCTGGGGATTACTCCTTTTTATAATCTTCGTTTTACTTGTGTTTGGCTATCTTGGAGAATTGATTGAGTTCAGAATGTTACCGGCGTATCTGGGTCTTGTTCTATTGATTCCGTTCCTGGCTACCGGAATGCGTCGAATGCAGGATGCCGGAAAACCGGGACTCTTGTTTTTCATTCCGTTTTATAATTTGTATATAGCTCTTAATCCCGGAGAACCGCAAACCAATGCATACGGACCTGATCCGCGCCCTGCTAAATCGTAAGTTACATTCCACTTGAATAATTCTCTGTCTGTCGTAATCATTGCCAACAATGCATCTCTCAGGATAGGTGAGGTAATCGGTGCTGCCAGGAGGGTAAGTGATGACATCATTGTATTGGATTCCGGAAGTGAGGACGATACCGTGGACATAGCTACCGACCTGGGCGCGAGAGTCGTCCACCAAGCCTGGCTGGGTTATAGTGCAACCAAGAATCTCGGCAATGAACTGGCTGCCAATAACCTGATTCTTTCTTTAGATTCGGACGAAGTGCTTTCAGAACAGTTGATCGAAAGTATTTTAAAGGAGGATTTTCGATCGGATACGATTTATAGCCTTGACCGAGCCAATTATTTCTGCGGCCGGAGGATTCGTTTCTGTCACTGGTATCCTGATTGGATTCCGAGAATATTTGACAGGAGAAAGGCACACTGGAAAGGTGAATTTGTCCATGAAAAACTCAATTTCCACCCGTCATCACCCGTGAAAAAACTTAAAGGAAAGCTGATACATTATTCCTATGAGTCTTATGCTCAGCGTGTGAAAAAAGTAAAAAACTACGCCTTGTTGTCTGCAAGGGATAAGTTTAGAAAAGGAAAGCGCACCAACTGGTTTTGGATTATTGTCAGTCCTTTTTTTAAGTTCTGGATTACCTTCCTCATTCACCTGGGCATCCTCGATGGTTGGAATGGTCTTCGCATCGCCTGGACAGACGCGGTAGGCGCCTGGTACAAACATCGGATATTATATGATCTACAGCGGGATTTGACTCCGGCATGCTGTAAATGATCAAAACCTGCCTGACCAATGACAAAAAAATTTGGTAATTTGACTAAAGTTTCTTGGTAACGATTTTATTCCGAAATTTGGTTTGAGAATACCTTTGCTGAGTAGTATGATAGCTCCGCTGTTTGTTGACTTTGTCACTTGATGGGCTTTCTCCCTTTTGATTTACCCGAATTTTATGAATGCCAAAATGCCTGCGGTTGAAACTTTAGGCTCAATACAAGAGGAATTACAGTTAGGATATTATCAGAAAGGCTCACATTAATATAAACCAGTTATAATCAACAAATAAAGAGAGAATATATAAACAATTAATACTCCGTATTATTCTGATTATCTAATAGTTACAAGTCAATAATTTTTAGTTGTTTAAAAATAACTCGTATTAAAACTGGATGGTTTGCAAGGTCTGTTTCTTATAACGATACAGACCAAAGGCAATCTCCAGTCGAACATAGGGTGCAGCTTTTTCTGTCTGATTTGTAAATGGATTCCCTATAAAATTACTTCCGTTTGTAGTAGGTTTATCATAATCTTTAATGTGTTGGAAAAGTATGCCAAGACAAAAGTTGGGTTGCCAGAAAAATGTATGATTTAATTTATGTGTCCTGAATCCGACTCTGCCCGCGACTCCACCCTGAAATGCACGTGCCCGAATCAATTGAAATTTTTGAAAACTCAGTGAACCCGTCTCATTGATAACTGTAACAGTATTCCACTGATTTCTTTTAATCGTGTAGGCTAAAACCGGCAATTCAACTCCAAAGGTGAAGCCCTTGTAATTATCAACTGTCCCGGGTAAATAAATCAATGCAGGCGTAAAAACTATCCCTGACGCTCTCGCCGGAGAGTCCTCCAGTGTACTGCTGTAAAGATAAGATACGGTTCCGTGAATCATCCATTTGGGTGCGATAGGCCTCGCATAGCCCACTCCGATGGAATTCCCCTTGGAAGATGGCGCAAGTGGTACTATATGAAATGCATCCCTGATGATGCGATATTCTTTGACCAAAGCTTCTTGCCCGGTAAGAAATAAAGGCATAAACAGACAGCAAATCAGAATTCTGACAATCATCAGTTGCTTATTTTACTTATCAGTACGGGCTTGTCAGGAGTGCTGATATTAAAAATTCCGATTCCGGTACTCATCTGACATATTAATAGTTCCTCACTTGGAATACAATCGTACACGGCATCTGTCTTGATGTTGGACACAAAGTCCACTTGTGAGTTGAATTGATTAATTTTAAAAATATTTATTCCGAAGCTTCCATTACAAACATACAGATACTCGCCGCTAATGCCCAATCCATAAGGGTATTCCTGAGGTATGGAATACAGAGTTATAGGGTTGAGTCGGTTGGATACATCCAACACAGTCAGATTGCCTCCACCGGAACCTTCCTGATCACCCCACCGGGTAGTGGAATATCCATAGTTGCCCTGTACGACTACCGGATCGTGTGCCGGCCAGTGGAAGGCATTATCTTGATAAACAGGCTGAGCTTTATTGGTCAAGTCATAAACAAGGACACCTGTCCGGGTACCGACATATAAGGCATCTTCAAAGGCAAATAATGTCTCGGCAATACCGGGGATATTTACTTGAGATGTTTGAACGGGATGTGCCGGGTCAGTGAGGCTCATGGTCCTCAAGATGCTGTTATCTATGAAATACATATAATCGCCGTAAGTAATCATCGAAGCGGTAGAACCCGACTTGCCATTGCCTGAAGAGTTAGCGCTTTCGCCAACTGACTGAATTTCTTTGTCACACCCTATAAATAATGACGCAAAGGCTAATAGAAGTATAAATTTTTTCATGTGTATTGTTATTTAAAGCATTAATATTTGCATTGTGGGTTGTTTAAAGTTTTGGCCTCCCATCCGATGATGATTCCTTTAGTCGGATCGGGACATTCAAAGTAACTATTGACCGGTGGTGCAGGAAAGGAGAATGCTGTAAAATAATTATCACGATAGTCCGTCACTCTGGGCACATCCAGTTGTTTTATGTCTATGACGATAAAATCTCTGCCGGAGTTTGTATAAATAAAATGATTGTGGATAGTGAGTTCACTACATGCGAAAATTTTATAAAAGCCTATTTTCTTCGCATTTTCCGGGTCACTTAGATCTACTATATGAATACCCTGATACTGTTCTACCTGAAAGAGGAGAGTACCTTTAATGACGATCTTGCCGGGTTGGACAGTTGGCTGTGGCTGGATAAATGTAACTGTATCCGAATCTGTCTTTGCCAGATATATCGGGGCAAACCCCTCGACGCTATCCGGAGGTCCCGCATCTTCGTCAATACAGGAAGTAAGACTTCCGCAAAGACACAATAAAAGGATCAGGTTATACAGGATTTTCATCAATTCTTTCTATTGGTTTATAAAAGGCTTCATCCGATATCAGCCATCTTAAGGTTTTCAATCTTAAAGAAATGACGTTTATTAAATGAAGTTAGTTGGTATGTATTTTTTTTTTATTTCATTAAGACCAAGGTAAATTTAACCCAGATTACGCAATAGAGAAAGGGAATTGAAAGTTTTGTGATTGCCCGGGAGGAAAACGGTTGTTTACCACTTATAAATGTCGTAGGATAAGGACAGCCTCATCTTAAAAGGATTATATGGATCGACCTTTAATCCATTGTTGGCGATGGCATCGTCCCTGTATTTCCAATGCCATGCCCGTACTCCGACATTCAGATTAAACCTCTTATATCCCATAAAAATACCGGGATATAATTCTGTAGAAAAATATTCAATTCGACTAGCTTTTAGATTATATGGTTCAATATGTTTTAGGAAAGACACATTTCCTATACCTGAAAAACTCAATCCTAATTTTATTTTTTTATCTAAAACATTAAATTTGATTTCAGGTACTGTCTGTATTAAATGGTAATATGATTTTTCTCTCCATACAAATACATCAAATCTTTCTCCCAAATTATATACATTAACTGGAATAAAAAAATCCTGGATCATCCGTGAATAATCAAGTTCAATTCCTATAGATAATTTATTTTTAAATATTTTAAAGTATCCTATCCCAATAAAATACTCATCATCAGGAGAGTTATCGTCCAAGTGCCTAATTACTGTATTTGCTATTGCTGTTGGATATTCGTCATAAAGGAAATCATACCTTTTATCCACTTTACCAATCGAGTATCCGGTAAATATTTTTAACGTTTTATTCTGTCCATCTACATTATAAGCAATGAACAGAAAAGTCAAATACACAAGGGGCATCATTAATCTTTTCATTGCTTTATGATTTTTTGTGTTATCAATTGATTTTTGGTCTTAAATTGAATCAGATATATTCCCGGCAGATAATTACCCATATTGATATCAATCCTGTTTTCTTCTAACTTAAAAGACTCCTTTATTGCTCCATTGATGGCGTATATGCTTAGCTCAGATTCAGTCCTTTTATCGAAGACCATAAATGTGGCACTATTACAAAGCCCTCATCAAAATAACGAGTAATAAGCACTTAATGGTTAATAATTTTAGATAAAAAAATCAAGCCTAAAACACCATTTTGGTCATCATGCTGACCAAGGCTGAGTTTTCAGTTTAACACCTCGTCATCTTTTGAATTATCTCTTTCAGATTGTTCCTGTTTTACTGTCAATCTTGTGTTTTGCTTTGTTCAATCGATTGTTACTACGCGGACAGACTGTGATATGTTGTTCATGCTCACAGTTGATGATCCGCCATTTTTTATCATCATTACTATTCCGGATATTGTTCCGACTAGTTTCCATGCACTTAAGTCCATCCACAACATGGTAAAACATTTATGGAAAGGAATTAAGCAGTAAGTATAATGAGGGAGGTTTTGATTCCTAATCTTGGCATTAATACTGCAGGAAAGAAATCGCGGTTTTACTTTCTTGATGGGAAGCTATTTCAATAAGCAGGGGATCAAAGAAGTATTTTATAAACAAAGTCAACTAATTGGATTAATATTGTAGTCTCCTTCGAGCGGGAATGCTTTATTTACGGCGTTGGTGAGAAGGTGAGAAAAAAAAGAATTGTTTATGAATAAAATAATTTCAACGGTTATTTTTTGTGTCTTTGTTTTCAGTACAATGGCAGATGCACAATCATCTTTTCCTGATCTGACAGGAGCCTATACCATTGTTTATTCTACGACATTCAACGGAAAGGAAGCTGATGATGGAAACCATACGTTTGTATTTTCCAATAAACATTATACCCTTGTCACCAGGGAAAAAAATTTGACTAATCAGAAAGATTATCCTTTTGAGTATTATGTTATCGACCGGAAAAATAATATTCAGATGCTATATGCAGTCCTTGGTGCGGATAAGATTATCCAGGCGCAGGATAGCAATGCAATAGCTAAGCAGAAGTGGATTTTTACGAATGAGACAAAGACCATACTCGGGCATCTCTGCAAAAAGGCTACTACTTCAGTCAATTCCAACTTGTATGAACTATGGTTTACTGACAAAATGAAAATAAAGGGTGCGCCGACTATCCTGGGTCAGGATCTTGGTCTGGTGCTTCAGATGGTTCGGAATGGGAATACTGTGACTACGGCGATTGAGATAAGACAGAGCAAGGTTGACTTACCGGAATGTTTCCGACCAAAAGAAGTAAGTCCGCTAGACCTGCTGACTTATCGGGATGAAATTTGGAAAAGCCGGTATGTGACCATTCCTGTATTTAACCGGCAACGCATCAATTTTACGGATTCACTTTCAGCTCAAGAGGGCGTAATGCAGTATGCAAGTGGGACTATTGTCGTCAAAAAAATTCATTTTCCCCGGTTTTCCGATGCAAAGAATATATTTATTGATTTGAAGGAACAGTCAGCAGGAGACGCCTACGATCGTACCGGAACGGTATTTTTGATTCCGGAGGACAAGAAAATTTCTTTTCTGGAAGGCTTAAATTCCGGCGTGCAGACACTTCCGGTTTATGAAAATGGAAATGGCAGGAAGTATTATGGGGTTGTTGCCACTTCCGATTATACGCCGGCATTGGAACTTATGCGTTTTTTTACGCCATTTGGTATCCATCATTTTAATTACCTGCGATTGAAGGACAAACAGTGGCAGGACGCTGTCTTGTACCGTCAGGATATCACCGCATACAGTAGCCTTCTGAGCGGAAAAGATGTTTATATAGGTGTCTTTATAGGGAATTACGACAAAGGAGGACACATAATAGATTTAAATATTACTATTCACCGAGGTGGTGAAGAGCAGCGGATACCGGACAAGGTTATGCCGCTATTTAATACGCTCAACATCATGGAGATGGCAGGTCAGGACTATGGTACCATGTTTGACAGAGACAGTGGTCTTGTGGTGGAGTTTCATCTGAAAGATACTGTAAAAAATGCTGTTTTGAGATATATCACTACCGGTCATGGCGGGTGGGGCAACGGAGATGAATTTGTCCCAAAGGTTAACACCATATATCTCAATGGGCAAAAAGTTTGGTCTATGATACCCTGGAGGGAGGATTGCGGTTCGTACAGACTGTATAATCCGGCTTCAGGTAATTTTAATGATGGGCTTTCCTCGTCAGATTTTAGTCGTTCCAACTGGTGTCCGGGGACGATAACCAACCCCTACCTGATACCCTTAGGTACTCTGCCGGCAGGCAAACACAAGATACAAATCACAATTCCGCAAGGTGCACCTGAAGGCAGCAGCTTCAGTGCGTGGAATGTCTCCGGTGTACTCACAGGAGATTGATTTAGGGGCAATCAGGGGAGAATATTCCAGTTGATATACCCCAAAGATTCTTTCCGGGTCAAAATATTGAGGTATTTATAGGATGTCTGTTTGTGTGGATTGAAATAAAACTGAGTTATACTTGTTGTTTTTAGAAAGCCTCTGTCGATGACCATTCCTTCCTTATCGCCGTCACCGGTGTATTTGTGAAAATTCCATATTGCATCAGCTATATTTTCTTCATTGTCTTCATTTAATAAAAAGGCATTAAAGAGCTGTTGGCGATCTTGCTTTTGTTGGGGAGAATATGTCATTGCGGCTGACCAGATTTGCGGAATGTCAGGATTATTGGATTGTATATGGACTTCAGTTCCATCCCACACGACTTCCAGGATTTGCATTTTTTTAGACCAGGAGAATATAAGCCCGTAAAACTGTTCTATTCCGGTGAAATCGTAATACTTTAGGGCTGATGACAAGTCTGCAGCTATAAGCAACTCCTTGACTACTGTGCCCCGGCTTTTTCGGTATGACGCAAGGCGTTGATGTCTTTCGAAAGCACCGTTCATTAACGCCATCAGACGATTCTGCGAGCTCATGCCGATCCAGGTTCCTCCTGCTTGAATGTCCTTTGGGTAAAACAGAAGGCTGTCTGGTTCCTTATAAAGGGCAGGTGGCAGCGCAGGCCGGCTGACGGCTTCGTCTCTGTTATCGGTTACAACAAAGTGTCCCGGTTTGACTGAGGGTATGTAGGTAATGGTACACATTTGTCGGACTTGCTCCTTGCTGTTCTGTCATGAATATATTTGCAATCAATCTCGCAATTCCCGATGTAAAATTGATTTGTAAATCGGCTCCTTTTGTATTTTGAACATAAAAAAGGTATGAAAACTATTATTGCATTTCGTACCTTATCGTACCTTATATTTTATTTCTTTCCTTTGTTTTTCTCAGGTTTCAGCAGTTTAAAATAGCTGGCTTTAAACCTGTCATTTACAACTTCTCCCTGAACTTCGGCCTTTCTCACAGCCACACAAAATCCATTTTTATCATGCGGATGACCAAAGGCGTCTATTCCCACGCCATCGACATAATAAGCTTTGCCATCAATCTTCACCGCAAGGTCGCAGGAATGGCCTTCAAGATCAAAATTACACTCACCGCATGAGGCATCTACGGTCATCAGTTTTTTATTAGGGTCCGGTTTCTGGCTTAAAGACTTAGCAACCTGACCATATCCGGCTGTAGAAATAAATAAGACTGTAATAAATAAGGTTAATATTTTCATGATAAATTTTATTTTTCAATATAATGTCAATTAACTCAAGATTGTTCACATTCGATCTCCCAATTTTATCTTTCAACCCATGGTAAAAGACTCTATGCAATTACCATCTGCCATTTTTCTCCCGCTTTAATTGATTATATTTTAGGAGGAATGAGCTTATATACCACCGGGGTTACTATCCTTGACAGCAGGGTTGAACTTATCAGGCCTCCGATCATCACGATAGCAAGCGGTGAGATGAGTGGGTTGTTGGACCAGGCTATTGGCAATAGGCCGCCTATGGCTGTGAGAGTAGTCAGGATAATGGGGAGGAAGCGTTTTTCACCGGCTTCTTCGATAGCTTCCATGAGGCTTACACCCTGTTGACGAAGCTGGTTGGTGAAGTCCACTAATAGTATTGTATTTTTTACTTCTATTCCTGCAAGTGCTACAATACCTACTGTCGCCACAAAGGAAAGTGTGTTGTTTGTCAGCCAAAGAGCGATTACGGCTCCGACGATACCAAGGGGGATTACTGACAGGACGATGAGGGTACTCCTGAAAGTCTTAAACTGGAGGACGAGAATGGCAATAAAGAGGAAGGCCGTAATCAGGATGATGTAGTCAAAGCCTTTAAATGACTCCTGCCTGCCTTCAACTTCGCCGCCCATCGTATAATGATAACCGCCGGGAAGAGGCATGCGGTCCATCTGTTGGATGACATTTTTGATAACCTCATTATTGGTGTATCCCTGTTGGACAAAGGAGGTGACAGAGACCGTCCTTTCCTTGTTTAGGTGGTTGATAGTCTGAGCGGAAGATTCAAATTCGATATCAGCGATTTGATTCAATGGAATGGCTCTGCTGTCTGCTGTATTGACAAAGATATTTTGAAATACGCTGAAATCCGGATGTGGAGATCTGGGTACGGTGAGGAGGATGGCATATTCCTTGTCGCCTTTATTTAAGTCTGTATAGGTTCCCATCGGGATTCCAGCCAGAGCGAGACGGACCGTTCTGCTGATATTGATAATGGGGACGCCGAGGCTATTTGCCTTTGCCTTATTAATTTTGACACGGATATCGGTTTTTTCGGTTTTAACGGGGTTGGTGACATAAAGTGTCCCCGGTATTTGACTGAGCAGCTTTTCTGTCTTAATGGCAAGATGGCGTAGTGTATCTAAATTGTCGCCCAACAGCCTTACCTCTATCGGGGCGATTTGGGGGATGCCTTGTTCGAAGTTGACTACCTTTACTTCAGCACCTGGAAAAGGGGTCCATTTTTTACGGAGTTGCTGGATGAGAGCAAGTTTGTCTTCGGGATTGGTATCGGGTTGGAGTTGGACAAATATTTGTGCAAAATCCGGTTGTTCATTGCGTTGCTGTACGTTGTAATAAATGCGGGGATTGCCTTTTCCTACATTGGCAGCATAGTATTTTATTTGTGGAATCTTTTTAAGTTCAGATTCGATGCGGCGGGTGATGGTGTCGGTATAGCTGATGTTTGACTGTGGCGGTGTGTTGATGTCTATCATAAACTGTGGTTTTTCTGATGCCGGAAACAGGCTTGTACCTACAATGGGAATCATCCAAAGGGAGGCTATGAAGATGATAAGTGCAATGAGGAGGCTGAATATCGGATGTTTGAGAGCCTTATCCAACAATTTGGAATAGGTGGCGTGAATGCCTTTTTGTAATATTGTAAGAAAAATATTTTCATGATTTGAAGTGGATGATTTGAGCAGTTTGCCGGAGAGATATGGTACCACGGTTAGGGAGACTAATAACGAGCCGGAGATGGTAGTCATAACGGCAATGGGGAGACTTCGTATGAAATCTCCGGACGCTTCCGGCATGAAGGCAAGTGGTAGAAAGGCAATGATAAGGGTAGCTGTACAGCCCAAGACGGCAAGGCCTATCTGGTTGGTTGCCTTGATGACAGCCTCCTTCCGCGAATGTCCTTCACGGATCCACCGCTCTATATTTTCCACGACCACAATGGAATCGTCAACCAGCAAGCCTAAGGCAAGAACAAAGCCTACGATACTAAGCTGGTTGAGGGTATAGCCGAAAGTGTTAAGGAGGATAATACCCAGGCCTAAGGACAGCGGGATGGAGATCATGACGACAAGGGAAGCTCTGTTGCCAAGAGGTAGCAGGGTCAAAAGAACTAAGCTGATGGCGATGAGGAAGTCTTTACCCAGGCTGGAAAGCCTTTCATTGACGTTATCGGCCTGATCAAAGTGAAGTTGCATATCGATGTTGTTGGGCAGACTTCTTCGATATTCTTCCAAAACTTTTAGGTAAGCTTTCTGTGCAGTGGAGATATTCTGTTTTTCTTTGAGGGCTGCCACCACAAAGATACCTCTATGACCATTGAGCCGTGTGATATAGTTATCGGGGCTGTAATCGTAATACACGTCTGCCACGTCTCTTAATCGGACAGGTCCCGTACCTCGGTTGATAATTATGGTATTCTTAACATCCTCCAAATTGGAATAATTGGCATTGGTTCGAATATTGTAAGTCTGAGATCCTTCGACGATAGAACCTCCGGGGATGCTGGTCATCTCACTTTGCAAGGCATTGGCGACTAGAAGTGTGGGAATGTTAAACTGAGCCATTTTATTCAGTTTGAGATCCACCCGGATGAGACGATCGTGAGTACCGTGCAGCTTTACATTTTTAAGTTGGATAACCTGCTCAAGGGCTTTTTGAAGACCTTCACCTGCCCGGAGAAGAGCGTCTTCAGAGGCGTTTTCAGAGATTAAGCCAACCTGCAGGATGTTAACGTCGGAAGCTGTTGCCTTCTGAATGTCAATCATCTGGATCCCTTCAGGCAACTGATCTCTCAGGCTATTCACTTCACGGACCAGTTCCTGATATTTATCGTTGATATTTACATTGTAGTTATAATCTACCTGCATCACGGTAAGCCCATCCCTTATAAAGCTTTTTACTTTCTTTATGTCGGATAGGCTAAAGATCTTTTTTTCAATGGGGTCAACCACCATTTTTTCAATATCTTCAGGTCCGGCACCGGGATAGACAATAACTATAGGGAAGATAGGAGCCGAAAATTCGGGATCTTCCGAACGGGGCATTCTCAGTAAGGTGGAAATTGCTACAGCAACTACCATGAGGACCATGATGAGGGTAAATTGACTGTTTTTTATAGCGTATTCAGATATTTTCATCGATATATTGGATTTAATTCAGTGAATTTTTCACGAGAGGATCCTTTTAAAAGTCCGAATGACTGTATTATTCAGTCAATTTAATCATTGAGCCTTCTTTTAAATAGGCATTTCCTTCGAGGATGATGCGGTTGTAATTTTCTAAACCGGATGAAATGATGACATTGGGATGTGAAAGCCGTTCAATGACGACCTTTACCTTGTGTGCCTTGTGATCATCCGTTGCCACGAAGACATAACCGGTATCTTTTTCTGCGTCCAGCAGGGCATTATATGGAATCGACCATACAGATTGAGGTTTGGAACATACAATAGTCGCTGTGCCAAACAGTCCTGCCGCCAATTTATTTTTGTATTTATTGTCAATAGAAATGTTGAGGTTGAAGGTGCCGGAAGAGGGATCCAGACCCTCAGATTTGGAGGTTACCGTACCCTGCATTTTGATGTCGGGATAAGCATCTGTGACCACGGTTGCCCGATCTCCTATTTCTATAGTTGCCCACTGCCGGTCGCTGACACCAGCCCTGAGGACCCATTGGCCGTCGCTGGCACCATTGATTAGCAAGACGGGAGTGCCAGGACCGACGATCTGACCTTCCTGCGCGTACTTTCTAAGAACGTAACCTGAGCGGGTGGCACGCATTTCGGCGGTATTCAGGTTATATTGTGCATTGATGACCTGCTGACGTGCAATGTCAAGTGCTGTTTTGGCATTTTGCATTTGTTCGAAGGTGGCCACACTGTCCTTATACAGGTTGGATGCACGATTAAAGTCTCTTTCTGCTTTGGAGAGCCCTATTTCAGACTGTTTGACCAGGGTTCCAATTTCAGTTTTGTCCAGGGCGGCCAGCAATTGACCTTTTTTAATATGATCGCCTTCACGGACGTAGATGGTACGGATAGTCCCGCCGTTTTTAAACGCCATGACCGATTCGTCTTCCGTTGAGAATCGTCCTGACACCTGGTATAGGGAGTTCATAGAATCCCGATGAACCACCATAGTGCGCACGGGAATAATGTCATCCCCGGAAGGGGGAACAGTTTTTGTCTCTTTACAACTCATCCAAAAGGAGAGTCCCAACAAAGGCAATAATATTTTTTGTCTCATAGGTTTGATTATTGATCAATGTTAAAAAGTGCCAGTTCTCTTTCGACCTTTACACCGGCAAGAAATACTTTATATAACTGTATTTTGCAGGCGAGTTGGCTTGTTTTCCATTGGTTGCGGGCATCTATGGTTTCAATAAAGGTGGAGACGCCTTCTGTATAACCTTTGTCAATGAGTCTTCGATATGCAGACGCTGCTTCCACTTGTTTTTTACAGGCATCCAGGGTTTCCAGGGCGGTGCGCAGATTGTTGATGGCAATTTTGGCTGACAGTTGCAGCTGTTGTTTAGAATAGTCCAGGACACTTTCGTTGCGGTCGAGGTCCAGCTTTGCCATTGCCGTTTTTTGTTTTATTCTGTTGGCGGAGAAAATAGGGACCTCTAATTGAAGTCCCAGAAGGAAATATCGGGACTGATTATTAAAACGCCAGTTTTCTGATTGCGAACCGAGGTCTAAGATGCCATTGAGCCGTGGCATGGCAGCACTTTTTTGTAATTGAATGGCTTCTTTATAGGAGGCCGAAGCAATGTGGAGTAAGCTCAATTCTTCTCTCTGTGAGTTGTCGGAATTACTTAGTAATAGAGCGCGGCATTCGGCCATAAGAGCTTCCTCGTCGATAGATGTATCAATGGAGGCAGTGTCAGGCCTGTTGAGGATGAAGTTAAACCAATATTGGGCATTTTTAACGGCAGTTTCAGCGCTGAAGGCTTCATCTTCTATGGAAGCTATTTCCGCATCAGAGCGGAGGATATAGGCCGGGAGGCCTTTGCCGTGTTCGAGGAGACGACTGTTGACCCGCCGGCCTTCCCGTGCGAGGCCTATTGCTTCCGTATAGATACTTTTGACCTTGATAGCCATCAGATAGTTGAAATACGCTTCTTTGACGGTCGCTGCCAGTTGTCGTTTCTGAAGACGGAGGTTTGTTTCTGCAGCGATGATCTGATTTTCTGAAAGTCGGATATTGTGACCGACTTCAGCATTATATATTGGAATGGTGGTTCTGACCTTTGCATCATAAAAGTTGCTGGGCAGGAAGTTGATGGATTGGTTTTCGATAGTAGGAAAACTGTTGGTATTGGTAAGGTGGTTGAGAGTTGTGTAAACGCCATTGAGCATATCGCCTACAGGAAGGTCGATGTTGCGCCCTCCGGCAGCTGTCTGATACCCCAGTTGGAAACTTGCCGTAGGGAGTCGGTACCCGGTTGCGATATTCTTAGCAAGATGCGCCTTGTCAATGTCCGTGCTTTTCTGATACAGCAGCGGACTGTTCTGAAAGGCAATCCTGATATATATGTCGGGAAAGGCAGACTGACAATAAATTCCGGATTCCGGCAGAAAAAGGAGCAGGATGGTTGTCAGGCTGATATATTTTTCAATTTTTTTCATTTTAATTAACAGTGTTAAGTCATTGAGTAAAAAAAATTATTTCAATCGTTCCAATACGCCAATAAAAGCGGAGAAGGTGCCATTTAAAATATCTTCAATATGGGTCATTTCTTTTTTGTGATTTTTGACAAAGTCGAGGTGCCCGTGCAGATTGAGTGTACACAGTCCATGCAGAGTGCTCCATGCAATCATGGCAACATAGGAGGGGTCCATGCCTTTGAAATATCCTTTTTCCTGACATGCTGCCAGATTAGAATACAGGATATCAAAAGCCTGCTGACCTTCTTCCCAGCAAATTTCCGTTTCGCATTCCCGGATGTGATCCATGGGCTCTTTCAGGACAAACATCATCTCGTAGAATTCTGTATTTTCAATGGAAAACTGGATATAAATCCGTCCCATGACCTTTAGCCTTTCAAAGGGATCGTCAATGAGGCTAACCACACTCAGCTGATGTCCTAATAGCTTAAACCCTTCCACGTGTAAGGCATGAGCAATCTCGGCCTTATCCTTATAATACAGGTAGATGGTTGTCGGGCTGAATTCAATTTCCCGGGCAATTTTGCGGATGGAAGTGGATTGATACCCATCTCTTATAAAAAGCCGTTTGGCTGCATCCAGAATGGCCTGCCGTAAAAATTCCTTGTGTTTAGTTTTTCTTTCCAGAATTCCCATACAATTAAAATAACACCGCAAAGATAATTAACACTGTTAATTTTTAGATATACTTTTTGAAAAAATTTAAAAAATTATCTTTTCAGTTTATTTATGAAGCACGAAGTTTCATGTTAAAGCCGGTATATACAGCGACAACGGAGGAATATGAAGTTGAAAAATAAAATAAGAAAGAAGCAATATTTGAATGAAAGGATATAGAGTGTCGTTTTGGTGTAAAAAAATCCGGCGAAGATGATTTTGCAACAGGATGAATTGTAGAAAACTTACAGTTCTCTTTTCATGTAGGCGTACGAGGTGCCTGTTTCGAAGACTTTTACACCGATGGTTGTAATTTTATTGGCGATGAGGATGTCGTAGTTTTCTTTGGCGATGATATTCAGGAAATATAGGCAAAGGTTTTCGGCGGTAGTGTCAAAGGGAAGAATGAAGTAGCGCCAGGCCTTTTCGTCAAAGACCTGTTTTAATTCGGTATCTTTTTCGGCAATAATGGTAGAGTGGTCTATCTGATCGATGTATGGTTCTACGATTTTTTTAATTTCGTTGAAGTCAATGACAAAGCCGTTTTCGTCTTGCTGGCCTTCAAATTCAACAGTCATTTTATAGGAGTGCCCGTGCAGGTGTCTGCATTTTCCACTGTGCCAGGGCAGTCGGTGAGCTGCTTCCCATTTGAATGTCTTAGCTACTATCATTTCACATCGTTGGATTTTGACTTAAAATCTCAGCAAAGTTATTCAAAAAGACATTCATTCTATGAAAAATAAAATTAATCATCTTTTATTTTTCAGTATCCATGTCAGTAGTTGGTCCAGCAAGACGGCATTGAGTGAATATACCGGATTCTTTCTGCTTTTATCGATTTTAATAAGTTTTGCCGTTTTAAGAATTTCCAAGTGATGTGCTACTTGTTGCCTTGTCAGGCTGAATGACGTTGCGATTTCATCCGATGTCATTTCCCTGATTTTAAGCATTTCAATGATTTGGCGACGGGTTTCATCATCCAGCGCTTTAAATACTGAGTTCATAATCTTGTCACAATTTAAATTAAATCGGATAATTGATTATCTCTAAGTATAAAACTAATTATTACGTAATCATCTTATAACTTTTAAGTGTAGTAATTTATTTAAAATTGAGAAAATATTTAGTCCTTCCTATAAATAATCAGGATGAATGCTGATAATAAATTGGCGGGGGGAAGGGTTTTTGCTGGGTCTTAAATACCTCTGTTTTTAATATTTGCTGCAATTTCTTAGAAACGGTTTAATTCAGGAATTTTTTTGAAAGAGCTTATAAAGTGTTGTTTGATAGCACTGCTGTTTGTGGCTTTGCCGTTTGAAGGATTATCGCCTGTTTGTTATCCGGGATGTTCAGCATACCGAAGTGCCTCTTGTTGAGACGGTAGGATACATTCCGGAGGAATTACAGATAGCATATTATCAGAAATATGTACATTAACATAAACTATTTATAATCAACAATTTAATCGAATATATGAATAATTAGTAGCCTGTATTATTCTGATTATCTTAAAGTTGCCAACATCGAAGCCTTAAATATTTTTTTTACAAATAATTCTGCAATGGTTTCAATATTAATGTACCTTATCCCACTTTACCAAATTTCACCTAAATTTGCAGCCACAAATTTTTAAGTTCAAAGCCGGAAATGACGACACTGAATAAAACATACAACCCTCAGGATATTGAATCCAAATGGTACAGCTACTGGATGGACCATAATTATTTTCATTCTACACCCGATGACAGAGAGTCTTATTCAATCGTCATCCCCCCTCCCAATGTCACCGGGATTCTCCACATGGGGCATATTCTCAACAATACCATTCAGGATATCCTCATTCGCCGAGCCAGACTGAAAGGTAAAAACGCTTGCTGGGTACCTGGAACGGACCACGCATCCATAGCCACTGAAGCAAAAGTGGTAAAATGGCTCAGAGAAGAAAAAGGTCTTAAGAAATCAGACCTGACAAGGGATGAATTCCTCAAATATGCCTGGGAATGGACGGATAAATACGGCGGCATCATCCTCAATCAGCTGAAAAGACTGGGTGCTTCCTGTGACTGGGACCGTACCGCCTTTACCATGGATGATGTGCGTAGTAAGGGCGTTATCAAAGCCTTTGTCGATCTTTACAACAACGGAAAAATATTTCGCGGTCTTCGCATGATCAATTGGGACCCTCATGCTCAGACCGTTTTGTCCAACGAAGAGGTTATTTATAACGAAGAAAATGCCCGGCTGTTCAAACTAAAATACATTCAGGAAGACGATCCTTCAAAGGCTCTTGTCATCTCAACCCAACGACCTGAAACCATTATGGCAGACGTCGCTATCGCAGTACATCCCGACGATCCGCGGTATCAATCATGGATAGGAAGTCGCGTCCTCATTCCCCTTATCAACAAGCCCATTCCGGTCATTGCAGATACCTACGTCGATATCGAATTTGGTACCGGTGCACTAAAAATAACTCCTGCACACGACATCAATGACTATCAACTCGGTGAAAAGCACGGCCTTGAAGTCATTGATATCCTCAATGGCGACGGTACACTCAATGAAAAGGCTATCATCCTCGTCGGGCAAGATCGCTTCGAAGCCCGCAAAAACATCGTGAAGATGCTGGAAGATGCCGGACTCCTGGACGGTATCATCGACTATCGTACCAATATCGGAAGGTCAGAACGCACTAATGCCGTCGTCGAACCCCGACTGAGTCTTCAGTGGTTTGTCGATATGGATTCCCTGGCAAAGCCGGCCCTCGATGCCGTAAATCAAGGCGACATCCAGTTCTATCCTAAAAATCTGGTTAATACCTATAACCATTGGTTGGAAAACATTCGCAGCTGGTGTATAAGCCGACAGCTCTGGTGGGGACATCGCATTCCCGCCTACTATTATGGTGATGATATCTTCGTCGCATCCAGTCGCGATGAAGCAGAAGCTATGGCTATGGAAAAGTACGGAGAGGACTTTAATAGGGATCTCCTGATTCAGGATGAAGACGTGTTGGATACATGGTTTTCAAGTTGGCTATGGCCTATTACTGTCTTTGACGGATTCGGTGACCCGAAGGAGTACAACTATTACGTCCCGACAAGTGCCCTTGTCACAGGCTGGGATATTATCTTCCTCTGGGTGGCACGCATGATAATGGCAGGATATGAATGGAAGCAGGAGCGACCCTTTGCTGACGTCTATTTTACCGGAATGGTAAGAGACAAGCAACGTCGCAAGATGAGCAAATCTTTGGGTAATTCGCCGGATGCGCTTGGCCTGATAGATACATACGGTGCCGACGGAGTACGTTTTGGGATGATGTCTTCTTCTCCTGCCGGAGGCGACCTGCTTTTTGATGAAAAATTATGCGAGCAGGGACGTAATTTCTGTAATAAAATATGGAATGCCCTCAGACTCGTCACTTCATGGGAGGTTACCGGCACAGCTGATGCCGGAATCAGGGCAAAAAACAAGCTTGCTTATGATCTGATGCGACAGAAAATCAGCGAAGTGCAACAGCAGACAGAAGTTAACTTTGAAAGTTACCGTCTATCCGAGAACCTGATTCTTATCTATTCACTGATTTGGGATGATTTTTGTGCCTACTATCTTGAGATGATCAAACCTGCTTACGGCAGCCCGATTGACGCCGGGACACTAGCTGAGGCTAATGCTCTTTTTTCTGATTTGATGATTATTCTTCATCCGTTTATGCCATTTATCTCTGAAGAAGTTTATCAGCACACAAAGACTGCCGAAATGCCTGACTGCATTGTATCCAAATATCCCGAACCGGTTGAAAACAATTCAGCCCTTAAAGAAAGCTTTGGATTCTTCAAGGACTTTGTAACTCAGATACGTGACATCCGCAATAAGAATGGATTGAAGCAAAAAGAACAATTGCCGGTATATCTGGATGGTGACATATCGAACTTTTTCAACTTGAAAGGATATCGGGCCCTCCTGGAGTCCATAGCCTTTGTAAGCGTCCATGATAACAATGACCTCATTGCCGATCAATCTGTCAGCGCCTTAGTACGAACTGTAAAGGTTCAGGTGCAGATGCCCGTTAAATCGGTAAATAAGGATGAAGCAAAAGCAGAAATATTGGAAAAAATAAAATATTACGAAGGATTTGTAAATGCCATCAACAAAAAACTGGAGAATGCCAAATTCGTTGAGAATGCCCCTCCTGCGGTAATCGAGAAGGAAAGGAAAAAACTGGCTGACAGCTTATCCAATATTGAAAGCCTTAAGAAAGAGTTGGAATGAAATAAATTTTTGGGAAAAAGAATTCCTCTCTTTTAATCTTTATGTCCTCAATATTGTTATCTCTTCCGATAATCAAATAAAATTAACTTTAATAAATACTACTGAAAAGATGGGATTATCACAAGCATTATCAGGTGAAATAGGTCATGAATCAAAAAGTACACTGAAGTTGCTGGAAAGGGTGCCGGATGAGCACTTTGACTGGCGCCCGCATGAAAAATCAATGACACTCAAGGCTCTTGCTACGCATATCGCCCAATTGGGAGGCTATCCTGCAATTATCCTTAATACGGATGTTCTTGACTTTGCAAATAGTCCGATTAAAAAACCTGAAATCAATGGCACAGTTGACCTTGTCCGATTGTTCCAAAACAATAATGAGGATACTCTGGCGGCATTGGCGAAGGCAGGAGAGGATGATTTCAAACAATTGTGGACGCTTCGGGTGGGTGAGCATATAGTCCTGGAGGCGCCGCGTGCAATAGCGATACGTCAGGTAGGTCTTAATCACCTTTATCATCACAGGGCTCAACTTGGGGTTTATCTTCGCATACTCAATATCCCGATACCGGGAATGTATGGTCCAAGCGCCGATGAAGGGCTTAGGACAAAATAAATCTTTGTCAGATATACCGGTATCCCTGAACTTTTAGGGATATAAAAACGGTAATGACTGATCTCAGGTCATTACCGTTTTATTAAAAAATATCATATCGTTACCGGAGGGGATTAACTGAAAAGAATCCATCTTATCTCCTGTATCTTCAGATTATTTCCGTCCGAAGATGCTGCCAAGCAAACCGCCCAGGAAGCCTGATTTTTTCTGCTTACCTGATACGGCACTCAAAACATCTCCTACACCCAGCTGACCATCACCATCCTGGTCGAGGATGGAGGTCAAGATGCCACCGCTTACAGAAGAAGAACTTCCGGCGTTACCCAATATACCACCAAGGACACTGCCTAGACCGCCACTATTGCTGACATTTTCGTTTCTGGTCTGACGTCCGAGATATCCCATGACAATAGGTGCCAGCATGGCGATTATTTTGGCGACATCCATGGCTCCTACACCGGTTTTCTGGCTGATGGCATTTTCGACATTTGATTTATTTCCTCCAAGAATATGACCCAGAATTCCATTACCGTCAGTCGTATCTCCCATATTCAAAAAGCCTGAAAGGTTGTCCAGGATACTTCCGTCGTGCTTCTTTAAGGCATTCATAATACCGGAAGCACCATCTTCAGAAGATGCATTTTTTTGTAACATCCCCAGCAATACAGGAAAGGCGGCACCGATTACCGAAGAGGTATCTTTTTCAGAAGTACCAACCTGATTTCCGATGCCACTGATAATTTGCTGTCCTAATCCGCTGTTTAATAATTGTGTAAAATCCATTTTTTATTTTTTAGCATTTAAACAGCAATATAGTGAAATAATTCAAATTTTGCCCTTATTGTGATTTTATTATGATAAAACTAAAAAATTCACCTTGCAATATTCATGAAAAAGGTCAAAGGATAAGTAGAATAAAGATTCATTCCGACACAACCTTCCGAATGAAACGGATGTTATCCATAGTATTATTATTAAAATAAAATTCAATTCTGCTTCGAAAAGAAGAAATATGTACCTTCGCAGCTTAATTGATTGTCTTATACAATGAAAGAAAAAGTAACAGATATCGACCAGTTGAAGCAGATAGCCTCTCAGGTGCGTCGAGATATTCTCCGAATGGTTTATTTTGCATCAAGCGGTCATCCGGGTGGTTCATTGGGTTGCACTGACATGATGACAGCTCTGTATTTCAGGGTTATGAATCAGTCGGACAACTTTGAGATGAATGCTAAAGGTCAGGATGCATTTTTTATGTCCAACGGGCATATATCTCCGGTATTGTATAGTGTTTTAGCTCGTCGAGGTTATTTCCCGCTGGAAGAACTCTCTACGTTCCGTAAAATCAATAGCCGGCTTCAGGGACATCCCACTACCCATGAAGGCCTTCCGGGTATCCGGGTAGCCACAGGTTCTCTCGGGCAGGGATTTTCGGTTGGAGTAGGCATGGCATTGGCCAAGAAAATGGACAATGATCCAGGCTTTGTGCATGTATCCACAGGCGATGGAGAGCTTCAGGAAGGTCAGATATGGGAAGCAGCGATGTTTGCTCCTTTTCACAAATTGGACAATCTGATTGTGACAGTGGACTGGAATGGTCAGCAGATCGATGGCCCCAATGATAAAATCCTCAGCCTTGGCGACCTTGAAGGCAAATGGCGCACCTTCGGGTGGCGTGTTGTTGTCACTGACGGTAATGATATGGCGTCTATCGTCCATGCACTTGAAGAGGCCAGAACGCATCGCGGCACGGAAATTCCGACGGTTATCCTGATGCGTACCAATATGGGACAGGGTGTTGATTTTATGATGGGCACCAATGCATGGCACGGAAAAGCACCAAATATGGAACAGACAGAGAAAGGACTGGCTCAGCTGAAAGAAACGCTGGGCGATTATGTGTATAATGAAAACTATCAGGCTCCACATTTAAAACATTAAACCATGAATATTCACGATATAGTATCTACCGGGAGCAAAGCAACACGCGACGGCTACGGTGAAGGAATTTATGAGGCAGGAAAACGAAATAAGGAAGTGATCGCTATGGCTGCCGACCTTCTTGGCTCCCTGAAACTCGAACAATTTATCGAAGCCTTTCCTGACCGTTTTGTTCAGATGGGTATCTCAGAGGCCAATATGATGGGTGTGGCAGCGGGATTAGCCACTGCAGGAAAGATACCGTTTACCGGAACCTTTGCCAATTTTTCTACCGGAAGGGTATATGATCAGATTCGTCAGTCTATCGCCTATTCCGGGAAAAATGTCAAGATATGTGCCTCGCACGCCGGTTTGACACTGGGAGAAGATGGTGCTACCCATCAGATATTGGAAGATATAGGGATGATGCGAATGTTGCCTGGTATGACGGTTATTTGTCCTGTGGATGCCAATCAGACCAAACAGGCAGTTCTTGCTCTGGTAGATCATGTCGGCCCTGCATATCTTAGATTTGGCAGACCCAATTGGCCGGTGTTTACCGGTGCAGATACCCCTTTTGTCATCGGAAAGGCGGATCGGTTGGGTTCTGGGACGGATGTAAGTATATTTGCTACCGGACTTATGGTATGGAATGCCGTTGAAGCAGCCAAAGCACTCGAGGATCAGGGCGTATCCGTCGATGTTATCAGTGTACCTACTGTTAAACCGTTGGATGAAGCGATGATTCTGGACTCATTGTCAAAGACCCGGTGCGCCGTCGTTTGTGAGGAGCATCAGATAAATGGCGGACTTTGTGATGCCATCGCCCACGTCGCCGTAAAAAATCAGCCTTGTCCGATGGAGTTTGTTGCCGTTAAGGATAGCTTTGGTGAAAGTGGTAAACCAATGGAACTATTGAAAAAGTACGGTCTGGATGTGGATAATATCGTTCGAGCCGCACAAAATGTGATTAAAAGAAAGTAAGGAATGGCTAAAAAAACAAAAGCAAACTCTTCGGAACATCCAACTATGCGCTTCAACAGCAAGGTTATCCATGCCGGAGTAAGTCCGGATCCTGCGACAGGAGCCATCATGACCCCAATTTATCAAACATCTACCTTTGTACAGGAAGAGCCCGGAGTACACAAGGGGTATGAATATGCAAGGACACATAATCCTACAAGGTCAGCCCTGGAAGCCAACCTGGCCGCCTTGGAAAACGGAGCTTACGGACTTTGCTTCTCCAGTGGCCTGGGAGCAATGGACACCCTGTTGAAACTTCTGAGTCCCGGGGACGAAATTATTTCCACCAATGACTTGTATGGCGGCTCCTATCGTCTGATAACAAGGGTTTACGGCAGATTCGGCATTAAGAGCCACTTTATCAACCTCAACGATACAGATCGTCTGGAAAAGCTGATTAATCCGCGCACCAGGATGATATGGATTGAGACCCCGACCAATCCCATGCTCAATATCGTGGACATACGCAAGGTAGCGCGTATCGCCAATAAATACGGCATCATCACCTGTGTGGACAATACATTTGCCTCACCTTTTCTCCAACAGCCTCTTGACCTGGGCGCCGACATTGTCCTTCACAGCTGCACCAAGTATCTGGGCGGTCACAGCGATGCCGTCATGGGTGCTATCGTATGCAATAAAAAAGAAATAGAAGAACAATTGCGTTTTCTGCAGAATGCCTGTGGGGCAACACCCGGCCCGATGGACTGTTTCCTTATCCTACGCGGTATAAAAACACTGCACGTACGTATGAAGCGAGCATGTCGTAATGCTGCACGAATAGCTGAGTTTCTGGTCAATCATCCTGCCGTCAACAAGGTCAACTTCCCCGGATTTAAGACACATCCCGGTCATGAGCTGGCAGCAAGCCAGATGAAAGACTTTGGAGCCATGGTATCATTTGATCTTAAAAAAGATACAACAGAAGCTGCCAAGGCAGTATTGCGCAAGTTTACAATGTTTTCACTTGCCGAGTCTCTCGGTGGTGTGGAGTCGCTTGTAGGCCATCCGGCGACAATGACGCATGCTTCCATTCCTCGTGAAGAAAGACTTAAGGTGGGTCTGACCGATTCACTCATCCGCATCAGCGTCGGTATTGAAGACTTTGAAGATCTGAAAAATGATCTCGAGCAGGCTTTAAAATAATGGCCACTGACCATCCATTCCTTTCCATCTGTATTCCTGTTTTCAATCAGGATATTCGCATTCTTGCCAGTAGGCTATTGGCCCAGAAAGCCTTGCTTTCCGCGGCTGTAGAAATACTTATCGCAGAAGACGGCTCCACCGGACGCATTCAGCAGGAGAACAGCCGATTTATAGAGGATAAAGAAGTCAAATATTTTCCTGAAAAAGAGAATAAAGGCCGTTCTGCCATCAGAAATTTCCTGGCAGACAAGAGCTCGGGCGAATACCTGCTTTTTATCGATGGAGATTCTGCTGTCGAAAAGACCGATTTCTTGTCCGACTATCTCGATGAATTAAAAAAGCATACCGGGACTGTTATTTGCGGCGGCACTAAATTTCCGGAATGCCTGCCGGACGACGGTTGCAGGCTGCATTACATGTACGGAACGAAAGTAATCCAACGCCTTCATTCAAAGCAGGATAAGGCGGGAAACATCCATTTTATGGCATCCAATTTTGCCATACCTGCCGGTATCTTTCACCGGATACGATTTGACGAAGGACTGAAGGAATATGGGCATGAGGACACGATTTTTGGTTTTTTACTTACTAGCCTGAACATCCCGATAATCAGCATAGACAACCCTGTTATCCATGAAGGACTCGACGAGAATAATCTTTTCCTGAAGAAAACTTTTCAGGCTGTTGACAATCTTGGGCGGCTTATAGATGATAAGACTTATGGTCCCTATGTACGAAATATTTCATTGGTCAGAATTGCCGCTCGGTTAAGACAATGGAAGGCAGACCGGCTATATACGTTGTTTTTTGGTATTGCTAAATCGATGGTTTTACGCCAGTTGAAAAGTGAAAAGCCATCACTGATACTTTTTCAGGCATATAAGTTATATTTACTTTTAAAAAGTCAGCAATGAAGATTGGATTTGATGCCAAGAGACTTTTTCAAAACAATACCGGATTGGGCAATTACAGCAGGACTCTTGTCGGCAACCTGCATCAATACTATCCAGATTATCAGTTATATTTATATACTCCTCGAATCGTTAAGAACGAACGAACATTGCCGTTTTATGCCGGTGATTATCCGGTAATTACTCCGGGTGGTTTGAGGCGTCCCGGATGGCGAAGCCGGGGAATAACTTCGGATATTCGTCGCTCTAGATTGGATCTGTATCACGGGCTTAGTCATGAACTGCCCATGAATATTGCAAAAGCAAAGATTCCGACCATCGTTACCATGCATGACTTGTTGTACAAGTTTTTCCCGATGGACTTTCCCTTCCTTGACAGAATGATTTATGACAAAAAATTCCGTCATGCCTGTAAGACTGCTGATTTGGTTATAGCCATCAGTCAGGCGACAAAGAAGGATATAGTGGAACACTACGGAACATCTCCGGAAAAAATAAGAGTGGTGTGCCAAACCGTCAGCCCTGTGTTTTCAACGATACCCGGCGAAGAGGAACTAATTACAGTAAGGGAAAAGTATAATCTGCCATCAGAGTTTATCCTGTATGTAGGCGCCATTACCCGTAGGAAAAACATAGAAGTTCTCATTAGGGCACTGGATCTTATTCCTTCGAATAAAAGGCTACCACTGGTGATTGTCGGAAATGGTTCCATATATTTAGAATATACAGAACATCTCATAGCTGACCTCAAACTAGAGAATGATATTATCCGGATTAAGTCTCCCCGGTTGGATGAACTGAATGTTATCTATCGTCTTGCCGCACTGTCAGTATATCCCAGCCTCATGGAAGGCTTTGGTCTTCCTGTGCTTGAATCCATTGTATGCGGGACGCCCGTCATTACCACGCGCCGGTCATCATTAACCGAAGCAGGAGGTAAGATAGCTTATTACATCGATGGAGAAGATGAAGAAGAGTTGGCTGCCTTAATACAGGAAAAATATGATTCCAAATGCGGATTTTCATCCAACCCGGCTGTTCAGGAGCATTTGGATTTGTTTAAACCGGAATACCTAACCGGTCAGCTCAATGAATTGTATAAAGAATTGGTAAAATAATCAGCATAGGAAAAAAATATTTAGGTGACCGGGGGAAACATTCATTATAAGTCTTCTTCCCTAAAATCTTTTGCAGTCACCGTAACTTCTCCTTTATCCCCTTGTTTTCGAAATTTCTGAAATGCATTTATGGGAGCCTCATTTGGAGTTCAAACCGTAATTTAAAGAAAGGTTAGCGTCAAGGGGAATAAGTTAATTTTCCTTAGATATGAAACTGTTCCCTTCTTTCCAAATATGTATAGAATTACGCAGATTGATAATTTATATTCCAACGGATAAATATATACTTTGGAAATGATTAGGAGAGAAAGACCTCACGGGCAAAAACAATTTTGTCCGTTGGAGGTATTGGGGCCCAAAGCGCATCTTCTATTATGATTAGACCATTATTGGGGAGGAGAAGGTTCATTGTTACCTACTGTCTGTTCAATAGGTTCTTCCGGTGCTGTGCCATATTCTTTCCGGAATATTTTCAAAAAGAGGAGAAAATATGAAATCAACAGAGGACCAAACACCAGTCCGGGCAGACCAAATATATTTAAACCCAGAAATACTCCAAGGAAGGTAACAACCGGATGTACATCTCCCATCTTACTTGAAATAAAGATGCGGATAAGGTTGTCGATATTGCCCAGAATTAGTAAACATCCCACTCCAACAACAATGCCCTCAGTATATTGTCCCATAGCAAGCAGAATAACCGTAATCGGAACCCAGATAATACCCGTTCCTACCAGCGGAATGACGGAAGCCGAGCCGGTGAGCACTGCCCACAATCCTGCATCCTGTACCCCTGCATACAGATAGAGCCCGTATGCTATCAGTCCCTGAGCAAGGGCGATGACCGGAACACCAACAGCATTGATAAAAGTCATATTGCGTAATTCTACACCAAGTATATTCAAATTGGCTTCACTCATGGGCAGGTAGTTGATAAGAGTTTTCTCCAGCTTATTGTAATTGACAAGAAAGTAATACAGTAAAAAATACATGACCACAATGGTCGTCAGTACCCCGAAAATATTGTTGAGAAGGCCGGTAACTAAAGAGCCCGTTATGGATGTAATCCTTGTGATCAGTGAGTCAATCTTGATTTCTACCGGAAGTAGTTTTATTTTTTCCAGGATCATCAGCCTGATATCATTGATTGCGGCGGGTTCATTGATATAGAAAATAACCTTATTTGCGATCAGAATACCCATCAGGGTGAATGGCAAAACGACGATAAAAAACGACAGCAGAATGATAATCAACGCTCCAAGAGACTTGTTAATCCTGTATTTTTCACTCAGACGGATCATCATTTTTTTAAACAGGATATAAAATATACTCGCTCCCAAGGTGGCAGTGATAAAAGCGGTGAGATTAGCCACGATAACGATGCCGAGCAGGATGATGATGGCGAGGAAGAGGTATTTTTGAATCAGACGGTCATTGGTCATAAAGCAGATATATGGAATCAAAAATAAGTAAATTCCCTTATAGTTTTTATTTTTATATCACAAGCACCGATAGTTACCATGAAGATAAAACAGTCTCCCTGAAAGCATAAAAACTGTCTTTTCCTAAACCCCGGTTATTTATCGACCGGGATACAAAGATGTACGGTCAGAACATTGCCTCAACCAGGTCGTCTATCGTGATATTACTCAGATAGCGATCTATCTCAAGAGTTGCCAGGGCTTGTCGGATTGCATTTTCTTCGTGGGAGATGCCTTTCAGCGCCTTTTCTATGTCTTCTATACCCCGTTCTGAGAAAAAGTCGCCGAATATCTTTACTTCTTCGATGGTCCCTTTTTTAGCTTCCAGGTTCATCTCAAGCAGACCTCCTTTTGTACGTATGGCTTTTTTAAAGCTGTAATCCGGAGATTTTCCGTAATTCCATTCATGTGTAGCATACTTTTCGTCTCTCAGTTTCCGGATATTTATTAAATCCTCTTCCGTAAAGGAATAAAGTTTGCTGTCCGGATAGATGGATACGACATAGTCCATGACTTTGGCGGCAAATTCCTCGACTGTCATCGGATCTTTCAGGTGTTCTGAAATGTTGGTAACGCGTTTGGGAACGGATTTTTGTGCCTTGTCCTGATATTTTACCGGATTGATACGGAGGGCTTCGGCGACGTTTCTCATTTCAGAGGCAAAAAGAATAGTACCGTGATGTAGGATTTTATTTTTGTAAATATGGGCGGCATTGCCTGAAAATTTTTTGCCGTCAATCATCAGGTCATTTTTTCCTTCAAAACGGGCGTCAATACCCAATTGGCGGATGACATCGACGATGGGTTTTGTAAATTTTTCAAAGTCAGTCAGGTTGGAATCTGCACCTGACTTGGTAAAAGAAAAATTAAGGTTGCCCAGATCGTGGTACACGGCGCCTCCGCCTGACATTCTTCTGACCACAGAGATATTGTTTTCCTTTACGTAGTCGTAATTAATTTCGGAAAGAGTGTTCTGATATTTTCCCACAATGATGGCATTGTCATTGCGCCACAGCATAAAACAGTCTTCTTTCAGGTGTTTCAGGATATATTCGTCAGTAGCGACATTAAAATAAGGATCTGTTGATTCGTGATATATACACAGCATGGTTTACTTTTTTGACTAAATTAATGCTTTAAATATTTCTTTGTTCAAAATTCTTCGTTACAAGGCTCTAATTTATCACAATATTGGTTGTAGCCATTACGCTAGCCATAAAAAGTCAGAATAAAGTCTAATCATCTTAACCTGAGGTTTGTGTTTAGAAAAGGCAAGATCGGCAGATGGCCTCAGTTTGCCTTGAAGGCAGGTATTCAGACACGCCGCCGTGCATACCCGGCGGCATAGATAGACAACACAGCAGATCCTTGATGGTGTGGATATCCGCATCGTGAAAGGGCTTTCCGGCAACCAATCTTTCAAGGCACCGGAGATTTTTAATCATAGTATGGATGTGCTGAGGTAGAATATAATTAACCCATTTGACGGATTGGATATTTGAGAGATAATGTTTACTTTTGGCGTATTGGCGCCATTGTGGCGTAAATATAGATGTTATGTGCAATTTTAAAAAGAGGAGAAATAGATAAATGAAATTTAACACAGCAATACTTTACGATATTGAGAACCTTATTGGAGGTTATGGAAAAGGTGATATGCTCGCATCCCTATCACTTAAAGACATTTTTAGTGAAATCAAAAAGAAAGAAACAGGTAAAATTGCAATTCAGCGAGCTTATGCAAATTGGAGTGACCCTCGTTTGAATATACTTCGGGGCGATATTGTTGAATTGGGAATAGAACCTATTCAAATGTTTGGTTTTGGCAAGGGGTCGCAAAAAAATGCATCAGATATACAATTGGCAATTGATGCAATAGATATAGCATATACAAAAAATGCTATTGAGGTTTTTGTGATAGTTTCTGGTGATGGAGGTTTTTCCTCACTCGCAAAAAAACTACACGAATATGGCAAAATGGTTATTGGGTGTGCATATAAAAGAACTACAAATAAAGTTTTTGAAGCAGTATCAGATGACTTTATATGGATAGAAGAGCCAAAAGATGAACTTCTTGTTTCCAAAAATATAATCACAGGAACAACCTTAAATAACGACCCAATTGTTCACTCATTTACGAAAAAATATAAGCCTATTCTGGACCCTAACAGAGAAGAAATTATTAGAGTTTCAAAAGAAATTTTTAATTTTTTGGCTGAAAACCGAGACGCTATAAGTCTTTTATCAAATGTTGGACTTAATATATCGGTATTAAGTCAGTTATTAGATTATAGATTAAGTGGTTTTAATTATTTTAAACTTGGTTTTGTAAAATTTACCGATTTTATAAGGTTTTCATCCTATCAGACTAAATGCAAAATAGTTTTTAAAGCTCCGAGCGAATATAGACTTGTCTTAATTAATACAAAATTAAGAGGTTATGAAGATTTGGAGTATATAACTGAAATTGGAGAGATACACACAACCGATAACTACATCAAGATTTTAGAAAAGGGATTACCAACATTTAAACAATTTAACAAAGAAATACTCTTTTCGATTGCAGAGTATTTGGCAGACAATAAAATGGAATTTCAAGAAGTTCAACTTGGAGATGTCATTGATAAATTAAGTGATTTATTCGATTTTGAGCAGGCTGAGATAAAGGGGGCTGTTATGTCAATTATATCTGGTGAATGTTTTGTCAGAAGCCCTGCAGATGCTAAACTTTCCGAGCAAAAATTATCATTTATACCACAAAATGGACAACAAGCCATTACAACGATTGAAAGATGTATGAGAATTAAATTAGAAAATATTCTTAATGAAATTGATGAGAATGTATTCAATGAAATTTTGCAATAAAAAAAGCACATAACATTGTATATGCGACTATGTGCCTGCCGCAGGCGCAACACAGGCACACAACGCATATACTTTCCCGTTA
>JAGFJA010000059.1 GCA_024103005.1 Saprospiraceae bacterium
ATATATACCCACATTACCGATCGGATGAAGTCAGGTATCAGAAGCCCGTTGGATGATTTGGATATATGAGAGACAATGTTTACTTTTGGCGAATTGGCGCCATTGTGGCGTAAATACAGATGTTAGCGGGCAGGTAAATAAAATCAGTAAATGAAACAATGTTAAAAAAATATTTTAATTCACATAGCTTTTTGAAAATGGAGGAAATAGAATCTGCTTTACCTTTATTTAAAGAAGTACAATTAAATAAAGGAGAATATTTTATTACTGACACTATAATTTGTAATCAAATAGCATTTGTTGTAAAAGGCTCTTTTCGGGGCTTTGTAGTTGACGATAAAGGGAATGAGGTAAATATCTGTTTAAAGTTAGAAAATCAATTTATTACCTCATATGAAAGTTTTTTAAATCAACAACCATCTAAAAAGAATATTCAAGCAATGGAAAAATGCGATTTATTAATCATAAACAGAGATTCTTTAATAAATCTATTAGATAAATTCCCTTCATTTAATTTTCTAATTAAAGCCGTTGCAGAACAAGAATTGATAGAAAAAGAAAACTTTTTGATTCATTTAAATAATAAATCAGGAAAGGAAAAATATCTGTTCATTTTAAACTATTATCCCGATTTTATTCGAAGAGTTAAACTTAGTGATTTAGCCTCCTTTATAGGTGTTACCCCTCGAACGGTTTCAAGGATTAGAAAAAATTTATCCGGCAATTAATTATAGGACAAATGTCCTCTTTTGCGATTAGAAGTGTGTTTAGTTTTGCATAATAAAATAAGAAGAATATGCAACAAATTGCAAAAGACATATATCACATACCTTTAATGCCAAGAAATAGTATTAACTGTTACATTGCTGAAGGTGTTTTGATAGATGCAGGAATTAGAAGTTCGTATAAAAATATTTCCAAACATCTGCAAGAAATTCCTGTTCACCTACACATTCTAACACACGCCCACGCAGACCATCAAGGTAGTAGCGACAAAATTTGTAACGATTTCAACTTACCTCTATATTGTCATCAAAAGGAAGTCTATCGTGCAGAAACAGGGTTTGTAACCAAAGATTATCCGTCAAACAAAAACATTATTGCCCGATTGCAACAAAAATATTGGGCAGGTCGAGGACACAAAATTGATAAAACAATCAAAGAAAATGATATGATTGGTAACTTTAGGGTAATAGAAACACCGGGACACTCTGATGGTCATATTTCACTTTTCAGAGAAAAAGATGGTGTTTTGATAATCGGAGATGTCGCAACAAATATGAACTTATTGACCACCATAAAAGGGTTACATCTTCCACCCCATATTTTTACAACCAACAAAATTGAGAACATCAATTCATTGCAAAAATTATCTGAATTAAGTCCGAAAATTATTTGTTTTGGACACGGTCCCGTTCTCCTAAATAAGAATAAAGAGTTTGAAAAATTTGTTGAGAGACAAAAGAACTACGGCTAACACTTAAGACTTAAACGCCCTGTAGCGCAGCGGAATGGCGACTTAAGTCGGGGTTGACATTTCTATTGGCAATGGACTAAAAATTAAAAAACTCGAATAAAAATAAAATGAATAATAAAGGCATATATCTAATTCAATTAAACTTATGAATTATACAGTATTGGTTACCGGAGGAACAGGTTATATTGGTTCTTGGGTTGTTAAAAATTTATTAGAAAGAGGATACAATGTTCGTCTAACAACAAGAAATAAAAATAATCTTTCCAAAATCCAATTTTTAGTAAACTATGCGGAATCTTCAAAGGGTAAACTTGAAATATGGGAAGCAGATTTATTAAAAATGGGTTCGTTTGATGAGGTTGTAATGGGTTGCGATTATGTTATTCATATGGCTTCGCCATTTCAAACCAAGATAAAAAATGCACAAAAGGAACTTATAGAACCAGCTCTAATAGGAACAAGAAATGTTCTTCGTGCAGTTAATCTCTCACTATCTGTTAAAAAAGTCGTTATGACTTCAAGTGTAGCGGCTGTTTTTGGAGATAATATAGATATGAAAAATTTGAACCTCTCAGAATTTGATGAAAATCAATTTAATACAACTAGTTCTATTAAGCATCAACCCTATGCTTATTCCAAATTATTAGCTGAAAAAGAAGCTTGGAAAATATATGAATCTCAACAAAGATGGCAATTAATTACTATAAACCCCTCATTTGTTATGGGACCTCCTCTGTCTAAATATGCAGATTCTGGGAGTATTATATTGATGAAAGAGTTTTTAAAAGGGAGTTATTGTTTTGGCGTACCCAATTTAGAATTTGGTTTTGTTGATGTTCGAGACATAGCTAAAGTTCATATACAAGCTATGGAAGACATAAATGCAAAAGGAAGATATATTATATCAGAGAGAGTAGCTTCTTTATTGAATTTTGCTAAAATAATTCAAATCGAATTTAAAAATAAATACCAACTACCTAAGAAAGAGGCTCCTAAATTATTACTTTATCTGTTTGCGCCTATTTTTAATTTAACAAGACAATTTGTAGAAAAAAATGTTGGTTATTCTATAAAAATTAATTCTCAAAAAGTCATAAATGATTTTAACCTTCAACTCACTCCTCTCGAAAAGACTTTAAAAGATATGATAATTGAAATGGAGGAACTGAAAATGTTATAGAACATTACCCGACCCGCTAACAAGCGGTTTGAACGCAAGGCGGGCAAAGTGCTCCGATTGAACATTTTCGGTAAGAAAAAAGTATTATCTTCGTATCAACATTTGTCGGTAAAATCCGCCCTGCGTCAAGCCGCCAAAACGTTGTCATCGATTGAATCATTAGCAAAACAAGATTGATAGTAAAACAGGAACAATCTGGAAGAACTATTTCAAAAGATGACGAGGTGTTAAACTGAAAACTCAGCCTTGGTCAGCATAATGACCCAAATGGTGTTTTAGGCTCTATTTATTTATCTAAAATTTCTAACGATGAAGGGCTTATTACTCGTTATCTTTATGATGACTTTCTTTTCAATGCAATCTTTTTCGCAAGTACTTACAAGGTATCTTTCTGACGAACAAAAAACTGAAGATATCATCTACTTTCCACTGAAAGAAGATATCCTTTATTACATGCAACCTAAGGTGGACTTCGATAAGGTATTGGAAGAAGATAGAAAATCAGGACAGACTATTCCACGATTTGCAGTGCGGGTAGATCAAAACTATACAGTAAAGGATGGAGAGTGGGAACGTTTGGGAAAACTAATGATTTGGCACATAGGCTTTACAGCACCGGATGCTGCCTCTTTGAATTTTTTAATTTCAGATCTTAGACTTCCTAAAAAGGCAGAAATGTATATACTTTCAAAAAACGGTCGTATGATTCATGGGCCGATTACGTCGGAAGTAATATATAATAATACGTATGCCTCGGATGTTATAGAATCACAGGATGTGCGCATCGTGGTCAAATGTAAAGAAGAAGATTACCAACAGTTTTCCATCAGGATATTCGGAGTTTGCCAGGGCATCCCAAAGCCATTAGAAGTTAGAGACTTTGGCGATGCTGAAGATTGTAATATTGACGTCAACTGTCCACAAGGAGCAGGATGGGAGGACGAAAGGGATGCTGTGGCATTGGTAATTGAAAATGGACAATATTACTGTTCAGGTTCATTAGTCAACAATCAATGCCAAGATTTAAAACCATATTTTCTATCAGCTTTTCATTGTCTTGACATAGAAATAGATAATGATGAACTCAGTCTTTCGGAAAAAAATCTATCCAACTTTGTTTACAGATTTAAGTATGAAGCAGGCACACCCACCTGCCCCGGCAATAGTACAGGTACACAAGGTACATGGATAGTATTTTCTGGTGCAAATTTCAGAGCTGCGAGTTTTAATTCTGACTTTGCTCTTGCAGAATTAAATAATAGTATCGCAAATTATCCAAACCTTGCATTAGCGGGATGGGATAGGAGAAACATCATCCCTCAGAATACTACTATCATACATCATCCAACTGGTGACGCAAAAAAAATTACATTTGATAATAATCCTCCTCTGCAAGATGTTTATTCAGGAGCGCAATGTTGGTTGTTGAAAGTAGATGAAGGGGCCACAGAAGGTGGCTCATCTGGGGGACCATACTTCAATCAAGATAAAAGAATTGTTGGTCAACATTATGGAATTAGTAATCAAGACATATCATTGCCTATTTGTGATAGACAAGATAAATATGGTGGTCGTTTTGATATATCTTGGACTGGTGATAATACGAATGATTCAAGGCTTAGTAATTGGTTAGGAGATACTAATCCACCCTATACAATGGATGCTTTACGACCTCCAACAATTATCACAACTGGGATAATTGCACCCTCTAATGAGTTTTTAGTTTGTACGATTAATAAACAATTTTTGCTTTCAGATACTCTTTCAGGCAGTACCATTACATGGAGTGTGAGTAATCCGGGATTATTTGCCACCACAGGAGGGGCTTCTACATCGGGATCAGGAACAAGTGCTACACTTAGGGCAGCTAACAGCTCATCTTCAGGCTTTTCTGTACTCACATTTACAATGTCTCAAACAGGGTGTGCAGATGTGGTCATCACACGTCAGATATGGGTAGGTAAGCCAGACTTTGGCTTAGACTATATAAATAATATCTGTATAGGCGATTTAGAGTTTGCTTCACTTGACCTATATGGTTCTTATAGTACGAGCCTTGGAAGTATATCCTGGTCATTTAGTGGGGCGATAACAGGTACGGGATCGACGGCAACTGCAAGATATCGTGGAGTGAGTGCCGGCTGGGGTAGTATATGTGTAACCGCAACCAATGACTGTGGAACTACGACAAAGTGTTATTGGGTCTATGTAGATGATTGCAGATACTACAGAAGCCACAGTATTGCTGATGGATCAGAATACAACAGAGCAACTCAATCTATGGATATGCACTTAACTCCTAATCCTGTCAAAGACAACCTATCTGTCAGCATCAACAACTTCGATGATGGAGTTGGAGCAGAACTAAGCATTTGCACTATCAATGGAACAATAATTAAAACATTAAAGGTAGCTCACAACAGATTCGAAATTGACATGAGTCATTATCTACCGGGAGTATATCTGATACACTTCAAGACCCAAAATCAAATAACAACACAAAAAATCATAAAGCAATGAAAAAGTTGATCATACCCATGATGAATTTGACCTTTTTGTTCAGTTTGGTTAATCTAAATGCACAGAATAACTCATTACGAATATATACCGGATATGCAATAGGAAAGGCTGATCAGAGAATTGATTTTTTAAAAAAACAATACCCGATTTTGATTTATCAAACAGCAGAAAATTTATTGCAAAAAAATACACCGGATGATGAATATTTTATTGGAATAGGATACTCTAAATTATTAAAAAATAGATTATCTCTTGGTATCAATTTGGGTTATGCAAGGTTGGTGCAAGATTTAAGACTTCCTGTAAATAGTCAAAGTTATTTTGGTGATGTAAGAGAAATATTCTTATGGAGAGACAAATCGTATTACCATCTTATACAAGCAGTTCCAGAAATCAAGTTTATTGTTATAGATAAAAAAGTAAAATTAGGATTGAGTTTTTCAGGTATTGGGAATGTGTCTTTTCTAAAACATAGTGAAATATATAGTTTAAAAGCTAGTCGAATAGAATATTTTTCCACAGAGCTATATCCCGGTGTATTTTTAAGTTATAATGGACTTACAGCCAATCTTGGAATCAGAACAATACATTGGAAAAATAGAGATGATGCCATAGCCAACAATGGATTAAAGTTAGATACTTATAATCCCTTTAAGATGAGGTTCGCCTTGTCCTATGACATATATAAATGGTAAACAACCGGATGACAACACGGTGTACACGTACATGCCTTCTAAGGTCGGCACGTCGTGTACACTTGACCGTTAGCGGTCAGCTTAGAAACCAACACAAAAAGTTATGACAGACAGAGAATATTTAAAACAATTAAGAACACCGACAAAAGACAATCCGCTTAGAATTTTAATGAGTGCTTGTTTGTCGGGAATTACTTGCGGTTATGACAGTACTGCCAATGGCGAATACACTACTGCACTAAAAATTTTACAATACGACACAGCTAAAGTCGTAAAATTTTGCCCCGAAGATTTTTCCTTCGGAACACCAAGAGAAATGTGCGACATTCACGGTGGTACGGGATTTGACGTTTTGGAAGGAAAGGCAAAAGTGCTAACTGAAAGCGGAAAAGATTGGACAGAAGGAATGATTAAAGCCTCTGAAAAAATGCTTGAAATTGCCCAAAAAGAAAACATTGAACTTGCCGTATTAATGGATATAAGTGCCGCTTGTGGTAGTCAAGTAATCTATGATGGCAACAGATTTTCTGAAAACAAAGTGTATCAAATTGGTGTAGGTGTGGCAGCGGCTCAGTTAATAAGAAACGGATTTAAGGTAATAAGCCAAAGAGATTATGCATCACTTGAAATTTTGTATTCAAAACTTGATCCAGCACATCTCATTGACAAATCCAAAATTGACCACCACGAAATAGAATGGTACAAAGAATATTTTAAAATCTCTTGAATTAAAACACAAATATGTCCGTTGTGAATAAACAAATCAATTACTACTTCCTATCAGGATTTTTCTTTGTGGTATTTCTTATATCACAATTTACTGATGTTTACAAAAGTCCAATGTGGTTTAAAGCCTTTGCCCTGATTTTATGCGTTGCATTTTTGATTAGTGGATTTGCAAATAGGACAAAGGACAACAAGGAATGAAAATAAAGAAAGCCGAACAGCTAACAAACAAATTGGCAAGAGAGCGGGTGAACAGCTTCGATTGAACGATAGTGCAAAGTTGAACGATAGTAATTCTATTCAGCATTAGTGCAAATATTCCGCTCCCTCGCCAATTTGCCAAACCGTTGGGTGCAAGCTTAAAGACCGACAGAACGAGCTTAATTGCTAAATTTGCAAGAATAAAAAAAGGACTAATATAATGGCTAAAAAGAACCAATCAACAAGGTTGACAAACCAACATAAAAAGTCCCAAGGTGTAGTTGGCATCTTCGGGGACAATGCAAAAATGCACGACTTGACAGTTGGAGAAATCTCAAATCTTGTAATTACAAAACTTCAAGAAGAATATCCGCAATTGACGTTTCAATATAAAACAAGCATACGAAAAGAAGAAATAAACGAAGCTTTAAAGAAAATTGACCCCGAATTAGGGCAAACTCTTTTTGTTCCAAATTCAAGCATCAAACCCGATGGTGGAATAATTGAAGTAAAAGACGATAGCGGTGAATGGAGAATTGTTTTAGTTTCAGAAGCGAAACACCAAGGCAAAGACATTGAAAACATTAAGAAAGGAATACAAGTTGGCACAGCAGACAATCAAGACTTGATGGCTGCGGGAAATGCAATTGAAAGGTCACACAAAAACATATCAGAAATCGCTAACTATATGCTTTCTGAATCTCATTTTCCTTACGTCTTATTCTTAGAAGGTTCTAACTTTTTGACCGAAACAATTTCAATTAAACGACCTGACGGAAGGATTGTAACGCTTGAATATAATTCAGGTATGTTAAATAGATTAGATAGGTTGACCTCGGCAAATTATGGAATGCCCATTAACACGAATTTGTGTGAAAATAAATTTGTAAAGCACAAGGACAAAACGATTATGCTTCAAGCTACATCTATTTACACGCAAGGGAATGGCGAAAAGTGGAACAATAAGGAAATGTTTGATATTATGATTGAAATTTCAAAAACATCTTTAAAAATGTTGGGAAGTGATTTATTCAATCAAATCACAAAAAAGTAAAGTATTATGGCAAGGAACGCAACAAATAAATTACTGCAACAAGCTAAAAAATCAAAAAGTGATGAGTTCTATACTCAACTTTCTGATATTGAAAGTGAATTGCAACACTATAAAAATCATTTCAAGGATAAGGTAGTTTATTGTAATTGTGACGATGCCCGTATTAGCAATTTCTTTAAATATTTTGCCGACAATTTCAAAGAATTAGGACTAAAAAAACTCATTGCTTCTTGCTACCAAGAGCAAAAGATTGATTTATTTAATACAGAAGAAACTGAAAACGGCTTCTTCTTTGAATATACAGGTAAAGAAGGCGAAACGTCCTCACCAAATTCTAACGATATTATTTATTTTAAAGGTGATGGCGATTTTCGTAGTCCTGAAAGCATTGAACTATTAAGGCAATCAGACATTGTTGTTACAAACCCTCCTTTTTCGTTATTCAGAGAATATGTAGCCCAATTAGTAAAGTATGACAAGAAATTTTTGATTATTGGTAACATTAACGCAATTACATACAAAGAGATTTTTAAACTTATCAAAGAGAATAGGGCTTGGTTGGGAATAAATCTTGGAAGGGGTGTTTCAGGCTTTATTGTTCCTGAACACTACGAACTTTATGGCACAGAAGCACGAATAGATAGTTTAGGAAATAGAATTGTATCACCGAACAATTGCTTGTGGTTGACAAACCTGGACAACTTCAAGAGACACGAAGACATTGAGCTAACAAGAAAATATTTCGGACACGAAGATGAATTTCCAAAATACGACAATTATGACGGCATAAACGTTGACAAAACAGAAGACATTCCGTTTGACTACGATGGACACATAGGAGTTCCAATTACATTTCTACATAAATTCAATCCTGCCCAATTTGAACTAATTAAATTCAGGAAAGGAAACGATGACAAAGACTTATCAATAGATGGGAAATGCCCATATTTTAGAATACTAATCAAAAATAGACGAGTGCGAAACATACCAAAAGACGACAAAAAGAAAGCCAGCACCCAACAGGCGTTTGGCTCAATGGCGGGTGAAGTGGTCAATTGAGGATTCTACCTCGCATCAACTTTTGTGGTGTATTGACAGTTTTGTGCTCCGAAATCCGCCACTGCGCCAAGCGCCAAAACGTTGTCATCGATTGAAAGAAACAACCCAGTGCTGATAGTAAAACAGAAACAGTATCGTGGATTTCAGAAAGTCGCTGACCCCGGGCGATAAACTGAAAACTCTGCCTTGATTCTAAGTGAATCTGAAATGGTGTTTTAGGCTTTTATTTTTTTACTTCAATTTTACTAACATGAGAACGATTATTTTCGTTTTTATTATGTCGGCTATAAGTACGACAATTATGCATTCACAGGTGCTGACAAGGCATCTTACATCAAAACAATCTATGGAAGAAGTAATTCCTTTTCCGATTAATGAGAACTATCCGGTTTATCTTCAGCCGGAAGTGGATTTTGATAAAGTACTGGAACAAGATGCGTTGGAGGGAAGTACGATTCCTCGATTTGCAGTTAAAGTAGAACAAAATTATACCGTAAAAGATGGCAAGCAGTGGCAAATTGGTAATATGCTGATATGGCAAATCGGTTTTTCTGCGCCGCACGCCAGTTCGCTGAATTTTCTGATTTCTGGATTAAACCTACCTGAAGGTGCCGAAATGTTTATTTTGTCAAAAGATGGCAGGATAATACACGGACCGATAACAGGGGATGTCATCTATGATCACGTATATGCTTCGGACATCATAGAGTCACAAGATGTGCTGATGGTAGTCAAATGTAAAAAAGACAAGTTTCAAAAATTTTCTATAGATATTATTGGAGTATGTCAAGGCATTCCGAAACCATTGGAAACAAGGGATTTTGGGGATGCAGAAGATTGCAATTTTGATGTAAATTGCCCACATGGTGCCGGTTGGGAAAATGAAAGAGATGCAGTGGCTTTGGTGTTGAAAAATGGCTCTTGGTGGTGTTCCGGGTCATTAATCAATAATCAATGCCAGGATTTACGATCTTATTTTTTAACTGCATTTCATTGTTTTGATTCCGATCATAATGGATCGCTTAGCATTTCAGAAAAAGATTTAAGCATTTATTCATTCAGATTTAAATATGAAGCTGGCACTCCTATGTGCCCTGGCAATAGCACTGGCGATCAAGGTAATTGGGTTACATATTCTGGTGCTGCTTTCAAATCTGCAAGTTTTAACTCAGATTTTGCTTTGGCTGAGCTTAATGGAAATATTAAAGATCAACCAAGAATAGCTTTGGCTGGTTGGGATAGGAGAACAAATACACCAAGCGGGAGTGTATGTATTCACCATCCAGCTGGAGATAGTAAGAAATTCAGTCGGGATTTTGAACCTTGTAATATCAGTTCTTGGAATGGTATAGACAATCATTGGGTATCTGTATTCGAGCAAGGGACTGTTCAACATGGCTCATCGGGATCACCATTATTGGATATGAATCATAGAATTGTCGGACAACTTCATGGAGACCAACTAAATCAAGAAGATTTTTGCAATCAGAGGAGGGGAGAATATGGTCGTTTCGATGTATCCTGGACTGGAAATAACTCTGATGATACCCGGCTTAGTACATGGTTGGGACCAGTTAACCCACCTCAGACTTTAAATACGATCAGAGTGCCTTCGATTAATTCGGGTAGTACCAGTAGTTTTTTAATCTGTACTACTAATAAACAAATTGCTTTATCGAATGCTATTCCCGGTAGAACTATTACCTGGAGTGTAAACAATACTTATT
>JAGFJA010000057.1 GCA_024103005.1 Saprospiraceae bacterium
CCGTCAGCCTCGAAGAAAAACCGACTCATCCACGGTCCAATTACGCCGTACCCGGCCTCTATTTTTACGACAATCAGGTAGTGGAAATAGCGAAAAACTTAAAGCCATCCCCCCGCGGCGAATACGAAATCACCGATGTCAACAAGGAATATCTGCGGCGCGACCAGCTCCACGTCTCCATCTTGGGAAGGGGCACAGCCTGGCTGGATACCGGCACCTTTGACTCCCTGCATGACGCATCAGAGTTTATCCGGGTCATAGAGAAGCGACAGGGTTATAAAATCGGATGCATAGAAGAAGTCGCCTTCCGCAAGGGCTTTATCGGTCAGGCACAACTGGATAAACTGGCAGAAGGACTGATCAAAAGCGGTTATGGCGAGTATTTGAAGCGTGTGCGGAAATAGCTATAAGTATTAATGGGCGTCAATCCCCGAAATAAAGAGCTTATGCGAATATATCGGGATTTGGAAATGGTTGAACAATTAGGTTCCGGTGTACCACGTATATTGCAATTTTACGGTCAGGATTGTTTCATTTTTTCGGAAAACTTAATCCGTATGGTCTTCCCAATTGATAAAGAATTACTCGCAAATGAGGGATTAAATGAGGGATTAAATGAGGGATTAAATGAGGGATTAAATGAGGGATTAAAGTCATTGTTACTGATCATAGGTAATAATGAAGGCTCGCAAGCTAAACAATTATCTGCTTTGTTAGATAATCGACCAATAAAAACGATAGAAAGACAGATATCTCAGTTAGTCAGGCAAGGTCTTATAGAAAGAAGAGGAAGTCGAAAGACAGGTGGCTATTACCTGAACGCACAAATAAAGTAATAGAAGTGGCAAGTAATAAGTTGCGACGGATAGAGCCAGGCAAAAATCCCGGACAGCCATGCCTGTAATCCCGAAAGACATTATGAGTTCAGGGGATATTCAGATAAAAATATTTGATGACTTTATTACATTTTTCAATCCCGGAACATTACACCAGAATCTAACTATCGAAGATTTAAAAACTAATTCCTACCCGGCTTATGCACGGAATAAATTACTTTCTGAAGCCTTTTATCTCACCGGAGAAATCGAAAAATATGGAAGTGGTTTCCTGCGTATTAGAAATGCGATAAGGCAATATCCAACTATGAAACTGGAATTCAAAGAAATAGGAGGTGGATTTATGGCGAAAATTTCATATACCAAACAGAAAATAAGCTTAAACATCGACAGTAGCATAGTAATTGGCGGAGTAAATGACGGAATAAATGGCGGAGTAAATGGCGGAGTAAATGAAATAGAAAATTTGATTAGAGAAAACCCGGGAATTAATACCGGAAG
This sequence comes from Saprospiraceae bacterium, assembly GCA_024103005.1. GTDB lineage: Bacteria > Bacteroidota > Bacteroidia > Chitinophagales > Saprospiraceae > Parvibacillus. Next base: position 1,338 of record JAGFJA010000057.1, read on the forward strand.
AATAAAAGAAGCTTTGAATATGAGCCAAAGGACGGTTGAACGAAGCATTAAAAAATTGCGTCAACAAGGTAAAATCATATTTAAAGGTGCACCCAAAACAGGCGGATACTACATTGTGTACGATGCGGATCAGGAAATAAATGAATAGAAGAAAAGAACGAATTAGCGAAACATTGAATTATAGAATTTTAAAATTAATCTATCATTCGTAACCTATATTTCAGACTATGAATACAAAGCAATAGAGCATTTCTGAATCCATACTCTTAGTTGTTAAGACTAAAAGATAAAGACAGGCAAATTACACCTACTGTTGAATAATATTGTAAATATGAAAATTACATATAATAAAGAAGTAGATATCTTATACCTTCAGTTCTCAGAAGCAATCATCGAAGAAAGTGATGAGGAAAAATCCGGTATGATCATTGACTATGATATTAAAGGTAATATCGTGGGTATCGAGTATCTGAGCTCCTGAAGAAATAGCCTTCCGCAAAGGCTTTATCGGTCAGGCACAACTGAATAAACTGGCAGAAGGACTGATCAAAAGCGGTTATGGCGAGTATCTGAAGCGTGTGCGGAAATAGCTATAAGATTTAATTGGCGTCAATCCCCGAAATAAAGAGCTTATGCGAATATATCGGGATTTGGAAATGGACGAACAATTAGGATTGTATGGATAACAGATCGCACAAATTACAAAATGGTATAAGTGCTAAGAAATCAGGAAGATTTTTTAAGTGGTATTTTTGCCATGTGTTAAGATCATTTTTTATCCCTGTATTTAATAGGTATGCACATTGGGATTCTTAATCAGGACCGGCTACATGTATTACTACTAAAGAAGCCGGGTGATATATGATTAAAATCTTTTTAAAAACGAATGAAAATTCCAATAAAATGGAATAATTATCGGTAAAATTTCCACTATAACAGAAAGAGTACCGGAAAAGATGCACATTTACAGAATAGTGCTGTATAGAAGAAATCGACGATTGTAGGGACTTCATCGACAGAAATCAACTAAACCTCCTCTCTTAAAATACGGAATAAAAAAGAGTTTGGAAAGAACCTTAAGAATGTGAAATAATATTTATTCGATTTATAAAACATGTAATTAAATGAATAACCAAGAGAATTTACCTAAAGCAAATTATGATCAGTTAGAAGAAAAAACATTCATGGAACTGGTCATTGAGATAAGAGATACATTTAAAGTATTGCTCAAGAATTGGGTAAAAATACTTATACCCGGAATACTGTTGGCTTTAGTTTTAGGGATGTGGGCATTCAAAAGCATACCGGAATATGAGGCGAAGCTTGTGTTTATGGTAGATGACGAAAAAGCAAGTGGATTTAGTACGGCCTCAGCTATATTAGGCACCTTCGGTATAGGCTCGGGTGGGCGAACAAATCAGAATAAAATATTAGAAATAGCAAAATCTCAGCAAATACTTTTCAATGTTCTGCTATCAAAAGAGACTATCGATGGCAAAATGGATTACTTTGCCAATCATTTTATAGAGATTTATAATATTCAATTAAATGATAATAAGATAATTATAAAGCATGGTGATATAGGAGAAATGAATTCTGAAGAGAGACAAGTATTAAAAAAGGTTTATGCGCTTCTTGCCGGAGAGAAAGGAATTCTATCAACTGGACTTAATGAAGATTCAGGCTTGATGACCATCTCACTTAAAACTCAAAATGAAAGCCTGAGTATCCAATTCTTGAGAAAATTATTTGATGATTTAAGTGATTTTTATATAACCAGATCTATCAAAAAAGAGGCAATGGTGTATAAGGAACTGAGAAATAAAACGGATTCAATTTATAGAGTATTAAACAAACAAGGCTATACAAAATCACAAATTAATGACCAGTCTCTGGGGCTATACCTACAAACAGATCAATTCCAATCAGAAAAATTAGATAGAGATAGCCGAGTGTCACTAATGATGTATGGAGAGGTACTTAAGAATATGGAAGTGTCAAGATTTGCTCTTAGTACGAAAACACCTCTTATTATACCCATAGATGAACCAATAGCTCCCTTAAAGCCATTGAAAAAGTCTGCTCTTATTTTTTCTTTTGGTGGATTAATGTTCGGAATTTTGTTGGCATCTTTTGTGATATTATTCCAACGTGAATATAGAAAAGCAAATTTAAGAGTAACATAGAATTTTTTAAAATCTAAAATAGTAAGCTTGGTGAATATTATTATGTGCATTTAATAGCTATTCTGAAATAGAATGAATAATAAATAAGATTTAAAGAGGTATTTGCCATATGGATTTATTTAAAAAGTAAGTTGAGAAAATTAAATGATTAAGATAACTTAAATAATTCGTAGGAGAATAAAGTAAGAGACATTTGGATATTAATAAAATTTAAATAATCACATTAAAGTAAAATCTCAGGTATTGCAAGAGCTTAAATCAAAAGCAAGATCAGCACTAGTTTGGAATTCTATAAATCAATTTGGGAAGTTTGGTTTTAGATTTATTATTACTGTAGTACTTGCAAGACTACTGTCTCCAAATGATTTTGGACTCATTGCAATGATTCTAGTTTTTACAAGTATAAGTGATTTAATTATAGATGGTGGATTTAAGATAGGGATTGTGCAGAGAAAAGATCTTGACGATATCGAATTATCTTCAGTGTTTTATCTTAATATTTTAATAGGGGTTTTATGTGCTTTAATAACTTATGCCGTTGCACCTTTATTGTCTTCCATCTATGGTATTTATCAATTGGAAGAGTTAACAAAAGGTATATCAGTCCTTTATATTTTTAATTCCTTCTCGATAGTACCCCAAGGTCTATTAATGAGAGAAATGGAATTTAAAAAGATTACAGTCACAATCATAGGAGCACAATTAATTGCTGGGATAGTAGCTATAACTTCAGCAATGTATGGTTTTGGTGTTTGGAGTTTAATTCTAAATTATTTAATAGAAGGTTTCTGCTTAGCCATTTTATTTTGGCTACAAATTAAATGGAAACCCAAGATTCAATTTAGCTTTGGTTCAATAAGGAATATATTAAATTTTTCATATAAATTATTGGTGGTTAATATATTGGCAGTAATTGTTAATAAAGTTGATCTATTCTTTATTGGTAAATTTTTTAATTCAACAACTGTTGGATTATATAGTAAAGGAAAAGACTTTTCGTTACTACCTTCTGTCATTGGTGTTTCAATTATTAATTCTTCATTTTTTCCAATTTTTTCCAGGCTACAAGATAATCACAACCAATTTAATTCTACTTATTTGAGGTTATATAATATTAGTATGTTTGTTGCAATGCCTTTAAGTGGTATATTGTTCTTAATCTCTTCTCAACTTGTATCCATTCTGCTTGGACCAAATTGGATAGAAAGCATAGTGTTTTTTAAATGGTCAACTATTATAAGTGCTTTTTATATTGCAAACGGATTTATGAACTATATTATCAATGCTAAAGGGAGAAGTGACTTGAATTTAAAGAAAACGATTTTTCAGCTACCATTTAGGATTTTAATAGTCATTATGATTCCAGTGGTTTTTAGTAATTTTTCGCCTATTTACTATATTATTGTATATGTTATTTTCTTTTTTGTTGAAAATTTATTAAATACTTTTTTTATTTCAAAAATATCCTTGATACCTTTTGGACGGATTTTTATAATCTGGATATATTATTTTTTTATAGTGGCAGGATTAGTTATACTATTTAGTACATTAACTATTAGCAGTTATATTAAAAATTTATATGTTCAAGTAATTATAGTGTCCTTAGTTTTTGCACTATGTTATTTAATTATATTAAAATTATTAGGTAATAACCTTTTAAAGGTTGGACAAAAAATAATACTGAGAAGCATTTCAAGAGCCAACTGTAAGTAAAGCTTTTAAACTAGTATAAAGAAACAAATTCATGACAAGTGTATCGATAGTAATAGTCAATTATAATAATTATAATGATACAATTGAATACGTAAAACAATTACTTATTCAAAAGAACATACTTTTGCATATTGTAATTGTGGACAATGCTTCCAAAAATCTTTCATTCTCAAAGTTAAAAGAAGCTTTCGGTGATACTGAGAATATTTATATTATTAAGAGTATAAAAAATGGAGGATATTCATATGGGAATAATTTAGGACTACATTTTATTGAAATGAATAAATTATCCAATTTTGTTATTATTTCAAATAATGATATTGAACTTGTAAATGAAAATTTCATTTCGGAATTTGTTTTAAAATATAATCAGCTGCCAAAAAATAAAGGTTTTGCAAGCCCCGTTATGTATAATGGAGCACTACCTTCTTCAGTCGCAGCTCGGAAACTACCTAATTATTTAGATGAATTATTAAGAAGCTCTATCCTTCTTAATAAAATATTGAATAAAAAATTTGATTATGATTTTATAAAATCAAATGGATCATTAAAAGTAGATTGCTTGCCTGGATCATTTTTTCTTGGTACAATAGAACTATTTCATTTAATCAATTATTTTGATGAAAATGTGTTTTTGTTTGGAGAAGAAAAGATACTTGCTTTTAAAATTAAGCAAAAACAATTACAAAATTATTTGATTTGTGACATGAAGTTTATACACAATACTTCAACATCTATTAGCCAAACATACAACCTTAAGGAAAGGTATTTAATTGGGCTTAAAAGTAGAATATATTTTTGGAAAAATTATATTAAGCTAAGTAAACCTAAATTATTTATTCTTAAATATATTTCTATACTATTCATTTATGAAAATTTACTAATAATGATGTTTAAAAATGCATTACTAAAAAGAAATTAATGCTCGATATCTTTTACCTTCCATAACTAATTAATCTATACAATATATATAATACTCCCCAAAAACTGGACAGTAGGTTAAGGTGGAAAAACCATCTAAATTTACAGAGTTATGAGTAAAAGGAAGAGGCGGAATTTCTGCGCAAGTTTTAAAGCGAAAGTAGCTTTAGAGGCTATAAAAGAGCGATCAACGTTATCGGAGCTATCAGTAAAGTATGAGGTCCATCCGAATCAGATTTCAGAATGGAAGAAACAATTATTGACTGGGGTGGAACAAGTATTTTTAAGTGGCAAACAAGTTGATAAGGAGCCTGATTGGGAGAAGCAACTTGATGAGCTATATAAGGTGGTCGGTCAACTCAAGGTGGAGAATGACTGGCTTAAAAAAAAATCTGAACAAGTCTTTGGCAAAAACTGAAAAGATGAAGTTAGTAGATAAACAAAGTGATAAGTTGAGTCTCAAGCGCCAGTGTGAATTGCTAGATATAGCTCGAAGCAGCTATTATTACAAGCCATCAAAGGAGACTGAACAGAACTTATTATTGATGCAGCAGATAGATAAATTGCATCTAAAGTATCCATTTTACGGAGTAAAGCGAATGCGAGCAGCCTTATCAGACATATATCAACCACTGAATGAAAAGCGAATACGTAGGCTGATGCATAAAATGGGGATAGTAACCATTTATCCCAAGCTCAACTTAAGCAAGCCTTACAAGTGGAATCAGCATTTTCCCTATCTATTAAGAAACTTTTCAATAGAAAGAGCCAATCAAGTATGGAGTACAGACATCACATATATTCCAATGGAAAAGGGCTTTATGTATATGTGTGCAGTGATTGACTGGTACAGCAGGTATCTGATATATTGGACAATAAGCAATACGCTGACATCTGATTTTTGCATAGAAGCCGTAGAAGAGGGTATTAGGGTGAATGGTAAGCCAGAAATTATCAATACTGACCAGGGCAGCCAGTTCACGTCTGAGCAGTTTATAGAATGTGTTTTAAGCAAAGGCATACAACTCAGCATGGACGGCAAGGGAAGGGCGACGGACAATATAGCCATAGAGCGGTTTTGGCGCAGTCTGAAATACGAGAATATCTATCTTTATGAGTATAAAGACAGTGTAGAGCTATATCTTGGAATAGCCGGCTATGTTGACTTTTACAACAAGGAAAGAAAGCATCAAAGTTTGGAAGAACAAACCCCGGAAAATGTATATAATACAGCAATAAAAAAGCAAATAACGGCAGCCGCTTTTACCACATAAATTTTATATACGGCTATGGAAAAACCTATGAAGGGTTTTTCCAGCCTAAAAATTTCAGTGGAAAAAGCTGATCAAAATGAGTAATTAATAATAAAAAAGTATATTTGAAATCCACTTAAGAAATTAATTTTTCTGTCCAAAGATTGGGGAGTAGTAAAATAAAATAGTTGTGAGAATAAAAACTGATAATATTTTAATTTGGGCTTTATTATTGATTGTGCTTTTGTTACAAATTACATTTTTTTATAACTGTAAAGTTAATATACGAAATTTAGAAATTTATAACCTCAAAATACCAAAATTATTTCTTTCACAAGGAATGGTAAATGGGGAATTAAATAGTTTTGTGAAAAAGAATAAATTAGGAATAGTACAGCTAGTAGGTCAGGCAGACATAGATCCTGAAGATGATTTAGAGATCAACTATGATTTATTAAAAAAGAGGATAGTGCAGCTTTTCCCTGAGAAAAATAGTAACGGAATCTGTGTTCTTGACTGGGAGGGCAAAGGTATGGATGCACTGAAAGATACAAAGTCCATGCGCAATGAATATGCTACTGATAGATTTATAGATGCGCTTAAATTTGCACAAGTGCTCAGGCCAAATGTCCAATGGGGATATTACGGCCTACCTTTTAGAGAATATTGGAAACGGGATTCAATCTGGTCTATGAACTGTGAAAGCCTTTATCCAATATTAAATCAATCAGATATATTATTTCCTTCTCTGTATTTATTATATTTAGACACCGAGGTCCCTGAGGGAGAAAATGAAAAATACCTGCAAGACAACGTTATATCAGCTCTGAAAATTGGTAAAAAATTAGCTAAACCGGTTTTACCCTTTGTATGGCATCGTATTTCTAGTAAACATACTACCCTGGAAAAAGGATATATGAGTGAGAAGGAATTTCTACATTATATTTCACAAATAATAAATGTAGATTATAAAGGTGAAAGAGTAAGTGGTATAGTTTGGTGGGGCAATCCAAAGTATTTTTACCAGGTTGAAAATAGGGGAAAATTATCTACCAGAAGTTATAAATATGATGAAACTATCTATCTCAAAGACCTGAATCAATTTATCAGGACGTCAAGTATTTCAATTCTTAAAGAACTTGATTCGACTCGACGTAAATCAGAGAATTAAAACTAATAAATTAAAAGTACTTTTTAAAGTTAGAATTATTTTTGGGGAAGCATGCTATATATTCTAATGGGAATTTAACATTGATACTTTCTGTAATGTTGATTTTTGGTTATCCAATTATTACATTTTTTCCATTGGCGTTTAGCTTAAATACAACCCCTTTTAACATTGCAGCAAGAGCAATTTATTCTGTTATCTCAGTATATTTAATCGCATCAAGGGTCTATAGAAACGAACCGAATAGATATAATTGGACATATTGGGGGCTCACATTGTTTTTGTTTTTTTATTCTTTACGAATAGTTTATGACGTCCAAATTAGAGGAATCGTATTTGAAGATTCTGTGGCTTATTTATATATTTTTTCTTTTTTGGGCTCTTTTATGCCGTTCTTCGCGATATCTATGAATGTAGATAAGTTAGATTATAAAAAATTTATAAAATACTCATATCTCTTAGCTTATATTACTTGTATTCTCATCTTCATACTCATCTTCATTAGATTTAAGGCTTCTTTGAGTGAAATTCTTGCAGAAAGGCTGAACTTTTACTCTAAAGAGAGTGAGGGAAATTCAATAAATCCTATAACTATCTCGATTGCAGGAGCTTTTCTTGGTGCTCTATCTATCTACCATATATACTTTATTAGGGTGTCAGGTGTCATACGGATCTTATATTTTTTGGGGATGGGGCTAGGTATCACCTTCCTAATCTTTGGTGCAAGTAGAGGTCCTTTAATTTCATTTTCTATTTGTGTTATTTACCTTCTTTATGTATATCTGTCTAAGAAAGCTTCATTGAAGTATATTAAACAACTGGCACTTATTAATACTTTATTGATTGTTGGATGTCTTATCTATATTTTGGTACGGGATATTAATTGGGCAGATTTGTCGATATACAATAGACTAATCCACTTTGGAGAATCTTCTAGTTTAAGTGATACAAGCACGAGAATAAATTCATGGGGTTCGGCGTGGAGGCAGTTTCTTTCAAGCCCATTTGTTGGAGATTCATATTTAGAATCTTTTTACTATAGTTATCCTCATAATATATATCTTGAAGTTTTAATGGCATTGGGCTTATTGGGGATTGTTTTGTTTTATCCAATTATTTTACGATTTTTTGCATATTCTATTAAGACAAGGACCCAATTAGGTATATATATAATTTATTTATTATATATGATTGAAAGTAGCTTTTCCGGAGGCTTATTTATCAATCCACCATTATGGGGTATTTTGGCTCTGATGACGGGGTTTAAAAAAATGGAAAAATATGATTAAGGTCTTAATAATCAATCCACTCGTCCCCGATTATAGACTTCCCATTTTTAATTCACTGGCAGAAAAGTATGATTTAACTATTTGTCATAGCGGCTCTTCAGTGCCTAAAGTAAATAGAAAGTTCAAAGAGATTAAAATTACTAGAAAAAAAGTGGGACCCTTCACCCTACATGAGCTATGGATGCCTCGGCTACTAAAAAATTATGATGTAATAATTTCAGAAGCGAATATTAGATATATTGATATTCTATTTTATTTAGTTAACCCATTCAGATCATATAAGTGGATACTATGGGGAATAGGAGTGTCAGCTTCTTATACAAAAAAGTTTGACGAAGATAAGAGATTAGATTTTTTAAGATTTTTTATGTGTAGAAGGGCTGATGCAAATTTATTTTATTCAGAATACCCCGTAAAGAAATATATAGCCAGTGGCTTTGACGCTCAAAGTTTATTTGTCGCAAATAATACAGTTACTGTATATTATGATGAAAGCAAAGTTTATGACAAGAATTCATTGATGTTTGTAGGAACCTTATATAAGCAAAAAGGGATAATGGAGCTTTTGGAGGCATATAGAATGGTGAGCCAGGAATATGATTTGCCTGTTTTAAATATTATAGGAGGTGGGGAAGAATTAGAAAATATTTCTCACTGGATTGAGAATCATATTTTAGGATCACAAGTTGTTTTGCATGGACCGATTTATGATAAGGTAAAATTGCATGATTTTTATCGAACAGCAATTGCATGCATATCACCTGGCCAGGCGGGGTTAAGCGTGTTATCGGCATTAGGATCCGGTACTCCTTTTATCACGAGAGAAGATGCTATTACAGGTGGTGAACGTTTAAATATAAAGCATGGATATAATGGAATATTGTATAAGAAGGGAGAGCTGAGCAATATATTAGTAGATGTATGTAATAATAAAGAGAAATATATCATTATGGGAAATCATGGTCGCGAGTATTATTTGCAATATAGGCAGCCTAAACAAATGGTAGAAGGAATAGTACAGGCTATAGAATATGTTTCGGGTAACTAAATTAAAAGGAGCCAATCATGATAGAAAGAATAAAAAGGATTTATAGATATTATTTTAAAAATCCTCCTAAGGTTAAAGTAACAAAGAAAGATAAAGTAATACGACTAGGATCGGTATATGGTGGGTGGGATTTAGTTCCATCAAATATAAATAAGGACAGCATAATTTATTCTTTTGGAATTGGCGAAGACATTTCCTTTGATTTGGCAATGATTGAAAAATTTAATTGCAAAGTATATGGATTTGATCCAACACCTAGGGTAAGCAGTTGGTTAAAAAAACAAAATGTAAATAACAATTTTATCTTCACACCAGTTGGACTAGCAACGTATGATGGTAGTATAGAATTTTATAAACCTACAAACGAACATCACATTTCTCATTCGGCATTTGATTTAGGTAATCATGATAAAATCGAAGTTCCATGTAAAACGCTTAAGACCATAATGCATGATAATGGCCATAAGACTATAGATATAATGAAGATGGACATCGAAGGATTTGAGTATGAAGTAATAGATTCTATAATTAAGTTTGGCATTAAACCACAACAATTATTGATTGAGTTTCATCATTTTTTTAGTAATTTAAATAATAAAATGACTGAAGATTACATAGACAAATTAATTGCATTTGGATACGACTTGGTGCATATATCAAATAGTTTTTGTGAATATTCATTTGTTTTAAAAGAGGTTAACATATAATATAGATTACTTGAAACTGCTTCAAATAAATTCTGTAGTCAATACCGGCTCTACAGGGAGAATAGCCGAAGGTATTGGCAATAAGGCTATTGAAAATGGCTGGGAGAGCTACATTGCTTATGGCAGATATGGAAATAAAAGCAATTCAAATGTAGTAAAGATTGGAAATAAATGGAGCAATTACATTCATGTGGGCATGACAAGGCTATTTGATGCTCATGGTTTGAGCTCTTCATTTGCAACAAAAAAATTTGTCAAGCAAATTCAACAGATTAAACCTGATATAATCCACTTGCATAATATCCATGGGTACTATATAAATTATAAAATATTGTTTGATTTTTTAAAGTCGTATCATGCTCCAGTCGTTTGGACCTTACATGATAGCTGGGCTTATACGGGTCATTGTGCATATTATGATTTTATAAATTGTCAAAAATGGCAATCGCAATGTGATCATTGCCCATGTTCTTTTAATTATCCGAAAAGTTATATAAATAGATCTCATATTAATTTTAAATTAAAGAAAAAGTATTTTACTAGTGTTAAAAATTTAATATTAATTCCTGTTTCCAACTGGTTGAAAATAGAACTAAAAAAATCGTATTTAAGTGATAATAAAACATTCCATATTTACAATGGTATAGATACAAGTGTTTTTAAGCCGGAAGATGTAGATGACAGTTTCCGAATAAAATATAACATTCCGCTTGAAAAGAAAATTTACCTGGGAGTTGCTAATATTTGGGAACAAAGAAAGGGTTTGGATGATTTTATAAAAATTAATGAAATATTATTATCTGATGAACAGATCGTTTTAGTCGGTTTATCTGAAAAGCAAATTAATGCTTTACCTTCGAATATTATTGGAATAGAGCGTACAGAGAATATTGGCGAACTAGTAATGCTCTACAGTTTAGCGGATGTATTGATTAATCCTACATGGGAAGATAACTTTCCTACAATTAACCTTGAGGCTTTGGCATGTGGAACTCCTGTTATAACCTATGATACCGGGGGGAGTCCGGAGGCTGTTGATAACAATACTGGTAGGGTAGTGCCGAAGGGCGATTTGAAATCATTGAGATTAGCAATTGACGAATTAAGAAATTCCGATAGATCAATATTATCCCGTAATTGTAGAGAGAGAGCAATAAAGCATTTTGAAAAAGATGACAGATTTCAGGAATACATTGATTTATATCAGTCATTATTGATGAAGTAAAATATTTGATTTTTAATTATAGAAATAATTATTTAGAATGTTAAAAAACAAAACACTTTTAATCACCGGTGGAACAGGCTCTTTTGGTACGGCCGTACTCAATCGCTTCTTGCATACTGACCATTTTTCAGAAATAAGGATTTTTTCCAGAGATGAAAAAAAGCAGGATGACATGCGTAAGAAATACAACCATCCCAAGCTGAAGTTTTACATAGGTGATGTCCGCAATTATGAGAGCATTGCCGATGCTACCAAAGGTGTTGACTACGTGTTTCAGGCTGCCGCATTGAAGCAGGTGCCCTCGTGTGAGTTCTTCCCGATGGAGGCCACCCGCACCAATGTCCTAGGAACAGATAATGTCATCCGGGCCTCATCCCACAACGGTGTAAAGAAGGTGATCTGCCTCAGCACGGATAAGGCTGCCTATCCGATTAATGCCATGGGAATATCCAAGGCGCTGATGGAAAAGGTGGCAGTTGCAGCCTCACGCAACCTGACAGAAACTACCGTCTGCTTGACTCGATACGGCAATGTCATGGCTTCCCGGGGCTCAGTCATCCCCCTTTTTGTAAAACAGATTAAGGAAGGTAAGCCACTGACGATTACCAATCCCAATATGACCAGATTCCTGATGTCATTGGAAGAGGCAGTTGAGCTGGTACTCTTCGCTTTTGAACACGGCAATTCCGGTGACCTCTTTGTCAATAAAGCTCCTGCCAGTACCATAGCCGATCTCGCTCAGGCACTGAAAGAACTGTATAATGCCGACAATCCGATAAAAATTATTGGCACAAGGCATGGAGAAAAATTGTATGAAACACTGTGTACCCAGGAAGAAATGCTCCATGCAGAAGATATGGAAAATTTTTATCGTATACCTGCAGATAACAGAGACCTGAACTATAATCAATATTTTACGGAAGGTGTCGAAGATATTGAAAGCATCGTTGATTTTAACTCTCATAATACAACCCGCCTATCAGTAGAGGGTGTTAAAAAATTATTGGAAAAACTTCCCCTCATAAGAGAGGATGTATTCGGTGAAGAAAATAGTAATAATTACCCCGAGTAATTGTAATATCATATTAGTCGACCAGTTTGGATTTTGAGCTTTATTGGCACCAACAATCAACTTTTTGACTTATGATATATCCGTACTGTTAATTTTTCATTCATTTTCATTTATTACATGTTATTGGTTAGGCTCACATATTTGCCTTTGTTATTGTTATACACGTTCACTCTTTCAAATAAAAACAGAATTGAACTTTCAGTATCGAAAAAATTAAAAACCTTATGATTAAAATTGGTATCACCGGGCAAAATGGTTTTATCGGGAATCACCTCTACAATACAATAAAACTTAATAAAGAGGATTTCCAACTTGTTGATTTTAAAAAGGATTATTTTAGTTCAGAAGCAACGATGGATGCTTTTGTTAAAAATTGTGACGTTATCGTTCATTTGGCTGCACTAAACAGGCATGATTCGGACGTTTTGTATGAGACAAATGTTCAGCTTGTCAGAAAATTAATTGAGTCATTTGTCAGAACGGGATGCACACCGCATGTGATTTTTTCTTCTTCTACTCAGGAAGAAAATGACAACAACTATGGAGCTTCGAAAAAGGAAGGACGGCAACTGTTGATAGACTGGTCAGCACAACATGGCGGTAAATTAACCGGGATGATTATTCCCAATGTTTTTGGTCCCTTTGGAAAACCCGACTATAATTCTTTTATTGCTACTTTCTGCCACCGCCTGACACATGGTGAAAAGCCGGAAATCAAGGTGGATAACCATGTCAAACTGATATATGTGGGTCATCTTGTTGATGAGATAATCTCTTGTATTAAAGAAAAGAAATATGTTCATCAATATATCGTGCCATTTTCAGCAGAAGTTAAAGTGTCTGAAGTCTTGAAAAAATTGACAAGTTTTCGGGATTTGTATATAATAAATGGAGAAATACCTGCTATAGAATCCCATTTTGACCTTGCTCTTTTCAATACCTTCAGGAGCTACATTGACCATAGGAATTATTTCCCCCAAAATCTTACTTTACAAGCAGATAACAGAGGTTTTTTTGTTGAAGTTGCCCGGTTTGATTCGGGAGGGCAAGCATCTTTTTCTGCCACCTTACCGGGAATTACGAGAGGCAATCATTTCCATACGAGGAAGATTGAACGTTTTGCCGTCATCAGGGGCAAAGCCTTAATCCAATTGCGTAAAATAGGTACCGATGAAGTAATAAATTTTGAACTTGATGGCGACAGTCCCGGCTACGTTGACATGCCTGTATGGTACACCCACAATATAAAAAATGTAGGCAACGAAGTCCTCTATACCATTTTCTGGATCAACGAGCCGTATGACCCGGAGAATGCGGATACGTATTTTGAGGAGGTTTAATTGGGTGGTTAGGCATCAGTTATCAGTTATCAGTGGTCAGTTGTCAGTGGTCAGTTGTCAGTGGTCAGTATGCCTGAAAGATGTTGAAGGGTTTATTTAAATTGAATAGTTGGTTATAACAACTAAATAATAGATGATATGAAAAACTTTAGAGACCTGAAAGTGTGGGAGAAGTCTCATTTATTAGTAACTGAAATCTACAAGAAAACAGAGTATTTCCCCAAAGAAGAAAAATATGGATTAATCAATCAAATTCGGAGAGCATCCGTTTCTGTTCCTACGAATATTGCAGAAGGATGTGGCAGAGGGTCAAATGCTGATTTCAAAAGGTTTTTGCAGATTGCATTTGGATCAGCCAGCGAAGTGGAATATTTACTTTTATTATCCTATGATTTATCTTTATTCGAACTAGAAGAATACACTAATTTGAATGGCATGGTGGTTGAAGTTAAAATGATGTTAGCCGGCCTTATGAAAACATTGTAACAAAATTAAAAGCAGAGGCTGAAAGCTGGCTACTGAAAATTGAAAGCTGACCCCTGAAACCTGAATGCTGAAACCTGAATGCTGAAACCTGAAGGCTGAAAGCTGAAGGCTGAAAACTGAAGGCTGACCACTGACCACTGAAAACTAAATTTAAAAACTAACAAAATGACAAAACTAAAAGTCCTTACCACCGTCGGTACACGACCGGAGATTATCCGCTTATCGCGTGTATTGGCGGCTCTGGATAGATCGGAAGCGGTAGAACATATATTGGTTCATACCGGACAAAATTATGATTATGAGTTGAACCAGATATTTTTCGAAGATCTCGGCATTAGAAAACCCGATTATTTTCTGGAAGCTGCCGGTAAAAATGCAACTGAAACGGTAGGGCAAATATTGATAAAAATAGATCCCATTCTGGAGGTTGAAAAACCGGATGCTTTTTTGGTGCTTGGTGATACCAATAGTTGTCTTTGTGCAATTCCTGCGAAGAAAAGGCATATACCCATATTTCATATGGAAGCGGGAAACAGGTGTTTTGACCAGCGGGTTCCGGAAGAAACCAACAGGAAAATAGTCGATCATATAAGTGACATGAATCTAACATACAGCAGTATAGCGAGAGAATACCTCTTGCGGGAAGGGCTGCCACCTGATAGGGTTATTAAAACAGGCTCTCCTATGTATGAGGTATTGCATCACTACTTACCTGAGATAAAAAAGTCGGAAGTCTTGAATAGATTGGGTTTGGAAGAGCAAAAGTATTTTGTCGTATCTTCTCATCGAGAAGAAAATGTAAATGATGAGAAAAACTTTACAGGATTAATTGAGTCATTAAATCGCATCGCAGAGGTATATAACTATCCGATCATCGTATCTACACATCCAAGGACGCGCAAGGTTTTGGAATCAAGTGGGGCTGAGACTCATTCACTCATACAGTTTTTGAAACCAATGGGATTTTCTGATTATAATGCACTACAATTAAATGCGTATGCTGTACTTTCTGATAGTGGAACCATTTCTGAAGAATCATCTATATTAAATTTCAATGCATTAAATATCCGCGAAGCTCACGAAAGACCTGAAGCCATGGAGGAAGCATCTGTGATGATGGTGGGAATGAATCCGGAAAGGATCATGCAGGGATTAAAACAACTGGAATATCAGGAAACTTTGGAAAATAGAAATTTCAGAGAAGTATATGATTATAGCATGCCGAATGTTTCAGAGAAGGTTGTGCGGATAATACTATCCTATGTGGATTATGTGAAAAGAGTAGTATGGCAGAAGTAAGAAAACATAGAGTCTTAATTCATACGTTATCATTCATCCCTGATGGCGTTTCCACAGCATATTTATATGGAGATATAGCTGAAAAACTGAAGAACGAGGGCAACGAAGTTACAGTTTTAACCTCTACCCCTCATAATAATCCACCAGAAGATGTCTCTATGTTGAAGAAGAAGGTATGGGGATTATACTATAAGAGTGATTATAAAGGGATTAAGGTATATCATATTCCGCAATCAAAGCCACAGAGTTTTCTTAAGCGTGGATTTCAATTTATAAAATTCCATTTATTGTCGTTTTTAATAGGATGTTTTCTTCCTAAGTATGATGTTATTTTAACACCTTCTCCACCTTTAACCATTGGACTTGTAACAGTTATCTTAGCTAAATTAAAAGGAGCAAAAGCGATATACAATGTGCAAGAAATATATCCTGATATAGTAGTCTATGAGGGAATTATTAAGAACTCATTTTTCATTAAACTATTAGAGCGACTGGAGAGGTTTATTTATAACAATTGTAATAAAGTAGTAACTATAGATAAATACTTTGAAGATATAATTTATGATCGAGTTAGGGATAAAACTAAACTGGAAATAATCCCAAATTTTATCGATACCGATCTTTATAAACCTCTACCGAGAATTAATGATTTTACTTTACAGTATAAACTTGAAAATAAATTTGTAATAGGATATATAGGTAATATAGGACCCTATCAGGATTGGACTATAATAGTAGAGTCAGCTATTAAATTGAGAAAAGAACCGGTAGTCTTTCTAATTGTTGGAGGGGGGATTAAAAAAGAATGGTTGGCACAGCAGATACAAGAGAATAATTTAGAAAATGTATTGTTGTTAGATTATCAGCAACGTGATACAATTCCTTTGATTAATGCCTCTGCAGATATACATTTTATCCCAATGACACCTATGTCAGATCTATATGGATTGCCTTCTAAATTATTTGCAATTATGGCTTCAGGGAGGTCTGTGTTAGCATCCTCAGGTGAGAGTTCTGCTATTAGTCGAATCATAATGCAGGCGGATTGTGGCTTCCGTGTTGACTTGGGTGATTCCCGGGCATTGACAGAAATGGTAAAAGATTTAATGGAAGAAAAAGAAAAATTAGCTGCTAAAGCAAAGAAAGGCAGAGAGTATGTAGATGAATTTTATAGTAAAGAAATTGTTACAGGGAAATACTATTCATTAATAAATGATTTAATTAACGAGTAGGCCGGAATTTAATTTTCTTAAACATAGAGGGATATTCATACCCATAAAAATTGACTTCATCCCCATCCTCAACCCACCTTCCTAAAATTCATCCCCACAACAAAGCAATTAAGCAAGCAAAATCCGATAGGGAAATAGCCAAATAAAGACTGTCCCATATCAGTCAACGGTACAATCGAAAATTCAGAGACGACTTATTCGGAAGGCTTCGTAATTGGGCTATTGCAACATAATCGGGTAATTCTGGCATATCTTCCATTTGCAGTGAAAGATATCTTCCATTAGAAATGGATAATATTTTCCATTAGTAACGAAAGTGACTTTGTTTTTAAAGGAAGAGTGATTTATAAAGGCTTTTGGTCAATATCTGTGATTAGATTTATAACCATGAAGGGGTAGAAAGAAATCTTAAATCTGCACAATAAAAAACCTAAAATTTGCACAATGAAATGCCTTAAATCTGCACAATGAAATGTCTTAAATCTGCACAATAGTAATTTTATTTATGTCTTTGCTTGATAATAAGGTCGCCTCTAACGAGGCTTTTTAATCTGGTTGGTTTTGATATCGGGAGGATTTAATTTCTTTTTTGTATAGTTCAATGGTTTAAGATATAAGCGCTGTAGGAGCGACCGTATGTAAGTTATGAGCCCGGGACGACCCGGGTTTCGGCTGCGTCTCAACTTGCCTCAATTTTAAGTTTTGAGTTGAATCTAACTAAGAACTAAGAATCGCTGACGACAGCGACTATAGCCCCGGACGACCGGGGTTTTAATCGTGGCTGTCCACGGCTTCCGCTGCGCTCCAGCTCAAAACTAAGAACTTAAAGTAAAGTTTAAAAATATGCATATATTTGTACTGATAGTATGAAAAATGAACAAAAATTAAACCGATTACTGAGTGAAATTCCAAAAGGCAGTGTTGTGCTTTCTTCCTGGTTGGTAGAAAATGGTTATAGTTATGCACTACAGCAGCGATATAAGAAAAGTGGTTGGTTTGCTTCTATCGGGAATGGGGCAATGGTCAGAGTCAGGGAAGAGCCTGAATTATATGGAGCGATCTATGCACTTCAATATCAAGCAGGATATGACATACATTTGGGAGCCGGGAGCGCATTGGCAATGTTGGGAAAGTCACATTATCTGCCACTTGGTGAACCCGTTACAGATTTGTTTTTATCCGGAGAAAGAAAAATGCCCGGTTGGTTTGTCAATTATGCCTGGAAACAACCATTTGCCATTCATGCAACTCATTTCATTCCTGATGCAATTGGTCTGTTGGAGAAAGAAGCAGGAGCCTTTAATATCATAATTTCAAAAGCTGAAAGAGCAATTTTAGAATGTCTTTATCTATGTAATGATGAGTCAGACATTATAGGGTGTTACCAGCTTATGGAAGGTTTGAATACTTTATACCCGAATCTGCTACAATCATTACTGGAGCAATGTAAGTCTGTTAAGGTAAAAAGGTTGTTTCTTTTTCTGGCTGAAAAAATCCACCATGCGTGGTTTGATGGGTTAGATTTAAAACGGATAAATCTCGGCTCCGGTAAACGAAGTATTATTAAGAGTGGAGTATTTATCCCTAAATATGATATAACTGTTCCTAAAGAGTTGACATTGAATGAAATACCCGGATTATAAAAAGCAGGTAGCATTGCTTATTGATGTAATTCCGGAAATAGCTAAGGAAGAGGATATAGCACTCCATGGGGGGACAGCGATTAATCTGTTTGTTAGGGATATGCCTCGGGTATCAGTCGATATTGACCTAACTTACCTTCCAATACAAGATAGAGACACTACCCTGATCGGCATCAAAACAGCTTTAGTCAGGATCAGCAATCGAATTAGTAAGCTTGGATCGCATGTTTTTGTTGATAATCGGAAAATCGATTCCGGGAAATTATTTATATCGAGGGGCGGTGTGATAGTCAAGCTGGAAGTGAACCTGATTATGAGAGGTTCTCTTTTTGCTTGTGAAAGGACTGCTTTGTGTAAAAAAGCAGAAGAAACTTATGGAGCATACTGTGAAATACGTGTTATTCCGAAAGCTCAATTATATGGTGGTAAAATATGTGCTGCATTGGATCGTCAGCATCCGCGGGATTACTTTGATGTAAAATATATTTTGAGTGATACAAGACTAGATGAATCTCTCAAATATGGATTTTTATATTGCTTGTTGTCAAATGAGAGACCTATACAAGAGTTGTTACGCCCTAACCTGTTGGACCAATCATCTGCATTTGAAAAACAATTTTCGGGGATGACAGGAGAGCCTTTTTCTTATAATGATTTCCAGGTAGCCAGAAATGATTTAATCGAATCAATAAATCGTCTTTTGACTGATTCAGATAAGCACTATATATTGAATTTTGTGGCCGGAAAACCGGATTGGAGTCTGTATAATTTCCAACATTTCCCTTCTATTCAGTGGAAATTATTAAATCTTGAAAAATTGAAAAACATTAATCCGACAAAATATAATAATCAATACAAGACCTTGGAAAAGGTGTTATTTGAATAAAACCTTCATAGAGTAAATGATGACAAAATTAGAAGATGCATGAGTTGCCATGATATTCAATAAAACCAGCCCCTTAAAAAGGTATAATAATAATCCATCACAACTCAGTTAAACAAGAACATGCCGACACGTCAATTATTTCTTGTTTGAGATATTGGGATAGAAAAAATAACAAATAGTAAAGAATAATTATATACAATCACGGAATCTAATTCCAAAATTGTATAAATAATCCTGCTTTGCCCCCTTCACCGATGCGGTAGGGCCATCAAAAGCCGACAGGAAAATTGCCGATTACAGACTGTCCCATATCAGTCAACGGTACAATCGAAAATTCAGTGACGACTTATTCGGAAGGCTTCGTAATTGGTCTATTGCTCAATAATCGGGTAATTATGATATATCTTCCATTTGCAGTGAAAGATATCTTCCAATAGAAATGAATAATATCTTCCATTTGTAACGGAAATGACATTGTTTTAAAGGAAGAGTGATTTATAAAGCCTTTTGGTCAATATCTGTAATCAAAGTTATAGCCATTAAAGGCTAGGTAGAAATCTGAAATCTGCACAATGAAATGTCTGAAATCTGCACAATAGTAATTTTATTTATGTCTTTGCTTGATAATCAGGTCGCCTCTAACGAGGCTTTTTAATCTGGTTGGTTTTGATATCCGGAGGATTTAATGTTTTTTGTATAATACAATGGTTTCGGGATATAAGCGCTGTAGGCGCGACCTTATGGTAGCATATTCCGATAATGCAGGATGCAAGCTCCGTAGGTGCGACCTTTTGGATTGTCATGATTAGTCGATATGCATAATGTGTTAAAGATTTAATATTGAATTTTATTTTTTTTGAATCATTATGAGCATAAGGATTATTATGTCGTGCATGTCTTAACCTGCCTTCATGGCTTTATGGTATAATTTATTGTACGCCTTGTTTTTTATAAGGTCGCCCCTACAGGGCTTGATGCTTCGCGATTGCTGACATGCTACCATAAGGTCGCCTCTAACGAGGCTTTTTATTCAGATTGGTTTTGATATCTGACGGATTTAATTTCTTTTTTGTATAATTCAATGTTTTCGGATATAAGCGTTGTAGGCGTGACCTTATGGTAGCGTATTCCGATAAAACAGAATGCAAGCTCCGTAGGTGCGATCTTATGTAAGTTATGAGTTTTAAGTTTTGAATTTTGAGTCCCGGACGACCGGAATTTTAATCGTGGCTGTCCACGGCTTCCGCTGCGCTCCAGCTCAAAACTAAGAACTAAGAACTAGAACTAAGACTAAGAACTAAGAACCACTATTTGTAAAGAATAATTTCATACAATTATGTAATACAATTCCAAATTTGTATATTTGCATCATGATTCAAAGAAAAGCAAAACAGGAATTATTGACATTGGCTAATCAGTTTAAAGCTGTAGTTGTTATAGGTCCACGACAATCCGGAAAAACAACATTAGTA
>JAGFJA010000014.1 GCA_024103005.1 Saprospiraceae bacterium
CGGGAACACAACAGGATGATAGCTCAGTCGTTGGGGATCTCATCCGTTGCCTTGGATGAGAAGAAGGTGTATTGGAAATTTGATGATCCGGCATTCGGAAGCAGTGGCTTTGACCTGTTTGACGGGTACGTCTATGTATCAAACAACCATGGAGCTTTGTATGTATTTAATGCAGAAACCGGCAAAATAGTGTTCAAGGAGAGACCTCCGGGCATGATGTGGAATACTTCCGACTTCGGCATGCAGGGTAAAATCTCCGTGGACAGGACACACCGGCTGCTGTATTGCAGCGACAACTGGGGTACATACTGCCTGAAGCTGCCGGACAAGTGGGAGTGATGTGGTCAGTGGAAAGGAAATATTACATATTAGTTTATTTTGTGTATTTTAACTTCAATTTAAAAAAAACAAGTATGATTTCCAAATTTAATCTCATCCATAGCTCGTTCAAGTAAAGAAAGAGTGAAGTATTTCAGACTTTAATTTATTACAATCTTTGCAGGAAGTCTTAGCTGTCTTTTGCGAGAAAAGGCTCTTTCTAAAATATTTTGACCGTATTGATGACGGGACAAGCTTTGGAGTCGAGTATTTTGATCCGGATCTTGTCGGTTTTGTGACCATCCAGAGGCAGGATTCTTTTATAACCGATGGTTGTACCACGTGCCACAACATTCCATCTGCCGGACTCCCATAAATCTACTTCAAATGAGCGAACACGCTGGCCAAGTGGAAGATATTCCCCGATGGAAATATAGTTTAACACTTCCTGTCTGCCCAACCGTATTTCCACTTCACCTGCCTTTATGCCGTCATCTGTACACCAGTAAGTCTCAGCATTATCATCCAGCATCATCTCCGGCATAAAACGCTTATCCTTCCCTCTGACATTGGATGCCACTATATCAGCGTTTGCGGCCAGGTTGATGCCCAGTCTTTGTTTTAACAATTCCGTAAAACCTCTAAGAGCTTCCTGATCTTCTTGGGCAATAAGTCCTCTTCTATCAGGTGGAACATTCAGCAAAAGAACAGCACCTCT
This sequence comes from Saprospiraceae bacterium, assembly GCA_024103005.1. GTDB lineage: Bacteria > Bacteroidota > Bacteroidia > Chitinophagales > Saprospiraceae > Parvibacillus. The sequence goes on from JAGFJA010000014.1 coordinate 1,037, forward strand.
ACCAACTGAGGTCAGATATATATCAAAAAGTTGTTCAGGTGTCTTGACCAATGAGTCTTCAGAGGAATGATAAAACCAGCCCGGTCTGATAGATACATCTGCCTCTGCGGGAATCCACTTGGTCCCATTTTCCGAACCAGTACTCAGTAATTCACCGATACCCGCCTTTCCGGCATACAAGGTGTCATTGCTGATGGTATTCCAGTTGGTCTCTCCGGCTACCGCCCTTTCATTGCCCAGCCAACGTATATCCGGACCTGCATCGGAAAAAAAGAGCATATCAGGCTGGATTTTATGGGCCATCTCCAGCGTTTCGGGCCATTTGTAATAAACCTTTTTATCCACCAGCCTCAGACCATTGGTACCACCATAGTAACCTTCGCCACCATTGGCACCATCGAACCACATTTCAAAGACAGGACCATAATTTGTCAAAAGTTCATGCAGCTGATTGCGATAATAAGTGATATAATCAGGTGTTCCGTAGTCCTGCCTGTTTCTATCCCACGGTGAAAGATAGATTCCGAATTTCAACTGATACTTCCGAGCAGCTAAGGCCACATCCCGGACGACATCTCCCTTGCCCGAAAGGTATGGGCTGCTTTTTACCGAATGCAAGGTATAGCGGCTGGGCCACAGGCAGAAGCCATCGTGATGTTTGGCTGTAATGATTACGCCTTTAAAATTATTCTCTTTGAGCACCCAAATCCATTGGTCAGCGTTCATTTCTGTCGGATTGAATATTTGTGCTGACTCATCTCCATAACCCCATTCTTTGTCGGTAAAAGTATTGATCGAAAAATGAATAAATGCATTCATCTCCATCTGATGCCATTCCCATTGCTGTTTGGTAGGGATAGGGAAGACAGGTTCGGGTGGTTTAACCTGACCGTTCAGGCTTATATTTATACCTAACAAGAAAAAAATAAAAATACTGCTCTTCATGGTCAGATTTTATAGCAAGATAGATTATCAGACCAAATTATTTTTTACGTAATCCAGAAGGAGGCGAACACCGAATCCGGTGGCATTCCGCATGGTACCATATTCGTTGTCGGTAAAGGAGACACCTGCAATATCCAGGTGTGCCCATGCGGGATGGTCATTGATAAACTCTTTCAGGAAGATGGCAGCAGTGATGGCACCAGCAACAGGACGGGAGCTTAGATTTTTGATGTCGGCAATATCCGACTTCATATCATCTGTATAATGATCCCAAATGGGCAGTCTCCAGCATTTCTCATTACTTGTCTGACCGGCGTGATACAGTTTTTCGGCCAATTCATCGTTGTTGGAAAACAGACCGGCTACCTGATATCCAAGAGTCTGTATGACTGAACCGGTCAGAGTGGCAAAATTCAACAACACATCTGTCTTATAGTTGGTCGTCAGATAGCCCAGACCATCAGCCAAAATCAGCCGGCCTTCTGCATCCGTGTCAATGACTTCGATCGACTTACCTATATAACTACCGATGACGTCTCCCGGTTTGGTAGCGCTACCGTCCACCATATTCTCAGTAAGCGGTATGGCTGTTATCACTTCAACCGGCAGGGCCAGTCTGGCACACAATTCAGTAAAGGCAAGTACAAGGGCACCACCCGACATATCACTCTTCATAAAGTGCATGTTGTTGGAAGATTTGATGCTGATGCCTCCGGTGTCAAAAGTCACACCCTTACCGACCAATCCAAGGGTTTTACCGTTTCCGCGACCCTTTGGTTTATAATGACAGATCACAAAACGAGGAGGATGACTACTGCCATCACTGACCGATTGGAGGGCAGAAAGTTTGTGCTTCTTGATATCTTTTTCATGGAAAACTTCCACTTTAAAACCATGCTGATTACCCTGTTTAAGGGCATGATCGGCAATAAATTCTGGAGTCTTGATATTTGATGGCGTATTTATCAGATCCATCATGGTCAATTGACAGACAGTGACCACTGACTCTTCATCTACGATATTTTGTGAGGGAATGGTATTCCCGCAAGCACTTATGGCGACTTCACTTAACCTGGGCAGTCCATTGGGTTTGAATTTATATTTTCCAAGCTGATTGGTTGACAACATACAGGCACTGACTACAGTTCTTGTCCATTCATCCATGCAAGTATCATCACCCTCTGGCAGTAAAATATTGATTTTCTGACCAAATAAGTTCCTGTTCTTAATCAGAATTTGTCTGATGGTTTTAGTTTTGTCGGGATGGCTTTTCTGATCATTCAGCCTCAGGAAGACAACTTTTCCTCTATTTTCATCGATGGTTGTGATCATGTCACCATTATCTTTCAACTGTTCTTTGAGAATAGAAACCTTTGTCGAAAGGTTAATTTTCTCCAGGGCAGGTTTTAATTTCTTGGTATCGGCTATAAGTACCAGAAGTGCATCGTAACCTTTAGGGCATGATTTAAACGTGCTGATTTTCATGTAAAACAAATTTGTTTAAAAATGACTTTAGGGCAAATTTACCAAAAGAAATAAATGGCAATGCAAAATAATATTGTAATGAGGCGAAAAACAGAAATTGGTTTGGAAAAAATTGATTTTTGATTAGACGTTCATTTTCAAAAAATCAATCTCTGTTGAAAAAACTCGCTGTCTGAAATCCAAAATTCCCGTTTGACATTTCATCACAAAAATGGAGCGCTAAAATTTTCACATGCCACATTGTAGTCACAAATTAAGGGAAATATCGGGATAAATCACCAACAAAAATAAGAAAATTAATGTGGCAGCGATTTTAGCTCCAATTTCCTCAGGGATGGGGCGAATTTTGCCACCAGTGCAACTACCAGGATGGTAATGGATCCGCCGATGAGGACGGAAGGTGCAGTCCCCAGGATTCTGGCAGCCGTACCTGATTCGAAGGCACCGATTTCGTTGGAAGAGCCTACAAACATGGTATTTACGGCACTTACCCTACCCCGCATCTGATCGGGAGTATATATCTGCAGTATGGTACTTCTTATCACCACACTGACAGCGTCAAATGCTCCACTTGCAAAGAGAAATATCAACGAAAGCCAGAGGTGGGTGGAAAGGCTGAATCCAATCATACACAGACCAAAGGAGGCCACCGCAAGCAAAAGTTTGATGCCCGATTTAGTCTCCGGCGGTTTCAAAGAAAGAATAAAAAGTAAAATAGCTGAACCGGCGGAAGGAGCTGCCCTTAACCAACCCAAGCCGACAGCACCCACATGTAGTACTTCACTGGCAAAGGCAGGGAGGATGGCAGTCGCTCCACCAAAGAGCACGGCAAATAAATCGAGGGTTATAGCGGATAAAATAATTTTATTACCAAATACATAGCGGAGGCCTTCACCGATGCGCTTAAATGTATTTAAGCCCTCCTTTGATTTATCTTCAATTACGGGCTTAGGCGAGAGTCTGCTGCTAAAAAATATACTTGCCGCCATAAACAGGCATACTATAAAAGAAGAGGTCGGTGCATCGGTAAGTGCATACATAAATCCACCGGTAGCCGGCCCAAGGATGGCGCCTATCTGCCAGGCAGTGCTGCTCACCGGTGCAGCCTTGGCTAATCTGTTAACGGGGAAGAGGTAGGACAGAATAGAAAAAGAAGCCGGTGTAGCAAAAGCCCTTGCCAGTCCAAGCATCATGGATACCAAATAAAAACCCCAGACCACAAAATGAGTTGAAATACCGGCTGCATAATCTGTTGCCAAAAAGGTATAGCCTATCCCACATACAAGGTAAAGGAAAAATGCTGCCATCATCACCTTTCTTTTGTCAAACTTATCTACGAGATCTCCCGCGAAGAGGGCAGACGCCAAAGCAGGCAAGGCTTCAGCCAGACCGACAATACCCAAAATCAACGGATCCTCGGTCAGTTTATATAGATACCATCCGGTAATGACGTTTTGCATCTGTACGGCAAAAGTCATCAGAAACCGGGTAATCAAATAAACACGAAATTCTTTATGCTTATATACACTAACTTCAGGACCGGACTCCATCAGTATAATTCGGGTGAAATATCATAAGCGACAATTCGCCCCTTCTCATTTTTCCTGACCCTGGCAACGGCATTCACCGGATCGTGCTGGAAGAAAAGAACGTGATTTTCTGCTACAGCCAGTTCAAGTGTTTCGGTTTTTTCTTCCAGAGTATCCCACGGCCACAGGTCATAAGCCATGATGTAAGGCAGGGGTACATGGTGGACGGATGGAATCAAATCGGTCAGGTAAATCAGTCGGCCTTGCTGATATGGGATGTCCAGCATCATTAATCCGCGTGTATGCCCATTGCATTCTATCAGTCGGATACCTTCCAGCCATTCGGTATATCTGTCATTGGAAGGCTCTATCGGGTTGAGCACGCCGGCTTCCTGCAGCGGCATATAATTTTCAGGCAGAAAGGATGCCTTTTCTCTTGGATTGGATTCAAGTGCCCATTCCCAGTGATTTTTATTAATCCAGTATTTGGCATTCTCAAAGGTCGGGACATAATTTCCCCGCGCATCTATCTTTACGGCGTCACCACAGTGATCAAAATGGAGGTGGGTCAGAAAAACATCGGTAATATCACCTGATTGCAAGCCCAACTCAGCCAGACTTTCAACCACATCTTTGCCGCTTGGAAAAAAGTGAGAACGAAACTTCTCTCCTTGTTTGTGTCCAATGCCCGTATCTATTAAAATCTTTCTGGTCTCGGTTTCAATTAATAAGCTCCGCATTGTCCAGGTGCACATATTATCTTCATCCGAAGGGTTCATCTTATTCCACATCACTTTAGGAACAATGCCAAACATGGCGCCACCATCCAGTTTAAAAAAGCCGGCTGATACGATAGATAACTTCATATTCAATTTGTTGAAGTAAATTTACAAGGCGAAGCGATATATTCTTTATATTGGGCGAGAAATTTTTTTGCCCGGCTACTGTTCATTCCGGCTTTTTTTAAAAACTCCTCCTTTTTCACCTCGATGGAGTCAATGCTAAAGCTCACTTCGGCTATCTCGTCAACCAGCCTTCTATCAACCGTTCCCGCCTTTTGGATGATTGATTTTACAGAATCTGGCAAGCGGTTATAGGCTTGCAAGGAAGCCAGCATTGCAGCATTTTTCATCGTCAACATTCTCTTCCGGGTAACAGAGTCCACCTCCGGTCCCATATTGATTTTCAGGTGATATGCTACATTAGCCCACAGATTCTGCGAACTATCTATGAGCAACTGTCGCTTGCAAAACAGCTGTCCGGCTGCCAGCAATAATTTATTTTCATCGTGTTTACAGGCGCTAATTAAAAAGGAGCAGAGTGCAACCAGTAATAACGCCGGTATGTTTTTCATGTCAACAATAGGTTTCGAATGCGTCTATCAGATTATCAGCAATTACCATAGCATTTTTACCTTCGATATTGTGTCTTTCAAGAAAATGTACCAATTTACCGTCCTTAAACAGGGCAATCGAAGGTGAGGAAGGCGGGTATGGAGCCAGGTAATTACGTGCTGTCTTGGTTGCTTCCGTATCCACACCGGCAAAGACAGTGACCAGATGGTCCGGTTTTTTACCGCGTTCAAGAGCTATTTTGACTCCCGGTCTTGCATTTGCGGCAGCACAGCCACACACAGAGTTTATTACCAGAAGAGTTGTACCTTGTGTATTCTCCAAAGCTTTCTGAACTTCTTCCGGGTTTTGAATGGATTGGAAGCCGACAGCTTTCAGTTCTTCGGCCATAGGTTGGGTTAACTGTATCGGATACATTAAATATTTTATTTTGTTTAGAATCAATTTTGAATAGAAACAAGAAAAAAATAAATTGGTTTAACTTCCCTTTTTTAATAAAAAGATAAAACACGCTCAACGGTGAATTCCGCCTCACTTCATTACCATAACCCGGAAAAATTCAATGATTTAGAAAAGGTTCCGTATTTTATTAACCGAAGTTTCTGAGTAACGATTTCATTCAGGAGTTCGGCTTGAGAATGATTATACTGAATTGTTTGATAGCTTCGCCGATTAATTTGCCGGACCTTATTATTATCAAAGCGCCTGCGGTCCAGACTTTAGTATCAATTCAAGAGGAATTACAATTAGAATATTATCAGAAATTTCATATATTAACATAAATCATTTATAACCAATAAATTAACTAATTTTATATAAATAATTAAGTTCATATTGATCTGATTATGTCTTGGTTATCATGTCAGAAATCTTAGTTTTTAATGGTTTGGGAAAGACCGGCATCTGGTTTGAATTTTATCCGGCCGGGAACAGAACGCTCCTGGAGGAATAAACCAAATTATAGTTTGTTGAATATGTGCGAATATCATTTTTAGCTTTAAAATTTAAATAGATAGATGATTAATAACCGGAAAGTCACTCCAAATGAGGCTTTGAAATAAAATCAACTTCAGTTTCAGAAAAAAATAGACAAGGACAAAAGGGAAACATCGATCGTATCAAGCCCGATGATTATTAAACATCTACCTACTTACAATTGACCTTACATCACATAAATTCCCTCCTGTAGATGTAACAAAAACCAAATTTCATTCATTTCAAACCATTTTATTCCGGAATAATTCATTTTACTTCATGAATACGATAATAATCAATTCTTGATCTGTACCTTTCCGGAGCTTAAATTCACGTTTCAAGCGTTTGAGATAAACTAAATTTATTTTTTGTTAATATATTGTTAATATTATTTATTTTCGGGTAAAAATATTCCGGTAAACTATTACTCCAAACCTTTGCTACGTAAGTGTTTACAGGAAATCTCCCCATATAACCGGAACATTTAATAAAACTAAAGGACATTTTTTTCAAAAAAAATTATCCTTCATATATGCAACAAAAGTATCTATTGATTCACAAATAAATTACTATAAAAATTAATTATTTGCATTAATATTTGATTATCAATTTTTTGTATTAATATCAAATACATATTATATTTTTTTTTATGTAACAAACCTTAAATAATGTATTTTTCTGACCGCATTTTTGAGGTGATATTTGTATCGAATATTTACAGAAAGAAGAAATAAATCATTTCTTTTGGATGTAACGAAGAATGTAAACCGATGGTAAAAGAATCATTCGTGTTTAAATTTGGATATGTTCATGGGATTATAATTGTTGAGAGAGGGTCGTAAATCGGCCGATTTACGACCCTATTCTTTCCTCATCCCCCTAGATTTGAAGTATAGAGAAATAATACATGAGTGTTTAGTTTTGGATAAAATTTGGATTTGGATTTCGTTTTAGTGTAAGTCTTAGTGCCGCAATACTAAGACTTATTTTTTTATCCTGGGTCAAAACTCTGTTTCACGTAAAAATATTTTCTAATCTTACCTTTTCTCGATTCACCTTATCAATTTTATCAGTTCTTTCACGGATCGCCTCCATCTTTATTTTACCGACAGTCAATATTTAAGTTGACCCTACTTGAATAATCATACATTTTTTACAAATATTTTTTTCTCTGATTAAACCTCGGCAGTTAAAATGCATCTATTAAATAAAATTATTCACAAATTAAATCCTGATATTATGTTGAAATACTTTTTGTTTGCCGGCACACTTCTTTTCACCGCCCTATCACTTTCTTCATACGATGTAGCCAAATGGAGAATAATCGGGCAAAAACAAGCCTCTTACGGTGCGGACAGGGACGTACTCTATGTCAAGGGAAATGATGTTTTTACTGCTCTCAAGTTAAAAATTACAGACGCAGGGCTCAATATGTATGACATGGATGTCTTCTATGAAAATGGCCAGAAAGATCACATCAATTTACAACATAACTTCCGGCAAGGTGAAGAAAGCCGCGTCATTGACCTTCAGGGCAACAGACGAAGGATTGAAAAAATTTCCTTCCTGTATGACACCAAAGGCATTCACAAGGGAAAGGCAAATATCATTGTATTCGGCCGAAGATAATAGTCCTTCCTTCATCTGCCACACAAATAATCAGCACAACTTCCCCATATTGTGTTCGAAAGGATTTTCATCTGAACCCTCAATATTCTTTTTGCAGGATTCAGATGAATCTTTTCCGGATATTGGAATATCTTTTTTTGTCAACTTAAGGTCATCAGGACCTTTTTATAATACACTAAGCAAGGACATTCCATAACAATCAATCATGGGAGATTGAGAGCACTTCCGTGATTCAACTTTTTTCTGATCAGGTAATATACCGGAATACCCAATAGTACTATAATCAACCCGGGAAGGGTATTTTCTGTCTTATCTATCAGCAATACAAAGGCGATTATACTAGCAAATATTACATAAATCGCCGGTACAACCGGATATCCGAATGCCTTATATGGCCTTATAGTGTCCGGCTGCTTCTTTCTCAAGATATAGATTCCGATTATAGTCAATATGTAGAACAGCAAAGCGGCAAATATGCAGTAGTCAAGCAAATCTCCGTAAGTTCCTGTCAGACACAGTGCAGATGCCCAAATAGCCTGAGCCTTAATACCAAACCCCGGCACGGCATTTTTATTCAATTCACCGGCTTTCGGGAAAAACAATTTATCCCGGGACATGGCATAATACAATCTGCTGCCCGACAGGATCAATCCATTGTTGCATCCAAAGGTCGATACCATGATCAATATACTCATGATAGCAGCGGCAGCAGCACCAAAGATCAGTGACGCAGCAGCAGTGCCCACACGGTCATTGGCAGCAAAGGCAATCCCGGCAGAGATAGCATCAGTCGATCCGGGCTGCCCGGTCAAAGGCAACAATGAAAGGTAAGTCAAGTTAGTCAATAAATATAATATGGTGACGATTAACGTCCCGAAAAATAAGCTACGCGGAATATTGTGCGCCGGATTCTTTATCTCTCCGGCAATGAAAGTAACATTGTTCCAGGCATCACTGGAGAATAATGTACCCACCATGGCACCCCCCAAGGCAATAATGAGTGCCGTACCTGAAATTGATTCAAATTCAGAGCCTGTCCACCTGGCGGCATGCCAGAAGTCGGCCAAATTAGTTGCTACTATGTCAGCATTATACCCAAGAGTCAAACCAAGTATAATCAACCCGAAAATGCTAAGTAATTTGGCAAAAGTAAAGGTCGTCTGGACCATTTTCCCCAGATTGATTCCCCTAAGATTAATGGCTGACAATACCAAAATACTGATGATGGCAAGTACCTGTGAGCCCTTAAACTGCCAGCTGCCGATCTGTAACAGAATATTGTCCTCACCAAACCACGGAAAAAAATATGCCGTAAATTTAGCAAAGGCAACAGCTACAGCGGCAATTGTTCCTGCCTGAATAACCGTAAACATCGTCCACCCGTAGAGAAAGGCAATAAGCGGATTATAAGATTCTCTCAGATAAACATACTGCCCTCCTGCTCTGGGAAACATACCGGCGAGCTCACCATAACTCAATGCCGCTATCAATGTCAGCACACCTGCAAGAACCCATGCGGTGAGCATCCACCCCGTACCGCCAAGCATTCGGCTTGTATCAGCACTGACGATAAAGATTCCTGAGCCTATCATTGATCCAGCCACCAGCATGGTAGCATCAGTCAATTTAAGCGATTGTCTGAAGCCGGTTTGTTCGCTTGACATATATTATTGTGTTGTGATCAGGGAATATATTTAGGGAATAAAATGTCTAATTTTCGCCCATTGCTTTCTTCAAAGCCTTCATCTGATTATTCCAGAAGTCAATCTGATAACGATGGTCTGAAGGCTCTGCCCAACCAATTATCCTTAGTATGGTCTCTTCCGTAACCGGTGAGGTCTCGATATGAAACTCCAGAAATTCATTATCAGCTACCGCATCTTCCCAGCGAAATCTCAACAGCTCATCTTCGTAATCATCCACCAAAACTGCCGTCTCCTCAGAATCCTTCCACCTGAATATATACACATCATTGTCCACATCCGCCTCGTCACAAAACCAGCGAATCAGGCAGGTAGGTGTAGTAATAAAAGTATAAATAATAGTAGGCGAAGCCTTAAATAAATATTCTATTTCAAATTGAGTCTTTTTCATCTATTTTCCTGATTTCTGAAACATAACTTTCTGAAAGTTGAAATATCTCAACATTCAAAATTTTAATTTCGAGGGTAAAATAATTATTATTTTAAAATAAGATAGACTTTTTTGTTTAAATTTATTTTTTTCTGCCTTCCTGTTTACTTTTTTGAGCACTTTATGCACTAAATGTACCCTCAAGGCGGCATTACCTCAATTGAATGCATACATATTTTTTTAACTTTATAGGTATTTTATTGTTGTAATACTTTGACAGCGATTTTTAGAAGATATTTTGACGATTACCGGAACTTTTCAAGACTGATAAACATTTACTGTTATTAGGATGTTTTGGTTGCATATTTGTAACATTTTCTATCTTCGCATCCATTTTTAAAACAATTTTTTAATGAGGCAGCTAAAAATAACCAAGTCTATTACCAATAGAGAGAGCCAATCTCTTGAAAAATATTTACAGGAAATTGGCAAAGTGGACTTGCTCACACCTGAAGAAGAGGTGGAACTGGCTAAGAGTATCAAACAGGGCGATCAGGAAGCTCTCGAACGTCTGACCAAAGGTAATCTGCGTTTTGTCGTATCCGTAGCCAAGCAGTATCAAAATCAGGGTCTTTCTCTGAGTGACCTTATCAATGAAGGAAATCTGGGCCTGATCAAGGCAGCACAACGCTTTGACGAAACCCGCGGTTTCAAATTCATTTCTTATGCGGTATGGTGGATTCGTCAGTCAATCTTGCAGGCTTTGGCGGAGCAGTCACGTATTGTCCGCTTACCTCTCAACAAAGTAGGCTCCCTAAACAAAATCAATCGTGCCTTTTCCGAGCTCGAGCAGCAATATGAACGCGAACCATCCGCTGAAGAACTGGCCGGAATCCTCGAAATTCCAACAGAAGAAGTTGAGACGACTCTGGGTGTTGCAGCCCGTCACGTGTCGATGGACGCCCCATTTGTCGACGGCGAAGACAACTCACTGATGGACGTCCTCGAAAACAACTCGACTCCCAATACGGATGCAGCTCTCGAATATGTAGAATCACTGCGCAGAGAGATTGAAAGATCACTTAGCACCCTGACAGAGCGACAGTGTGACGTCATCAAACTTTATTACGGGATAGGGATAGACCATCCAATGTCACTGGAAGATATCGGTGACAAATTCGGGCTGACTCGCGAAAGAGTACGTCAAATTAAGGATAAAGCCATCAACAAACTCCGCTCCGTCAACCGAAGTAAATTACTTAAACATTATTTAGGAAATTAATATCGACTTGAAAAAGTCATAAAGGGATTGTGAATTCAGGATTAATTCGTTTTTCACAATCCCTTTTTGTTATTCAACCATCTGCGCCAGCTTAGCTACTCTCTCCTTATGCTTTCTGACATAGGGATTGGAATAATCCCATACATAACCGGCCAATACGCTGCATATCTGAGCTTTAATTGTTTCTTCAATATGAGATGAGAAAAATATTTTCTGAAGTGACCCATCATACCAAGCCATGACATAGGTCCTGAAAACATCTACGCCATCTTCCATCGGCATCATATACTCCTCTTCCCAATCTACCTTTTCTCCTCTGATCTTCTTAGCCACCAGATTTGCCGCTATACCGGACGAAACGGCTGCCAGGGTAACTCCGCTGGAAAAAATAGGGTCCAAAAATTCAGTTACGTTCCCTGTCAAAACAAATCCTTCTCCATAAAACTTATCCGTGGACATGCTCCAGCCTCCCAGCGTGCGAGGCTCAAACAAAAAGTCAACACCGTCAAAACGCTCTCTTGTCTCTTTTTCACGACTGATAAGTGTCCGCATATTTTCTTCCGGACTTCCGTTTAAGCCTTCAAAGTATTCGGGACTACTTACAAAGCCTACTGATGTTGTGCCATCCGAAAAAGGAATGATCCATATCCATGTATCTTTTGACTGAACGACGGCATGAATTCTGTCAGGCTGCTGAAACTTCTGCCGGTAAGGGTCTTTCAGGTGGACCAATATTGTTTTTCTGGGAGGGAGATGCGATGGCCTATCCAGGCCGAAAAGCCTTGGTATAACGCGACCATAGCCACTGGCATCAATAATAAATTTAGCTTTAATGGTTATTTCATTGCCCTCCTTATCCGTTACCAAGGTAGTCGAATCACTTCCATCAAACTCTATTGATTTAACGGTATGTTCAAAACGCAGATCAACTCCCCTATTCTCTAAATTATCAGTCAGGCACTTGTCAAATCTTGCTCGCTGCATCTGCCAGGTATGATTCCATCCCTTGGTAAACTGTGTATCAAAACTGAAATCACAAATATTTTCACCCCGGATAAATAAGGCTCCATTTTTGGTCTGAAATCCTTGTTTTTCCAAATCATCCAAAAAACCGGCTTCTTCCAGAGCATCCATACAACGCGGCAGCAGGCTTTCGCCTATAACAAATCGAGGAAATCTTTCCTTCTCCACCACAATGGTCGAAATCTTATGATTATTGAGGATGCCGGCAGCAACACTTCCTGCAGGCCCTGCACCTATGATCAGAACATCTGTTTCTTCTGTCTTCATACAATTAAACTTTTTTCTTACACCTGAACAAGGTATGGCTGATACCCAGCTGATCCATCTCCAGATCAATCACCAGGCCTGCCGCATCTATACATTTCTTCATCTGCTCCGAGTGATACATCTTGCTGTTTCCATTGGCTATAGCCGTAAAATAAAGACTTGTCTGCTGGAGGCAGAAGGCAGATATTTCAAAACGCTGTCTATCCCAATAAGTCTCCAGGATAAAAATAGATCCACCCTCCCCGAGTCCACTTTGCACGGATTTCAGTATATGGACAATCTCCTCTTCAGAAAAACAATCAAGAAACTGGCTCATCATGATGACATCCGCTTTGCCCGGAAAATCAAGATGTTTATCAAGAACATTCATCTGGTGCCTTTTAATCCTGCCGGAATATCCTTTTTTACTAAGATAGTCTTCTGCATGATTTAATTGAACCTCCAGGTCACAGATTGTCACATTGACTTCAGGGTCGGCATCACAGCACGCAATGGCAAATTTACCGGTATTGCCACCTATGTCAAACACATTTTCAGGCCTGCCTTCCAGGATGATTGGCATGATTTTTGTAAAAACCTGGTCAGAATAAAAATGATCAAAGTTAAACCAGGAGCTGAAGGCAGGTTCAGGTAAAATACTCAGGCCCTGATAAATGGTATCCCAAGGGCCCAGCTCCTTCAATCCGGCAGGTTTTCCCTGATCTATTGCCTCTTCCAGATGCCACATAGCTTTATAGCATATATCCTGGACAAAGTCAAGGTTGACCTTGGTCATTCGATCATTTAGGAAAAACAGACCAATTTTAGAAATAAAATACTTATCCTCCCTTCTGAGACAAACTTTGGCTCCCAAACCTGATTCAAGCAGAACTCTGGCTCCGTATTCAGAGATTCCGGCTATTTTTGCCGCCTCGGCATCCGTCAAACCTACAGTTTTTGCATCTGCCAAAGCTTTTAAAATTCCCTTATCCCTCAGCAGTCTCACTGCCTGAAAGACCACGGGACCAAATGCTATTTTCTGAGCTTCAGTGATAGCTTCCAGGGCAGACAATTCATCATTTTCAAAGAAAACAGGCAGTTGACTTGCCTCTGCTTTTTCATTCATATATTTCACTTACATTATCGGGTAAAAGTAAATAAATTCATTCAATTCTTTTATTCCATCTTCATAAAGGAATTCACTCTGTTTGAAAATCACAAAATCATAATTTTTCAGACGACTAAATTATCACCGTCTTGTAAACAATAACTTTATAACATTCAAAAAAGATACCGCTAAACTTATTATGTATTGCTCGTCAAACCGCACCGGACAGAAAATAAAAAAGAGAGTTGCCTCATTCCAAAATTCAATTTCAACACTTCAATTGGAATGCTGTTTTCCCATTTCACCTAAAATATAAAATTGAATATATGCCAGGAAAACTTACCCCTCAGCTTTATCCACTTCCACAACCAAAAAAGAGGCTGCCATACCGGACAACCTCTTTCATCAAGATTTAATAATTGGGCTTTGACGGTAGTAAATAATAAGTTTAAATAAATGAAACTCGATCGGTTAAACCATTCACAACTTTATCAAAGCCAGGCGATATGATAATTTCCATTCACACACACTTATAAATAAAAACTATTGTATTTTAATCCATTTAACGGATTGTTCCGTATTCTGATTGACGATACGCACGATGTACATACCCGGATTGAGTGAAGCGGCTGTACTTACCGGAATCACGTTATTGCCCGGAACAGTCGTACACATCTGACTGAGGACCTGCTTACCATTGGCATCCAGGACATATATCCTTGCTTCAAAAGATCCACCGGCCTCAAACTGTACCATGAAGTCATTTTCGCCCGGATTGGGGAAGATCGTAAAGTCAGTCATCGTCATTGTCAGCGATTGAGGCAGACTGCTTCCTCCGTTGATGGTTACTGTATAATCTTCTACTTCACCATAACTGAATGTCTCGCAGGAACTGCTATAAGCACCATACTTCATCTGAACCCTCATCCTGGTCGCACCATTCTTGGCGGTGGTAGGCACTTTAAAACTGCGATTAATGTCATTAACCCTGGTAGATGAAAATCTGGTAACCCGCTCACCTGAATCCAGGAAGTCTCCGTCCTGATTATAATCGATCCAAACTGTCCAATATTCCCGGTAAGTACCATTCATTCCGGCACTCAAAGTGAGCGTATAGGTAGAACCCGCATTCAGATTGGTATTCAAAGAGGTAAAGTCACCGTATCCATTGTTAGAACTGGTGATATTATTGATGCTTCCCAGCTTTACCTTGTCGATCCACTCATAAGAACTGTTATTTCCCTGAGAGGTACAATAGGAGGCGCCACCACCGGAGGTTGTAAAGGTGACCGTAGCAGAGTAATCACTCGACTGGTCTGAACAATCCGTACGTACACCGACATCATAGGAAGTACCGGCGGTCATTCCCGAAAAGTTGACTATGGTAGATGTTGTTGTATAGGTGTACCAGGAGCCTGAGCTGCTCAACTTGTATCTCAATGTATAACTCACTGCCCCATTGACTGCGTTCCAGCTAACAGTGGCAGTTGTCTGGGTAATATCGGCAACTGTCAGACCTGTAGGCACGCCACAGGATGAACCTCCACCTCCTGTCGTCACAAACGATACCGTCGGACTGTAGTCAGAATTGCCATCCGAACAGATGGTGCGCACCTGAACTTCATAGCTTGTGCCGGCAGCCAGTCCTGTTAAGTTAACAGAAGTGCCTGATTGCTGAGCCAACTCAGTCCATGAGCCTCCCGCTACACGGATGCGTAACTGATAAGCACTCGCACCCGACACGGCTGCCCAGGATACAGTAGCCGTAGTATTGCCAATATTGGACACAGCCAGGCCGGAAGGCACAGTGCAGGATGATCCGCCTCCGGAACAGGTACCCAGACAATTTGCAGCATTCACCTTACTTCGTATGAGGTCACCCGGCTGAGTACCGAAACCGTTGTTAAAATTGATACCATAACTTGTCAGATGGCAATAACTCATGATGGTACCGCCATTAGTCGGAGGCGGACCAGGAGGACAACCACCTTCCGTCGTATAACAGTTGTCAAGAGCACCGCCAACCCAGGAACAACTCTGGGTATGCGGAGAGCCAAGATTATGTCCCATCTCGTGAGTCATAACTTCTACTGTCCAGCTATAGGTAGGCACATTTTGATAAGAAGACTGTATATTGCTGTAAGCATAGTTATAATTACTGCACAGAACATCCAACCATGCCACACCACCGATATTGTTACCTCCCAGGGCAGCCAGGTGAGCCAGGTCACCATTGAAGGAGGGTCGGTTGTTCCTGAATTGTGTCAGAGCAGTCGAACTGCTGGTCTTGCTATATGGGTCGGCAGACGTCCATACATAGGTCGTAGAAATCTGTGTAGTAATCTGCTCATTGGCATATAAAGCAGCCACATTATTATACACCGCCGATATCCAGTTGTTGACATTGCTGACAGAACCCTTATTCTGGTACAGCGCATAATCGCATTCGATATACACTTTTACACACTTCACATCCCGGGTTTCAATATAATTATTCAGATATTCCTGTACTTCCTGAGCGTAATTTTCAGGTTCTTCCGTGCTGCAGAAAGTAGGGTTGGTCACAAGCAAATCCTTGTCGGAATAAAGCAGATAGTCATCTGACTTATCTACCCTATTAAAGGAAATATTGCCCCTTTCATTCGAAGAGGCCATTCCGATCACTTCGTCAGCAAAGAAGGAAAGAGCAACCACCGACCTGCTGTCACCCTTGATGACACCGCGGTAATAGACGCCAGGCTCATAAGGTACCGGCTTATTGCCCGAATCACTGGTATAAGTCCGAAAATCGCCAGACAGTACATCCACCTTCACCAGATCCATATCCAATGACTGCCCAAAATACGGTACAGACAATGAAATCGCTTCCGGCCTTTCTTTAACCAGATCCTCCAGTGCAGCTTTCACCATTGTAACATAAGAAGCCTGTGCCAAAACACCTTCAAACTGCTCCCGCTCCACCAATCGATTATTCTCCCTAAAAAGGTCTATCTGTTTAAAATCCTTGCCCTGCCTCTTTGCAGTCTCCACACTGAGGGCGATCCTGCCGGGTTGGCTAGGTGTGATATCCTGTGCAGAAAGTGTCGCCATAAAAACGAAGGCAAAAAAGTATGCAGTTAGCCTGACTACATACCTGCAAAATAAATTGTCTATCAGTATATTCATATCGTTAAGTTTTAAGACATTACGGAGATACTAAGAAAAGGAGATGGCAGATGAGGTGATTAGGTATTCTGAATCAATACTATTGCAAAGAAAGAACAACCACCGGACAAAATGAAAAATAATACCAATATTCTTCCGCAAAAAACAAAAAATACAACTTTTCAGGGATTATAACTAAGGTATTATCGTTATTAAATTTTGCATTACAAATTATTCTGCAAATGAATTACTATGCCGCTTATGGATGAAATATGATTGGGCGTGCCCATGGAAGGGTCCATGGTCGGGCTCTCCGCTGTACGTCGCTCCTGACGTCGCTTGTGCCGCTGCGATCCCTCACGCATAGCAACATCCTGATTTCACTCCGGCTTCAGGTGAAAAAGAGGCGCACCACTACGCTTTTAACAAATAAGATGAATGCCTTTAAATCAGGGAGTCATACCAAGATACCTTTCTTTGATGACATTGACGTGATGAATGACGTGGCCTATCATAAAGAGAATGCCTCCATTGGCTGTAAACTTATATTTCCCGTTATTTGCCTGAAAGCTGCTCTGCTCTTCCGTCATAAACCGAAACAACCATATTGAAGCATCTCTTACAGCTCTGAATTCATCTATCAGGTCTTGCATACTCCGTTCAGAAGCATCTGCATGCCGGGCGTATTCATTCTCATCAAATGAAGTCAACTCTGTCCGGCTGTCCATCCGTCCCGCTACCAGTGAACGGAATGCATAGACCCGCTCTGTATCGCTAATATGGAGAACAGCCTGTTTAAGTGTCCACTTTCCAGGACCATAGGAATAGTCGTATTTATCTTCCGGTATAGACTCCAGAAATGCGATAAACTCATCTTTCTGCCGGGTAAAAATGTCCATAATATCACCCTCAGGAACCAGATCAAAATAAAACCGGTAAAAGGGATTATAAGTGCCGGGGGCAGGATATTGCATCTTTATTTTTTTAAATTCAAAACTCTAAAAGTACACCAAAAAGACCGAAATAAAAAATCTATTTTCAGACAACCTCTCCCTGAACTTACTTTTCTCTACCACACCATCCTTCTTCGCCATGACTCGAAAACATCTAAATATTATGCTGATTATTATTGCTTTAAAATACTTTTTCAATCCGGAAATGATGGTTTAATTATCTGTCATTCAACCAATAATGATATCCGGCAAAATAAAATCAGGGCAACCTTGGTAATTATATAAAAAACAGTATATTTGCAACCTCGAAGAGAAAGGGTCGGTTGGCCGAGCGGTTAGGCAAAGGTCTGCAAAACCTTCTACGGCGGTTCGAACCCGCCACCGACCTCACTTTTTTCACTGATTTAATTCAGAAAAAGAAACCTTATTACAAAGTTTTTTATACTTTTGTAAGCACACACACTTAATTCATGGAAGAAGGCGTAAAAACTACACGCGAAGCCGTTACGCTTCGCTTAGAGCCATTGTCTGCTATAAAACCGACTACCAGGTCACTGAACCAGGTAAGCCATACCGAGTTTTTACAATCTACCCTCGAAGATATTTACCGAGAAAATGACCTGAAAGCTTCCGAGCAGAAGGCTATGCGCCGACCCTTGCACCATCTTGTCATAGGCATTATTTTACTTGCTTTTTCGTTCCTGATGCTCATCCTGAAGTTTGAAAATCCGGAACAACCCAAGTTGCCCTACCTCATCCGCGCCATCCTTGCATTGGGCTTCAGTGGTTACTTTCTTTTAAGAAAACAACAGCCTCAGGCGGATCTCTGAGATTTTGTCCACGGGTTTAGTTTATAGACGCTCCTAACATTAGCCATTTAGATTACCACTGTCTTACACCTTTTTCATCCCTTTCCACATTTTACGCTATAAGACGGGCTGCACCTGCATTCCTCATTACCTGGTCAGGATCTTTACATCCGGGGATGACGGCAGTAACTCGCCGGTCTCGCAGACACCAGGCAATAGCCCACTGAGCAGGATCCATTCCTTGGGGAATCTCCTCCGCTAAAACAGCTTCTACTTCAGTCAACTGTTGATCCAAAACCTTGTCATCCATCCTGAAGCGTACGTCATTGGCTTCAAACCGATGACCGGGGTGATATTTTCCCGTCAATAATCCACTTGCCAGCGGCACTCTTGCCAGCACACCCAGATGATGCTTTTCTGCAGCAGGAAAGTGCATTTCTTCGGCTGTCCTATCCAGTCTGTTGTACAACACCTGAATGACTTCTACTCCATACAGTGGTGCATCTTCCGCCTGAATCAGGGTTGATTTATTGAGGCTGCAGCCCAGAAAACGAATTTTTCCCGCCTGCTTTTCCTTTTCCAGAACCGTCCATAGCCGGTCGTTGTGAAAGGCCTCATCAGGCCCGGAATGGAATTGATATAAGTCGATAAAGTCCGTCTTCAGAGCTTTAAGCGATGCATCCAGTTGGTGCCTGACCCGGTCAGCCTGAAATGCATCCGTCCTCGACAAAAAAGCATGAAAAAAATGTCCGAATTTAGTCGCCACTATCCACTCTTCCCTGTTTCGTCGTCTAAGGTAGTCGCCTATCATCCGCTCTGAAAGGTGGTCACCGTAACATTCTGCCGTATCTATCAGATTAATACCGCATTCATGTGCCGTATCCAGAATAGCATCTACCTCCGCCTGATTATAATCTTTTCCCCATTCACCACCAAATTGCCATGTGCCCACGCCAATGACAGAAACGGACAAGCCTGTCTTGCCCAGATTTCTTGTTTTCATATCACTATTTTATTATTTTTTATCTGACCACAATGGGCAGTAAAATATCTACATCCGTACTGCCTCCTGCCTGCGTCATATCTCCGGTGGCTACTCCTGTCCCTTTTTTATTGGGCTGATGCCTTAACACTACCCTCAGACTGCCATCATACGCATCACCGGTGTTGCATTGGATCTCGATTCCGATAGGATAACCGTCAGCATCCATATCCGCATACTGAATGACAGGTGCCGGACTGTCTGTAAACACATAGAAAAACTGGTGTGCCGTCCCTTCTTCACTCACCTCAGCGGTGATATCTTCTGTTGGGCTTACCAAAGTGTTGAGCAAACTAATGTTTCCCTGCAAATTTGTATTGGTGGGCAGGGTATCTGATTTGATGACAGGCACACCCGGTCCGGACCCGTCTGCATCCCTGTATTCAAGGTTGTATTCCCGGTTGTGATCATCCTTCAGCCTGATTGTCACCTCATTGATGACTTCTTCTTCATTGACTGGTTTCACATCATCCTTACAGGAAACTAATAGCATCAATCCTGCGCCTAACAGCAGAATATATCCGTTTAATTTATTCATCCTACATCATTTTTTCTATTAAAATAACGATTTATCGCCAATTTAAATTACTGATTAATACCAAATCTATATTGTAAGATCCAGTTACGCCCTACTTCCTGTGGTGCGAAATACCTGAGATTATTCAGATAGGAAGAATAACGCGTATTGAACAAGTTGGTTACTTTTAACTCAAGTGTATTACGTTCTTTCTTTCCCGAATATCGGATTAAGGCTCCAGCCAGCGTATAACCCGGAGGCGGTCCGGCGAAAAGGTCGGCAGGGTTATATCGTTTCTGCTCACTGAAGTGACTGACATTGATTCCTGCCCGGAGTGAAGTTTGATTTTTCTTATTTTTCCACAAAGTAAACATGCTTTCTCCACTTATGTGAAGGGGAGGAATCAGCGGAATCCCCAGGCCGGTGGCTCTGTTTGTTGCTCTGAGTCCGGATGCCTTGCCTTCGATCTGCCACCATGGTAAAATCCGATACTTCATCAGGGCATCAAAACCACCGAAGACAGCATCGGTCTGTACATAATCATACCTGAGCTTGATCCCTGCAATCGTGGAGACAAAGCCATTTGGGCGCTGGTAGATATAATTCCTGAAAAGTTGAAAATACATATCTATCGAATAATGCAGCCTGCTATCCTTGCTATTGGACAATTCAACGATGGTTTTCCACAGCCTTTCCGATCTCAGATCGGGATCTCCGACCTCATAAGCCACAGAACTCAGGTGGACGCCATTGCTATACAGTTCATTGACATCAGGAGCTCTGTATGCAAGTCCGGTGTTGGCTTTAAACCGCATCTCCGGCAATATATCTGCCGATATTCCGATGTTGAATACAACATTTCCAAAGTTACGACGAGGTTCGTGAAGCTTCTGATTCAAATCATAGTACAATGCATTCAGATGCTGGTAATCGACTCTGATACCTGCTTCAATAGTAAGGTGATTCAGGTTGGCCTGCTGATAAGCAAATATGCCCGGGTTGAAGAGGTTGTAATATGGGATGATGGGTCTTCTCTGTGTATTCGGATTGTTGACATTGATCTGCCCGAGAATATTTAATCCCACCATACCACTGAATATGTCATTCCACCGGTGATCTTCCAGCAATTCCAGTTGGGCGGTATGCAGGTTCATGTTAACTGCCGGAATATTCGACCGTCCTCCCCGCCTGACATCGTACTCCCTCCTGTTGTCGTATTGATAAGATACATTCAGCTTCAGTTTATGGTCTTTTGACAGACTTATCTGACCATTGTACAGCAAATTTGTATGCACGGCAGATTGCCTGGGTGCTTCAATGCCAAAAGAAAAGGGATGTATCACCAGAGGTTTGTCAGCCTCCAAAGCGCGCAGGATATCATCCTGGCTGTTGACCTGTGAGGCTGCCAGCAGACCTGCATTATTATAATAGCCTGAAAGCGTTATTCTGTGCCTTTTTTCACCCTTATGATAGCCAAAGGAAAATCCGAGGTCGGCAACGGTAGTTCCCGTATTGGAAAGGACAAAATCAGGGGCTGAACGATCCCCGTATTTCTTTATTCCTGCTGCCATCTTCCAACCGGTATGGGTAGCGGTATCGCCTCGTTGTATTACGCTAGAAACTGCTATTCCCGGGGAATTGGATTCTGCCGATAGCAGCACTTCCTGTTTCAGTTGTCTTCCGGTATAGACAGGTTTCTGTTCCAGGAGGATGGCACCGCCCATTGCCTTAGCACCAAATCTGACAGAAGCAGCGCCCTTAATCACTTCTACTTTATCAAAGAGCCGGACATCGATATTGGGTGCATGATCGCTACCCCATTGCTGGTCTTCCAGCCGTGATCCCTGTTGGATGATAGCGATGCGTGACCCATATAAGCCATGAATAGTAGGTTTTTCTATATTGCTGCCTGTGGACAATACCGACAACCCGGGTATGGTAGCCAGAGTCTGTGTCAATCCGTCACTTTTCATTAAACGCAGTTGTTCTGCATTCAGACTGTTTCTTACATTGGTAATTTCCTGATTGGTACGGGCTCTGATAAAAATCTGTTTCAACTCATGAGCATGATGCTCCGGGTAAAAGTTCAGGTTTGTTACCGCTTCCACAACTTCAACCTTTCTCTTTACCGGTTCACAGCCCACATGTGAACAAATCAGGGTATAACTTCCCTTACACAAACCTTTTATTTCAAAGAATCCAAGGCTGTCAGCTTCTGCCCCGAGCGACGTTCCTGAAACTACAACACTTGCATAGGACAGAGCTGACAAGTCGTGTTGATCCAGGATATAGCCCTTTATTATGTTATTGCATGGCTGAGCGGAAGCAATAATCCCGTATCCAAACAATAAGGACCATAAAATGATATATCGATGCAATTTCAACCTACAATCCTTTCAACGAATAAAAACTCAATCAACTCCATTTCCAATAAGGATTTAGTGCAAGATAGGGTAAAAAAAACTTATGGTCATTAAAGGATGTGTTATTTAAAAATCATTTAATAACAAGACTTTTATATAATCAGTACAAATACCTACAAATAGCAGGGTCTGATTTGAATCGTTTCATCTATGGCAAAATAGTAAAATGATATCCAATAAAATCTCGAAGTACCGGCAAATATTCTTCTTGCTGTACTTTCCTATTTCTTGAGTAATTTTTTCAGTCGCTCGCTTGCTTCGGCAGCCTTTGTAAACTTAGGATCGAGGGTAGAGGCCTGACTATAATTACGTTGTGCATCGACGAGATTGCCTTGGCGTTCTTGCACAACTGCTTTCGCATAATAAGCCTCGGAGTAAATTTTATCAAGATTGATGGCCATATCAAAGTTCTCTATGGCCTGATTGAGCGAATCCAGCTCATTATACAGCACGCCAATGTTGAAATATGGTTGAGGAACTTTAGGATACTTCATATTAATTTTCTTAAAGGCCTGTAAAGCCTTATACCGCTCATTCCTGTTTTGGTAGTGCATCGCCAGAGCATATAGAGCGGTATAGCTGTTGGTATCCACCCGGACAGCCGTCTCAAAATATGAAACCGAGTTTTTTTCTCCCATTCTGTCAGCTAGCTCTCCTGCATTGATCCAAGCATCTATCATAAAGGGATTCATCTCGGTAGATTTTTTATAAGCGGCCAGTGCTCTGACATTATCTCCCGACTCTTCCAGTACAGTTCCCATCATCAGGTAGGCGTCAGCATTCTGCTTGTCTTTTGACAGAATATTTTGAATCGTCTGCATGGCTGCGTCGTACTTTTTCAATATAATTTCAAACTCTGTCAATTTGAGCAGCGTATGGATGGAATCAGGAAACATGCCTGATGCTTTCTGCATTGTCATCAGAGCCATTCGTGACTGATAATAATCCATATAAGTATCAGCAAGTAAATAATAATATTTTGGCTTCAAACTGTCAAGTTTCATGGCAGAAGCCAGGTCTAGGATAGCCTCATCATAGCCTTCCATATCATAGTAATACTTTGCTCGTTTGTAGTAACCTTCGGCAATAGTGGGATTTTTAAGGATATAATCGTTGAGAGCTATTAAATTGGGATCATTGGCTATTTTTGACTGCGCAGGAGCCTTCTTTCCTGTCCCCTCGGTCTGACAGGCATAAATTGAAGAACATATTACCAATATCAAAAATAAATAACTGAGGATAGATGAAGTATTTTTTCTTTCTGACAAAACATTCATTTTAATGTGTTAAAGTGCAAAGATAATCCGTTTGGAAAAATTATCCTTAATTGCCGGCCGGTGATAGGAGTCAACACTTTTCCTCATTGGTCCGATTTCAATTACTGCCTAAAAATATTCAGCATACTGCTTGTTTAATTAAGGCATATACCATCATTTCACTACCGAAAACCATAAAAAAATCACATCCTTCGGGTGACTATTCATTTTTATCATCAGAAGGATGTGATCTATTCAATTTCAGGGAATAAATACAATCCCTGAATAAAAAATTCAATTACTTATCAAAATAGTCCTGATCATCTGCTATATCTTCGATGTCCATTCCGTCAACTATATTGTCATCAAAGTCCGCATCATCATCCAGGTCCAGGTCAAGATCCAGGTCATCCAGATCATCATCATCCTTAGCTGCCGGTTTAGAAGGAGCTTTCTTACTTTTCTTGACGATCTTGGTAATTATCTTGGTCTTAGGTTCAGCTGTTTCCGAACTAATCTTATCAGAAAGTCGTGCTTCTTTTTCTGCACGGGCAATTGCCTCTTGCTTAGCCTTTTCAGCATTCTCAATTTCTTTGGCTATGACAGACTTAGTTGCATGCGGAACAAGCATCAATCTTTTCTTGTCTATCAACTGGCCTGTAACCGTACAGATGCCATAAGTCTTGTTTTGAATGCGAATCAGTGCATTTTCAAGGTTATGAATAAACTGTTGCTGACGGATAACCATATTGTTGAGCATCTCAATTTCAGTATGCACACTGGAATCATCAAACCAGTTGCCGCCTTGTTTTTCACTGGCATTCTCATTCATTTCCATGACCTGCTCCTTCATAAAAGCAAGTTCTTGTCTTGCCACTGCCAATTTCTCATCAATAAGCGCTTTAAATTCCGCCAGGTCTTCGTCTGAATATCTTATAATAGTAGATGACATATTCTTCAATTTAATAATTTATCATGTTAGCTTTTCAGATAAAATCAAAAACATAGTTCTTGTTTCTAAAGTTCACATGTTTTTATTTTTCTTACTGCGAAAGCTATCTTTGTGTACTCTCTGTTTATTTCAATGGTCTATGCGGCTATGTAAACCTGAAACCAAATATTGTTTTTCAAACTGAAACTATCCTCAGATTTTACATTTTTTTCGGATGTCCTTTGGTACTCCATCTTTGTGCAAAAGTAAGTCAGTAGTTTTTAATTTCAGGAAATTTTTAGTCACAAAGATATAACCGTTATAATCATTTTTCTCACCCCAACTGTTTTTTACCTTATAATATTCTTTACCGTTTTGGTCCGTATAAAGCCCGACAATCTGCATGCCGTGATCATCAGTGGTTTGATAATTGTCAAATTGCATCTGACGCTCTTCCTGGGATACCGTTCCTTCAGGCTGTGGTCCTGCAAAAATATTTTTCTTTTCCTCATCTGTCATAGCAGAATAGTCCATAGGCAGCACATAGGCAACACCGTTTTTCCATGAGAATCCCCTCTCACTGACGTCTGTTCCCCATGTTACCGTAAAGCCATTTTTGAGCGCATTATCGACGATGACAGTCAGGTCATTCATAGGCACGTTATAAACACGGTCATAGCTCCAGTTGTCAGGTACCATAAGGACAGTAGGCTCGTAAAACGGGCTGGTGGTAAATGATGAAAACTCGACATAGTCATCAGCATTCAGCCCCACCACCTCTTGAGCAAAGGTCTTAGGTGTGTATTCTTTGCCTTCGAAAGTAAAGGTCTCAGGCACTTCACCCAGATAAGTATCCACGATACGAGTAAATGCGGTCTTCCATACCGGAGTAAGCTGCTTTACATTGTCTCCAACCAAGGGGGTTAAAAATCCTTTCAATACGGCTTCCAATTCATTAAAATTATTGCGGGTCGTACCGTAATGCAATCCGGTATATACACTCTGAGGTACCATTCCGTACTTCCCGTACAACTTGGTGACATCATGTGCTGCACCGCCTTGACCATAGAGCAACCCACCGTGCATCCTCACATAATTCTCTGCTTTTTCGATATATTGATTACGCACGATAAACATTTCTGCGAGGTCAACCGGCTTACGTCCTATTCTCGCCATCTCTGATTCAAGAAAAGATACAGTGCTATAACTCCAACAGGTACCTGACGAGCCCTGATCCTTGACGGATGTGTTTTCAAGGTCTATAACCTTGGTGAAAACAAATTTAGCCTGGTCACTTTGATTTCCTTTGATTTTGTTGATAAGGTCATCTTGTGCATTTGCCCTGAAGGTAAAGAAACATAAGGCACATAGTAGGAAAGAAAAAATATTCTTCATTGAACCGATTTTAATAATTAATATGATAAAAAGAGTAGGGAAATAAAAATTATACCCACCCGAAAATTCGGTGCAATATTAAGAAGCATTCCTAAAATAAAGATTTATTTTTTTAATATTATTTGTTAATATTAGTCTTACAAACTGTTATTTTTTTGTCTTTTCACCTATTTAAGGAATATCAAATATGTTAATACCTGGAAAAATAGTCAAAAATACCGCAAAGAAATGAATTATAAAAGGCCTCTATATTCTGATGGATAGAGTAAATACCCTCTATTTTTTCGAAATAGTTAGGAAGATGAAAATGCTGGTATAATGCTTTGATTGGTTTAATTCTGATCAAATTTATTTATAATTTGTCAAGGACTTTCCAAGCCATCTTGCAACTTCCATTAACCGAAAATCAGGATATAAAAGTCAATACATACTCCGCAAATCCTGAGCTATATCTCTCAAGTCGATACAAGTATCTGTAATTCAATATTATATAAATCAAAATGGTGACGACATCGCTGATTATATTTTAGAAAAAATGTTGAATAAAAATTTTTATATTCCACATGGAAGACTTACCTTTGTCCCACTTTTTGAAAAAATAATACATTCCTATGAAACGGACGTTCCAGCCATCAAGGCGTAAAAGAGTTAACAAGCATGGATTCAGAGCTCGGATGAGTACTAAAAATGGCAGAAGAGTGTTGGCAAGCAGAAGAGCTAAAGGAAGACATAAGCTGACTGTTTCTGACGAAATGAAGACTAAGTAAGTTATTCTTTATAAAATCTAACCATAGGCTATTGGGCTCCGGCAGCACGATAGCCTATTTTGTTTTGTAGTGAAAAGATTGTATTCCTTCCCCAAAAGTCACAAACTCAAAAACAGAGCAGACTTAGCAGATCTCTTTTCCAAGGGGAAGAGCGACTTTTCCTTTCCAATCAAAATGTTATACCTCAGCCGACCATCACAATCCGGCCAACCTCCCTTCAGAGCTGCCGTCTCCGTCCCTAAAAAACTGTTTAAAAAATCAGTTGACCGCAATCATATCAAAAGGCAGCTCCGAGAAGCAATCCGCCTCAATCAACAACTTATCCCGATAAAAGAAGATAGGATTCTGAACTTTATGCTTATTTTTATAGGTAAAGACCTGACGGGAAGCCAACAAATCCAGACAGCCGTACGTTTTCTATTTAACAAACTGGTCCATGATGCTTAGATATTCAACCGTTTTAAAATCTGTCACGCTTTTAATTTTGTTCCAGATAACGGCCTTCTTTTTCCATCCTGTGAATACTTTCGGTCAACGTTACCTCCAAATTGAAAAACATCATACAAAAACCAAACTAAAATATACGACGGGAGATGAAATAACTTTCAGGCTGAAACACAGTGATCAGTGGATCACTTCCGTCATCAGTGAGATAGACTTTGCCCATGATATCGTCCGTCTGAGCGGCTATACCCTTGTTCCCGACTCCATTGCAGCCGTCAGAAGTTATAATCCCATCGTACCTCCCGCACTTGGCGGCGCCCTATGGAGATCCGGCCTGATCGCACTCGCCAATACACTCCTTTATACCATCGCCTTTCAGCCCGACAATTCAAAGGAGTTTATTATTTTTTTCGGAGGCGTAACCGCTGCCGGTTTAGGATTGACGAGGCTATCCAAAGTGCATCGCATCTATCCCATCGGTAAGAAGTATAGCATCCGACTGGTTGACCTGAATTTTTACATTCCGACTTCTCCATGATAGTATCATTTAGGGAGAGTCAACTAATTTGGCATTATCTTTGTTAGCATAGGAAATACAATTTACAGTTAAATTTTTCACAAACCTCTTTAACTTTAACTGCTATGCGCAACTTTATATTTCTTTTATTGATGGTATTCATCTATATGCCCATATCAGGTGCTCAGCAATCCGGATATACTATCGGGGTCGTGGCAGCCGACTTTAAACTGGGAGGCACAGACGGTCAATTGGTGTCTATGGCAGATTATCCTTCTGCAAGAGGATTTGTCATAATTTTTATGTCTGACGAATGCAGATTTGACAAAGCATACCAAGATAGAATCATCCACCTCCATAACCGATATGCACCTCAGGGAATTCAGGTAATCGGAATTCATTCCAATCACCACTCAGGGGGTAGGTCTGCCTCATCTCAGACATATCCCTTCCCCTATATTCAAGATGAATCAGGAAAAGTTTTCAGTACTTTTGGTGCCATCCGCACACCGCATGTATTCCTTCTGAATCACGACCGGAAGGTAATTTATTCAGGAGCCATCGATGATAACGTCTTTGAGCCCGACAAAGTCAAAACAAAGATGCTGGAAACAGCTCTAAATTCTTTTCTCGCAGGAAAGGGAATAGCAGAACCGGTAACCAAACCGGTAGGATGCTCTGTACGCATTAATTAACTGAATTTATAATTGTCATCCCCGCCTCAAACTGCTGATGGCTTGAAGCAATACAGATAAAAATACCAAACCCAGTCCCCAATAAAAGGATGCATTGACTTCCCTTGCCTCATCAAAAATCAGAAAAGCAAGTCCTATGGCATACACGGGCTCGAGGTTAAAGGTTAAGTTAACCGTAAAGGCAGATAAGACCTTCAACACTTCCGCAAATAAGACATACAGCCCGATGGTACAAAACACCGCAAACAAAATGAGGTAAAGCGTATCCGACAAGGACGGGAAAAAGGATTGATCCGGAAAGAGTAAATATGCAAATGGCAGAACAGCTGCCAGGAAAATGGTTCCACCTCCCAATTGATAATAATTGATTAATTTGCTGTCATAGAAGTGAACTATTTTTTCATTATAAATGGTGTAAAGGGCAGAAAAAGATGAAGATATTACACCCAGAATAATACCCAACTGATAGGTGGAATCAAAGTGGAAGATCAGGCTGATGCCGGCGAGGGTAAGCATGCTGAGGAGGATCTGATTGATGTTGATACGAACCTTATTGATAACCGGTGCAAAAAGGGCTGTAAAAAAACTGGTGAGACAGTAACAGACTACAGCCACAGACACATTGGCATATTTGACGCTGGCATAGAAAAATATCCAATGAATCATTAGGAGTATGCCGACCCGGACGATAACCATCTTATCTTTGAAGGAGTCAAGTTTTTTAACTCCAAGTATTTTAAGTCCGGCATAGAGAATTATCGAGGAAAAAAGTACCCGATACCATACAAGAGCTACCTCATTGAGGTCAATCAATTTTCCGAATATCCCGGTAAATCCGGCAAAGAAAACAGCAATGTGCAGTAAAAGATAGGACTTCTTCATAAATATCTATTACAACACCTTTCCTGACATTGTGTTTCAGGAAAATTATCCTTTAAAATATCTTCCTTTGCCTTCCGGAATACACCCAATCAGATTAAGTATCAATAGTAACAACCGACTCCCGGGGAGAATCGTTCTTTTGGGTCTCCATTATTTTGGCTTCATACTGATTTTCAGTGCATATTCCAGCACCTCCTCCATCCTGTCCACATAGATAAATTTAATGCCTTTAATATACTCTGAAGGTATCTCAAGGACATTTTTTTCATTTTCCTTCGACATCAGTATTTCTTTCAGTCCTGCTCGTTTGGCAGCAAGAACTTTCTCTTTTATCCCGCCGACGGGCAGCACCTTCCCCCTTAAGGTTATTTCACCCGTCATCGCCAGATAAGGCTTGATGGGCTTACCGGCAAACGCACTGCATATAGCAGAAAGCATCGTCACTCCGGCCGATGGTCCATCCTTGGGTATCGCTCCCTCAGGAACATGAATGTGGATGTCGTGATTATCAAAATCATCGGTATTGATACCTAACTGCTCTGCATGTGCTTTGACAAAACTCAGTGCCGTATTGGCGGATTCTTTCATCACGTCACCTAAGTTGCCTGTAAGCAATAACCTTCCTTTACCTTTATTGAGGCTGGATTCAATGAAGAGAATGTCACCGCCTACGGATGTCCATGCCAACCCGATGGCTACACCGGGAGGTTGCTTTTCTGTATAGATATCATTGGAAAAGCGCTGTGCACCCAAGATACGGTGGATATCCTCGGATTGAACTTTCTTATTGTAATCTTCACCCATCGCTATTTTCAGGGCATAATGGCGAAGAATGCTGCTTATTTTCTGAGAAAGCGACCGGACACCGGATTCCCGGGTATATTCACTGATGATGGTTTGTATCGCTGCCTTGTCAAAAACCAGGGCTTTGGCTTTAAGACCGTGATTTTCCATCAGTTCCGGAATCAGGTGTTTGAAAGCTATCTGGGACTTTTCTTCGGTGCTGTAACCGCTGAGGTCGATGATCTCCATCCTGTCCAGAAGGGCGGGCTGGATGGTATTCAGACTATTGGCGGTGGCAATAAACAACACTTTCGACAGGTCATATTCTACTTCCAGAAAATTGTCATTGAAAGTATTATTTTGTTCCGGATCAAGTACTTCAAGCAGGGCAGAAGACGGATCACCTCTAAAATCCTTCCCAATCTTGTCTATTTCATCCAGGATAAATACCGGATTAGACGACTGCGCCTTGCGGATGCCCTGAATAATCCGCCCCGGCATAGCGCCAATATATGTTTTGCGATGGCCTCTGATTTCAGCTTCATCGTGCAAGCCTCCGAGTGACATCCTGACAAATTTTCTCTTTAGTGCATGGGCAATAGACTTGCCCAGAGATGTCTTACCTACGCCCGGAGGCCCTACCAGACACAGGATAGGAGCTTTCATGTCGCCCTTTAGTTTCAGGATTGACAAGTGTTCGAGAATCCTTTCTTTGACCTTATCAAGACCGTAATGGTCCGAGTCAAGAACTTTCTTCACTTTCTTCAGATCAAAGTTGTCTTTGGAATATTCACCCCAAGGCAGGTCAAGAAAAGTTTCGATATAATTCATCTGGACGCCGTATTCCGACATCTGGGGATTCATGCGTTTCAGCTTGGCAAATTCCTTATCAAAAGTGGACTTTACCTCAACCGTCCATTTCTTTTTCTTAGCTTTCTCCTCGACTATTTTGTGTTCCTCTTCATAGGTATTCTGACCGAGTTCTTCCTGGATAGTCTTGAGTTGCTGGGACAGAAAATAATCCCTTTGCTGTTTTTCAAGGTCGGTGCGCACCTTTGATTCAATCTGCCCCTTGAGCTGAAGCAGGTTGTACTCTTCATGCATCTTGGTAAGCAACATATTCGCAAAGTCAGGCAAATACGCCGTTTCCAGTATTTTTTGCTTTTCTTCCGGTGAGGCTGACAGGTTGGATGCTATGAAATTGAGTAAGAAAACATTGCTTTCTATATTTCGAATCATAATATTGGCCTCATTGGGAATATTGGGTGATACATCCACGATTTCTTTTGCCAGGTCTTTGATAGAGGAAATCTGCGCTTCAAACTCCTTGGTATCACTAGGCTGGATGTAATCCAACAGAGTAAATTTCGCCTTGAGGTAAGGCTCGGTCTGCTCAAAAGAATCTATGATAAATCTGGACCTCCCCTGAATAACTATTGTACTCGAACCGTCGGGCATCCTGATCAGCTTGTGAACCTGGGCGATGACACCAATCTGATACATACCATCGGCATCCGGATTTTCATCCTCCTGGTTGCGCTGAGTCAGCACACATACCATCTTGTCCGAAGAGTAGGCGTCTTCCACGGCACGGATAGATTTAAACCTGTTGACTGTGATCGGGATTACCACTCCCGGAAAGAGAACGGTATTTTTAATTGCAAGAACAGGAAGTACCTCCGGATAATCGATTTTCCGGTCCATATCCCTGATATCTATCTGGATAAACGGATTATCATTATCATCGTGCACTCCTGAAACATATTGAAACATATCAAACATGTTGTATATTTTATGGCCTCACTGGCCGATTATTCAACTGACTATTAGTCTTTAGGGAAGAGCAAATCACATTCCATTCGGTTTAATACGACAAAAAGGCAGGACAAATAGGCTTCTAAATACAATTTAACTGTCTGAAACGAACTATTTATCAGGCTTTAAGAGGTTTTGTCCACCAGGAGGCTCCAACTATGAATTACCACAACGGAAATAAGCCAATTTGACAGCCACAACTTTCGTTTTGATAAATAACTGAAATTATTTCTCTGAATTTCATTATTAATTAATCCGGCAGAAAATCAGGTTTTATCCATTAAATCGGAACAACAGACTTCATTTACAATCCGGTGCGATTCCGAGGATATAATGATCTACCATATCCAGTCGGTCACTGTATTCAGATCCCGCAAATCCGTTAATCATTTCATCAGTAATCAAATCTTTGATTTCATTGGTATATTTCTTCGCCAGAGGCAGGTAGGTCCAGTGCCATTTTTCTTCCTTATAGCCATAGGGGCGACCTGCAGAATAAGGCTGACAGAAGCCGTACAAACGGGCATTGTCCTTCATCCATTGATACCATGCTTTTCCTGCTCCGGTTTCAAAATATTCGTTTTCCAATCCATTGATATCCATATCTGTGCCCCAGTGGTGGCGTGAAGTGCCGGGCATGGCAGAATACTCCATGATCTTACGCGCCCTTTCAAGTTCATCAGGATAAGTCACACAAGCGTCAATATTGCCATTTATCGGAAAAAGACCATACCACTTATTCTCCCAGATAAATTTCTGATATTCAAAGTTACGGGTAGCGGAAAGAATACAAAATGAGTGTCCGGCTGCTTCTCCCGCAGCTGCCATTTTCAGAAAGGCCTCATATGCTTCCTTTTGTAGCATCATATTCTCTTTATCGGCATACTTCTGTTCAATGGTCACAAAGTCAGTATGCTCGGAAGGAAGATAACGACCCAAAAGAAAGTCTTCTCTTGACAAAGCAGGTTTATTCTCGGGCATTTTCTTTTCTTTATGACAGGCCAACAATACCAATGACAGGAACAGAATCCGAAAAAAAGCAGCAGGCATCAGCGATGTTGGACAGTTTATTGTTTAATTTTAAAATTCTTAAATGTACCTGAGGTGACTGTGTTAAACCTTTCTTCAGAGACTAAATGTTCCAAAGAAAATTGAAAATTACCTGAAATCCTGTTGTTCTTATAATCTGTGATGATGATCCGCGAGCTGTCAACATATTCAAGAAAGTCAAGCCCTGCCACATACACTAAGAAATCACTGGAGCTTCCGTCAAAAACTCCTATTGCTTTACCGGTTTCGAGTGAACCAATTTTTTTTGAAAAATTATACGTTCCTTTTAAATTATTTTTGTCGGCAACCTTAATAGCAATCAGCATAGTAGCCTGATAATCATTATAAAGTCCGCCTACCCCCAGCATCAGGGTGTCTCCCATAAAAAAGGCCTGTGGCAAGGAATCGACCTGTGGAAAGATTTGCTTTATCTGATTTGAAGCCGCTGCCTTTCCTGAGCCGTCCCAAGGGATATCTCTTACCTTACAACTGAAAGAGAATGTCGTATCTTCTGCCTCCTTACCCGGATCTATCGGGTCTTCCTTATCACAAGAAATAAAGGTCATTGCAGAGATAAACAGGACAATACCTACAAGACACTTAACTCGAAATTTCATATTAAATTTATTTTTTTGTTGTTAATGAAGAATGGTAACCAAAAAGCGATTTTTCTTTGATTAATGATATAATTTTCTGAGGAACATACTTTTCCCATTTAGGATTGTCAGACTGGATCAGCTTGAGTACCTTACTTGCTCCGATTTTTAAAAAATCCTGCTTATAGTTTTTAATATCGACAATCTGTCGGGTGGCTAACAAATGTTCGTACAGGTATATCATTTCAGGATCTATTTTAATTTTACGGGCATCCATCAGTTCATTACTTCCCGGTATGACGGAAGGATAGACATAGAGTCTGACATTGCCCGGGAACATACCGCTAAATCCTTCGAGCAACTTACCGCCCCTGAACTTTTCAATCGTCTCATCGATAAATCTTGCCGTATATCCGGCAGTGAGTGATAGTCCAATGCGCGGAACCTTGAAGTCTTCCATATACTGTATCAACTGCTGCTGATTACCACAGTTGGTAATACATACGGTTAGTCCGATATAGTTCAGTGCCGTCGCCCGCTGCAGAAAATCCTCTTCACTGGCTTCGCCTTTTGCGCTGAGTATGTCCAGCGTAATCTCTGTGAGGACCTTGATTTCTTCTATAGGGATACCTTCATCTTCAGAGAATTGTTGGCGGCTGC
Source organism: Saprospiraceae bacterium (assembly GCA_024103005.1). Lineage (GTDB taxonomy): Bacteria > Bacteroidota > Bacteroidia > Chitinophagales > Saprospiraceae > Parvibacillus. Next base: position 35,363 of record JAGFJA010000014.1, read on the forward strand.
TGTTGATGATGTCATAGCTAGCCCAGGTGATGGGTCGGAAGGCGCCGCGTACGATGAGGACATTCTTTTTGTAAAGAAATTCAGAGGGGTGGATATTGACTCCGTTGGCGTCAAACATAGCGACATCTGACAAGCCCAACTTTACCAATTTAAAACTCAGTGCTCTGTTATCCACATCCTTGAATGCAGGACCTGACAGGCGAATCATGTCTATCATCACTCGATTTTCGAGGCCTTCATTCAGGCCTTTGAGCATCCCATCCATATCATCAGAGAGGAAAAAGCATGCATAAATCAGGTTAACACCCAGCATACCTACTGCCTGCTGTTGCTGCCGGTTGTTTTTGTCAAGCATTTTGACGTGAATAACCAGATCATTGGGCTCCGAATGTGGAGTTTTCTGGAATCTTATGCCCAGCCATCCGTCTCCGGGTATAGTCCTGGCGTAGTTAGTTGCAGAAACAGTGTCAGCAAAGGCAAAGAATGTTGTATCAGGTCTTTGGGCACCCAGCCGGTCCACAAGGAGGGAAAATTCGTGATCGAGCATTTTGTACAGTCTGGACTCGCAGACGTATCTGCCACTGGGTTCTGCCCCATATATTTCATCGGAATAAGTCTTGTCATAGGCCGACATCGTCTTGGCAATGGTGCCGGCTGCGGCACCTGCCTGAAAAAAGTATCTTGCCACTTCTTGTCCGGCACCTATTTCAGCGAAGGTGCCATAAATTTTATCGTCGAGATTTATTTCAAGTGCCTTTTGTTCGGCTTCTAAATTTTGTTTTTGCATGAAGTCAAAATGTTCACGGGGCAAAGATAATCAATTCGGTGCGGAAGGTAAGGAAAGCATCATTTATTTGGGACAATAATTGTTGAAAATCATTCTTACCAAAGACCAACAAATCAATTTCAGATAGTATGGTCAAAATCTGCATGATGATAGCTGATAATTGATAGTCCCTATTACTCTGATTATACAACTCGAAAACCTTAACCATTATTATATTCATCTTTTTAGGATGTAAGTAGCTGTAAGGTGGACCTTTGGGCAGAATAGTTTTTAACTCTTAGTTTTCAGTTATTAGCTTTGAATTTTGATTCGGAGCGCAGGTTCCGGTTGTATAGTCTTAGTAAGATTGAACTCAAATAACAAAATTTTCAGTATTTTCACACCTATCAGTTTATAAAACTACGCTTTCCAATGAAAAGATATACCGTAGAATTGATTGCTCTTTTCCTTATTATTTTCGGCACATTGACCATTTTTGCCGGAACATCCGTTCTTTTTGACTGGTTTGATATGAGAGCCCGACAGGGTAATTACGTAACCTTTGTGGTCATTGCCAACGTATTTTGCGGATTTTTATACCTTATCGCCTCGTATGGATTGTTTCACAACAGACGGTCTGCCCCGCAGATCCTAATGATTGCACTGTTTATCCTTATTCTTACCTTTATTATGTTGGTTACACATATCGTGTATGGTCTGCCCTATGAAAAGAAAACCATAGGAGTTATGCTGTTCAGGATAACCCTGACACTGATTTGCGCCTTCTGGGCTAAAAGGTTGATTACACCACAACTCAAGGAAGGATAAGCATAAGGCTGTTTTAAAAGATCAGAAGCTTAGTGAGGTACTGGGATATTTAAATAATCGGTTCGCTTTGGGATGTTCGGTTAGAGGCGTGTTTTCAATTCCGGATAATTCAATTTCCAACCAGATAACCGGTTTTTCTTCGCCTAAATTCGTTTACCCTAAAGAGGAGCAAAATTGAACTGCAAAAAACCTGCACAGTGGAAGGACGACAATGACTGGTAATCAACGAAAGGTAAGTAATTTACGGAAAAGTGAACCAATAGAATACCGTTTTCTGGAGAAATTACCCTGTCCATTGGTTTGTGATTTCTTACAAAACTCCATAAAATCGCATTTATAAGGGTTCATACAATATGCCCCCATCGAAATATCCGGAATGTCGCTTCTTTTCAGGATCTGCTTAAAGGACCCGACCTTTTCTTCTATGTCAGGCAACCTTTCCCGCAATTCAGCCAGTACATTAATGACGTTAAAATCGCCATCTTCCCTTCTTAAAACCACGTTAAACTCCTCAATACAGGGCAGAATATGGGAAAGGACATAATATTGTATGGATAAGTCCCACCAAGTAACCTCCTTTATTTCCGAATAATTCTTGACTTCATAAATTTTATAATTCTCATTATTATCGCGCTCCAGTACATCCACCAGCACGAGTACATCATCATAACAAAATCCGGCTTCGAAAATAACTTTATTTTCGGCGAAATAAGGATATTCGAAATTCGATCCTTTCAATACATCAAATGTATAGCGTGGATACTGTTTGAAGTTCTTACCCAATTGCTTTTTTACATCTACTGCGTGCTTGAACCGATCTTTAAAGCTCTTCTCAAAGTCATGTCCGGCGTCAAACTTTTTTTGAGTTATAACATCGGGTGGTGTCCGCTCTTGAGGATGATTTTTATAGAGGAATAATCTTTTTTCACATTGCATCCCATAGGTAAAGGTTGTTTTCGATAAAGTATAATCAACCTCTTTTGGTATCAATTTACTACACTCTTCAAAATTTAGTGCTGCATCTTTAATTTTGGCTTCAAAGTCATCGGATGAAGGCATTGAGAAATCTGCTGTTTCATAGACAATATCGACAATCCTGAAATCGAGTGCGGCTCCAACATAATTTCGCTTGTTCATTTTTTGGATGCCGGTCTGATAAAAGCCCTCGATTAAACTATATGCAGCGCCATGTCCTCTATCTGTTATTTTCATCTTGGGGATGCTATTATTTTTTTACAAATATATCAAATAGAATTATGTTCGTTATCATTGAAGCCGAGGGGTCAACATGCTCCGGAATTTTTCTTCTCCTCAGCTCATCTTTTTCAAGTGGAGCAACATCTGCCGGAATATCAGATCATATCATAGCAAAAACGTACTTTTTCAGTATTCTTTGCGCCTGATTTAGGTTGCTTCCTTCGTTCAGGGATACTTACAAATACCTATTTTGCAAATTCAATATCTATTGACAATGTACCTCCTAATCCTTGAGCAATCTTTTGCAATGTCGATATCCTTACATCAGTTTCTGCCCTTTCTATTCTAGATATGTGAGGTCTTTTAAGATCTGTCTTCTGCGCTAATTCTTCTTGTGTAAGATGTGCTTTCAATCTTGCTTCTTTTATGAGTTCTCCTATCATAAAAGCATTGGCTTTTCGAGAAAATTCTGTTCTGCTTTCTGTTCCTAACACCCCATACTTTGCGTCCAAGTGTTCATTGATCGTTTTTGGTTTTTCTTTTTTCATTATAATAATCTTGTCTTAACTTTTTGGCTTTTTCGATTTCCTTTCTTGCTGTTTTTTGACGTTTCTTTTGTACCCCATGCAATAAAATCACCAATCTCCCTTCATCGAAAAAGCTAAATATTCTATAAATATTACTGTCTCTCTCTATTCTGATTTCATAAATACCATCTTCAAGATGCTTGAAAAACTTAATTGGTACCTTTTCTACTGTGACCATTATGTTAAAAACATAATCGAACTTCTCCCTTACTTGTTGGGGCAGCTTCGCATAAAAATCCCAGAAGTAGTTCTTATATACTTCTAATATTCTGATATTATCCACAACGACAAATGTAACTAAAAAGTTTCATTTTAAAAAACAGGTAGATAAAACTTCATTCCCTGCATTACCAACTAAATTAAGTCAATACATCCGCATTTAAACATAAAAGCTTGTCTTATCTATTCATTTTATTAGTAGATTAAGAGGGGTCAACATACTCCGGAATTAATTCTTAAATCAACCCCAACTTCTTTGCAATAGGCTCAAATTGAGATTCACCTATATCGTAAACATGACCTTCCGGATAATGCTCATAAGCTTGACAGGAATATTCTGTATATAAATCCTTGAACCGAATATGATCCCGGTATTCTTCCTCATCAATCTTAAACGGCAAATTAGTATAAATACCAGCCTTAAGGAAATCAAGATTAGGATCTTCAATACCAATGGATGTAAGGCTGCTATTTAACTCTTCGTATGTATATAACCATAGCACCATCTCGGAGTCAGAAACGTTTTTCCCTTCCGGAAAGGCTCCCAAGGCCTCAATGACTTCTGCAGCCTTATCCAAATCCTCTATCAGAATTGATAAGTTGAAAAACAATGACCAAAATGGCTGAAAACTTTTATAAAATGAATTATCATCAAAGGTAAAACTCCTGAATAGAGTACGGTATTCATCGACCCAGGGCCTTATAATGCTACTGTCGATGGTCATGCCGTGGTAAGACTTCATTGCATCCAAAGCCATCTGGCATCTGCTGTATTTCATCAGAAAGTCGGTATCCGGGTTGAAGCGCTGTACCATATCGAAAGCAAAATAAATGGAAATTTCCTCGCCCAGATCCACCGGCTCATCCGTCTTCAGGGAGCAAATGGTATCTATTAGATTCAATGCCCGATTATCGCAATTGATCACCAAAATAAAATACTGTCTGGAATGATTCCCGACCAGGGCATAGCCGCGCTTGCCTCTTTCCACACAGTCGCCATCACAATCATTGTCGCCTTCATATACCTCAAGATGTGTATCTCCCGCCTTTTTCAGTTTCCGAAATATCTCTTCAAACGTAAAAATGATCGTATCCTTCGCTATTTCGTGATAGCGACCGGAAGCTGTGATGAGGATGTCTAACAGGGTGCTGTTCATCTCTTGGACGGCTTTGAGGTAGAGGGATTGGTTTGGGGGCATATAGGTTGTTTTATGTTTGAGGGGGTAAGATAACTGCTGGGATGCAGAGCTAATTGCATTTGCAGGAAAAAAGACACTATCCCAAAAACTGTGTAAGTGGAAAAATCATAGTCCGGATTTACAGTTTTATTCTATCGCCAAATATAAGGCTAAATTGGTTTAAAATCATTCCCCAGTTTCTTATAGGTTGCGTCCAT
>JAGFJA010000027.1 GCA_024103005.1 Saprospiraceae bacterium
CATTACTGTATAAATTTTTAAAGTTAATAAAAAAGTTATTTCCGTAAATTTTTTTGAACTTTTTGGGGAAGTTCAAAAAATTTCCAGAATAACTTTTCAACTTACACAGTTTATGAAATACTACTAAAAACTGCAAGATAATATTATTGGCATAAAACGGATCTTCAAAATCAGTGGGACCGGCAAGGCTTATAACTGCCTTAACAGCCGGATTATTTTTAGTGTAAGCATAATACATGGAAAGGTGAGCACCGGCAGAGTGTCCACAAAGCACAAATTCCGGTTTAATATTATATTCATCGGCATGTGATGTAATAAACTCAATCACTTTCTGAATATCATTGATCTGATCCGGTAATGCATAATGACCTGTAGCGACGTTTCCCAGGATATAATTGATATTTACAATGGCATAATCAGGGAAATATGCATTTTTCAACACTGAAATGCCGCCGTTGAAATCAGCTTTATCGCCGCTTGTCCAGCCACCGCCATGGATCAGGATAAAGGTCTTTGTAATGGCTTTAGTTCTCCCTTTAGGTAAGTAAATATCGAACTTCTGTTGTGGGTCATTCCCATAGGCTACGTTTATTATCTCTTTTTCAGGTAGGTTGGATGGCGTAGTGTCCATATCTTCTTTGGTACAGGTACCAAGTATAGTGCAGAGGAATAAAAAGCCAATGAAATACTTCGTTTTTATTGAAATTTATTAAGTTTATCAACGTCAATTTGCTAAAATAAATTTTTTGACTTTTGATTTAGCCTTTTTATTGGAATGTACAGATTTCTTTATGGTCTCCTTGAAAATGATATTTCCTGGACTTACTTGCAATTAGGAGGGTGATTCCGGCACCTATCTGTATCCCTCCGGAGGTCAGAAGGGCGTTTTTCCCTTTCTTATCTTTCACAAAAACGGTATTAATCCCGGTGACCAAGCCTGTGAAAAGGAGGATGCTTCCCAAAGGCATTAAATTTTCTTTTACTTTCAAGCTTTTATAGGACTTGTATCGCTGAAGGTAATCAATGTCTTTTTTGCTGATGGTCATCGACATTGTTTCCGGTAAGGAATACAGGATACTTTCCATCTGTACCTCATTTACATTTTTTTTGAGTGTATAGGATTTCAGGCGAAGATTCAGACTGTCGGGTGATAAGCTGGTGATGGTGCCGATATATTCTCCTACCTCACAGCATTGATTTTGAAGATCAGTAGAAATGGATTTTTGGTAAATTTTGAAAATTGAGTTTTGTTTGAATGTCTTATGTGAATTGCCTTTTGTGATGGTAATTCCCTGCGCTGAGCAAAATATAGCTAGAGCAGTGAGAAAGGAGGTCAGGATAATTTTGGTCATATTCCTATTTATTTGTTTTTTTATTGAAAAAGTAAGGAAAAGGTATTACTGCTGATACCAAAAATATAAAGAAAAATTTGATTTTAAAATGATTATTCTTTTTTTCAATAAATTAATGATTGTTCATATATTTTGCCAAAAGAACCAGCCGGTTGTGTATCACCTGATCTGCCAATAATCCTTCCTTGGTGCTGAATAGTTACAAATCCAAAGAAAACCGGATTGCCATACAATATAAACAACTCCGGCAATATGTCAGTATAAATATTTTACATAATCAAGCTAAATAGATAGCAATAAATGATACATTACCTTCTACCTATACTTCCTTTAAGCATCATATACCCGATTATTCCACCCAGTATAGATGCCAGGAAGATACCTATCTTGGCCTGATCAACATGCTCCGGATGGGTAAATGCCAGGGTGGTGATGAAGAGCGACATGGTAAATCCTATCGCTGCCAGAAATCCAAGACCTACCATCCCTTTAAAATCTACACCCCTTGGTATGACAGCCAGATTCAATCCCTTTAACAGATAACTTGCTCCTACTACTCCGACCAATTTTCCTATTAACAAACCAAAGAAGACACCGGGCACGACTCCTGTACTCAGCAGGTGCACAACGTCTATATCTAAGGATACTCCTGCATTTGCCAGTGCAAACAGGGGCAGAATAAATAATGAAACCAATGGATGTAAGGCATGCTCCAGCCTTTGAAGGGGTGGAGTGGCAGCATTCGTATCGTTTTTCATTTGTTCCATCAGATGTATCTGTTCCGGCTTTAGAGAAGGTGACTCTCCCCTTGGGTCTATTCCCTGAAACTTATTCAGGCTGTTTTTTATTTTACTGATAAAGGAATCTTCCTTAATTAGTGAATCAGATGGAATGGTAAATGCAGCGATTACGGCGGCTATGGTCGGATGCACTCCTGAGGTCATAAAGGCAAGCCATACACCGCCTATACCCAAAATAGCATAGACAAGGATGCTTCTGACACCCAGCTTATTGCAACCGAACATCAATAAGGCACAACCAAGCCCGAAAAACAGACTCTGAGTGGAAATCTCTGATGTGTAAAACAAGGCAATTACGAGAACAGCCCCCAAATCATCTACGATTGCAAGAGCCGCCAAAAAAACCTTTGCTGCTGCAGGTATTTTATTTCCTGCAAGGTGCAAAACGCCCAATGCAAAGGCTATATCAGTAGCCATTGGAATCCCCCAGCCATGCGAGGTCTCACTGCCTGCATTGAACAATGCGTATATAATTGCCGGTACAATCATCCCTCCGATAGCTGCACCAATAGGCAGCAACGCCTGACGTGGGCTGGATAACTCTCCGCCGATAATTTCACGCTTCAGCTCCAGCCCTACAACAAAAAAGAATATTGCCATCAGACCATCATTGATCCAGTGGAGTATATCGTGGGTCAAATAAGTTTTATCGCTTATTGTAATACCTATTTTTGTTTCAAGTATTCCGTAATAATAGCTTGCAAGTGGTGTATTTGCTATGATGAGGGCAAGAATAACATTGATGCCGAGAATGACACTTGCTGCTTTCTCTTTTCGAATATATTCCAGAAAAGGACTAAATAAATTGATGGCTTTATTCATAGTCAGGCAAAGTAAAGAAAAAATGCGCTTTTATGGAAACTTTTTACGGGTTAGTTGATTAAACGAGGATTTTATTACAGGAGCAGTTTGCCGCAGATGTATAATCTGAAAGTTAAAGACATTTATTTTAATATTGTTTCCTGATATCGGGTAGTTGGTTAATCCTTCCATTTATGTAATCAAAGTAATTCTTTCTTTTAATTTTTCATGAATAGGCGGTGTTGGTCATGTTTACCTCCGATATTCTCTGTGATGGTAACTTTTCATTTAAGCTAAATCGATAAATACGCTGCTTTTCCGTTTATTATTAAAAAAATAGTAATTTTGGTTATAAATATTTAAAAACCATTTACTATGAGTACAATCTTGTTTTTTATCGCTATTCCCGCAATCATCCTCATTTTCCTGGTATATCTTTATAATAATTTGGTTAGGAAGAAAAACCTGATGCTGGAAGGGTGGAGTGGAATTGATGTTTTCTTAAAAAAGCGACATGATTTGATCCCCAATTTGGTTGAAACTGTCAAAGGTTATGCTGCCCACGAACGAGGCGTATTTGAGGCCGTTACCGAAGCCCGATCAAAAGCTATGAGTGCTCAATCAATAGATGATAAACAGGCTGCTGAATCAAATCTGGGCAAAGCCTTAATGAATATGATGGCTGTTGCTGAACAATATCCTGACCTGAAAGCCAGCGCAAATTTTCAACAATTGCAACAACAATTATCCTCTTTGGAAGGGGATCTGGAAAAAGCACGCCGATATTACAATGGCACTGCGAGAGATTATAATATAGCCATTGAGTCTTTCCCCGGCAACATGATTGCAGGTGCTTTTCACTTTAATACCTCATCGTATTTTGAAATAGATCATGAAGAAGAAAGAGACACACCCCAGGTTAAGTTCTAGTTATGGGTTGATGGCTATTCTGACAAGTATATGGCTGCTGGCATATATTTTGGTGCCTTCTAACCAATTATTTGCACAGAATCCGGCTGACCTTAATTTTGAAAGAATCCTGAACTTTCATTCTGATATCAGGGTGGACTCTTCCGGTAGTGTCGTGATAACAGAGACTATAAAGGTCAATGTTTTGAATTATGAAATAAGAAGGGGTATATATAGAAATTTACCAACTTCCCGTAATGTCAACAATCAAAAAATAAGAATTCAATACGACATCCTTTCGATTTCTAAAAATGGTCTTCCCGAGCCCTACCATGTTGAAACGGAGAATGGCAATAAGGTTGTTTATATGGGGGACGAGGATGTTATTCTCAACCCGGGAATTTACACCTATACGATTGAATACAGAACGTATAATCAGGTCGGATTTTTTGATGACTATGATGAAATATATTGGAATGTAACTGGGACGCAATGGAATTTTCCGGTTGATACTGTGTCGGCTCAGGTTGTACTGCCTGATGGTGTAAGGATTCGGCAGATTTCTTGTTATACCGGTGGTTATGGTCAAACGACTCAAAACTGTACCGGACAAGTACTGTCTTCTTCAAAGATTGAGTGGAAAGCCTATGGGCTTCAGAGTAATGAAGGACTGACTATTGCCGCCGGATTTTCAAAGGGGATTGTCGTTCAGCCCGTTATACCGGGTTATTTAAAAGCCTCTAGTGTAATTAAATGGCTCGGGTTGATATTAGTGATAATGTGGTTTGGTATGTCCTATGTGTGGTATCGCAAAGGAATTGATTTCCAGTCGCCTGCTGTCATACCTCAATTCGAACCGCCCTCAGGCATCTCTCCCGCCGGACTCGGATATCTTGGCAGTGGCGGATATAAAAAGTCATTTATTTCGGCATCTATTATAAATGCAGCCATCAAAGGATATATCAAAATCAATCAGTCAGGAGGCAAAGGATGGTTTGAAAAAGAAACATATACCCTAGTCAGACTCCGTGAAGGAGTATCTGAATTAAGTTCGGAAGAAGGTAAGTTGTTGAATGGCCTTCTTTCATCTAAAGGTGATGAGGTAACGTTGGATGGTCAGTATGATTATGGTATTGCGTCAGCTGTTGAAAGTTATATAAAGGATATTAAAGACCAGTTTGCCAAAGTCGTCGATGATGGAAATAATCGGCAAGCTTCCTATTTATTTTTTGGAATTCTAAGTTTAGTTTACTGGATTTCTTTCTTTTTAATTGACATGCGTTATCATTATGCAGATGAAATAAGCAGTTCTATCATTATTTATTTCATGTTTTCCTTTATTGCCTTATTTATTATTATTCTTGGCTATAGAAAGTCTCGATGGGTGTGGATCCTGGCTGTCTTGGCTGCAATATTTACGGTTTATTCGGGATTTAGGTTTAGCGAAGAGATTAGTGCTTATTTTATTTTGAAATGTTTCTTTGCATTAGGCGTAGCAGGATTGGCTTTTTTCAGTTTTGCGGTAAGGAGGCCATCTGTCGGATTGCTCAAGCAACAGGCAGATATAGAGGGATTTAAGATGTACTTGGGCGCAGCGGAAAATAATTTGATCCGGTTTAATAATCCGCCGGAGATGACTCCCTCCCTGTTTGAAAGATATTTACCTTATGCACTTGTTTTGGGTGTGGATGATATCTGGGGTAAAAAATTTGATAAGATGATCCGGGATAGTTCGATAGAGTATGACCACAACTGGTATAGCGGGACAGGTGCATTTTCTTACAATTTTTCAAATTCACTGAGTAGCAGTCTCTCAAGTACAATAAATTCATCGGCTACACAACCAAGTTCCAGCTCCAGCGGCTCAGGCGGAGGAGGTTTTTCCGGCGGTGGCGGCGGCGGCGGCGGTGGCGGCGGCTGGTAATTGGGATATCCTTGTTTAAGGGAGTCTTCAGCTCGTGACGATGATTAGGTTATTTTTTGGATAAGAGGACATTGAATATTCTGTAATATAGGGTGTCTGAGCCTTGAGTTTTAGCCTTCTCATCATCTAACGTATAGCCACTGACCTGGATAGTGGTGGATCTGCCTTTGCGGACTCCGTTGTTATAGCGTACACAACATATTCCTTTCATCGTCAAAGTGTCTGCATTTCTGGTGGCATTATATTTCAATACCTGAGTAATCAGATCTTTGGAAAATGTATATACTGAACCTGACAGTGAATATTTGGCGTCTAAGATTACTTCAGTGATACCATCAAGGTATTTGCCTTTTATTTCGGATTGATCAGGCCCCAATAGCTTAATATATGTTATCTGATTTTGTGCAGTGGTCATTTGTTTATCCAATTCTGCTTCCCTTTCCGGCAGAGTATAGGTTATTTCATTACCATCAGAAGTGTAGATACGTGTAGCTATCTCGTCACTAATTTTATAGAAATTAAATTCTACGGGAAATCGATCGTTAAATGGGCCATAACCTGCCCCATCTTCTTTGCAGCTTGAACAGGAAAGAAAGGGTATAAGAAATACTAAAAAAATATAAAAAGAGTACTTCATCGGTTGACTATGTTAAAGTTGCTTTTAAACTTGGAAAGATAAGTCACTATTATCAGATTTTATTCATTAGGCTAGGTCAAAAAAATACCTGTCAATCCAATGTCTTCAACAATTGTTCCAGCTTTGGTGTGAGGATAATTTCTGTTCTTCTATTAGTAGCGCGGTCAGCAGCACTGTTTCCCGGATTGACCGGCATATACTCACCTCTGCCTTGAGCTGTTATCCTGAGTGGTGAGATGCCGGCTGCGGTCAAAATCTTAACTACCGAAGTTGCCCGGAGGACGCTTAGATCCCAGTTGTCTTCTACCATAGGTGAAGAATGTTTGGGTTTATAAGGGACATTGTCAGTGTGGCCTTCTACGGCTATGTTGATATCCGGATTCATTCTAAGGACGGTTGCGAGACTTGTCAATGCTTCTTTTCCTTTTGCATCGATTGTCTTACTCCCTGACTTAAATAACAAGGCTTCCGGTAATACAACATATACCTTGCCATCTTTTTCTGCTACAGTGAGACCTGTTGTCTGATAACCTGTCAACGCTTCGGTTACATTTGCCTTTAATGTTTTGACGGCTGCATCTTTCTTTTCCAGAGCTGCCTGTAAGTCTCTTATTTTTTCTTCCTTGGTGCTCAATTGGTTTTGTGCCTGATAAAACTCATTCTTGGTTACTTCAAATGCTGCCTGTTTCCTTTCAAGTTCTTCTTTTTGCCTTTGCAGGTCTTCTTTTTGCATCTTCACTTGGGCGATAAGGCGCTCGTTTTCACCCAAATTGGCATCAAGTATGCGATCCGTCGTCTTGCTTAATTGTTCCATCCGCTTCTTATTTTCAGCATCCAGAGCGATATAATTGCGGAGAGTGGAATTGGTCATGGAAGTATCCCTTTTTAAGAATTCAATGGCTTTTCTCATAACTATCTGTTGGTTCTCCATGCTGTCCACACGCACCTTCATTTTATTAAACTCAACCAGCATTTTTGCGCGGTCTTTTTCGGCATTGACCGTCCTAATTTTTTCGTCTTCCAGTGACCTGTAGGGTACACAGCCTGTCCAGCTGGAGACTAACCCTGCCAATAATAGAAAGTAAATGTGCTTTTTCATATTGTGAAAAAATATAATGTGTAAAATAATTATTTATCTAATGCAATGATTATACCTTTGCACCTTCAAGGAAGGTTTGGGTCTATCAATGATACACCAAATATAAGCTGAATTTATTTAATCTACTGCCAGTTGATGGATTGTTTCATAATGAAAATAGCGACCATCCCGCTTATGCTATGGTTTTTATTTAATCAGTCCGGCATTTTTACTAATTTCAAGCATACGGTCGATAGATGCAACACCCTGTTTAATGACCCAGTCGGGCAGTGTAACTTCAGGTAGTTCATATTTCATGGCGGTATATAACTTTTCCATGGTATTGAGTTTCATGAAGGGGCATTCGTTACATGCACAATTGTTTTCCGGAGGTGCGGGAATAAAAGTTTTATCAGGACTTTTTTGCTGCATTTGATAGATAATACCGGGCTCCGTCGCTACGATAAAGGTAGTGGCGTCGCTCTTGGCTGTATAGTTGAGCAAACCTGAAGTGGAACCTATAAAGGCTGCCTTGTCCAGGATATGCTCCTCACACTCGGGATGAGCGATCAGAACAGCTTCCGGATGGCGTTCTAAGAGTTTGGTGATCTTCTCATTGGAAAATATTTCATGGACCATACAAGCCCCGTTCCACAAAACCATATCCCTGCCGGTCTTCTTTATGAGATAAGCACCTAAGTTCTTATCCGGTGCGAAGATGATGTTCTTATCTTTCGGAATGCTTTCGATAACAGCCACTGCATTGGTAGAAGTGCAACAAATGTCAGTAAGCGTCTTTAATTCTGCCGTACAGTTGATATAAGAAACGACAACATGATCGGGATATTTTTCCTTGAATTGTCTGAAAAGGTGAGGCGGACAAGAGTCTGCCAGGGAACAGCCGGCTTTTAAGTCGGGCAGCACAACCTTCTTATGGGGTGACAACATCTTGGCCGTCTCTGCCATGAAATGCACGCCCGCAAAAACTATCATGTCTGCATCAGTAACCGCTGCCTGCTGAGAAAGGCCGAGTGAATCACCAATATAATCAGCTACGTCCTGGATCTCAGATTCCTGATAGTAGTGAGCCAAAATTATTGCATTCTTTTCCTTTTTTAATTGCTGAATTTCAGCTACTAAGTCTAGCGTTGGATCGACATCTATATCCAGATATCCTTTTAAAGGTATTTGATTGATTAGTTCTTGGCTTAATGCGGACATTTTGTATATTTATTTTATTCAGAAAGAATGAATACTACCACAACAAATATCTGCAAAATATAGTTTTATGTGGCAGTATATTTTCTAAAAATTCAAAATAAAATTGGATATGGTGTTTAGGGCTATAGTATTTTTTCCCTTGATTTTGTTATTTGCTTGTAGTGTTTATGCTCAACAAAGACCCGGTGATAAAATTATCGGTACTTGGTTGAGTGAAACCAAGGAAGGAAAGATAAGCGTATATCGATCAGGAAATAAATACTATGGTAAGCTGATCTGGAGTAAAAACATGTATGCGGCTGATGGTGTAACTTCCAATAAGGATATTCATAATGAAAATAAAAATCTGCGCAACAGGCCGCTAAAGAATCTTGTTTTGCTTAACAACATGGAATATCTGGGTGATGACAGTTATTCGAATGGTACGATTTACGATCCAAAGAATGGGTCGGAATACAGCTGTAATATGAGATTAAAAGGAGATCGGTTGGACATCCGTGGCTATATTGGTATCTCCCTGATAGGACGAACAAGTGTTTGGACACGGATAAAAAGTTAAAATAGGTGATGGTTCCTTGCCCAATCATACATTTGACAAAAATTTTGATTCAATCTCCAATACCATTAATAATTTGAAATAGGAAGACTCACTGAAGTAAAGGATGGTATAAGTTTTTGATTTGTGTAAAAAAAATATTTTCCTGTAAAAAATTCCGAAATAAGCTTGGTTCAATACAATAAAATAATATTCGTGATTTTTAATTGTTTTTATTTGTCATAAATGATTGCATCTGATATATTGTTTTTTTTATTTGAAAGCCTATTTTTTTAAATGGATTAATTTTGCAAAAAAAAATAATAATCAATGGAGGGTCATACCTTGAAAGATAAGAAAGTGAGTGAATCTCGCACAACCATGACTGAGCTTGTAATGCCCAACGATACCAATCCGCTTGGTAACCTCATGGGTGGTAATCTCATGCGCTGGATGGACATCGTCGCCAGCATCTGCGCAGGAAAGCACTGTGAATCTCATGTGGTAACTGCCAGTGTGGATCACGTTTCCTTTACTCATCCCATCCGAATGGGAGATGTGGTAACAATCGAAGCCCAGGTAACACGTGCCTTCAATACTTCTGTAGAAGTACATGTACAAGTATATACCGCCGACTTCAAAGGCCAGAAACCAAAACGAAGCAATCACGCCTATTTTACTTTTGTTGCCCTGGAAGATGGTACACTGAAGCCTCAGAATGTTCCGCCTGTCCTGCCTCTGACTCAGGAAGAAGTGACTCTGTATGAGAATGCCATCAAACGCAGAGAATTACGACTGGTACTGAGTGGGAGAATGAAACCAAGTCAGGCTACCGAACTGAAAAATATGTTTGAATAAGATTCAGACCGATAACTGATAGTTATCTGAGCCAATTTACTTTTTGGTAATAAAGATGACAGACTTATACTGATCGGCCGGAATGATTCCCGGATTTTCCGGTATTGGTAAAACCTTGATTAATCTTATATTGTATTTGCCAAGTGTCGTATCCTTTGGCAGAAGTGTCGTGTGCAGATTAAAAAGATGCTCCCGGTCATTTTCATAAAACGTGAAAAGTGGGGCAGCATCACCTTCCCAGAAACAATCTGTCTTTGTAGGACATCTGGAATCTTCCGTCATTTCGACCATTTTGAGTTTTATATTCTCATCATCGTTGGACAATATAGTATTATTGGCAATGGTTACCTCCGTATTCAGCGGAAGTGAATCATTGACGATGGCATCTTTCTGACAAAGTGTGAGTACAAAGGCAAATCCAATCAGAAACAGATATTTCATTCAGACAATAAAAAAGTTGATTATAAATATATAACGGTATCTCGGTTGCAAAAGTTGGGTATCCGTTTTACTTTTGTGTTAACGGACGGCAGTGACTGTGTAGCCAGCTTTCCGCAAAAGTTGTATAACTCCGTTTTGTCCGCCAAGGTGTCCGGCTCCTACTGCAAAGAAAGTTGGTTGTGCTGCCATCATTTTCTCCATAACTCCGATCCAGCGTTCATTCCTGTTTTTGATAAAATTATCCATGAATTTTGTGTCTGCTATTTCGGAGGAGGATTCGATAATTTGGTTGAGCCCTTCAATGTCCTGATTTAAATACAGAGCAACAAGAATATCGTATTGCATTGAATCCGGGTTTTTGACAGCTTCTACCAGCATCTTAGCCTGTTCCTTCAAAGGTACGGCATCGATTGCCGCTATCTGGTCGTCTATCGTTTCCAGTCCGCCGATAGTCTTACCTTCTTTATTAGCTTTTTCAGACAGTTTTATTTCATAAGCAACACTGGAAACAGTATCTGTTCCCATGTCGGTAATCAAAGACGACAGAAACATTGGTTTGATATTTTTAAGCATAAAAAAAGGCAAACCGCTTTGAGTAATTTTTTCTTCCAGCAACTTATAATCATCTTCACTAACCAAATCTTTGAGGGTTGTTGTATCAGGCATCTTCATTTTTCCCCACAATACCTGTATCTGGTCAAATTGCTCCATAATGTTCATATCAATCTCAAACACAATGTGGCTGCAATTTTCGAAGGCTTGATTCATTTTTTCCGTGAAAAAATATTTATCCTCCGGGATAAGATGGATGGTCCCGAATAGATAACTGGGTTTTTCTAATTTTTTGCCTTCTATTTTCCAAAGTAATGAATTTTCATCGGGTTTGACATCTACTTTGATTTTATGAAGAGTTTGTGCAGTGCAACCTGTATTTATAACTGAAAGCAGGATAACGATAAGGATGAATTGATTTAACTTTTGTAGAGTAGGGAATGGCATTGTATTTTTTAATGTTAATTCAGGTAAACTTTGTGTTGATGATTTCTTGATATACTGTTATTGGTTAAAATTTCTTTTAAGGATGGTTTGATATATGATGATTCCACAGGCTACGCTAACATTGTATGAGTCGAGCTTATCATTCTGAGGTATGCTGAAAATGGCGTCAGCCCTGCTTTCCAGCGGTCTTGATACACCCGTTTTTTCAGAACCCATCACGATACAGCACGCTTCATTCAAGTTGAGCTCATGGAGATAAACGGATTTATTCATGCCGGATACAAATAGTTGTATGCCTTGTTCTGCCAGATGGTCAGCTGCATCGGCTAGAGAATTGACCTTGCATACGGGTATATGTGCCAGGGCACCTGCAGAAGCTTTCATGGCATCAGAGGTGACACTTACACTGTTGGAAGCCGGAATTATGATGCCATGACAGCCACCCAGTAGTGCCGACCGGGCGATGGCTCCAAAGTTTCGTACATCCGTCATCTGGTCGAGCATGATCAGAAATGGAACTTGATTGGCAGCTTTAATTTTTTGCAGAATATGATCCAGATCACTGTATTCAAAGTCATTGATATAGGCGACTACACCTTGGTGATTACCATTGACCAGACGATTCAGTTTTTCTCTGGGAACATAGGCAAGGTCTATATTTCTGGACTTAATTACATTTCTGATTTCCTTTTCGAAATCTCTGTCCCCGCCGGATAAAAGGAAGATTTTCTCGATGGAATTTTTGGATTTCAACGCTTCCAATACAGGTTGTCTGCCATATATATATGAAGTAGATTGATTATTCATAAGGTTTTATTTTTTTAATATAAAATAAATTAGTGGTATCTTTGGATTTCATTATAGTTTGCTAAATAAAATATCTAAAAGTTTACAAAATGGTCCAAAAATTCATGACATGTTTTTTTGTGTCATTGTTATTTTTCCTGTTTGGTTTACAAGCCTCGGGACAAAATGCACTAATTGACACAAAGGTAAAAAATGAAATCTTACACAACCCGAATAAATTTGGTTTAAGTGCAGATGATGCACAACAACTGCTGGTAGTCAATAGCTATACGGATAAAAAACGTGGGATAGGTTATTGCTATGTGCTTCAGACGCTGGATGATATCCCGGTTTACAATGCCCTCACCACTTTTTATGTCAACAAACAAGGTCAGGTCGGTACAGTGAAAAGCAATTTTATTCAAAGCTCTTCCTTTATCAGATCGGGTAGTCGTGCTGATGCCTTTAGTGCAGAAGATGCAGTTAGAAGTGCAGCTATTTCATGTGGAATAGTCAATCCACAGACGAAACTTATAGAATCAAGAGGAGATAAGTCAGTATTGTCCGGAGGAAATATTTCAGAGAATGATATAGAGCCTCATTTTACCTGGTTTATATCTAAGGATAAACTTATTTTAGGTTATGAGATGCAGATTAAAATGATTGGTGAAATGGATCATTATCAGATTATTGTGAGCGCCGAAGATGGAAGCATACTGAATAAGTTTAATTACAAATTGTCATGTAAATTTGACGGCCCCAATCAGTATGCCAATCACAGTCACAGTCACAGTGATAACTGTATGGATCATGAAAGTATAATAGTTCAACGACCGGATAATCAGCCTGCACCTCCACCTGCCCTTGAATCCAGTTCATATCGCGTATTTGAATTGCCTTTAGAAGCTCCGAGCTTTGGTTCTTCTACTTTGGCAGTAAGTCCTTATGACCCGGAGGCATCTCCTTATGGATGGCATGATATGGATGGTAAAGAAGGAGTGGATAATACAACCTTGCAGGGGAATAATGCCTATGCTTTTAATGATAATGATGGCAATTATCTGGCAGATGAAGAGGTCGATGGTGGCAATGATCTTATTTTTGACAAGACATTTGACCAGAGTCTTGAACCACAGGAGTCAAAAGCAGCCGCTGCCGTTAACCTGTTTTATATGGTCAATAAGATGCATGATTTTTCCTACCACTATGGATTTGATGAGCAGGCAGGAAACTTTCAATTGAATAATTACGGTAATGGCGGACAGGGAGGAGACTTTGTAAAAGCTATGTCTCAGTTTGGCAATGCATCAGGTGATTATAAAAATAATGCAGATTTTTCTACCCCAGAGGACGGGAAAAATGGCCAGATGCGTATGTTTCTTTGGGATAACGGATCAAATAAATTTCAAATAGTCGCTCCGAATAATATTGCCGGTGGTTACGAAGTAGGTGATGCTTCCTTTGGTGCTCCAATTACAAAAGATAAAATAGAAGCAGAAGTTGTCCTGGCAAAGGATTTGACAGGCGGTAATTCCTATTTTTGCGGGGAAGCTAAGAATGCTGACCAAATGGCGGGAAAGATTGTTGCTATTGACCGGGGAAGTTGTGATTTTTCTCAAAAAGTTTATAATGCCCAACAGGCAGGAGCTGTTGCAGTGATTATCATTAATTTTGAAGATCAGATTATTGGCATGGCGAGTGGTGCTAACGGTGATTTAGTGACAATTCCTTCCGTTTTTGTTAATAAGACAGTAGGCGATAAGATAAAAATAGCCCTGGCTAGTGGAGAACAAGTAATTGCGAAGTTTCAGCTTCCTGACAATACCGGACCTTCACTTTTAGATGCTTCTTATGACAATGGCGTCATTGCCCATGAGTATGGACACGGAATTTCAATCCGATTAACAGGTGGGCCTCAAAATTCAGGATGTCTGGGATCTGCCGAGCAGATGGGTGAGGGCTGGAGTGACTTTATGGCTCTGGTCACCTCCAAAAGACCGGGAGATAAAGGTACTGATGCAAGAGGAATCGGTACTTATGTTCAGGCTCAGCCGACTACCGGATCGGGAATAAGACGTTTCCCATACAGTACGGACATGACCGTCTGTCCCAATACTTTTGAAGATGTGGCAAAAGTCTCAGGGCCGCATGCTATCGGTGAGATATGGTGTGATATGATATGGGATCTTTACTGGGCGATGATTGATAAATATGGTGATGATGGATTATTGTGGGGTGGAAATGGTGGTAACAGCAAGGCGATAGAACTTGTATTCCAGGCTATGAAGATACAACCCTGCGGTGTAGGTTTTGAAAGCGGTAGGGATGCTATATTGGCAGCTGATTCACTGCTTTATGGCGGTGAAAACCAATGTTTGATTTGGGAAGTATTTGCTCGTCGAGGATTAGGCTTCCATGCGGATGGCGGCTCAAGCAATTCACTTTCAGACAATATTGTGGATTTCACCCCTAACTTGTTCTGCCTTGATAAAGTTGAATTGAATAAGGAAGTTACCAAGGAGGTTGATCCGGGAGGCGAAATTGAAGTTAAGTTGAATCTGGTCTCTTATAAAGTGGAAACAGCAAAGAATATCCGGGTGGATGATGTTATACCCGAGCATACCTCTTACATAGACGGTTCCGGAGGGACATACAGTAATGGGGTAGTGACCTTTAAGTTAGATTCACTGGTTTCTTCCGGTAGTCATACATTTACTTATAAAATAAAAGTAGATGATGATTATGCATCTAAGCTATTGTACAAGGAGGGTTTTGAACAGGAATTTGAGTTCCCTGAAGGTGATTGGTATAATAATATCCAAGAAGGAAATGTATTCTTCGAGTTTCAGGAAGGAGTGGGAGAAGATGGCTCCAATGCTTACGTTATTCCGTCTCTCACAGGAGATTATAAAACGGCTTTTGAAAAAGGTACTCCAGTAATAGTTGCCGGTGCTCAACCGTATCTGGTTTTGGATCATAAGTATAATACTCAGGGATCAATAGATGGTGGCAATATCCAATATACAGAAGACGGAGATTCTTGGAAGGCTTTTGACCATGAGGTTGTGAGAGGTAGATATCCTGGATATATGGCCTATGAAAGTTTTACCATTCCGAATTCACCCGGATTTAGTGGTGATTCCAAGGGTTGGGTACATAGCTTTGTCGATCTGAAGAGCTTTGATACCAAGGGTCTGCAGTATAGATTTTTCTATGGAGCTTCTGACGGCGATGCCACACTCGACAATTGGTATATCAACAACCTTGAAATGGTAGATGCAGTATTTATCAATAGTCAGGCTTGTGTATCAGTAGATGGAGGTCCGGAAGAATGTGTTGAAGCACCTGAATTGGGTACATACGTGAAACATAACGGTGTATTATCCACAGGTAAGGCATCCGGTCAAAACATAGTTAGCTCAATCTTCCCCAACCCCGGAAATGGAAGTTTAAACATAAGCTGGAGGCAAACTCCCGGCCAGCGAATGGATATAACTATCTATGATGCTTCAGGAAGGGTAGTCGCTTCTGCACAAAGACAAAGTTCTGTAGAAGTGAATATCGCCAATGTCAACTTAGAGAAATTGTCAGATGGTGTTTATTTTGTTCAGTTAAAAAATGAACAGGGCATCTCAACACATAAGTACATTAAGTTCTAAATTTTAATAACTTTTCATTGAAAGGGGAATGCCATGAGGTGTTCCCCTTTTTTTAAGATTATATCAATATATTTATGTATGATTTTTTATCCGGTTATGAATAATCGTATTTTTCACAGCTATTATGATGTTTCGTTTTTATTTCTCCATTTAGATAGGATTCCTAATGCTTCCTAAGGTCTTACATATACTTTTTCCATCATGATTTCATGATATCATTCAACAGCGGATATTATGCTGATTTTTTTCAATAAGCGCATTTGTTGACAAGCCGGGTTTGTTTTGGAGATTTGGCTTATTTGTAACTTCCGATAATGCAAACATGAAAAAGGTTTTTTGTTCTGGTTTATTTTGCGGATGGGGAAGGAGGAATAAATTTCCGGATCTTATTTTGGATTCAAATTGCCGGGCATCAAAGCATTTATAACTGTTAAATGGTTAAATTCATCCTATTTATCCCGAAAATAGTTAAAAAGAATCAGTTGATAACATGGGGCTGATTTGCTTTTGAAGCAAGATTTCTGATAGAGCAGGAAATATACCTTAAATAAATATGGGATAAAAGGACTGGTATGCCTTATACGATTTACTTTAGATTAATCGAAAATTATATTCAACCTTGCATTAGATACTGTTGCATGTCCTTAGCTAGGGTCACTGAGTGAGGAGGAAAGGATTAAAATCTAAGCTTATGGGTTGATTAAAAATAAGTCGTCTTCGCTCATTTTTACAACGGTCTCACCCGGTAGCGGTTTGCCGATAGCAGCTAATTTGCCTAGCATTTCGTTGCGCACAACTCTGAATTCTGACTGACTGCTCCCGGGAATAGGATTAGGGGCGGGCAGTTTGCAGGATTTAGGATTGACCTGTACGCCATTTTTCCAGAACCTGAAACAAACATGAGGTCCGGTTGCAAGTCCGGTGGACCCGACATATCCGATGACCTGACCTTGACGTACGCGTTGTCCCCTTCTTTGGTGTTTTGGAAATCTGGACATGTGAAGATATTGAGTAGAGTATGTCCTGTCGTGTTTTATTTTCACATAATTCCCGTTTCCGCCGCTATATCCCTGTGCTTCTATTACCCCATCAGCAACAGCCAGGATGGGAGTCCCGGTAGGAGCTGCATAATCAGTACCAAAGTGGGGTACGACTTTATTTAAAATCGGATGTAATCTGTTGCGTGAGAATTTGGAAGTAATTCTTGCATACTTTAAAGGCGCTGCCAAAAAAGTCTTTTTCATAGGTCTTCCTTCCTGGTCAAAATAGCCTTTATACTTTCCATTGTCAAAATAGAAAACATATTTTTCTCCCAGGCGACCTTTATAATATGCTGCCAGTAATCGTCCGGCGTCAACTTCCTGACCTTCTATGACATTTTTCTCATAAACCAGTTTTATAATATCTCCCTTACCTGCACGGCTCATATCCATGGCGCATTCCATGGCATCTTCCATCTGGCTGGCAAGATCTGTATCCATATTGTATTTTTTAATGGTCTGCCATAAGGAACCATCCATAACTCCCGATACGACTTCAACACTTTTTTCAATTGGTAATTCGACACTGCGAACGTTATCCGGATTTTTTAAATCAAGCACTACATATCTGTAAACACTTGGGTAAAAGGCAATGTATCTGGGCTCATTGGTGAGTTCGTCTTTCAAAACAGTCAACTCCAGGCCGGGATGGATAATACGTGGGTTGATATATTTTTTGCTTGCATCGGCAATGTTAAATGCATCTTTTACCTCGGGAGTATATTGAGAAAGTAAATTAATGAGCGTCTCACCCGGCTTTACGGTTACAGTTTCTGTAGCAAATGTATCAAGAGCAAAACCGAATTTTAAATTTGGCGCCTTAATGTTAAAACTACCTAATGTAGAAATTTTATTTTTGTTGTATTTAGCTGAAAGGTCGAAATTATTTGGTAGAAGTTTTGACAGGATCAACGATGATAAAATAAACGTAAAAGCTAATCCCGTATGCTTAATCAAATTATTTGTATTCACTCGCTAGTAATATATTGAAAGTAATAAAGTCGCTTAAAAAGTGTAAAAGTACACATAGATTTGGAAAAATAAAATTAACAATCAATTATTATATTATGTTTTTTATAAAAAATTGAAATTATGTTTTGTTGATAAGAGCTTATATATTTAATAACTTTGATAACACTTTATGAATCAATCATATATTTTCTTTTGTAAAGAAATTCTATATATATTGTTAAATATTCGTTTCTTGCAAAATTATTTGGTGTAAGTTATGGTAAGTTTATTGTTAGCTACAGTTATACTGAGCTTTATTCACGCCCTTATCCCCAACCATTGGCTGCCCTTGGTGGCTGTTTCAAGAGCAGAAAAATGGTCAGGCAGAGATGTTTTGATCGTTGGATTTGCATCGGCTTTTGCCCATGTGTTGGGGACAATTATACTAGGTATTTTATTAGGCCTGGTTGGTGTTAAACTTTCCAATACCTTTGAATTATATGCACATATTATAGCCCCCGTCATTTTAATTGTATTGGGTCTGATTTATTTTTCATTGAACTCACCGCACCAACATGCATCGGCAGAGAGCGGAGTCAATCTATACAAAAGAAACAAGAAACGATGGATTCTTGTCTTTGTCGGACTTATGTTTTTATCTCCCTGCCTGGAAGTGGAATCCATCTTTCTTACAGCAGGCGGATATGGGCTCAACAGTGTTTTATTGCTTTCTTTGGTGTATGGTATCTGCAGCATTTTTTCTATTGTGGTGATGATTTATTTGGTTCACAAAGGTAGTCATCTTGTTCGTAGCAATGAATTTATTGAGCACAATGAAAAAAAGATTACGGGAATGGTACTGATTGTGATTGGCTTGATTTCATTTTTTCTGCATTAATTAATAACCTGGACATATGAGGAGTTTATTGATATTATTCATAATTTTATTTGGAGGAATATTACATAAGGGATTGGCTAATTCCGCTAACCCGATATTTATAAATAAGTTATCATCATTGCAAAGAGATACTCTTAAAGTCATTTCTTTCAACATCAGGCTTGCCTCCGCACAGGACGGGATAAACAACTGGTCAAACAGGAAACAATTATTGAAAAATTATGTAGAATCTGCTAAGCCGGACATAATGGGCGTTCAGGAGGCCGAACTTGTACAAATGAATTATATTGATTCAATACCCGGCTATGAGTATGTGGGTGTAGGTCGAGACAATGGCATGTCACAGGGAGAGTTCTCTGCAATTTTTTATAACTCGGATAAGCTTGAAGTTAAAGAATCCGGAACCTTCTGGCTTTCACAAACTCCTAAAACACCTTCAATGGGCTGGGATGCAGTATGTTTCAGGATATGCACGTGGGCTAAATTTTCGGATAAGCATAATCGTGAGTTCTATGTGTTGAATACCCATTTTGACCACATGGGTAAAACAGCAAGGGTTGAAAGTGCCCGTCTGATTATGTCAAAGGTTAATTTGCTTGATCCGACTTTACCCTTATTCTTATCCGGTGACTTCAATACAGAGTCAGGTACTTTGCCTATTCAGATTATTGAAGATTTTTTATCAGACAGTAGATCTATTGCAGAAAATCCGGATATAACAGATGGAATGACATTCAATAATTTTTCTGAAACCGAGCCGGCTAAAGTTAAGATAGACTTCATTTTTGTAAATAAACTTGTCAAAGTTCTGTCGTTTACAACTAACAAATCAAAGCCCGGAGGTCATTTTATCTCTGATCATTATCCCATTGAAGGAATCTTCATTTATTAAGGTCAAAGGGGTCGAAAGGATGACTCAAAATGATAATTGAAGTTTCCGGATAACGAATTCATTCAGGAATTTAGCTTGAAAGAACTTATCCTACGTCGTTCGAAAGCCTCACTGTTTGAACGGACCAACGAGCGTTTGCTCATCAAATGATTAATAGTTCATCACACAGGCGATAGCCTTTCAAACACTTTCATGTTTTAGGTCTTTTTTCATCACATTTATACTGACATAACGACATAGTTTTACAGTTAGAATATTATCAGAAAATGCATACATAGTTATATACCATTTATAATCAACATTGAAGATAAATAAATAATCAATATTTCTTATTATTTTGATTATCTTACAATTAATAACTCTGAAGCTTTAGGGGATAATAATTCAGGAAGGTACACTTTTGAGGACAACTTGAATAAGTATTCATCGTCTCAGTTTATTCTCTGGCAAAGGACAATCTTTGTCCGGCATTGGTGAGGATAAGCCCGTCATCATATACCTGTACGCCATTGACCCAGGTGGCCTTAATCTTTCCCGGTAAAGTTCTGCCGGAGAGGGGCGACCAGCCGCATTTATAAAAGAGATTTTCCTCATCAACCCTCGTGTCTTCATAGAAATTTAATCGAACAAAATCAGCATAATATTCCGGTCTGATGTAACCTCTTTCCTTTATGCTGAAACAGATAGCAG
Source organism: Saprospiraceae bacterium (assembly GCA_024103005.1). Classification (GTDB taxonomy): domain Bacteria; phylum Bacteroidota; class Bacteroidia; order Chitinophagales; family Saprospiraceae; genus Parvibacillus. The sequence continues at coordinate 20,472 of JAGFJA010000027.1, forward strand.
GAGCATGACACATCCAGTGAATAACCTTTTCCAGCGATGCCTGACCGTTTTTTACATAAGTCAGCATAATATTCAGACTATGTTGAACCAATGGCAGACCGGACGGAGCTTCAAGATATGGTTTGCTTTTTTCTTCGAGGGTGTGGGGGGCGTGATCTGTTGCGACGACGTCAATAAATCCGGATTTTAGTGCATTAAAAATAGCTTTCCGATCATCGGCAGATTTTATTGCAGGATTGCATTTTATCTTGTTTCCAAGCGTGGTATAATCCTTATCGCTAAAGTAAAGATGGTGGACGCAGGCTTCAGAAGTAATTCTTTTTAGGTGCAAAGGTGTCTGATTGTCGAAAAGTTTCGTCTCTTTTGCAGTACTGATGTGGAGTATGTGAAGACGGGTATTGTGCTTCTTTGCAAGCTGAATTGCCTTGTTACTGGAGATGTAACAGCCTTCTGTGTTTCGGATGAGTGGATGGAAGGAAGCATCCATCAGATTGCCGTATTTTTCCTTAAAAATTTTTAGGTTATTTTTTATGGTGGCTTCATCTTCACAGTGGGTCGCAATGAGCGTTGGACAATTTTTGAAAATATTTTCAAGTGCTGTGTCGTCATCTACCAGGAGATTACCCGTGCTGCTACCCATAAATATTTTGACGCCGCAGATTTGAGAGTAATCAGCCTGCAAGATTTCATCCATATTGTCGTTACTTGCACCGAGGAAAAAGGAATAGTTGACAATGCTGTTTTTGGCTGCTATTTGATATTTCTCCTCCAGTAAATCAATGGTTGTGGCCGGCGGAATGGTATTTGGCATTTCCATGAATGAGGTAACGCCACCTGCTGCGGCTGCCATAGATTCTGTTCTTATATCGGCCTTGTGAGTCAATCCCGGTTGACGAAAATGAACCTGATCGTCTATAATTCCCGGAATGAGGTAGTCACCTTCAAAGTTAATTTCCGCCAAGCCTTCCTTATTTTCGATCTCACCGATCTGATCAAATCTTCCATTTTTTATTCTTACATCTGCTTCACGGATTGTTCCTTCATTGACAATTCGGGCTTCTCGGATAATAAATGAACTCATGGCCAATAATTATTTTTTACAAAATACGATGATACAAAAAAAACCACTTATTGCCAAGTGGTTTTTTTTGTAAAATATTTAAATGAGGTCAATCATTGTCAATTATTCAACGATTGAATCATAATCCCATTCCGTCATAAACGTCCATAACTGATCTGACTGCCTTGGTGGACTCAGTTAAAAGTGCTTTTTCAGTTTCATTCAGATTTAATTCGATTACTTTTTCTACGCCATTTCTTCCCAATACGACAGGGACTCCGACATAAACACCATCTATGCCGTAATGTCCTTCTACCTTGATACAGCAAGGGAAGATGCGTTTTTCATCTTTGAGTATTGCTGTTACCATCTGTGCGGCAGCAGCTCCGGGAGCATACCATGCTGAAGTGCCCATAAGCTGAACGAGTTCTCCTCCGCCTTTTTTAGTACGATTGACGATGGCATCCAACTTGTCTGCATCTATGAGTTCAGTAACAGGAATTCCACCGACAGTGGTGTAACGGGGTAGTGGAACCATGGTATCGCCGTGACCGCCCATCAGGATTGCCTGAATATCTTTAGGCGAAACATTTAGTTCAGTAGCCAGAAAAGCGCGGTATCTTGCAGTATCCAGGATTCCTGCCATACCGATGACCCTGCTTGCAGGTAAACCGGATGTTTTGTGAGCCGCATAAGTCATAACATCCAGTGGATTCGATACGACGATGATAATTGCATTCGGAGAATATTGAAGAATACTTTTGGTTACGCCATTGACAATAGAAGCATTGGTAGAAATCAGGTCATCCCGGCTCATACCGGGTTTTCTTGGCAGCCCGGCTGTGATAACCACGACATCGGAATTGGCTGTTTCAGCATAATCACTTGACCCTCTCAAAAAGGTGCTGTAATGATCTATCGGTGCTTGTTGCCAGGAATCCAATGCTTTTCCCTGAGCCATTTCTCCTTTGATGTCCAGGAGAACAACTTCGTTGACGAAGTCTCCATGTGCCAAAACATTGGCTACGGTGGCACCGACATTACCGGCACCAACTACAGTTACTTTACTCATTATAATAAAAAATTGAGGTTAATAGTTTGATTTTAAGCCGCAAAAGTAAGGCTTTAACTGTTAAATATATAGCAAAATTTGATTTTATTTATACTGTACTTTCTCTTTTCTTTGTACCTTGCGACGTCTTTCATAACTTAAATAATAATAAATGAATTTTTTTAGTAAGGGCTTGTTATTCGGTCTGTTTTGGATATTTAGTTTGAGTGCGAATGGTCAGAATGTTGTCGGATATTGCGGTACACAGCCCAGTCCGCTTGATGATGCCCGTCTGGATGCCAATATAGCATATCTTGCCAAGCATAAGGATGAATTGAAAACAAGAGAAGTTAAATATGTTCCTGTCAGGTTTATTATTGTGAGGACAGGTTCCGGTAAAGGCGGGATTAATATTAAGGATGCCTTCAGGATGATGTGTAAGTTAAATGATGAGTATGCTGACCAGAACATTCAGTTTTACATGAAAGATGATTTTAAATATCTGGATAATGACCTTGTGAATACCGATCCACAAAGCTCAGGTGCCGGGACGATTATGAAGAATGTTAAAGACAAAAATGCTCTGAATTTCTTCTTTGTTGCCGGTATTAAATCCAGTAATGAGGGAAATGTACTGGGTTTTTATAGCCCTGAACATGATATCATGGTTATTAGGAACAGCGATGCAAATTATGAATCTCAGACTGCACCACATGAGTTGGGCCATTTCTTTAGTCTGAAGCATACGTTTTATGGCTGGGAATGTGAGCCCTGGAATGCAGAGGATCATGGCACTAAGGTAACTTTTACGGTGGCACCCTGTTTCGGAGCTCAGGTAGAGCTTGTCAATGGTTCAAATTGTACTACTGCTGCTGATAAAGTGTGTGATACCCCACCTGATTATAATTTTGGTTTTGGATGGCCTAATGATTGCCGGCCATTTGATGTTGAAGTATATGATAAAAACAATGAACTGATCCGGCCATCGCAAAATAATTATATGTCGTATTTCTTTGGTTGTGCAGGATATCATTTTAGCCAGGGACAAAAGAATTTGATTTGGGCAGATTTGAATAGTTCAAAAAGGAATTATCTGAAGTCAACTTATACTCCGCCAGCTACAACGGTGAGCAATGACATTGAATATCAAATTCCGGCTGACGGGCAGGAAGTGGTTAAAACAGAGCCTATCCTTCTCCAATGGGCACCTGTCCCTAATGCTACTTTTTATATAGTAGAATATTCAAGAAAAAAATCTTTTGATTCTAATTTTACGGAGACACTATTGGTAAGGACTAATCAATGTACTATACCTGCTTCTCATTTTCCAAGTGGCCTTGCTACAGGCTATTGGAGGGTCACAGCAATGAATGAACACGCAGTGTGTAATGTTCAGACCAATCCACCCCAATCATTTCAACTTGTAACTGTTTTAAGTAAGCATGTTTTGCCTGCAATTGCAAGTTGGCAGGTATATCCCAGTTCACTTTCTGCCGGACAACCTATTGAAGTCCGAATTCAGGCGAAAACTAAAGAAAATTTAAAGTTAACGGTAGTGAATAGCGAAGGTAAGCAGGTTTATCAATCAGAAATTCTTTTGAATGCAGGCCAGCAATCTTTTGAGATTAACAGTGATCAATGGTCACCGGGGCTATACATCGTTACACTGAACAGCAGAAAGGGTCTTGATACAAGAAAGGTTGTAATCAGATAAGTATCAAAGAAATATTTCCTGAATGGTAAAATTAATTTGTTTTTGATGCTTTACTGAGCTCTGAGGACAAATAGTTTTATTATCATTGCAATTAAATTAATTTAAGTACATAGAATAAATATAAATATGAATTTACACGAATATCAGGGCAAGGAATTGCTTGCAAGTTATGGCGTGGCTGTTCAAAGGGGCATCCTTGCTGAAAATATCGATCAGGCAATAGAGGCATTTAAAAAAGTCAATCAGGAATTCAATTCTGAGTTTGCAGTTGTCAAGGCTCAAATTCACGCAGGTGGAAGGGGTAAAGGTGGAGGAGTTAAGCTTGTGAAGAACCTTGATGAATTAAAAACGGAGGCAGGAAGAATTTTGGGAATGCACCTGAAAACGCCTCAGACTCCCGGTGGGATGGAAGGTCCCGGCAAGCTGGTCAGAAAGATTTTTATTGCAGAAGATTCATATGCTCCTGACTTTTCAGCCTGTAAAGAATATTATATATCTATTCTCCTGGATCGCGCCAGTGGTAAAAACGTCATCGTTTATTCTACTCAGGGAGGTATGGACATAGAAAAAGTAGCAGAAGAAACACCTGACTTGGTTTTGAAAGAACTGGTTGACCCGATGTTAGGCCTTTTGCCATTTCAGGCACGGAAAATAGCTTTTAACCTGGGTCTGTCAGGTAAAGCCTTTAAGGAGTTCGTTGGATTTATCGATAAGTTATATAAAGCATATATCGGTTCTGATGCCAGTTTGTTTGAAATAAACCCACTCATCAAGACAGGTGATGACCGTATGGTGGCAGTGGATGCTAAGGTTTCTATTGATGAAAATGCTTTATATCGCCATAAAGACCTGGAAGCAGCCTATGATAAACTGGAAGAAGACCCGGCTGATCTTGAGGCTCAGGAGGCTGACCTGAACTATGTAAAACTGGACGGTAATGTAGGCTGTATGGTCAATGGTGCAGGTCTGGCTATGGCAACCATGGATATGATTAAATTAATAGGCGGCTCTCCTGCCAACTTCCTTGATGTGGGTGGTACAGCTGACGCTGCAAGGGTTGAAAAAGCTTTGAATCTGATTTTAAAAGATCAGTCCGTTAAGGCTATTTTAATCAATATATTTGGTGGTATTGTACGTTGTGATCGGGTTGCTGCCGGAGTAATCGAGGCTTATAAAAATATCGGCAACATTCCTGTTCCAATCATTGTGCGCCTGCAAGGAACCAATGCAGAGATAGCAAAGAAAATGATTGATGAATCCGGGTTGAAAGTTTTATCTGCTATTGAGTTAAAAGAAGCTGCCGAGCAAGTATCCAAGGCATTAGCCGGTTAGACAGCGATTAAAGAGCAACTCATTCTTTTAATCTTTTTTGCCACTCCAATTCTGTTTAATGAGTATAACATTAACGGGAGTGCTGCTGCTGAATTGTGCCCTGTATTTTACCGTAAGCTGTCGGAACTGTTTTGTATTATTGTTCCTTTATTGACAAAATGAGCAAATGAAAAAAGGAATTATTCTGGTTATTAACGCTGTCGGATTGTTTTCGACTTTTATGCCGTGGTTTAGTCTGCCCTTGATCGATGAAGGGAAAGGTGTTGATTTGAAATGGTCGGTTATACCATTGATTACTCTGGGTATCAATATCGTTGTATTTGTTGGCGGCAAGTACAGGAGCTCGATTACAAGTATTCAATTGAATATTTTGAAGTTGACTTCTTCAGTAGCTTTGAGCTGGGGCTTTTTTCAGTATTTTAACTATAAAAACGATATTTTACGGATGGGCGACGGAAATATTATTGCACAGTTTGCAAGTGATGCAGTCAGGGTACATAATGGTTTTTTTATATATTCATCTTCCTGTACCTTCTTGATATTGATTGGATTTCTGTTAAAAAAATAGTTGCATCTTAAAAAATCACCTCATTAATGATAAATCTTTTTTAGTTTTTCGATTACAATATCAATTTCTTTAAAGGTATTATGATGTGAAAATGAAAATCTCACCGCTCTGCGGAAGGGATCTTTATTTAATGCAGCGATAACATGACTTCCTTTTTCAGCCCCTGAAGTACAGGCACTACCACCGGAAGCGGATATTCCCTGAATGTCAAGGTTGAATAAAAGCATTTCATTTTTCGGATGCTCAGGAAACGAAACATTTAGAACGGTGTATAGGGATTGATCACTGATATCGCCATTGAATTCGACCTTTAGATTTGTTTTTTGAAACTGTTCAATGAAATACTTTTTCAATTGAGAGATATAAACACTCCTTTCTTCCATATGTTTCATTGCCAGTTCGAAAGATTTAGCCATCCCGACTATTCCGTGGAGGTTTTCTGTGCCGCCCCGCATATTTTTCTCTTGTGATCCGCCATCGATATAAGGTTCAATGAGGTTGTCTGAATTAACATATAAAAATCCGGCACCTTTTGGACCATGAATTTTGTGTGCTGCTCCTGATAAAAAATGAATATGAATACGTGATACGTCGATAGGGAAATGGCCTATAGTCTGGACGGTATCAGAATGATAAATAGCTCCGTATTTCTTGCAAAGCTCACCTATGGCATACATATTCGACACAGTACCGATTTCATTGTTGGCATGCATGATGGAAACCATTGTTTTCACTTGACTGCCGGCGAGATATTGTTCAAGCTGATTGAGACTTATGTGTCCATCACTGTCATTGTCAAGCAGGATGACCTCGACGCCACTCCTCCTTTGGATATGTGAGAGGGAGTGCCCGACGCAGTGATGTTCGATCTTTGTGGAAATAATTCGCTTGATGTTGAGATCTCTGACAGCACATTTAAGAGCAGTGTTATTGGATTCCGTTCCACCGGATGTGAAAAATATTTCATTGATGGAAGCATTAAGGCATTGAGCCACCATCTTACGAGCTGATTCGACTAAGGCTCTTGCTTTTCTGCCTTCTGTGTGTGTACTGGAAGGGTTGCCATACGTTGATTTCATGGTTTCAACCATTATTTCCAGGACTTCTGAGTCCATCTTTGTTGTTGCGGCGTTGTCCAGATAAATGCGATTCATAAAGAAATTTTTTAAAAATCAATAGAGCAAAAAGTAAATCTTCACATGTTGTTAATCGGCTTTAAGTTTTATTGTCTTGTTTCAAATCGCATGTTAGATCAGACCTTCGAATTGTTTGATTATTTTGTCTGCAAGACTCGTTGCTCTTACTTCGTCCCGCGCTTCGCTATACACCCTAATAATAGGTTCTGTATTTGATTGTCTCAACTGTACCCAGCCATCTTCAAAGTCAATTTTTAATCCGTCTATGGTGCTGATTTCCTCTTTGGAGTATATTTCGATAAGGCCTTGAATAGCTTTCCTAACATCCCAACCGTCTTTGAGTTCGATTTTGTTTTTAGAGATGAAATATTGGGGTAGTTGTGATTTTATTTCTGTGAGTTTCAAATTGTTCTTTGCCATATAGGTCAGCATAAAAGCAATACCTACCAGGGCATCTCTGCCATAATGCAGCTCAGGATATATTACACCTCCATTTCCTTCACCTCCGATGACGGCATTCACTTCCTTCATTTTATTGACGACATTGACTTCACCTACGGCAGCCGAAAAATATTCATTTCCGAATGCTTGGGTGACATCTCTCAGGCCTCGTGTTGATGAAAGGTTAGATACGGTAGAACCGGGAGTAACGGATAAAATATATTTAGCTATGGCTACAAGTGTATTTTCTTCACCCAATAAGGTGCCATCTTCACATATAAAGCTCAGCCTGTCCACATCGGGGTCAACTGCAATGCCCAAATTTGCTTTGTTACGGACTACTTCATTGCATAATTCTTCCAGATGCTGTGCCAATGGTTCCGGATTATGAGCAAATTTTCCGGTCATCTCCGAATTAAGCAGGATTACTTCACATCCCAGGGCTTCAAGCAGGGGACCAACTGAAATGGTGCCTGTAGAATTGATACAATCGACGACGACTTTATATTTTTGAGTCCGGATACTTTCTGAATCAACTAAGGATAGCTTTAGTATTTCATCGATGTGATACTTTATAAGATCAGGAGTCTCTTCAATATGGCCAAGAGACATTACGTCATTGAATGAATACTGTTGATTAGCGGCTAGATCTATAACATTTTGCCCAAGTTCTGCACTGATAAATTCTCCCTTGTGATTCAGCAATTTCAAGGCATTCCATTGAACAGGATTATGACTGGCTGTAATAATAATCCCGGCATCCGTCTTCAGATGCTTAACAGCCATTTCGATGGTTGGTGTAGTTGACAGACCTGCATTAAAGACTTTAAATCCTTGTGCGACTAAGGTCTGGGCGCATAATTGAAGAATCATATCACCCGAAATTCTTCCGTCACGACCAATGACGATGGATGGCGTCAGATTGCCTTTTTTTATAATTTCTCCGAATGCTGCTGTCATCTCAACGATGTCAACCGGAGTCAGATTGTCACCCGGTCTGCCGCCAATTGTGCCACGCATCCCGGAAATTGATTTAATAAGTGTCAATTGAAAATATTTAACTATGTCTTAAAAATTAATTGGTAGTAGCCTTAGCGACTTGCTGAGCATTGATGGTTTCTACTTCCTTGTCAATATAGTAAAGTGACTGCGGTCCGTCACCTATGAGTTTGATTTTGTCCAAAATACTACGCATCAATGCTTCCTCTTCTCTCTGTTCGATTACATACCATTGCAAGAAGTTGAATGTATCCGAATTGTCTTCCTTGGTGCACAAGTCAACTAGTTGATGAATAGAACGTGTTACCTTTTTTTCATGTTCATACACGCTGTGCATCAAAGAAACAATAGAGTCGAACCGAACCGGTGGCTGATTTACCTGAGGAATTACCGGTATGGCGTCAACATCCAGCATATAATCTATGATTTTTAACATGTGCATATTTTCTTCCTCTGATTGCCGCCGTAAGAATGCTGCACATCCCTTCAATCCTTTATGCTCACACCAGCAGGACATGGATAGGTACAGGAAAGATGCGTATCCTTCCATTTCTATTTGCTTGTTTAGTGCCGATGTTAAATTTTCAGATACCATATGCTTTTATTTTGTTTGCAAATATAATATAGAATGTACTTTATGAGGAATGTTAATATATATTAATAAATATAATGTGTATAAAACTAAAACACAATCATTCAATATCTTATATTTTCCCCAAAATTTGGTTGGCGTGATCTTTAGCAATTACTTTGGTAAAAATCTTTTGAATAATTCCCTTCTCATCGATGAGAAAGGTTGTTCGCAAGATTCCCATATATTTTCTGCCATAAAGTTGTTTTTCGCCCCAAACACCGTAAGCTTTGGCTGCTTCCAGGGATTCATCTGCCAGCAGGGTATAGGGTAAATTTTGCTTTTCAATAAACTTTTTATGGCTTTTGACTGAATCAGGACTGATCCCTATAACTTCGTAACCTGCTTGTTTTAATTCGGCATAAAAATCCCTTAAATTACACACTTCAGTGGTACACGTCGGAGTATTATCTTTCGGATAAAAGAAAAGTACTAATTTTTTTCCTTTGAAATTTTCAGGACTGACCAATTTACCATCCTGATTGAACAGTGAGAAAGTCGGTGCTTTGTCACCTGTTTTCAATTCAACTGACATAATCTGTTATTTTAAAAAGGCCGAAGTATATACCTTTGTATTATTCAAAGCATCGAACACCTCCAGCCTGAATGTATGTTTTCCTTTAGGAAACTTAGGAGGAAACACATATTTTATCGTTTTTGTTTTGAGGTCGTATTGCATGGGTATATATATATCATCGATATATGTCCGATAATTGAGGTAGGGTGTTTGACCTGTAGGGACAACGTTGTCATCAATTTTAAAGACAATCTTTGAGGTTCTTGTAAGATTTTTACTGAAAATAATTGGTGTAAGTCTTGGAGGCAGGCTGTCTATAGCAATAGCAAATGATCCGAATGCTCTCACGGGAGCCACCAACCAGTCACCTTCCCAGGTTCCGCCCCAGTTGGACCATTCTCCATTGGCATCGATACCGGCAATATATGCTTTTTGTCTTAAGGTCGGAGGAATGGAGTCAGCCAGGATTTTACAGGTGTAATAGTCATAAACCGGAATATCCGGATTGCCTATTTCGAATATTTTGGAGAATGTTTTACCGGGAAGTGCGTCTTTTTTGGATATCTTTAGGTATTGGTTTTTAAAAAAAGTTCTCTCTGTAAAAATTACTTGAAGACCTGTATCGCTTACAATATTTGTTTTATTATAGGCAAAAAAATAATTATGTTCGGGCAAAGGAAAGAGAGCAGCTCCGGGTTTCCTTTTGACATAAAACTCCATGACGGAGGTGTTTTTATTGAAATCCGTCACTTCGAATCTTACTTTTTTCTTTTCATTTTCCCTGAGATCTATGATTCCTCTCTTTTGTTGATATTTGATGATTTGGAGTAAGTTTCCGGGTAGGGTAAAACATTTGTGCACATAATTCCTTTTTCTCCTTTGCTCAGGGTAGTCGATATGTGCATTGATCATTCTGGTTTTATCGAAAGAAACAGAGTCCATTTGTATAAAATATAGCAAACTGTCATTGAGAAACAATTTGATGGAATATACGCCGTTTTTGTTCCAATTTTCTTCCTGACCGTCACGTGTATTGATACCGAGTCCTATTTGAGGAGACAAAGTGAAAATGGTATCTCCCGGTGCAGGCACAAAGATTGAACCTCTTTTTCTCGCCATCAGGTTTCTGGCATTGAATTCATCCATATTTTGGTCAAGATCATATATTCTGGCATAACTGATGCCCGGTGCCTGTTTATCCGCACTTAATAATCCAAAAAACAGTGGGTTTATCGGTTCCTCCGTCACTGTTTCCCTTATTTCAAAATGTAGGTGTGCACCGTTGGAGGAGCCTGTATTTCCCATTTTCCCAATAATCTGACCTTTTTTGATGCGTATCAGGGTAGAATCCGGGTAATACTGGATATCAAACCTTTGCTGCCTTGTCTGTTCTTCTAGTGCGTATTGGGTTATTTCAGGACTGTAACCCTGCAAATGACCATACACACTGGTAAATCCATTTGGATGGTCGATATAGAGTGCATTACCATAACCTGTGGGACTAATCCCAATTCTCGACACATAACCGTCAGCTACGGCATAAATGTTGTCTCCTTGTGCCCCTGTGGCTGATTTTATATCTATACCTGTATGAAAATGATTAGGACGTAGTTCGCAGAAGGTCCCTGCCAACTTAATTGGATGATCTACCGGACTCCTGAAGTAATCCGTACGAATGACTGGTTTTGGTCTTGGCGGAGGCGTCGGATTCGGCTGGTTCTGTGCCTTGCATGCAAAAAGCTGGACCAGCAGAAAAACGTAAAAATGTAGCATTATCCTTTTAATTGAAACCTTCTTTTTAATGTTAATAATTGATTTTCAATGGCAATAGGAACGGGCAGTTTGGTATCACTTTTTTCCTCAATATATGATTCAAGTGCAAATTTTACTGATTCATCCCTGGATATCAAGTCCGTTAGTCTGCGTAATAAGCCTAACTTATACCACTTTATTTGTTGTGCCTGACGTTTTTTCAGCCATTCTCCTGATTTTTTCAGTTCATTGGCATTATTGAGGATTAAATCCCTGAGTCTATCAAGATTTTTGCCGGTTGTCGCCGAAATGCTGATGATATCAGGAACTTTTTGTCTTTCATTTTTTAAGATTCGTAGTGATTGCTTAATATGCAATATCGACTCATTGCAGGCTTGTATCAGGTCATTGTCATATTTGGTTATGGCAATAAGATCGGCAACTTCCATAATTCCTTTTTTAATGCCCTGAAGTTCATCTCCTCCCGCCGGGTTTAATAATAAGAGGAAAATATCGGTCATGTCCTTTACTTCTATTTCAGACTGTCCCACTCCGACGGTTTCTATAAAGATGAAGTCATAACCGGCTGCTTCACACAGTAAGATACTTTCCCGGGTTGACTGATTTACTCCACCTAATTCGAGGCCTGAGGGACTGGGACGGACATAAGCAGAAGGATGAGCAGCGAGGTTATTCATCCGAGTCTTATCACCTAATATACTTCCTCCGGACCTTTCACTTGAAGGGTCCACAGCCAGTACTGCCACTTTGTAACCATTTTCTACCAGTATCAATCCAAGTGCTTCTATCAGGGTACTTTTTCCCACACCCGGAGGGCCTGTAACGGCGATTTTTATAGATTCAGGGTATTCGTTTTGGCAAAGGCTGATTAAATCTAGAGCTTTTTGCCTATGTGCTTCATTACTCGATTCAACCCAAGTGATGGCCCTTGCTAAAAATATTTTATCGCCCTTGATAAGGTTGTCATAAACTTGATTTACAGCCGGATCGAACAACTTGTTTAAATTTTGGCTAAATGTGATAACTAATTTAATGATAAAGCAGATGAGAAATAATCTACATCTACTTTATTCATTTTAGGAATTTAAAAATTATCTATAGAGGGTCACTTCACCTCTTCTGGAGTCTATGATTCCTCCTTGAAGCAGTTGGTATTTCACTATAAACACATAAGTGTCACTTGGCGCTTCTTTCCCTTTGTAATTTCCATCCCAGCCATTGTTGGAATTCTTCTCACTGTAAACTTCCTGTCCCCAGCGATTGACGATGGTGAGTTCAAGTAGCTTCACACCATCCGGAATGACTGCCTTAAAAACATCATTTTTGGAGTCTCCGTTGGGAGAAAAAGCATTCGGCATATTGATATAAGGTGTGATACCTGAAACCTGAATTTTGCCTGAACCTAAGCAATAGTTGCCATTACCCGGTAATAAGAAGGCCTCTATAAGGTCATTTTTAGATTCCAGGACAATTTCATGGCTGCTTCCATGTACACCAAGGTCTCTTCCGTTGATTTTCCACTGATAGCTGGCACCCGGAACCGGGTTGACTACGCTGGCTGTGACCGGATTTCCTATAGCTACATTATCTGGAGGTGAAACTGTTATTTCAAATACTGAAGGCGGACTGATTTTTACGTTAACTCCGCCATAGGCAGGGCAACCATCCTGTATGCCGGATACCACGAAGTTCAGGTCGGAATCTGTTGTTAAAGTCGTTGTCGGACAATCTTTACAACTGGTTTTTTCGCCCGGTGACCACGATATATTTTCCGCAGCCGATGTGACACTTACTTCAACAGGTTCATTGGGGCAAATGGTAGTATCTGTTACGGTAAGCCCGATGTATTGTTTGTTGATGTGTACAGTCATACTCCCTTCTCCGGGACAGCCATCCGCTTTTCCGGTCACGGTATAGGTCGTTGTATTTGCTGTTGTGATTACTGCTGTCTTACAGTCATTGCTGCAGGTTACTCCTTCGGAAGGCTTCCATTCCAGATCTGTCATATCCGTGACAACATCCACTTTTACAGGTTCATTTTCACAAACGAGCGTATCATTCAGAGAGAATTGAATCTTTGGGATTTTTACATAAATCTGCAAAGAATCATAACGTACACAGGCATGGTTTCCTGTCTTACGAATGTAAAGGAATGTGTCCTGTGTGATGACGGCCAGATTCAATTGGTTTGTCGGATCGACGGCACCCAAAGCATTTCCCCAATCGAAAGTGATGTCGGGATATAAGGTTTTGTCGTACTGAGGAGAAAATATAGCTACGGTTTCACCCTTACAATAAAAAGGTTTGACGGGCTGATAATCCAGTGGTATTTCCGGAATACTGTCCACTCTTACAACGACAGTTTCCGTATATACACAGCTTCCGACGACGAAAGTACCGGTATAGGTAGTAGTCACGGTAGGTTTTGCATAAAACGAACTGTCATTGATAGCTACAAAGGTAGAGTCTGAAGGTGTCCAGGTGACTTTTGTTGTCTTAGGACTGAATGAATACTCTATTTTAGTGCTGTCACCCTTGCACAGCTCCACATGATCAGGTGTTTTTAAGTCAAATCGACCCTCATTTACCTTGATATGGAAGTCGTGTTCAAATGAGCATTGCTTGTCGGTAGAAGTTATTTTAACTTTGTATATAGCATCTTTTACCGCCGGGTAGTATGGATGGTCAATATCTGTGAAGTTGATGCCGGCCGAAGGGTCGAATTCATAAAATTTAGCCTTTGAAAAGTCACCGAAAGATACAGGAACCTTATAACAGACGGTTGTATCAGTAAAAGGAGGAATATATTCAGTACCCGGTCTTAATCTTATCGTCAGGGTATCATAAGTGGTGCAGTTATTTGCAGTGTAGGATACGATGACTTGTGTCTGCTCAGAGATAAGTACCTGCTGTGTATTTGTATTTTGAACCGGGAATAATTCGGCAGGTTGCCATGAAAAAACACCTCCCGGTATAGATACACTTGCAGTCAGATGGATGGTTTCGCTGCCGCAAAGGGTGTCTTTATCTGAAGTCAGGTTTAAATCCGGATTGAAAAAATTAATTTTGATTTTATCGGTAGATTGACAAGTTCCTATGGTTGCATTCAGGCTGACTTCCCCTGATACGGGTGAAATATACTTTGTGATCTGATTTGTTGGATCATTGACACTTGTCGTTGGTGTCCATGCAAACGTGTTTCCGTCTGAGGCAGTGAGCGTAATATCAACTCCCGGGCAGGCAGTAATGTCCTGACCATCATTAATAGTTACGTTAAAGTCATCTTCGATATAGAGGGTATGAGTAGCAACTTGCTGGCCATTGCTCAGGTCAGTTATAGTGATAATAATGTCTTCACGACCTTCAGGAATCCCGTCCTTGATAACATGGATAGGCAATGTAAATTGCGAAGCGTTGGCATCCAGGCTGATGGTATCACTTTGAAAATTAGTGAACGTATAATCTAAATTGAATGTCGCAGAACCGCCAAGGCTGACTAAAAATTTTTTATTTCCGATTGTCGCGCTAGTCGTAAAAATAATGGTACCATCCACCGCATCGCAATTTTCATAAAAAGCACTTCCTCCTGAGTTGTATTCTACAGTAATCTGGTCAAGAGGTGGATTAGCTGCCTGAGTACTATTTGTGAAGGTGATTGATAAAATAAATAGAATCAGACTGAAAGTCGTTATTTTAGATGACATAAATTATATTTAAAATCTGCTGTAAACATAGTTATTTATTACAAAAAGACCAAATATTTTAATTACACGCATCCATCCATAACCTGACTGAATCGAGTGCAACACTATGTCTTTGATTATCTTGCAGGGATAGAAGGTAATTTATCAAATTGGTCATGTCTGCCTCTGAAATATTAGGATTGGCAGGCATTTTGACGGGGTTGAGATAGTTGCTGTCTTGAGGCGTGCCGTGCAGAACCAAACAAGGTATCAACCCGGGGGATGACCGAATGATTTTTGATGTTTTCAGGGACGGATAAAGTGATACCAGTCCTTGACCCTTATCGCCATGACAATTGGCACATTTCTCTTTATACAGAGCTTTCCCTTGAGGGTAAGGAGCACAGCCCATATACATACAGAACAACAAGGAAAAAAATATAAGGTATTGCTTAATCATTCAGAATCAAGCAATTGTTGGATTTTAGGTATTAATTTATCGACGTCCTCCGGAATAGTGCCATTACAAAATGCACGGATGTGTCTGTCTTTATCTACCAGAATAATATAACCACTGTGGTTAAAACCTCCCGGAGTATCAGGATCTTCAAGCACAATACTCATATAGTTTTTGGATATGCCGAAAATATCTTCCTTCTTCCCGGTAACAAACCGCCATTTATCATCATTTATGTGTAACTTGTCTGCATAAGCCTTAAGTCGGGGTACCGAATCATGGCGGGTGTCAATGGAATGGGATAAAAATGCGACACGGTCGTCTTTAGCAAAGTGCTCATAAATACGTAACATCTGACCGGTTACGATTGGGCAAATAGTGGGGCAGGAGGTAAAGAAGAAGTCCGTCAGGTAAATCTTATTTTTAAAGGTCTCTGCATTGACCGGACGCCCCAGCTGATCGATAAAATTAAAATCCGGAATGGATGGTTTGTCATCAGGGTTTTCTTTTATTCCCAAATATGGAAGTGGTTGAGGCGATTGCTTACAAGAAGGAAGGATAACTGAAAAGCCGATTAATAAAAGTGCGAATATCTTGATATTCATGATGCTGTATAGACCTACTTTAATTATTTTATAGGTGTATTTTTTAGTGTCATCTGAGCTACTTTAATACTTTCGCTCATGGTCATCTTCACACCTTCAATTTTCGCACGCTCCGATTCCAAAAAGGTTTGCCTTACCTTGTCGGATTTTATGGTGTCATAATTTTCCTTAAAATTAAACATCCAGTCAGACATCATATTATCAGCCCTGTTAAGTTCCGACATTGCATGCCTAAACTGATTTCTGTATTCTTCACTACCATTAAGGGCATCTATGGAGTCCATTTTCATTCTTACGTTTTGTTTCAATACTTCGATGTCATTCATTTGAGGCATAATCTCGTCATGGATGGTCATGATTTCATTAAAAAGCGGGGGTTGAGTACTGTCCACTGTGGATACTTGGCCGGCAGAAGCTGAATTCGCTGTAGCGTCTTTACTGTCAGCCGTAGAATCATTTTTGCAACTGCAAAAAGAACTTAAGAGGAAGATAAAAAATACAAACCTGGATAAATTCATGGATAATAATTTGAGGTAAAAGTAATCAAATTTTTTAATATGTGGATGCTGTCTGAGGATATTGTGCGTATAATAAACAGCACTTTTATACTAAAAAGATATAAGGATGTGAGGTTTAAAGGATTAAAATCATAGCCTATTGGTTAGCCAAATTTTTATTATCAAATGGAGTGTCATATCTTAATATTTCTTTTTTATGATAAAATAAGGTTTAGATTTAAAAAATCAATGCATTAGAATTCTGTTTTTTTCTTAGAAGGAGTATTGCTTAAAACAGTAATGCTTGGTTTATAAAATACTGTTGATGATCAACGGTATATCCCATTGATTTTTGTGTATTTAGTATGATTTATGAATAATTTAAATTTGATTTATCAGATAGATTTACGCAATGTTACTGGCTAAAGGTATTGATATAGCCCTGCAAAACATTAAGTAATTCCGGATGAATGCCGCGTGTTGTTTTTTCATCATCCAGGGCAGGTTTTTGTTTGCCGGTATGCATTTTGAAGCTTTCTTTCATTGAGGCCGATACATTTGAGAATGCTTTTCTCAATGCGGGCAAGATAGTTCGGAATCTTTCATACTCAATATTTGTAAGCCACATATCTATTATCCTGGTGATTGCGGGTACGGCAAAGGGCGACAGAACTTGACTTTGAAGGATACCTTGGAGCCAGGAAGCAGACGAGTTGATGTCGTCTAAATCGCTAAGCTCAAAACTCATGGATGTCAATGCGTCCTGAAGTTGAATTTGTTTGTTTTCAAGGCAAATACCTGTCATCCAACCTCTGAAAATGGAAGGGACGAGATGGTTGTCAGAGATAGCGAAAATAGCCTGTAACCATGTCTGATATATGCTTTCGTCTTCCAGCTTTTTAAGGGACCTGTTAAGTCGGAGAAGTGACTCCAGTAGGTCTTCCATATTTTCCTCCGATACTGAAATGAGGATGGAGAAAAGGTTGGCGGAAAGGCGTTGGACTAACAATTCAATCAGGGTGCGTATCGATGTCAGGTCAAGTGCTCTGACTGAGCCGTATATCCTGAAAGAACACAGTTGAGGTATTAATTCCATCCATGGCCGGTATTCTTCTATTTTAAATATGGTATTTTCAATCCGGTTAAGGAAGTTTTCTGTCAGTGTATCTATTCCGGCATTCACGATGGGTTTAATCAAGTGGAGCAGCTGATCCACCTTGATTTTTCCGGATAATTCACCTGAAATTTTAGTTAAGGTAGCTGATTGGATATCTGATCCGTAAACACATTGGTGAAATAAGGTAATAAGATATTCTGCCTCCCATTGTAAATCCCAGAATTCATTAAAAGTGCCTTTGGTCGATCGGGTAGGATAGGCTTCTTTACCCCAGTTGATACCTAAGAGCTGAACTCTCCAAAGTAGTTTGGAAGCTTCCAGTTGAACCGGGTCGCGTAAGTCAAGGATTAACTCGTAAGACTGATTGTCAACCATGTATTTACTTAGTTTGCAGGCCTTGGTTGAATTTTCAAAGTCATTGATCAGTGCCTGATTTTGGAGGTTTAAGGGTACAGAGCCGAGGTCGTTGCCAATAAAAGCTTCTTTGATTATATTCTCCGGGTCCGACAGTTGGTCCAGGTTATAAACTGCAACACAGGCTTCTATGATAGTGTCGATGCCGGGAATGTCCCATCCTCTCAGGTTGCCTAGGGTGCGTGCGAGGTTGACCGATTCAAGGGTATGAGCGAGGCTAATATCATAGCCCTGACCTCGCAGATACACGGAAAGAGCTGATGTAATCGTAATCGGTGCCGATGCTCCGTAGTCAAAAATGTGTTCATAATATTTGGGATATTCTATTCCTGCACCGTAATCGTCTAGACTACTCAGTCGCTTGTATGTCCATGGAATCCAGGTAGCGGTTAATTTTTCCTTAGCCGAGGTGCGGATCAAAGCTTTATCCTCTTTGATAGAATATTCGGAGTAATTCTTTACAAAAGGAAGATGAGCTGCTCCGGTGATGACAGCAATTTTTTGATATTTTCCTGATTTGAGATATTGTCTTATCTTCAGGCGCATGAAGGCCTCTCTGACTCTGGTGAGGTGGTCACTTCCGGCTTCGATGGCCGGCTGGATGGACATGATCACTTCTTCGATTTTCCGGAAATTACCTATTGGGTCTGTTGTTTGTTCAAAATTAATTTCCCACCAATGCTCTACATCTTCGACACCCTGCAATTTGCTCAGGTAGGCAAAGGCTTCCCCTGTATTTTTAATAGGGAGGGTCTCACTTGCTTCTTTTTCTTCCTTCACTGTAGGTACGGGAGTACTGCCCAATGGAAAATCAATGGGTTCTATTGGTATCCGGTGAAATTTAGCATATTTCAGAGCAATCCATTCAGGGGAAAACTTGGCAAGAGGTAAAACAAAATTTATTTTCTGTACGCCCGGCTTGAAAAGCAGGATGCCTACCGGCGGGCAGATGTCCGAAAGGTCTGCCTCTCTGATAAATTCACCGATGTTTTCAGGAAATTCTATGAGGATGAGGTTGGGGTTGAATTCATTCAGAAAGTTGTCAAGGTCACGTGCACAGCCGGGTCCATGATGACGGATTCCGATGAATTGTAATTCATTTTGGTTGCTCATACTATTCCCATGGAAATTGATAAATCAGATATTAAAGATACATCAATTGTGAAAGATAACTCAATTGAAAAAATTAAATTTTCCTTGTCTGTTCACATTAATATCCAAAAGTGTCTCTGAACAAATTTCGATTTTATAATTTGTTCTTTTGTGCATAGGATAGAATAATCTGCCAATAATTAAATTGAAAGATTTTATCCTAAACCAGGTGTCATTAATAGATTATGTGCTCTTTTGTTTTGTATTCACTATAATCGGTCAGCAAGTGAGTTGCTAATATTGAATTATCCTTCAATAGACAAGGTATGCCATCAATGATTGGGTAGGCTAAAAAACTTTCTTTTGAATATAATAAGGAATCGCTGTAGTATTCTAATGGAGTTTGGGTTACAGGACAAATAAAATCAGCTTTGTTGGAGTTTGTTTCGTTTTTCTCAATTATCAGTAATCCTGTGGGGTTTAATGGGTTTGCCGTATAGTCAAAGAGCCTGTGTTCAATAATTTTATAGCCTAAATTTTTGGCAGTAGCATAGAGTTCAGTGACATAACCATACTTTTTCATTCTTGCCTTTGCTATTTCATTTGCAAATTCATAGGCGGGTTCAAGAAGTATCAAATATTTTTTGGTAATTCTATACAATTCTTTTAGCGCTTCGAGTTCCTTTCCGCCATTGGGCTCCACCGAGTGGGATGAATAGACGATATCAACCGAACTATCCTGTAATGGGATCTCAAATAAATTAGCCGTAAATAGCTTGACATCATTTGAATTTAAATCCTTTAGAAGCTCTTTGCCAAATTTTAGCCTTGACCAGGAAATGTCAAATCCAAAGATTTCTGAAGGTCTGTTTTTTATATATTTCAATAAAGTATATAATGTGGTTGCCTCACCGACCCCTATTTCAAGGATTGATTGGACATCTTCGAATTTATTTATTATTGAAGCTAAAGATCTGCAATATTTTTCAAGATAATCTTTGTTTTTAGAATACGCCTGGATATATGAACCTGCCTGAAAGTCATAACTGATTAAGATATCTTCAACTTCATTTATTTCATTTTGCCCAATACCCTTTAGATATTGTATTATATTTTCACCGTTTTCATATATTTCTTTGATTTTTTTTAATTGTTGGAATTTTTTCATTTTTTTCCTTATTTATAATACTAAATCTGAAAAAATGGATTGCGGCATGGAAATATTTACGGATACAAGGTAATTTCAAGTATGTATCAAAATATTTCTTACATGTGTTAACCGAAGATCCATTTTGTCCCGGGTCGAGGCGCGAAGATGGGACAATTTTTTAATTAAAAGATTAATTTATATTCAAATGAAATGATAAATCTCTTTAAGTCCTGAATTATCAGCCTTTTGTAAGGACGTTTTCGTATTAACTCTTTGTAGGAGACAGAAGGGAGTCAGTTGTTCAGATTTCAATTATAATCTTGGATTCAATTCCTGTAAGATGGGTGATGAAGTGCTCGTCATCAATGGCATGGAAGTGCATATTCAGAAACCACACGGTAGCTTCCTGAAGGGATTGGAAATCGATTCGGAGATTAGGCTTAAAAACAGAGGCTTTTCTTTTAAGAAATCCAGTGCCGGCAGTACTTTTGGGTGAGGAACTTCGTTTTCAGCGCAAATTAACACTGTTAAATAAATCATAAATAACCGGGTTCGAAGATCCGGTTTTTTTGTTTTTTTGATGCCATAAAATATTTTTACGTCATAATTCAATGAAAACAAAAGGGAGCTTTCCCGCAAAAATATTTTAAATCACTAAATCAAATTACTATCATGAAACAATTATGTTTATTTTTCATCCTGTTCCTCATTTCCAATAATACGTTATTTGCTCAGGACTTGCAACAAGCCAAAATTGATTCACTGCAAAGGGAGATAGATCGGCTCAGGTATGTGGATCGGCTCAGAACTGAAATTCTGCAATTGCAGACCGGTCAAAAATCTGCCGAACCAAACTCAGACGCCGGCAGATACGATTTAAGGCGTCAAAAGCGTGTGGCAAGAGCCAACCTCATAGCCGGTACCCTGATGTCACTTGCAGGGGCATCATTGTTGTCGGCGGGCTTAAATAAGGAAAATGAATTATATGATGCTGGTCCATTTATTTACATAAATGGCGGTGGATTACTGCTTCCCGGCAGTATCTTGATGATTACGAATATTGTCAAATTGAACAAGTTGACCAAAAAAGAAGGTGGTAAGGAAGTAAGACTGGAAATCAATGGTACCGGTGCACGAATTGCCTGTACTTTTTGATTGAACAGATCTGGGTCAGCCCTGGAGCTTTTCACCATAAGCAAGGTCACCTGCATCTCCCAGTCCGGGAACGATGTATGACTTAGCGGTCAGTTCTTCGTCAATGGCTCCTACCCAGATATGAATGGTAGGGTAGAGTCGTCTTATCTGCTCCAGGGCATATTCTGATGCAATGATTGAGATGAGGTGCAATTCTTTGGGGGTGCCATAATTTTCAATCATCTTCAAAGCCGAATCCAGTGATGATCCGGTTGCAAGCATTGGGTCAGTAAAAATGACAATTTTTTCATTCAGATCGGGACAGGTGATATAGTCCATCTTGATGTCGAAGCTTCCGTCGGGTTTTTCTTTACGATAGGCGGCGATAAATCCCGTTTCTGCCTGATCCATCAGTTTTAAAAGTCCGTATTGCAGTGGGATGCCCGCTCTGAGGATTGAAAGTATTACTATGGAATCATCGATGGTTTCAATAATGGTCGAACCAAGTGAGGTTTGTACTTCTTCAGCTGAAAAGTTTAATGACTTTGAAATTTCATATCCTGCCAGAAAACCAAATTTTTCAAGGTTGTTCCTGAATTTGGCACGGTCTCTTTGGATAGAAATATGTCTTAATTCATAAATAATCTGATTGAAGTATGAATTTTTTTCTGAAAGATTGTTGACCATTTTTGAACTCATAATATCCGTTGAAAAGGTTATCAATGTTTATTTATAAGGCTCATGGCTCCACTTACAATATATTCACAGGCAATTGCCATGACAATAAAGCCCATGATTCTTGTGACTGCCTTCATACCCGCCTCGCCCAGTAATCTTGCTATATATGGTGCACTCATCAGCATAATGTAAATAATCAGACCAAGGATTAGCATGACGCCGATGATAATTCCACGATCATGCCAACTATCGTGCATAGCATAAAGACTGATGAGCAAGGATATGGATCCAGGACCTGATAATAGCGGCATGGCCAGAGGGCTGAAACTGATGTCTTCTTTTTGTCGGGCTTCTTCCTTCACTTTTTCATTGATGGCTTCTGCCCGGATTACTTTTCCGTTGAGCAGGCTGTAACCGCTGTTCAGGATAACGAGTCCTCCTGCAAGCCTCAGTGCAGGAACAGAAATGCCAAAGAAGCTGAGAATAAATGACCCACCCAGAAAAAATACCAGGCAGATCATCGTGAAATACAAGCTGGTGTGCAGTGCCGTTCTGCTTCTTTCTTTTTTGGTATAATTGTCAGTCATTGAGGTATATACCGGTAGTGCACCGATGGGGTTGACGACAGAGAAAAGTGAGGCCAAAACGGCGATAAACAGGTTCATCTTAGTTATTTATTACTTTGAAAGCCAGGTCAAGTGCTTTATTCAACAATTCATCCGGGCTGAGCATTGAATTATCTATCAATATTGCGTCAGATGCCTGTTGGAGCGGACTGTCCTCTCTTGTTGAGTCAATCAGGTCCCTTTCAATAAAGTTAGTCTTGACAGTTTCAAATGTAGCAAATATTTCTTTTTCCTCCAATTCTTTTTTTCGGCGTGCTACGCGGATATCCATATCGCAGACCAGAAATAATTTGAGTTCGGCATCTTTAAGGACGACGGTGCCAATGTCTCTGCCGTCCATGACACAGCCTTTGCGGACGGCCTGTTGTTTCTGGATCCTGACCAGCTGGGTGCGGATGTTTGAAATGGTAGAATATTGGCTCACCATATTATTGACTTCCATAGTCCTGAGCTCCTTTTCAAGGTGGACGCCATTGAGGTAAAGTTGGTCGATAAAGCCTTCCTGTTTGAAGTGCATATCCATCTCAGACAGGATTCTGTCAATGTTGGGCGTATCTTCCGGATATATTCCTTCTTTTAGTAATAAATAAGTTATGGCGCGATACATAGCACCTGAATCAATATAGATATACTTGAGCTTCTTTGCCAGAGCTTTAGCGAGCGTGCTTTTTCCGCATCCCGAATATCCGTCTATTGCAATATTGATTTTTTTGTGCAAAATTTAAAGTTAAAAAAATAAGCCGATGGTCGATCGGCTTATTTAGCTTAATTAATATTCATCTTCGTTAAACAGAAAATCATCTCTTCGCGGGTAATCAGGCCATACATCTTCAATACCTTCAAACATCTCGCCTTCTTCTTCCATCTCCTGTAAATTTTCTATGACTTCCAAAGGCGCACCTGAACGAATAGCAAAGTCTATCAACTCGTCACGTGTAGCCGGCCATGGGGCATCTTCAAGATGGTGTGCTAATTCTAGTGTCCAATACATATTAAAGGTTTTACAAGTTGAGGTTAAATATAGTTTTTTTAAATTATTAACATTGCATCACCATAGGAATAAAAATTATATTCATTCTTGATGGCTTCCTGATAAGCTTCCATAATCAATTCATATCCACCGAATGCACAGATCATGATAATCAGACTTGACTTGGGAAGGTGGAAGTTGGTCAGCATGGAATCTGCAATACTGAAGGGATAGGGCGGGAAGATGAATTTATTGGTCCATCCTTCAGCTGCTTTTAACATTCCTTCTGCCGATACTGCCGATTCAATTGAACGCATTGAGGTTGTTCCTATTGCGCATACCCGGTGTTTATCCAATTTCGCTTTGTTGACCTTCTCTGCAGCAATCTCCGAAATTTTGAAATATTCAGCCTCCATCTTATGCTTGCTTAGGTCTTCCACATCTATACTCCTGAATGTTCCAAGACCTATATGGAGCGTCAATTCGGCAAAATCAACCCCTTTTATTTCGAGTCTTTTTAACAAATCCTTGCTAAAGTGAAGGCCTGCCGTAGGTGCGGCAACCGCTCCGACAGACTTGGCATATACGGTTTGATAGCGTTCTTTGTCCACTTCATTAGCTGTCCGGGTGATGTATTTGGGAAGAGGTGTGTTACCAAGCTGATCCAGGATTTTCATAAAATCATTGGCATCACCATCGTAAAAAAAACGGATGGTTCGACCTCTGGAAGTTGTGTTATCTACCACTTCTGCTACCAATACTTCGTTTCCTTTTGCATCATTGAAGTAAAGTTTGTTGCCAACACGAATCTTACGGGCCGGATCGACCAGCACATCCCATAGTTTCATTTCAGCATTTAATTCCCGAAGCAGGAAAACTTCTATCGTGGCTCCGGTCTTCTCCTTCTTGCCGTACAAACGAGCGGGAAATACCTTGGTGTCATTTCTGATCATGATATCCCCGGAGTCAAAATAATCAAGGATATCTTTGAAAACCTTATGTTCAATCTTTCCGCTATCTTTATGAACGACCATCAACCTGGCCAGCTCTCTCTGTTCGGAAGGAAATTGAGCAATTCTGTTTTTAGGTAAGTCAAAATTGAAGTTTGATAGTTTATATCTCATAATTAATAATTTCTATCTGTCTAATTTGAGCGCAAAAATAAATTTTTTAAATAATTACTTTGTTTTATTTTTTAATTCGCTCTCAAGGCACTTGTTTTGTTAACTAATAAAT
The DNA here is from genome assembly GCA_024103005.1 of Saprospiraceae bacterium. Taxonomy (GTDB): domain Bacteria; phylum Bacteroidota; class Bacteroidia; order Chitinophagales; family Saprospiraceae; genus Parvibacillus. The sequence goes on from JAGFJA010000027.1 coordinate 45,353, forward strand.
TATATTCAAGGTCAATAACATAAATAAAGTTCAAACTGTTTGGACTTTTTTACATTTGTGTTCATTTTTTATTTTTACTACTTCGGTTGATGATTCGTTTCTTGGTTTTTTTTGCAATTTTTGGTTTTCCTATAGCGTCAATAGGTCAGATAAAAGAAAATAATTTGCAGGAAGTGGTGATTACCTCTTCTTTTAACAAAGCATCTTCCGACGGGGCCTTCGTAATACAGTATAAACCTGATTCCAATTACATCCTGACAGATAAGACTTCCGCAGAAGTTCTGCAAGAAGATGGAATTTATCTAAAAGCATATAACAGCGGTGGTCTTGTAACTGCCGGCAACAGGGGTTTCGGGGCTAGTCAGACCCGTGTATTCTGGAATGGATTTATGGTCAATAGTCCTCTCAACGGAACGATGGACCTTAACTTACTGGGTATCCATCCGGCATCGTCGCTCATTATATTCAATAAGTCAAATAGTCCGGTCGAAGGAAATATTTCCGGACCTGGTGGAAGTATATGGATTTATGATCAAATTCCTCAAGGTAATGAATCATTGCGATTTGCCCTTGCCGCAGGTTCATTTTCTACCTTTAAAGGCAGTGGAAGCTACACTTTCAGATCTGACATCTTTAGGAATCACTCGAGAGTTAGTGTATTGGCTTCAGAAAATGATTATAAATACAGACCGGTGATCGGATTTAATTTGCCTAAACAGAAACTGGCCAATGCGGATGTCAAACAGATTAGCCTGAATAATTCTACTCAGGTGGTTTTGCCCCGATTGAAACTGGATATAAGGCTCAACTATAATCGCGCTCAGCGGGGAATTCCTCCGCCAATCACGGCAAGTGATCCAATATCTTTTCAACTGGATGAATCCTTTAAAGCAGGTATTTCCGGTCAGCATTATTTCAACGGCCACTCCGGGATTTCATTTAATGCGGGATACCTTTTTGATATCCTCCATTATTTTCCGATCCGGGAAGTTAAGTCGTCGTTAAATTATTATGTCACTTCAATCCCGGTATCGCTCCGTTGGGAATACCGAAAATGGAATCATGCCCTGAATTTTCACCTTAACCAGACAGCTTACCATGTAAACAGCTCTGAGATTGTGACCCCGGATGAACACCTCACTGTGGGAACTCTTGAGTTGAAACGGGATGATGATAAAGTATTTGATTACGGAATGAATGTGCAGCAGATGCTTAGAAACGGAGAATGGATTAAACCTTCTTACAGGATTTACGTAGGCTCGCGTCCCGGAAAAAATTTGAACGTAACACTTGCCTATGCGGTTACAAAGCAACTCGCAACCCTTAATGACAGATATTGGCCAATTTCCGGCAATCCTGACCTCTTGACAGAGACCGACCGTTCAATTGAACTGGTATTGAGGTATAAAAATACTTTTATAAATGGGCTTGCAACCCGGTCAAAAATTGCCCTTTTTCACAATCAGGTTGACGATTGGATTGCATGGATTCAAGTCGCAGGCGACTTTTGGCGACCATTTAATGTGCAGAAAGTGAAATCATTGGGGCTTGATCTGAACAGTAAGTGGGATTATAAAATAAATGAAAAGGCTGCCATGGGTATAAATTATAATCTGAATCTTTCCAATCCTGTTGTAACCCGGAGATACCAGGGAGGTATAGCTCAAGTGGGTAAGAGGTTGATTTACGTACCTTTGTGTCAACAATCTGTTGCTGCTCAACTGACCTATGGCAGGTTTTCTTTAAGACCGTCATTGAGGTATGCATCTTCGAGATATACGACCGCTGACAACTCCATTGATTATGCGCTGGATCCTTATGTTCTGGTAGATTGTGAGTTAAATTATACGCTTAAAATCAGGAAAGCAAGAATTAATACCATGTTTAAAGTTGAAAATATATTTGATTATGCTTACGAAATGATTGCCTATCGGCCTATGCCGGGGAGATATTTTGAACTGGGGTTTGGTGTGGGGTTGTAGCATAGTATTTTACTTAAGATTCTGCGTAACGATTTAATGAAGGAATTTGTTTGGAAAGAGCTTGTAACGCGTCGTTTGGTGGCTTCGCAGTTAGATGGGTTTACGCCTGTTTGATTCCCGGACTTTATTATTACTAAAGCGCCTGAGGTTGGGACTTTAGGGTTAATCCAAAGGGAATTACAGTCTGAATATTGTCAGAAATTTCATATATAAACATAAACTATTTATAATTAACGTTTTAAGCATTTATATATAATGAATTTATACGCTGTGTTATTCTGATTATCTTATTGTTGCTGGCTCCGAAACTTTAAATAATGAGTAAAATCGGTGCGTCATTGCATTCATTTCCTATAAATTATTTCCCGGCATTTGTATTTGATTTTCATCCGGGTCGATTTTGAATAAACTATTTTCTTTTCGCCTTGTTCCCGAAGCGTATAAATGATGATTTTATGAATTGTCTGAAAGTGCCTTTCAACCAAATAATTCAATTCAGTGCCTTTGATCACCTGTATGCTGACAAGCCGGAGTTGTTTAGCGAACTTATTCCTCACTTTCCACGGATAGAAGCCATACGGAATGTGATAGAAGAAAGGATAGCAGCAGGTTTTAACAGGGAGAGAATTTATGAGCTGTTTAAAGAACAGTATGAAAAACTTGGGCTTACCGGAAGGAATTCTCTGATAGAATCTTTGAAAGAAAGAAATACGTATGCCATAGTGACGGCTCATCAGCCCTTGTTGTTTGGTGGTCCCTTATATTTTCTGACTAAAATTGTTTCTGTCATTAAGCTGGCTGAACAGGCAAAATCCGCCTTTCCGGAATATAATTTTTTGCCTGTGTATTATATTGGCGGTGAGGATCATGACCTTGAAGAATGTAATCATACTACGGTTTTTGGAAAAAAAATAATCTGGGAGACCGTTCAATCCGGACCGGTAGGCAGGATGACGACGGATGATATGCAAGATGTCGTCAGTCAATTGTGTGAGATTTTGGGAAATGGTGCCAATGCTGAAGAATTGAAACGAATTATCAGAGAGGCGTATCAGCCGGGACGAACAGTTAATGAAGCAGTAATTTATTTTGTGAATCATCTCTTTGCCGATTTGCCTCTACTCATACTTGATGCAGACCAAAAATCAGCGAAAAGAGGTTTTATAGATGTGATAAAAAAGGAAATTTTCGATAGTGTCGCTCAGCGCTTAGTGTTAAAGCAACAGGAGAAAATGGACGGAATCGGACTGAAACCTCAAGCGTTTGTGCGTCCCATCAACTTTTTTTATTTTTCACAGGAAGGCAGGAACAGGATTGAAAGAAAGACGGAAGAATTTGAGGTAGTAAATACCGGCATACGGTTCAATATGAGACAGATGGAAGACGAAATAGAGTGTTATCCAGAGAGGTTTAGCCCCAATGTCATCATGAGACCATTGTATCAGGATTATCTGTTGCCCACAGTTGCCTACGTGGGTGGAGGTGGAGAATTGGCTTATTGGTCAGACAGGAAATTGCTATTCGAATATTTTGGCATTCCGATGCCCGTCCTTGTGCGTCGCGACAGTTTTATGATAGCAGATCAGTCATCCCTTAAAAAGCTGGACAAGATTAAAATCAGAATAGAAGACTTATTAAAGGAAGAAAATGTCCTAAAGTCTGAATTTCTGGCTAGACAAGCGGAGGTTCCCCTTTCCTTCGGTGAAGAATCAAAAGCGCTGGCGCAGTTAATTGAGCAAATTCAGGCAAAAGTAAGCCAAATAGACCCTTCCCTTCATGGTTATGTCGGCTCGGAGACAAGTTCATTTTTTAAATCGCTTAATCATATCGAAACCAGGGTCAGAAAATCTTTGACCGGAAAACATGAGGTTGAATTGCAGCAATTGCATAGCCTTTATGAAAAATTCTTTCCCGGTAACAGTCTTCAGGAACGTCAGGAAAGTTTCCTGAGTTTTTGCGTCATGTATGGACGGGAGTTTATAGCAAAGTTAAAAGAATGTGCTGATCCTCTTGACTTTATGTTTAAGATAGTCTTGCCTGAATAGCATTTATTTTACTCCAAGCATACTAAACATATTTTCCAGGGTGTTTTTAAGGTCTTTTCGATTGACGATGGCGTCGAGAAATCCATTTTCAAGTGTAGATTCAGAGGTCTGAAAACCAGCAGGCAGGTCGCGCTTAATGGTTTCCCGGATGACACGAGGTCCTGCAAAGCCTATCAAAGCCTTAGGTTCGGCGATATTGAGATCACCCAGCATGGCAAAAGAAGCGGTTACACCGCCGGTTGTCGGGTCGGTCATCAGGGAGATATAAGGTAATCCGGCATCTGACAGCAGGGTAAGCATAGCAGATGTCTTGGCCAGTTGCATGAGTGAAAAAGCGGATTCCATCATACGGGCACCGCCACTTTTTGAAATGATGAGTAGGGCAGTTCTGTGCTTGATACAGTACTCTATTGCTAAGGCAATTTTTTCGCCAACTACAGAACCCATAGAGCCTCCGATAAATGCAAAGTCCATGCATGCAATGGTCAGAGGTATGTTAAATTCACCTATATGTCCGGTAGCTACCGCTAAGGCATCGACCAGTTTGGTTTTTTTCTGAGCTTCATCCAGCCTGTCCTTATATGGTTTTAAATCGACAAAATTCAGAAAGTCTTCAGAAACAATATTGGTAAATAACTCAGTATATCCAGGATTGAGGATGATTGAGAAATATTCTTTAGAGCCGATCCTGGCATGGTAATCACATTTAGGGCACTTGTAAAAGTTTTCCCTGAATTCCTTCATGGTACTTGCTTCCTTACATTCTTTACACTTATACCATAAGCCGTCAGGAGTTTCTTTTTTATTCTTGGTGGTGGTCTGAATACCTTCTTTTAATCTCTTAAACCAGCTCATATCTTTTTAATCCTATACTGAAATTTGGTTTGGTACCATTGCCCGGAATACGTACTTTTTAAAAATACATTCCTATTGCGGCACAAAAATACTAATTTTTATCAATGAGGTAACTATCTATTGAAAAGGAATTATACCGGGCTACGGTTTGACATATAATTGTAACCTTAATATTAAAATAATTTCAATTCAGTTAATATATTATAGTTTATAAAAATTATATATTTATAAATATAAGATAAATAGCGAATTAATAAAAAGTTTGAGTTTGGAATAAAATAGTTATTTCGGAATTGTAAAGTTTTATCTTTGTAAAATAATGATCATCAGACATATCGTTTAAGTTATTTTTAAAATATGAGGGCAGCAATAATTGGTTATGGTAAAATGGGCAGAATGATTGAGTCTATTCTGTCAGAGCGAGGACATTCAGTTTCTTTTAAAATAAATGAAGAAAATGCCTCTGAGATACATCTTGTCTTACCGGAAAATACCGATGTATGCATTGAGTTTACCCATCCGGAGGCTGCCGTTGCCAACCTGTCTATTCTGATCAACAATGGGTTGCCTGTTGTGTGCGGAACGACGGGATGGTATGACAGGCTTGAAGAAATCCATCACTTGGTAGAGAAGAAGAATACTTCCTTAGTCACTGCTTCTAATTTCAGCATCGGAGTCAATCTGTTTTTTGAAGCGGCAAGACAGTTGGCTGCCTTGATGCATGGTTCAGGTTATGCTGTCCGAATTAATGAATCACACCATACAGAGAAGAAAGATGCTCCAAGTGGCACGGCTATTACGCTTTCTGAGGAAGTAAGATCTGTTTATTCTGAATTTGAAGGATTTCAGTTAAACGCTGAGGAATTGCCGAACAAGATACCTGTATATGCATATCGGATACCGGATGAGCCGGGTACACATGAACTGATTTTTCGCAATGAAATTGATGAAATCATGCTCCGCCATGTGGCATTCAATCGCAAAGGATTTGCCATGGGTGCCGTTATAGCCGCCGAATACATCCACAATAAAAAGGGGATATTTCATATCAGGGATATTTTAAAATCTATCGCCGGATGATATCCTTTTTCATCTTGTATAAAATGCTGCAATAACCCGGATGTATGGGACGCCAGAAGAACAAGGAGGAAGGTACTATTGGTATTAAATACATTTTTTTACCTCATAGCTTAATAAATTTAGCTATGGCACCCGTATTTTCGAATAAAATAAAATAGATGCCTGACGAATACGATGCCACATTGAGCGTGGTAAGTTGACTTTCTATCTTTGCAGTATGAACTTCTCTTCCTGTGGAATCAAAGACTTTAAATTTTCCTTTTGTCCATTTTTCATTTCCTGAAATATACACAATATCATTCACTGGGTTTGGGAAGACTTGTATTTGTTTATGCTCTATGGCACCATAATTACTTAAAACATAATCTTTGACCAACTCACCACATTCAAATCCGGGACATCCATCAGCACCAAGCTTCACAGCCCAAAGATGAGAATATACCTTAGTGTTCTCACCTTCTTTATATGTTTTTAAACATAAACCAAAAGCATAGATATATCCATCTATGTTCTCGAATGTTTTATTAAATTCTGAAAAATGGAATTCTAAATCTTGCCGATCAGAATACTGTCTGTCCCATAAAATCTCACCGTTTCGATTGAGCCTTACCAGCCATCCAGCGTCCCCTTCCGATTCTTTAGTAGATTTAAAACCTGCAAGTAATATGTCTGAATTTTTAAGTATTGTAATATCAAGAAAACCACTGTTGTATGGGTTTCTAAACTCATGCTGCCAGAGTATTTTTCCTTGGGCATCCAACCGAAATACGATTGGGAAAAATTGGTTTGCTTGGTGATCAGTAACCTTTGAGTCGGTATAACCTGTTACTATCAACTCATCACCATCCAATGCAACATTGACAGGTAAAAAGCGAAAGGACTGATGCTCGAAGCAATGCTCCCAGATTTTATTAAAATTCTTATCCATCTTTGTTATATAATGTACGATGGCATAAGATTCATTAATAACGGTATCTGTCATTCCTACCATGTAAATATACTTTTCATCCGCAATAATTCTGGTTATATCCGCTAATTTTGGATTATTTACATACACCGTATTGATAAAGTCTAAATCAGGAGTATATAAATCTATTCTATACTTTGAAAGTTCTTTTGATCGGTTGGAATAGACATAGAGGGTATCTCCAAAAATAGAAATCCCGTCGCTTGCCAATTTATTAATAACGCTACTGCGGTATAATTGCTTGACTTTTTTGTCTAATATCTTGTTCTGTTGTACATCTACACGCCTGATTAATGTGGTATCCAAAAGATTGTAATCTTGATCAACCACCACCATACTTTTGTACATATAATTGCGCTTTGTTGCTTGTGTATATAGGGTATTGGTCAAATAAAACGGGTAATAATCGTGGCGGACACATGTCATATTTGTGTCTAAAACGGCATACCCGCCACTTTGGAATCCATTTTTCGAATAACCGATATTCATATAAAATGTGTCTTTGTAAAAATGTACATTAAAAATACCTTGAGCAGTATCGGTCCTTAGTTTGAATATTTTATTAAAACACACTTGGCTCTTTAACGGTGTGAAGTATAAGAGTAGTAGGAAGGATAGAAAACAAGACTTCATGATGCAGATATTTAAAAAGAGGTAGGATTGGGAGATCTATCCTATTCCCACCTCTAAAAGATGAATTAATTTTTTACCAACTTAACAGAATAAAGCTTATCTAAGCCATTAAACTGAATAATATAAACTCCTGATTGAAGTTTTTGAGTGTCTATGCCGATTTCATTCTTTCCTTTAACTATATTCACTATGTTAGAAATCAGGATTTTACCGGTTAAATCATATAAATCTAAGGTGGTGGAGTATGAATGTTTGCTGTCAAACTCCAATGTGGTGAAACCAGAAGTTGGATTGGGTATAAGTAAGAGTTTTGAATCATGGGAATCGGTTTTTTGTCTATATTCTTCTTCTCCAAAAATATATTCTACAGGTGCAAAACTTCTTCCATAAAGCATTGCCAGAACCCCCTGAGCATAGACCCTGCTCGGAAAGGTAGTGGATGCGATACCTTCTAGGAATAGACTATCCTGATATGTGATGGCTTCCCTGCCTATGGTTGCAAAATCAAGGTTGATTTCTTGCACTTGCCTAAAAATATTGTCATTGGCGATCATTGTATTAAAAGAAAATAAAAGCAAGAAAATTAAAAATAATTGTTTGAAATTGTTTGAAATTGTTTGAAATTGTTTGAAATTGTTTGAAATTGTTTGAAATTGTTTTTCATTATATTTTATTTTTATATCTACAAATATACAAATAATATTGTATCAACGCAATATTTGTAAAAATAAAATAGCGATTACAAATCACAAAGGCAAATTTCAATAACATTGGAATGGGCTTTAATTAGTGCCATCGTCGGTCCAATGTAAGGCCTGAAACTATTTGTTCGTTTTGTATGTTTTATTTACGGTCTTGAGTTGTACTTCGTCGCGCACCAACGAGTTGGTGTGAGGAAAGTCCGGGCAACAAAGAGCAGCGTACCACCTAACGGGTGGGTCCCGAAATACTTTTGGGAACAGATAGTGTCACAGAAAAGATACCGCCTATGACTTAGCGTCATGGGTAAGGGTGAAAATGTGCGGTAAGAGCGCACACGGTGGAGTGGTAACATTTCGCTGCGACAAACCTTACGTGTTGAAATGCCAAGTATATCCGACCGTCTCGGAAGAGACTCAGTGTGGCTCGCATGAAGTTGGAGGGGTAGGCAGTAAGGAGCCGTCTGGTGACAGCCGGTCAAGATAAATGACGGAGCAAAGTACAGAATCCGGCTTATTGCAAGTTGAGACTATGATGGGGCAGGATATCTTTGCCTTATTACAAAAAAGAAAGTCCGCTGTTTTGGCGGACTTTCTGATATATATCGGTTATTATTGAGCTAATGCTTATGGGCGGATGGAATAAGATCAGAACCGCAGGCTGATGCCTCCCAGGACATTTATGCCGTAAGAAGGGTATTTGTACCATCTTTGGTATTTGACGGAAGCAAGATTATTGATGGCCAAGAATGCTCCGAAATTTTCAGTAAAGAAATAATCTCCTTTTACACTCAGGTCGAACAGCGGATTTAGATTTCCTATAGAGCCGAAACGATTGCGATATGGACTTCCGGTAGCAAAGTTGAGGTCAGCTTTTAATTTTAACTTATCTTCGAGCATCAGGTAAGCTGCATTAATGCCCAGCTGGAACGGTATAATTCCATAGGCGCGTGCCTGAACTCTGGGTGAAGAATTTTGTTGGAGGAAGTTGACGGAAGTGGTCAGTTTTTCTAAGAAAGTTGCTGACAATTCACCTCCGATATAGAAGATATTCACATCGTCCTTAATTACGTCAAATTGTCTCAGGTCATTAGCTTGCTGGACAAAGAGGGCGTAATCCTTATTGGTTTTATAACCAATTTTAACTCTATAATTGACGGCCTTAAATCCACCGCCGATACCTCCGAAAAAGTCGAAATATTTGGTGTTGAACGGGCCCTCATTGCCAGTTTCGGCAAATCTTGTATAGATAAACGGATTTAGTGTACTCAAACGTTTAAAACTGTTCTGATACTGATCACCGGTTGCGCCTATAAAAACATTGATGGCCGGTCCGCTGATATTGGCACTGGCTTCGATGTCAGGGAATAAGCTCAGTCCGGAACTGCTTTGGAGGTTGGCTCCTAACTTAACTTTAAAGAAGTCTCCATGAAAGGTGAAGGATGGTTTGACGTTGAAATTGTTTAATTTACTTTTTTCCGTATCTCCGTAAGCCAGCAAATCGTCTGTTATCTGAAGGGTAAAGTTATGACGATCAGCAATCCATTTAATGGCACCTACATCAAGATTAAAACCTCTTTCCGTTGAGGCGAAATTATCCTTGTATCCATACATATCCACACCTCCCCAGAAATCAACGTCGAAGCTGTTTTTTTTGCTGTTGAAGATTTTAATACCGGCTCCCACATTAGTAAATTTTCTTTTGGCTGGATCGCCTGGAAATGAGGTGTCTTCCGGATTGTAACCGCCATAAAATCTGTAATTATTTAAATCCACATTAACGTGCCCGTTCATACCGACACCTGCTTCAAGATAATTGGTGCCACTCAGACCGATATTGGTTTCAGCAAAAACCTGATTTTCTCGGGAAGAATTATAAATTCCGTAATGATGACCATATAAGTCAATGAAATAATTTTTTGTATTTGTAGTGGAATAGGCGCCTTCAAGGAATCCTGCCAAAGGAAATCCCGTACCTAACTTCAGATAACCTTTATATGACTCCGGAATTTTTTCTTTTGAAATGCCCAAAGGTCTGATATCGGGAGCATGTTCCTTTATATCTGCTTTTTTGTCTTTGATTTCAGGCTGGAGATTATAATTATATTCCTTTTTCTCAGCACTGGCATCAGGTAACTTGCCTTGTAAAGGAAGTTTTTGTGCAACTAAAAGCTTAGCGTCATAACTTTTTATTACTTCAACAGTGCCTGATGGAAGGTCTGTTTGTGCAGACAATACAGTTCCCAGTAAAAGTAAAGTTATCATGCCTAGAAATCCGGATGCCTGAGATTTTATTTTTTTATTATTGAAATTCATAGTATTTCAGAAATTATGTTGAATACAGAAATTGTTTTGTTTTGATTAGAAATTCTCTTGAATTTTATCACTTTTTTCCACCTGCCTCTTTCTTTTTGACGGCTTCCAGTTTGGCACTGGCTTCATCCGAGAGGTTCTTATCATCATGGAAATTCTCGAGTACAGCTTCCAGAGCAGCTTTGGCATCCAGATAATTGCCTTTATCTGACAGAATATCTGCGGTCAGGATAAGTGCCTTTGCTACCCAATAAGGATAATCATTATTTGCCTCCATCGCTTCCTGAGCCAGTTGTTCGGCAGTTGCAGCGTCATTTCTCATATAATAAATTTGAGCTACCCTATACCTTGACTCAGCTGTTTGTTCATTGGAAGAATTTCTTATAACTTCATTATAGCTTTCAAGGGCTGTGTTGTAATCCTTTAATTCTTGTGCGGATTTGGCGCGGTAAAACTGAGCAGAAGTTTTTTGCTCTTTTGTGGATTTGTCACTTTGAATGACTATATCTGCAAGTCTGATCACTTCATTGTGCTTGCCTATCCTGTTGGCACTTCTCAACGCACCCAGCTGGGCTTCAAATCTTTTATCTTCTTTGGTTGTAACTTCAGCCAGGGTAGAGTAGTAGTCGTATGCATCATTAAAGTTTTGACTGTAGTTATAGCTGATGATAGCTGCTTTTTCAAGTGCATCTTCATAAAATTCACTTTTCCCTGCAGAAATAATTGCCTTATAATCAGCCAGACCTTCACCGTATTTTTTCAAAGCGGTAAAACATTCACCTCGATAAAAAATCGCATCCATTGTATTGGTTCCTTTAGGATACTTCTTAATATAGTCGGTAAAAGAAGTAACAGCTTCTGCATATTTGCCTTCCTGATAGTATCCTTCGGCCACCTGATAGGCAGCATCTTCTTTTTCATCCGTATTGGCTTTGTATCCGGGTATGGTTTCAGCATATGCAAAATATTCGTCCGGTTTTTTAAGGTCTGTGATATAGATCTCCTTGATGGCAGCTAAGGCAGTATTGCCTTCTTCTTTTGTCGGATTGTAATTGAAAACCTGCTTGTAGGAACGAAGTGCATTGTTATACTCATTGGAATTATAATACATTAACCCCATTTTCAAGAGCGCTTTATTTACCAAATTAGATGTCTTTCCGTGTTCTTCAACTAATCTGTTGAGTGTTGCAATTCCGTCCTGTAATCTGTTCATGCCATCATAGGTATTGCCCAATTCAAGTAGTGCGTCGTCTGCGTACTCAGATTTTCCGTACTGATTAGCGATATTGGTCAGGGCCATAATCTTGCCTCTCTTGTCACCCTGAAGACCTAAAATCATAGCTTTCTGGTACATGGCATATACGGCATTCGGGTAATTATTGTTTATTGCCAGATTATAGTATTCCTTTGCCTTGGTATAATTATTTTTCTTTAGGTAGCAATCTCCCGTTCTCATAATGATATCGGGAATCAGGCTTTCCACCACGTAAGCATCCTCAGATTTGTTTACTCTTTTAAAGCCATTCATTGCCTTTTCAAAGTACTTTAATGCTTCATTATAATTCTCCTCATTCAGGTAGGTATATCCCAGATCATAATTAGCAGCTGCAACACTTGATTGGGGAGGCAGGTTGTTGATTCCTTCAGCCATCTGGATAAAAGTGTTTAACTCCGATCTGGTGTTTTTGACATCATTTTTATTGTAATAAGCATCGCCGAGGAAGAAGTGAGACATTGCCTTGATCTTGACGTCAGAACCCGTTACCATAGCTTTTTTAAATAATGGCTGACAGGCATCCCATGATTTTTGAGAATGGAGCTGAATTCCCCGGTAGAAGAGGACTTTCTGATAAGTTTCCGTCATCTTAACAGATTTGTTGGGGAAGCTTTCCAGCAGTTTGATCGCTTTTTCGTAGTCTCCGGAATTGATAAGGATTTCGCTTATAAGCTCCTGTGATTCATTGTAGTGTTTTGAACCGGATTTGATTTGCTGCAATGCTGTCAACGCTTCCTTGTTGTAGTTTAATTCGGCGGATAATTTAGCATAGTTAAACAAGGCTTCTTCAGCTATCTCAGGGTCGTAATTTCGGCTGGAGGCCTTTAGGAATGCATTTCTGGCAGCATTTTTATCATTGAGTTTGAGGTAGGAATCTCCTGAATAAAACATTGCATACATGCCTAATTCGGAGTCATCGTCTTCCAATGGCTTTAAGGTCGTTATTGCCTTGTTGTATTCTTTAATCTTGTATTGAGCGACACCCAATCTGAAATAATCTTCATGGGTCATTTTTGAGCTGTTTTCGGCAAATTCTTCTAAGTAAGGTAATGCCTTTTCGTAGTCTCCTCTCCCGAAATATGCCTGACCCAACATCTGCCTGATTTCCGGCTGCTTTTTAATATCTGAATCTCCCAGTAAGGGCTCTGCAAAAGCTATTAATTCGTCATATTTTTTCTGAGCAAGTAAAATCTGACAAATGTGTACCGGCACGACAGATTTATAACGTCTTGTTTGAGTCAATGATTTAAATGCTGTCACCGCATTGTCAAAATCATCCGTGTAGTATGCAGAAAGACCATAATAATAAATCGCCTGCTCCTGATATTTGTTCTTTATATTTTTAATGGATGCAAATGATGCTTTTGCTTCCGGATACTTTTTCTTGAAAAACTGTGCATATCCTTTTTTAAACAAGATTTCAGACCTCTGCTCGTCAGATAAGGTCGTCGGAACAATCATGGCATAGAAGGACAAGGCTTCATCATAATTTTTCTTGGAATAATAATAATTACCCAGATCCATTACCGCTTCATAAGCGAGTGCATCCGGCTGATTTTGTCTGAAATAGGACAACATAACCATTTCAGCATCCGGTTTGCCGATTCTGACCGAGCTTTTTCCCATCATTAGAATGGATTTGGCAGTTAGGAGCGTAACCTTCGGATCGTTGTTTTGATTTTCAATTTTGGAAGAATGTTCAAATGCACTGAAGGCAGCCCCGTAGATGCCCTGATCGTATAAGTCTAAACCCCTCTCAAATTCGGCAGTTTTTTCAGAAAATACGGAAGTTTTTTGTGCGAAAATAAAGCCCGGTAATATCAACAACAGGCAAAATTGCAATAATTTCATATGATTGCTTTTGTTATTATTTGCTATAAAACTGTTCAAACAATAGTTTTTAGTATGTAAATTAATACGAAGGTAAAAATATATTTTAAATTGTAATTGTAAAATAAACAGATTGTGATGCTTATATGTTAGTTAATTGTGTCATGTTTAATTTGAATGCTTTAAAACACAATAATTCATCCATGTCTGAATGATGCAGACTTTTCAACTTTCAATGAATTTTTTTGTAATTTTATCTTGATAAAAGGAAGTGACCAAGATATATATTATTTAATGAAGCTAAAAGTCTGCCTGTTTTTGTTATGTTTTGTTGCCATGTCAAGGGACATGTCGGCTCAACCCATCAATGATGAGTGCAGGCAGGCAATATTTCTACCGGATGTGAAGGATTTCTGTTCAGGAAGCAATGCTTTTTCTACCAAAAATGCTACGCCTTCCTTCAATGGAATCTCACAGTGTAATCCTTCCGGTGGGCCGGATGTCTGGTTTACTTTTTTTGTAACAGCTTCTGATGTGGTCATAAAAATTATTCCTGATGATATTCAGCCGGTGGATGCGACATTATATAGTGGTAAATGTAGCGGCCTGTCGGAGGAGGTGTGTGGTTCAATATCATCAGGTGAATCCGTTCTTCAGTTGTATAAGGGAGGTCTTATACCCGGAACACGACTGTTTCTCAGAGTCAGCGATATGCAGGCAGCGGGCTTCGATTTTACGGTATGTATAAATAATTTTTTTGCTCCGGTGTTGGATGGGAGTGATTGCTCTACGGCCAATTTAATTTGCTCAAAACACTCATTTGCGGTGAAAAATGTTACCGGCTTCGGCAAGGTTAATGAGCTGCAGGATGCACCCTGCTTTTCGAATACCGTCGAATCCAATAGTATCTGGTTTAGATGGATCTGTGATGACCCGGGTACATTTACTTTTAGTCTGAATCCGCTCAAAGAATCAGATGATTTGGATTTTGTGCTTTATAAGGTCAATGGTGACCCGATGGGATGTAATCTTGAACTTATCAGATGTATGGCTACCGGGATTTCTCCCGGAAATTGTCCCAACTTTCCTAATTGTTGCGGTCCGACCGGTTTGATGGAGGGCGAAGCAGATGTTTCGGAATCAGCAGGCTGCAGTCCGGAAAAGAATAATTTTTTAGCACCAATCGATATGCAATCAGGTGAGGCTTATGCTTTGCTTGTAAATAATTATACCTCACAGAATCAAGGATTTGATTTTGTGATGGGCGGAACTGCTACTCTCAGGGGAATAAAGGCTGATCTGAATATTCAGCCAAATCAGGGAGTTTGTTTAGGTGATGAGATTATTGTTCATGAATCAATCGATAATCCTGTCGGCAATGCCACTGACATTAAATGGTATTTTGGTCCTGATGCCCGACCGCCGGCAGCTGTAGGAAATGGACCACAAACGGTTACATTCAATCATTCAGGGACAAAAGTTGTGTCCGTAATTGTGACAGACACAGCAGGTTGTAAGGCATTTGTGCAGGATACACTTCACATTGACTGTTGTGGCGGAACTTTGTCTGTTGACATTGGAAGTGATACAATAGTTGCACTGGGAAGTCAACCTGATATAAATGTTAATTATAATTTAGAGGGAGAGATGGTGACATACAAGTGGACACCGGCAGATAAAGTATCCTGTGACAGTTGTGTGAAACCCGGAATATTGCCGGTATCCGGAGATTTTTTTCTTCATCTTGAGCTGAATGATGAAAATGGATGTCGTGCCGGTGATGGCATATTAATAAAGGCAAAGGATCCGGATTTTTTCTTTCCGAATATTTTTTCTCCCAACGAAGACGGCATCAACGATTATTTTTTTCCTGATTTGTCCTTACTCGTTTCTCGTGTGGTTGAAATGAAAGTTTATAATCGCTGGGGTGCACAAGTCTTTTCAGGTAATAATCTTGATCCGGCCTTTCCGAATCAGGGATGGGATGGGACGTTTAGGGGAAAGACTGCTTCATCCGGAGTGTATGTGTACTATGCGGTGTTAGAGTTAAAGGGTGTGGGAAATATTAAGGTTAAGGGAAATGTTACTCTCGTCAGGTAGTCAGTACAATTGGAAGAAAATTTGCACCTTTGCGATATGAAAGAGGTGTCAGTCAGGATTTTGATTTTTATCGCATTTGTCACAGCTGTTACTGCGTGTGAAAACGATATAAGGGAGGTCAACAGAGTTGCGGGCGCCATTGCCTCCGGAAGCTATGAGACGGGCGTTGACGGCGAGATTATTTACAGTGATTCCGCACATCTTAAAGTCAGAATTAAGTTTGATACCATTGCAAGGATTTTAGACCCGGGAGACCAAAGGGATATATTCCCCAAGGGAGTGATTGTATCATTTTATGACGATAAGGGTAATGTTTCTAGTATTCTGACAGCCGGAAGAGCAGAAAGAATTGCAAAAAAAAATATTGTTGTGGCGACTGATTCTGTTCATCTCGTAAGCCGCAACGGTGAAGAATTGCTCACCAATGAATTGATCTGGGACGAATGGAAAAAAGAAGTATATACAAAGCGATTTGTCAAACTTACCCGTCCGGGTGAGGTTATTTATAGTTTCGGCTTTAAGTCCAATCAGGAATTTACCAAATATGAGATTAATGCTATCTCCGGAAAGCTGAAGAAGGAGAGTGTTGAAGGAGAGTTTTAGCAGAAAAAAGTTAATACCTTTCCTCATAAGTCATTCATTGTTTTTCTGTTTTTCATTGGACGAATATTCAGCTATATTATCGGGAAATATTATTGTTTAGAATAAGAAATGGTATAAAATCTCTTATTTGTCTCAATATTATCGGTGAATTTGTACTTTTGGAGGGTATATATTCAGGAATTATATCTGCTTTACCTTGTCTTTCGACGACTTGTATAATATAAGTAGATATAGTACTGTCCGGATAAAAAATTCATTGCAGGATAATAAATAAGTTCGGAACGATATTATATATGGTGTAGTAACAAATAATCGTTGCAGTCGCCAATTGTGAAAACGACCTTGCATAATTGTATTAAACGAGTAGGATGAATAGACTTTTCCTTTGGATGATTTTGTTGTTTCAGTCTGTGATGATATATGGTCAGGGATTGAAAGGTATTGTTTGTGACGATCTGAATGGTTACGGGATCGAGAAGGCCACCGTGACTGTTATGAGAACACGCGATTCTTTATTGGTAGCTTACGACAGGACCTGGTCAAATGGCAGTTTCCTGTTTGACAAGTTAAAGCCGGATCATTATGATATTTTTATTTCTTATCCCGACTATTTGGGCTACGCTACTGATGTAGAGATTACACCCGGGAATATTCATAATATGGATACCATACGTCTGATTAAAAACAGCCAGATGCTCAATGAAATCACCATAGTGGATGGAAGCAAAATAAAGTTTAAGGGGGATACCATTCAGTTTATTGCTGATAGTTTTAAAGTCGGTTCAAATGCCAACGTTGAAGACTTGTTGAAAAAAATGTCAGGTATACAGGTGAACTCTAAAGGTGAAATAACGGCCTTCGGAGAGAAGGTGGAAAAGGTTTTTGTAGATGGAGAGGAATTTTTTGGATCCGACCCTACCATTGCTACCCGAAACATTCAGGCAAAGGCAGTGGATAAGGTCCAGGTTTTTGACAAGACATCCAAACAGGAAGAGCTGACAGGAATTCCTGATGACGAGAGGTTCAAGGCGATAAATCTCACGCTGAAGGAAGAATATAAAAAAGGTTATTTCGGAAAGGCGAAAGCCGGCATTGGAGCTAAACCACTCTATTATGATGAGTCGCTTATGTTTCAAGCCTATACTAAAAAGACCAAAGTATCCGCCTATGGGATAGCCAGTAATACAGGTACAACAGGGCTTGACTTCGATGATATGAACCGTTATATGGGCGGCTTTTCCGGGGGCAATATGATGTTTGATGGTAATTCAGTTATGATTACAATGACATCTGACGGAGATGATGATATTAGTTGGGATGGTCGGTACAATGGGATAGGCCTGCCAAAGAGCCTGAGCGGAGGAGCTTCCGTTTCAACCAAGTTGGCTAAGGACAAAATAAAGCTGTCAGGTAGCTATGGTTATTCTGACCTCAGACTTAATAAGGAATTGTCGGATAATACAACCAATTTTTTACCGGAAAGAAGTTATATTCAGGAAAACAGAGAGAGCTCTATTAATCGAAAAATCACCCATTCCGGAAAATTAAAGTTTGAAATGGACATTGATTCTTTTACAACTTTAAGCATTATGGCTTCTGCAAGTATCAAAGATTACGACAATTCAAAGGTAGCTCATTCGAGACAGATTGGGCTGGACAGTACTGCGATTACCACCGTTGATAGAGAACTTACGAGTAAGAAACAAGTAAATGCAATAAACAGTAATGTTTCTCTTACCCGAAAGTTCAGGAAAAAAGGCAGATTTTTGTCAGTCAATGGTTCTTACAATTTGTCAGAGAGCAATGGTACGGTAAGTCTGATAAGCGAGAATAAATACTATTCCCAGAATATCTTTCAGAACCTCAATCAAATTCAGGATGTGGACAGTAAAAGTAATTCCTATAATGGTAATATAACTTTCAGCGAACCAATCAATGACAAATGGACTTCTCAGGTAAATTTTTACTCGTCCCATTCGGGTAATTTGTCCGACCGGATTACCAATGAACTGGACGAGGAAACAAACCAATATGACCGATATATCGACTCTCTGAGCAATGATTATAATTACAGGATAGCGACAAACGGGGGCGGACTTGCTTTTAACTTTAAGAATGAAAAATACAATTTCAGATTGGGGACCAATGCTGACTATGCTGTTACGCTAAGGGAGAATAAGATAGATACGTCACGGGTATTTAACTCAACCTTCAGGTGGCTGCCCAGTGCAAACTTCAACTATAAATTTAATCGTACATCAAACCTTCGATTCAGATATTCCGGTTCAACCAACCAACCCACTATTGACCAGATTCAGCCGGTAAGAGACAATTCTGATCCGACTGTTCTGATAAAGGGAAATCCTGATTTAAAGCAATCCTATCGACAGAGCTTTAATCTGACTTATAATATGTGGCAGTCACTCAGTGATTTCAGTATCTGGTCATTTGCCAATTTTGATAATACTTTTAATGATATTGTCCTCAATACTTATATTGATGAGTCGCGTCGTTCTATCTCTACATATACCAATGTGAATGGCGGTTATGGCGGATACATGGGTGTAAATTTGAATTATAAACTGTCAAGTAATTTTTCACTCAGGACAGGTATTGACTTAAATACCCGGAAAAGAATTTCCTTTGTCAATGGTCTGAAGACGGACGTCCTGAATTATGGCATTTCCCCTGAAATTGGCGCTATGCTGGATATAGACGAGAAATTCTCCTGGGATTTTAGATATTCGCCTTCTTTCAACAGGTCAAAAGGGAATCTTATTTCAGGGGCAGGGAATTATTATTCTCACAATGTAAATAGCTCATTCAGGTATCACATCTTCAAAAACTTAGAAATTTACAGCGATTTAGAATGGTCTTATCAGGGGGCAGAAAGTTCTTTTTCTCAGAGTTTTAGTCAGGTATTGTGGAATGCAAAAACAGAATGGACCATCGATAAGGCGAAGAATTTTGTCCTGCAGCTTGCAATAAATGATATCCTGAATCAGAATAAAGGTTATAGTCGTGTGGTCAATACCTATTCTACCAGAGAGAGTCGGAACAATACCATACAGAGGTACGGACTATTGAGTCTGATATATAACATTAAAAGTAAAGGTAAATAATATGATGAAGATGCAAAAACGGATAATATTTAGTATGATTTGCCCGATGCTTTTTGTGGGCAGTGCATTTAGCCAAAACAAGATGGTCGTATCCTGTGGTAAGATTAAATTCGAGAAGAGAGTAAGTGTAAAGAAGAAAATGATAGCTTCAAAAGATGAAGACGATGAAGGTAGCTTTTGGTTTGAAAATATGATTAAACGCGCACCTGACCACACCTCCGAGCAGTTTGTCATGGAGTTTAACCCAACAGAAAGTTATTATTTTTTCGATAAAAAAATAAGTGATAACCCAATGCGGGGCTGGGGTTCGGATGAAGTGGCATCGAAGAATATCGTCTACAAAGACTATGAAAAGGGAATTTCAAAATCACTGAAACAGTTTTTCGAGAAAGATTACTTATTGCAGGATTCGGTTAAAAAATTTGATTGGAAACTGACAAGGGAGTTCAGAGATATTGCCGGCTTTGAATGCAGGAAAGCGGTAGCGATATTTAATGATTCGCTTTATGTTATTGCATTCTATACGGACGATATCTTGTGCAGTTCAGGTCCTGAGAGTTTCGGAGGTTTGCCGGGAATGATTCTGGGAGTAGTGATGCCAAGGTTATACACTACCTGGTTTGCTACATCTGTTGATACAGGATGTAGTGAAAAAGATGTCATTAATAAGCCGATGCAGGGAAATGCGATTAAAGAGGCTGATTTAATAGAAAAAATCAAAGATAGGTATGGAAAATATAAAAAATGGTATCAGTCCCTGGTCTGGAATCTGGTTATATAAAAGGTAATCCAACCGGCATAAGAGATTTATGCTGTTGGACAATGAGTATTTTAATGGTTATTATTTTAAAAAATTAGTACAAATTGGACATTAATGTTCATAAATAGTTGATTTGCTTGTATTTTGCCGATAAAATTCATTCAATTTAATTGCTTTATACGTATTATAGTATTATCTTTGCGCCACTTTTGTAAAAAACAAGAAAGTGAGGCCTGTATTTTGATAAAAAAGAGGGCTTGGATATTTATCTACTTCATAATGATTTAATTAAAACAATTTTCTGAATGAAAAAAATTGGAATTTTATTTGGCCAGGAAAATTCTTTCCCTCAGGCATTTGTTGACAGAATCAACGAAAAGAAAGTTAAAGGTGTTGAAGCAGAGTTTGTAATGGTGGATGAAGTTTTTCAAGGTAGAGCTACAGACTATGCAGTTATCCTGGATCGTATTTCTCAGGATGTACCTTTTTACAGAGCGTACTTGAAAAATGCAGCTATCAGTGGAACTGCAGTGATGAACAACCCATTCTGGTGGAGCGCTGATGAGAAGTTTTTTAACAACGCATTAGCTTCAAAAATAGGAGTCCCTGTACCAAAGACTTATCTTTTGCCTTCTAAGGAAATGCCTACTGACACTTCCAGTAATTCCTTCAGAAACTTGAAATTTCCTTTAAACTGGTCTGGTATTTTTGATGAGATCGGTTTTCCCGCATATATGAAGCCGCATGCAGGCGGTGGATGGAAGAGTGTGTATAAGGTAACTGACGTAGAAAATCTTTTCCGTTCATATTCTGAAACGGGACAATTGGTGATGTTGCTCCAGGAAGAAATTCAGTTTGAATCTTACTTCCGTTGTTACTGTCTGGGTCAGAAGTATGTACGTATCATGCAATATGAGCCACGGAATCCGCATCACTTACGCTATGTGACCAATGGAGGTCCTGTTGAAAAGAAATTACTGAAAACTATAGAAGAGTACGTCCTCAGATTAAACAATGCTCTTGGTTATGATTTTAATACAGTTGAATTTGCTGTAAGAGATGGTATCCCTTATGCTATTGATTTCTGTAATCCTGCACCTGATGCCGATTTGTTCTCTGTTGGTCAGGAAAACTTTGACTGGGTAGTAGAAAATGCTGCCAATATGGCAATCGAAAGAGCATTGGCACATGTTGATGGTAAGGATAACCTGACCTGGGGTACATTTGTTAAGAATAGTGTTGCCGGCAAGGCTGTCGGAAACGTCAAAACTGCGACGCCAAAAGCTGCACGTAAGGTAAGAACTGCCTCAAAATCATCAGCTAAGCCCGCTCCTAAAGCAAGCGCGACTAAATCCGGTACTACTAAAGTAAAAGCAGAAAAAGCTGCTCCTAAGGCAAGTATGTCAAAAAGTGCAACTAAAAAGATCAAAACAGAAAAAGCTGCCCCTAAGACTAGGGCAACTAAATCTGCTGCAACTAAAACTAAGACTGTGAAAGAAGCACCAAAAGCAAGTGCAACCAAATCTGCAGCAACTAAGGTAAAGGCTGATAAATCGGCTGCAAAAGTTAAAACTCCGAAAGCAGCTTCTACCGGTGAAAAGGCAACATCAACTAAGGAGGTAAAGGTTAAATCAACTTCACCTAAAGCTCCGAAAGCTGCCCCTAAGAAGACCGCTGCTCCTAAGAAGACTGCCGCTCCTAAGGTTAAGAAAACTCAGGTTTCTAAAGCTCCTGAGACTGCTAAGCCTGAAGGAACCACTGACGTTATTGACGCAAAATAATTCTATTAAAAAACCTATAATAATGCACCGACTTTTCAAGGTTGGTGCATTTTTTTTGTCAATACTTCAGATGGCTTAGATGATTTCTCAAAAAGTCGATAAAAATATTATTTGAGTTTTTCTTTCAGAATGGTTTATCGTTTTGATTTTTGTGAATTATTTGCGATATTATTTGCAAATTTCTCTTTTTTCGGTATGTTTTTATACCTTTGTATTTCAGATAATGGTTTCATGCCATTGACACTAGTTTTGTATGAGTATTAAGTTAGCTATTCTTGATTTAAATGATAATACACCCAATCTGGGCTTAGGTTCCATTGTGGAACATGCGAAAGCCTTTCAGAGTGAATTGTGTTATCAGGTTTTTGATGTACGACATAAGCACGAGATTCCGGGTCTTGACTTTGACTTGTATATTTCTTCAGGTGGCCCGGGTGATCCTCGCGAAGGTGACGGAAAATGGGAAGTAGCATACTTTGACTGGATTTCTAAGGTATTACACCATAACCTTAATCATAAAGACAAAAAATATGTCCTTTTTATCTGTCACTCCTTTCAGATGGCAAGTATTTATTTTAAATACGGAGAAATACGACAACGGAATAAGAAATCATTTGGTACCTATCCTTGTTATTTAACCGGAAATGGACTTTATGAAAAGGTATTTCATGGACTTCCCAACCCCATGTATGTCGCTGATTTTCGGTCATTTGAGGTAATAAAAGAGAATTATGAAACCCGTACCAAAGATTATCCGCGTGTACTGGCCATAGAGCAGATAGATCCGACGGAGCCCCGCCAAAGAGCTATTATGGCAGTTAGGTTTACTCCTGAAATGATCGGCACGCAATTTCACCCGGAAGCGTATGCAGAGGGTATGTACGACTATTTCAACCAGGAAAACCGAAGACAAAGTGTAATAGCTGAACATGGGGAAGATCGATTGCTTCAGATGATTAGGGACCTGGCACATCCCGGGAAAATCACACTTACTAATCAGACAATCCTCCCTAATTTTATAAGTGAAAGCATAAAGCAGATTAAAGAACAACGAGTTCCTCAGCCTTCTTTTTGCTGACAAAAGCTTTTACTTCACTTTAAAATTATGATTGATTCAGGAAGATAAGTAAATGTTTGTTATTGATTAATAGAAAAGCCATTGCCAGCAATGACAATGGCTTTTGCATTTCATGGTTGATTCTTTTCAGTTCAGTTCGTTTTATTCAATGGTGAACTTTCCTTTCAATTTGTTTAATCTGATGATTGTTTTAGAAACGATTGGAACTTCCTCCGCCTGACATACTTCCAAGGTTGAACGTCATGCCTGCACTAAAGGCAAGGCCTCTGTTTCGGATATTTGAGTCAATTTCTAAAGAACCCAGATTTGGTAACTTATAATAGTCGGTAAATCCGATAACATATCTTCCTTCAGCGAAGAGGTTGATAATAGGATTGACAGCAATATCCAGGCCAAGGGCTCCTACACCAGACACCTCAAATCTTTCGAAACCCAGATTGTCCAGTTTCAGATCTCTGTCAAAAACTGTTACAGGGAGGATGGTAGTGATATTGGCTTTTGATCTGCCATGCATCAGATAACTGAATTGTGGACCTACTGCAGCGTATGCCTTAATGATGTCATTGCCTAATTTTGCTTTAGCCAGGATGGGGAGTTCCAGATAAGTAAACCTGTTCCAGTATTCCAGTCCTGCATCAATCGGAAAGTCAAAGATGTCAAATCCCTTTGATTCGGATATTCTGAATCCTTTTTGGGTTACATTCAACTCAGACTGAAGCGCAAAATAAGGTCCGAAATTGTAGCCTCCGACTGCCCCTGCTGTAAAACCGTGTAAGGTCTTTAAGGGCAGAAGATTGGTAAGTGATTGGGCGGCGGAAGTAGAGCCTGCATTATATCCGACTTTAAATCCGATATAACCTTGTGCATTGGCTTGATAAACAGCACCAAAAAGCAGCGCTAAAAGAATTACAGAATATTTTTTCATTTCATTAAGTTTTTATCTATTAGGAAATAATTTATATCTTTAGGACGAAAATATTAGAAAAAAGTAGTTAAAAAAAACTTATTGCTTTATTAATATTATTAAAATGTTTTTTCTCATTACCAAAGAAGAAATAATAATCGTTTTGAATATTTATCCAAATTATCAAACAACTTTCAGATTGAATGTTTTATAAAATTTATCTTCCTGGATAAATTTCATGGCGTCACCCACGACAAAGATCGAACCGGTAATCAATACCAAATCTTTAGTCTTGCATTGATTCAGGACGTATTTCATGGCCTCATTAACATTAGGTTTCGAAATTCCTTTAAAACCGATCTCAGAAGCCTTTTTCTGCAAGATTTGCTCATCCATCGCCCTTGGAATTTCTGCCTTTGTAAATACATAAGATGCTTCTTTTGGCAAAAGCGCAAGCACTGGCCCGACATCTTTATCAGCTACGGTCCCGAAGATAATATAAAGTCCGGTATATTTCAATTCTTTGAGCTGTTCTGAAACAGCCTTGATACCGGCAAGATTATGAGCGCTTTCAAGGATAATGCGTGGCAGCTTGTGTATCAACTGCCACCGTCCTATGAAGTAGGTGAGCTTAACCACATTTTTTAACGCCTTTCTGATGCAGACCTCATGGATGTTAATATGGCCGCCGGAATCAAGTTGGCGACATACTTCAAAAAAAGTCCTGATATTTTCTTCCTGATAATATCCGTGCAACGAAGCCGGATATATTTCAGCTGTCCCGACTGTTAATTTTGTTACTTTATAGTTTGTATAAAGAATTTTCGTTTTTTGCAGTGTGCAATGCCAATAATTTTCTGCAAAGTAAATGGGAGCATTTAATTCGGCTGCTTTCGATTCAAAGACGGGTTGTGTCTCCGCATTTTTTTGACCGATGATGACGGGTGTCTTCTTTTTTATAATGCCTGCTTTTTCATAGGCGATTTTTTCGAGCGTATCACCCAGAAAAAGCTGATGGTCAAAACTGATGTTTGTGATGACACTCATTATTGGTGATAAGATATTGGTGCTGTCCAATCTTCCGCCCATCCCGGTCTCTATGACGGCATAATCCACCCTTTCATTTTTGAAATACAGAAAGGCCATAGCGCAGATCAGTTCGAAAAAAGATGGTTTTATCGAATCAATGACAGGCATAAAAAAATTAAGACACGAGATAAAATCTTGTTCGGGTATCAATATCCCGTTTACCTTTATCCGCTCTCTGATATCTTGGTAATGCGGCGAAGTATAAACTCCCGTTTTATAACCATTGCATTGGAGGTAGGCAGCTATGAGGTGAGTGACGCTTCCTTTGCCGTTAGTCCCGGCTATATGGATAAATTTAATGGGCGCAAGATGAGGATTTCCTGCAAATTCCATGAGCTTGACAATATTGCCAATGTCGGCCTTGTAGGCGGCAGGACCTTGACGTTGGAAGACGGGCAGGCTATTGTACAGGAATGATTCGGCTTCATCTATTGTTGAAATTACTCTTTCTGACATATTCAAAATAAAGTTTAAAGGTAAGTTTCTTAGTTTATTTTTAAGGAAATAATAATGTGAATACATCAGGATATTTAAAAGAATTCCTCAAGCCATTGTCTTTGTTTTTTTTGATTTTTTAGTTTGCATAGTCAAAATCATTCCGGATAATTGAGATATATTTTAAAGATATGTAAATGATAAATATTAATGATTAAATATTATATAGAATGGTAAATATGTGACTTTCAGATGAATTACTACCTAATTTATCATTCATTGTCAACCAATGAAAAAGAATCCTTTTTTATTCCTATTGTTGATATTCCTTGTTTCAGGAGTAACCGGACTTCATGCTCAGTCTCTTTTTCACATTACTACAGAAAAAGGTGCGGACTTGATAGATAAGGCAAAAGTTTTTGTCAATCCGACGAAGAAAATATATTTCAATTATGATATGCCGGGATTGAGAGCAGCCTTGAATAGGGCGCCCCGGGAGGCTGATTATAATAAGGGATTGCCGGGTATTAAGCTTTCGATACCCAATCCTGATGGCGGCCTGACAGTATTTGATGTCTATGAGTCACCAATCCTTAGTGAACCTGAGTATTCCCGATATCCGGATATCAGAACCTATATTGTAGTTAATCAACAGCATAAGCTGGAACACGGAAGGATAGATGTTACTGAACAGGGATTCCATGCCCTTATCTTTACTGAAGGAGATGTTTATCTGATTGAGCCTGCCTCCCTCAATAATTTAAAGACCTGCATAGTCTATTATAAGAAAGACAATCATCAAAAGTCAGATTTTGAATGTCACGTAGAAGGAAGCACACCAGATGGCTATGAAGGCCTGAATTTCAGATCAACCCTCAATTGCAATTCAACAACGAATTTAATTTCCTACCGGACTGCTGTGGCCTGTGCGTATGAGTACGCTGAATTCCATGGTGGGACGACAGCACTTGCACTCTCTGCAGTTACGACTACAGTCAATCGTGTGTCTGCATTATATGAGAATGATTTTGGTGTACGATTGATATTAATAGCAAACAACTCGGATATTTTGTTTACTCCGGAGAATACTCAGAACGCATCTTCCGACCCATATTCAAATAGTAATGGTGGAACGATGTTAAATGAAAACCGAGATATATTGAAAAAGTATATTGGCGCATCCAATTATGATATAGGATATGTTGTTAGCACAGGTGGGGGTGGAGTAGCATATCTGGGCGTAATTTGCAAGAATACTCCCGGTTCGGGTAACTCAAATAATGATAACAACAAAGCAAGGGGTGTGACCGGCTCAGGCAGCCTTGTGGGAGATGCTTTTGACATCGATTATGTGGCACACGAGATGGGGCACCAGTTTGGAGGTAACCATACATTCAATGGTAATGCCGGTAGTTGCTCCGGGAACAGAAATGGTACTACAGCTTATGAACCGGGCAGCGGTTCTACCATAATGGCGTATGCGGGTATTTGTAGTCCGCAAGACCTTCAACCGCATTCTGATGCGTATTTTACAAATGTTTCTCTTTATGAAGCTATCACTCAGATAAACAGCCCGACCACATGTTACGCTAATGTGAGTGGTACGAGCAATACCTCTCCCCAGATAACTGGTTTTACAACGGGAAAGACCATTCCGGCCAATACACCGTTTTTTATGGATGCTACGGCGACGGATGCGGATAATGATGTCATTACTTATTGCTGGGAAGAGAATGATTTGGGGCCTGCCGGATATATTAATGCAAGTTCAACTAAAGCACCAATATTTCGTTCCTTTTACCCTGTCACTTCAGGGCGGCGGTATTTTCCTCGCCTTCAAGATGTTTTAAACGGTGCTTCTTCTTATGGTGAGGTGTTGCCTGCAGTGGCAAGGACACTTAATTTTGTAGTAACTGGACGGGATAATCATGCAACAGGAGGAGCTATTTGCCGACAGGAAGCGTCTATAACAATTGTCGCGAATTCGGGTTTTGCAGTCACGGCTCCCAACTCAAGTGTGACATGGTCCAGCCCCGGTACAGGTACGATATCCTGGAATGTGAATGGAACAGATCAGGCACCTGTCAGTTGTGCTCAGGTCGATATTCAGGTTTCCTTTGATAACGGCCTTTCCTGGATTACTATTGGCAATAATGAGGATAATGACGGAGAATACGTGTGGAATATTCCTGCTAATATTAATTCAAGCGATGTCAGATTTAGGGTAGTTTGTTCGGATAATATTTTTTATGCGGTGAATACAACACCCATCACCATCGGTAATCCTGTCAATAATTGCTATTCATACTCTTCAACTACTCCGGTGGACATACCTGCTGATAATCCCGGCATTTTCACTTCTTCCATTACGATAGCTGACAGAGATACCGATGAAGTGGTAAAGGATGTAAATATTACAAATATAAATATTAGTCATACAGCAGTCGGTGACCTTCAGTTAAATCTGCAATCTGAAAATGGCGGAAATAACATCCTTATGCAAGGCAAGTGCGGAAACCAGAATAATGTCAATCTGGGTTTTGATGATGAAGCTTCTTCATCTACAATTTCTTGTCCTGCGACAGGAGGAACGATTTATAAGCCTCAGGAATTTCTGAATATCCATGATGGTGTACCCGCAAACAGTACCTGGAATCTGACAGTACATGACTGGGCAGCAGGTGATGGAGGTACGATAAATAGCTGGTCGATTCAGATATGTGTAGAAGCAAAAACTCCTCTGCCCCTTGAATTGCTTGATTTTAGTGCAACTTCAGTAAAAGATGGAGTGTATTTATCATGGAGAACTGCTCAGGAAAAAGAAGTTGCTGAGTATCTGGTAGAAAAACAAGCTGAAGATGGTAGCTATGTTGAGATGGGAAGATTGTCTGCCAGAAACTTATCCGGGGAATATTCGTATGGACTTATGGATGAGCACCCTTCAGCAGGAGTTAATTATTACAGATTGAAAATTATTGATAATAACGGCAAGATAGGATACTCCAGGTGGGCAAGTGTCACCTTTAAGAATAGTCAATCAATTGAAATATTCCCCAATCCCGCCGGAGATTTTATCACGGTCAGAAACACAGGCGTGTCGGATAATGCAGGGAGTGTCGATATCTATGATCTATCAGGCAATCTTGTATTCCGGCAATCGTTGACCTTACCTTCCGGTGAGAAGGCTGAATTGAATATTTCCGGGCTTAAATCCGGTATTTATCTTGTAAGGATATCCGGCGGAACAAAAGTGGAGAATGTTAAGTTGGTCAAAATTTAAAAAAAAGATAAAGCTGCACAGTTAAGAATGAATCAATTTAACTTAACATAATAAATTGGTATAAAAACTTCCGGAAGGCTTGACATAGGGTGCGGTCAGAGTAAATCACTTTAGTAGGTTTTGCAGTCGTTAAGTTGGACAAAAAGTAGAATCGTGGTTTTTATAAGTAAAATTTAACATATAGTTAACAAAATAAAATAGATAAATAAAGCTTCAATATGGGATTTGAATAAAATTTAATTTTGTTCATTTTGTTTATTTTAAAATATTAATAAAGTAATTTGACTAAAAAAGTTATTTATAAAATACTAATATTCAACTTTATAAAATCGTTGACTTTCCTTAAGTCGTGATAATCAGGTTTTTGTAGGATAATTTATTGTTGTATCTTTGCCGAATAATATTCTCAATACTTAATAATTATTTAATGAAAAAGCAATTTGTAAAATCAAAGTCTGTAGCAAAAGTTACTTTTAACCCAACTGCAGAAGTTGTTAACGGTGCAAAAGAAGTTGTTCTTTTAGGAGATTTCAATAACTGGGATCCTGAATTGGGTCTTAACCTTAAGAAGCAGAAAGATGGTTCTTTCAAGGGTGTATTGGAGTTGGAAAAAGGACAGGAATTCCAATTCAAGTACCTGGTTGATGGTAAGAATTGGGTAAATGATACAGAAGCAGATTCATTGGTACCAAGTCCATTCGGCGAGCCAAATTCAGTTGTTTCTACAATTGAATAATCTGTTTTGAATTTGTTGGCAATATAAGAGCTGCTTTCGGGCAGCTTTTTTTGTTTGTGGAATTTTCATTTTTGTTTAATTTTATGAAATTATCTTAAATCACGGTATATGGCTACAGGTGTTGTTCCTTTTTCATTATTTACTGAGTATGATATTCGTTTGTTCCAATCAGGGCTGCACCATCATATCTATAACTTCTTAGGCAGCCATATTGTCGAAGTAGATGGAAAACAAGGTGTTTACTTTGCTGTTTGGGCTCCATCAGCCAGGCAGGTCACTGTGATGGGAGATTTTAATTATTGGCGGGTATCTCAATATTTTCTTAATCCACGCTGGGACCAAAGTGGAATCTGGGAAGGTTTTATCCCCGGCGTAAAAGAAGGAGCGGTGTATAAATATAATATTACCGGTCCGGATGGTAAGGTTTTTGAGAAGGGTGATCCGTATGCATTCAGATGGGAGACGCCTCCGGGAACAGGAAGTATTGTATGGGATTTGGGGAATTTTGAATGGAATGATCAGACTTGGATGACAAAGAGGCGGTCTTTTGACAAGTTGCATTCTCCTATGTCAGTCTATGAAGTCCATCTGGGGAGCTGGAAGAAGCCGGAAAGAAAGGAAACCAGTTTTTTAACCTATCGACAGATGAAAGAAGAGCTGGTGCCCTATGTAAAAGAAATGGGATTTACCCATGTAGAATTGATGCCTGTTATGGAGCATCCGTATTATCCTTCCTGGGGATATCAAATTATAGGTTATTATGCTACAACTTCCCGATTTGGCTCCCCTCAGGAGTTTATGGAGCTGGTGGATGCATTTCACAGGGAGGGGATAGGTGTAATTCTGGATTGGGTGCCCAGCCATTTTCCAAGTGACGGACATTCACTGAGTTATTATGATGGTACTCATCTGTATGAACATGGCAATCCTCAGTTGGGTTATCATCCTGACTGGAAAAGTTTAATATTTGACTATGGTAAAAAGGAAGTAAAATCCTTCTTGATAAGCAATGCAATGTTTTGGTGTGAGATTTTTCATGCCGACGGGATTCGGGTAGATGCAGTGTCATCTATGATCCACCTTGATTATTCCAGGAAAGACGGAGAATGGTCGCCTAATAAGTACGGAGGCAGGGAAAATCTTGAAGCTATAGAATTTATCAAAGACTTGAATCAGATACTTCACGCTTTGCATCCCGACGTATTAAGTATCGCGGAAGAATCAACATCCTTTCCTTATGTGACAGCTCCTGTCAGTAAGGGCGGCTTAGGATTTGACCAGAAGTGGATGATGGGTTGGATGCATGATACGTTGAAGTATTTTGCCCTTGATCCGATTCACCGGCAGTTTCACCATGAGCAGATTACATTCAGCATGATATATGCCTATTCGGAAAAATTTGTCCTTCCCTTTTCACACGATGAAGTGGTCCATGGAAAAGGTAGTCTGTTGACACGAATGCCCGGTGATGAATGGCAAAAATTTGCTTCACTGCGAGCCTTACTCGGATATATGTACACCCATCCGGGCGCAAAGTTGCTCTTTATGGGTGGTGAGTTCGGGCAGAGCTGGGAATGGAGTCATATCAATGGTCTGGAATGGCAATTGCTGAATTTTAATTTCCATAAGCAGGTCAAGGATTACGTTAAAACTTTGAATCGGTTGTTGGTAGCGTATAATGCGCTGTATTTTTATAACTTCCAACAGGAAGGCTTTGAGTGGCTGGTCGTGGATGACAGGCAAAACAGCGTATTGGTCTATGAACGAAAAGGGAAGTCCCCTACAGACAAATTGATAATCGTTCTGAACTTGACCCCAGTTGTCAGGGAAGTTTACCGGATTGGGATATCACAGAATTTGGATTTAATTGAAATACTCAATAGTGACGACAAAAAATGGGGTGGCGGCGGAGTCCTTAATACTTCGGTGATAAAGTCAAAGAAAGAAAGTAAACATAATAAACCTTATTCAATCAGCATTACATGTCCTCCATTGGCCATTTCTATTTTTGCTCCTGTAAAATCAAAAACTTCCAGAAAGGTGACTACAAAGAAAAAATGATTTTTAAACCGCGGTTAAAACAGTGAATTTTCGATTTAGAAGGAGTAATGAGCCAGGACATTAAAAAGTATATATGTATTCATGGTCACTTTTACCAGCCTCCGCGTGAGAATGCCTGGTTAAATGAGATTCAATCCCAGCCATCAGCAGCTCCCTTTGCCAACTGGAATGAGCGTATCTGCTATGAATGTTATGCACCCAATCGCGCTGCTCGAATCCTTAATGAACACAATAAAATACTTAAAATAGTCAATAATTACGAGAAAATAAGCTTTAATATCGGTCCTACTCTGATGTCCTGGCTGGAAACGCATGATACCGGAACATACAGGGAAATTATTGAAGCCGATAAAGTAAGTGCCTTAAATAATGAAGGCCATGGTAATGCAATTGCTCAGGTATATAACCACTTGATTATGCCATTGGCTACCGAGAAGGAAATGGAAATTCAGGTAAATTGGGGAGTAAAGGATTTCGAATTCAGATATGGTCGCAAGCCGGAAGGTATGTGGCTCAGTGAAACTGCCGTTAATACTGCCTCCTTGATGATGCTGCGAAAAGCAGGTATTAAATTTACAATTCTGGCTCCACGACAAGCGGAAGCTATCAGGACAGAATCCGGTGAATGGTGCTCTTGTGACGAATCTTCTCTAGATACTCATCAACCATATAAGGTCATTTTGCCCGATGGAGAATCAATCGCGATATTTTTTTATAATGGAGAAATCTCTCAGAAGGTTGCATTTGAAGGTCTTTTAAACGATGGAGAACGTTTTGCAAAGGAATTAATCGGTGATGTTTCTGCGAAGGAGGGAATGTGCCTTGTCAATATCGCTACCGATGGTGAATCTTATGGTCACCATCATCGTTTCGGAGAAATGGCATTGGCTTCCTGTATTTATAATATAGAGAAGGAGGTTCATTTTAAAATAACCAATTATGGTCGTTTTTTGCAGCTTTTTCCGCCGAAATGTGAAGTTAAAATTCGCGAAAACACAAGCTGGAGTTGTTACCACGGAGTTGAAAGATGGCGTGCTGATTGCGGTTGTAATACAGGTGCTCATCCCGGCTGGAACCAACAATATCGCAAACCACTGAGGGAAGCATTGGATTGGTTGCGCGACCAATTGACTGAACTGTTTTATCAGAAGGTTGATATTTTAATAGATCCGCACAAGGCACTGCTGGATTATATAGATATTATTCTTGACAGGAGTGAGCCCCATGTGGAGTATTTCCTTAATACGCACGTAGTGAATAGCCATATCCGACAGAATTGCATTGATGCTCTGAAATTGCTGGAGATGATGCATCATGCGCAATTGATGTACACCAGTTGTGGGTGGTTTTTCGATGAAATAAGTGGTCTGGAATCTACACAGATTTTGCAGTATGCCAGGAGGGCACTGACACATGGAGAATATTTCGGATTGAGACTTGAAGATAATTTTCGGAATCTCCTTGAAAAATGCCCTTCCAACAAGCAGGAGTATAAGAATGGCAGGGAAGTATATCAACAAATTGTCCTACCGGCAGAAATCCGGCTTCAGCAGGTTGCAATGCATATTTCAGTACTTTCTGTCTTTGAAAGAATACCGGATAAGATGGAATTATATAATTTTAAAGCTGAACACACTGTTTTTAAGCGTGAAGTATCCGGTATCCGTCAGTTGATCATCGGCCACTCGCTGATGACTTCCGTGCTGACTCGTGCCAACTTTGAGTATTCATTCTGTTTGATTTATTCCGGTGAGATCCATATATCCGGTTACCTCAAAGAAGGAACCATGGATACTGAATTGCCAGCTTTGATTGAAGATGTGAGATCCTTATTTCGTAAAGATAAGATGGAAGCATTGGAAGAGCGCCTTCAGGATTTTTTCGGAAAGGAAAGTTTCGGATTCCCCAACCTGTTTACGGATGAAAAATACAATATTCTGTCCATCATTTCCAAACGTAACATAAAGACTGCCGTAGCGGGAGTAAGAAACCTGTACAACAGCAATTTTAATATACTGCATGAAATGGAGGCAATTGGTTTTCCTATCTCAAAAGGCTTTCTTGAGATAGTAGCTTTTGTAATCAATGCTGACCTGATCGATGAGTTATCCGCAAGAGAGGGAATCCAAAT
Organism: Saprospiraceae bacterium; assembly: GCA_024103005.1. Taxonomy (GTDB): domain Bacteria; phylum Bacteroidota; class Bacteroidia; order Chitinophagales; family Saprospiraceae; genus Parvibacillus. The sequence continues at coordinate 79,112 of JAGFJA010000027.1, forward strand.
GGAAAGGATTAACAAGCTGACATCTGATCTGAAAAAGTGGTCAGTCCCATTGGAAGATGAAGAACGGTTGGCGTTTCTGGCGGAACGACAATTGTTTGATAAAATCCGTCAATATTTGCAGGGAAAAAGAGACCCAATCCAATTGCAATTGATTGAAAACTTATTGGATTGGGTCTTTGGGCTTCAACTTCCCATCAATTTATGGCAAAGTCAAAATGAATTTTACAATATCCTTCTTGAACCTAAAGCGAAAGAGGATTCAATGGTACAGCGAATCGCAGCCAAGATGCAATTTGTCTGATGGATTATGGCTTGGGTTCTTCGTTTTCTTTATTTTCATCGGACTTAGTTGAATCTGCGGCTTCCTCAGAAGATGCAGCTATATCCGTAGTAGTTGGTGAGGCAGGTGTCGCTTCCTCGGGTTGATTATTTTTTGCTTCTTCAGTTTGTTCATCACCCAGGACTCCTTCCAGCATATCTGCGGCCTTATCGGTCAAATCATCAATGAGGTCACCCAATTTATTTCCGAGGACAGATCCTACTGCTTTAACTGTATCCACTACGTCTTCCATTGTTTCATTCAGGTCGGTTTCGATGGAGTCAATAACATTGGATTTAGTTGACTGGCGTGCTTTTTTTGATTCTGCGATTTTTTGTGCTGCTTTTTCAAGATCTTCAGAACTTTCCTGTCTTAATTCTGATGCGGCTTTGATATCAGCGGCGATTTTGTCTTGAACCATTTTTTTTGCTTCCTCTTTCTTTGCATTGGCAGCTTCGCTTTTCTCGATTCTTTCCATACGCTGTTCAAGTTCTGATTTGGTAGAATGCATATCGTTTAACTTCGCCTGTTTTGATTGGATTCGATCTTCTATCATTTTAAGCTTTGCCTGACGAATCTGCAGTTCAAGCTGACCCACCTGACCATCCATTTTTTTAGTCTGGAAGTCCATATCTTTTTTGTCAAATTCAATGGATTGTTCCATTTTGGAGATAGCTGCAAGTAAGCCGTTATACCGATTGGCCAGACGTTCCTTAGCACTATTCTGTTCAGAACTTCCGACTTTTGTGCCGTATCTTTTTTCCTTGACGATTTTAAATGCAGCATCTAACTTGTCCCATACATTTCTTTTGTCAGAAGCAGTCATTACAGCTTTTCTAAAATCATTCTGAAGTGATTTTAATTCTTCAAAAATAGGGTGGAGGCTCATACCTTTATCGATTCTTTCTTCAATGCCCTGAATAGTGCTAAGAAATTTAGATTTGGCCAGAGAAGAAGTTTCATTAAAAACCCTGTCAAGCTCTTTACGTTTTTCTTTCAGGCTTTCAAAGACTTCATTTGTCGATTTGCGTAAGTCTGTGATATGATTGCCTATAATATTTTTTTCCCGGATTTGACCCTGGACCTTATCCCAGAATAGTTTTAACTCATCCCACAACGGTTGGCTAAATTCCTTTGCCTGAGCTATTTTATCCTTGATGATTTCCAGTTCGGAATTATAGCTAGCCGCTAATTTAGCTGAAAGAACAAAAAACTGCCACTCTATCTGAGCTCTGGAAATAGTCTCCGTATCTGTTACTGTAAATTCTGCAGGAAGAATTTCTCCCGATGATTTCAGGTCTGTCTCAAAATGAGTATATCCTTCAGGAAATTCAATTTCTACATCATTTTTCCACTCCTGATTTAATTTAGAAGAAAATTCCTCAGTAACAATACTTTCAGGGAAAGCATACGTGTCAATCTTGCTCTCTAAAGCCCTTAATGACATAGCTAATAGATATTTCTGATCATCCTTGTGCCCCCAAATAACTATTTTTGATTTCATCTGTACATTTTTTTCTCAATCTTAACGATTGTATTTAACATTTGTATTTATTCTTCTTCTTTACAGCTACTAAATGTGCTCGTTGATTTTATGCCTATAGAATGCAAAGAAACACATTTTTATTTCTCAAAAAAAATATAAAAGCTTATTTTTCTATATTATAATTTTAAAATATTTAATTTATTGGACTTTAATTCTTTTGTACCTCTTTGTTCCTTTTGGTGAACCCGTTTTTGACCCGGACCTTGTAATACTTAATTTAAACTTATGAATTAAAGATATAATTTTAAAAATAAATACGAATCCGACTCCTGTCTCAAAATGAATCAGTTGCAAGGTCTATACTTCCGTACCTGACATAAACCGATTGCATTTGTTACACAGTTAATGTCTGCTCCTGATTTACAAGGTTATGTTTCACCAGGTATTCAGCTATCTGAACAGCATTGGTAGCTGCACCTTTCCGGAGATTGTCCGACACCACCCAGAGGTTCAGGGTATTGGGTTGTGAATCATCTCTTCTTATTCGTCCTACAAAAACTTCATCCTTGTTGTGAGAAGTTTTTGGCATAGGATAGACCGCATTGCCGGGGTCATCCATGACTACGACACCTTCAGATCTGTCGAGTATTTCAGTAATTTCTTTTAGGTCAAAATCTTTTTCAAATTCAATGTTGATAGATTCACTATGTCCGCCGACTACGGGTATTCTCACTGCAGTTGCCGTCAATCGGATTGTATCATCTGAAAGGATTTTCTTTGTTTCATTGACCATCTTCATTTCCTCCTTGGTGTAGAGATTATCCAGAAACACATCTATTTGCGGAATAACATTCATATCTATGGCATGAGCGTAAGCCATTTCACCTTCAATTCCATCCCTTTCGTTCATCATTTGCTGCACTGCTTTGACGCCTGTCCCTGTGACCGACTGGTAAGTCGATACCACAACTCTTCGTATTTTGTATTTATCGTTCAATGGTTTCAACACGACAACCATCTGTATCGTCGAACAGTTTGGATTTGCTATGATTTTGTCTGTTGCCGTCAATTGTCCGGCATTTACTTCAGGTACAATGAGTTTGATGTCCGGATGCATCCTCCAGGCAGAAGAGTTGTCGATAACCGTGGTTCCGACTGCAGCAAATCTGGGAGCCCACTCAAGAGAGGTGTTCCCTCCTGCCGAAAATAGGGCAATATCCGGTCTTGCAGCTACTGCATCAGCCATACTGACTACCGAATAAGTCCGACCGCGGAATGTAATTTCTTTGCCAATCGAACGCTCACTGGCAACAGGGATAAATTCGTCTATCGGGAAGTTTCTTTCCTCAAGTACCTTGCACATCATGGTCCCGACTAATCCGGTGACACCACAAACTGCTACTTTCATGTTATGTTATTTAGAATATTTATTTACTAATTAGATGTAAATGTTTATAACAGTAAATTGTTTTGATAAATTCCACCTATATTTACAAAACGTAAAGTTACCAATAAGATAATATGGCAGAAACAAATTTTCATCCCGATTACTAAGAACAAGATGAGCCGATTTTTAAATTATAATTTATAATTCGTTTTTTATCAATTGTATATATATATAAATACCAGACATAATATGAATTTGCTGGCGAGGAATAATTTTTACTTTTTTATAAAGCTTATATTTTTCATTTCCTGGCTGCCTGTGGTTGGTGTAGCTCAGATTCACGAGGATTTTTCGGGTAATGAGTTTAACTCAAGCGGTCTGTGGCAGGGAAATACCGAATTGTTCACTGTTAATGCCGCCGGGCAGGGGCAGTTAAATGCCTCGGCAGCAGGTTCAGCTTATTTTTCAACTCCGGTCGTCTGGCAGGACTCTTTCACATTTTCATTTTATCTAAAGTTAAAATTTGCTCCTTCAAACAATAACAAAATAAGTATTTACCTCGTCAGCAGTCAGAGCGACTTAAACAATGGTGGCGGTCTGATGATGAATATCGGGAAGAATGGTGACTCTGATGGTGTGACCCTTGCCTTAGGTGACCAGAATACTTCATCCGTTATCTCAGAATCCGGAGCCGGTGAATTTGCAGCCGGCGTAGATGGTGTCTTTAAAGGACTAATCGGGAATCAGCATCTTAAAATAGAATTTCAGCGACCTGATCATTCAACTTGGACGGTCTATGACGATGTTTTGCCCAACGGTTTTGTTCTGGGGAGTCAGGTTTATTTTGGGTTTTTACTGAATTATACAGTAAGCAATATCCGTAATTTTTATTTTGATGACATTTCCATCGGTCGTTACATGCCGGATACAGAAGGTCCTATAGTTTCTTCAGTTTCTGCTTTGGGGCTGCATACGCTGCTACTGAAGGTTAATGAGCCCGTAGTCATTGATGAATTGACCGATCCCATACATTATACGATTACCAATGGCGAGGGAGTCAACATAAGCATAGATTCAATAAGCGGGAATGGGTCGGAAGCCGTTATTTACACGGCTGACCCATTGAATATTAACCCCAATAGGATAAAAATAACCGGTCTGCATGATTTATCAGGTAATGTCATGGCAGACCAGGAGATTGTGTTTTCGCTCATAACTTATGCTTCTGCTGAGCCGTATGGCATTCTTATTAATGAAATGCTGCCTGATCCTACACCGGCCATTGGTTTGCCGGAAGGAGAGTTTATTGAACTTTGGAATGCAAGTAACAAAACACTTCAATTGGCGCAGTATAAAATATTGAAATCCAATGTAATGTACACTCTTCAAAAAAAAGATTTTTTACCGGGAGAGTATCTTGTTCTGGTACCGGCAACTGAGGTTGACAAGTGGGCTGAATATTCAGGGATTGTAGGTCTTTCATCCTTCCCGACACTAAATAATGATGGCACGACACTGACGCTGCAGGATTCTTCCGGAAACGAAATTCATACGGTTACGTATGACCTGAATTCCTATAAAGATAGTGGAAAAAAAGACGGAGGATGGAGTCTTGAACTTGCGGGTAGAGATGCGGTGTGCGACGGGAAGAATGCGTGGAAAGCTTCTGTTGACGCCAGTGGGGGGACTCCGGGAAGAGAAAACTCCAATAAAGAGATGCCCTTTGGCGGAGTCCGTATTATTGGTATTGATATAGTCGATGAATACAATGTTCAGCTTTGCCTTTCCAAATCTATAGATTTTTCCTCCCAAAATACTAAATCGGCTTTCATTGGTGTCAATACGCCTGCATTTAAGATTTATAGCCCTGTGCCGGTTGCGGATTGTTGCGTTTTGGAATTTGACCAGGCACTGGAAGATGCAATATGGTATGAAATAAAGTTGATGGGAGATTTTTCTGACTGTCTTGGTCGGAATATCGGGGTAGATACGATAGTTGGTTTTGGAAGGAATTTCCCGATACCTGCTCCTGGAGAGGTTATTGTCAATGAAATTTTATTTAATCCAAATACGGGTGGCTATGACTATGTCGAATTTTATAATCCTACCAGGAAAATTTTTAACCTTCAGGGTCTGGTCATCGCCAATACTCAGGGAAATAAAACGGCTTTAATCACGAAAGCCACCTTTATTCAACCTGAGAATTATGTGGCGTTTTGCCAGGATAAGGCATGGCTTAGCGCAAACTATACCGTGAAATCACCGGATAATATCACAGAGATGGTTATACCTTCCTTCAACAGTGATATGGGAAACGTCACTTTGTTCAATGGGAAAGAAATTATAGATAGTTTCCGTTACTCTGAAGCGATGCATAATATTTTCCTGACAAGCAATAAGGGTATTTCGTTGGAAAGGGTCTCGCCGGAACAGCCGACAAACCTAGCTTCGAATTGGCAGTCTGCGGCTACAGGATTGGGTGGTGGTACGCCCGGTTATGTGAATAGTCAGACGCGCTCGCTTAGCCGGACAGAAAAAATACTTGAGAAGACGGAGGAATATTTTTCACCCAATCAGGATGGTTATCTGGATCAGTTTATAGTTAAATATCATCTGGATAAGCCCGGTTACCTGATGCGGTGGCGTGTTTTTGATGCTGCTGGCAGGTTGGTTAAGTCAGAAAATTCGGGCGTATTGACAGGTGTGGATGGCTTTGTTAGCTGGGATGGAAGTATGGATGACCTGACTAAGGTCTTGCCGGGAATTTATGTGATGGAATTCAGGTTTTCTCACGACGACGGAACGACTCATCGAGAAAGAATTAGTTGTGTGATCAGTTATTGATTAGAAGGGTCAAATGCTTTATGCCGATACGATATTTTGTTTATCGAATTTAACGGTTGAAAAGAACCATATAACTCCTGCAAGCTGCACCAACCAATATATGATTTCTGTGCTCCAGGCGACATTTAGGGTGGCTTGCCAAATGTCCACCACCAAATAAATCATAGTCAGATAGGCGATGGCACTTATCGTCTGAATCCTCAGCCCTGTCATCGTGGCGCCGACCCCGGCAATTCCATTGATATAGATGGAAATAATACAGTTGCATGTGATAATGGCCAGCAGCACAAACAAAGTCGGATGGCTGTCAGTTATCAGTGACATGTCATTGGACCCCAGTAACGGATAAAGGATGATATCTGGCCAGATGACGATAGGCAGTGCGATGAGCATCGTCATAGCAAAACATACGGTTGCTGTCTTTTTCATACTCGACATAATCGGCTTGTAATTTCTTTGACCCATGAGGTTGCCCACTATGGTATTGGTTGCCGAACTGAAGCCCCATGTTGGGATAGATAGGATAAGATAGACGATTCTTACCAGATTGGAAATAGCCAAAGCTCTTTCGCCCATATCTTCAATAATAGCGAAGAAAAGGAACCAGCTGCCCAGAGAGACAAAGTTTTGAGCGACGATGGGTGCCGAAAGATTAAACTGGTTTTTAATAAGGCTTATTTCAATTTTGGGTATAGAAAATATGCGAAGATCCTTCACGTTTTTATCAAAATACAAATAAAGTATGAAGACCATTGCTCCAAGAGCCTCTGCAATTGTGCTAGCTAAGGCACTTCCGGCAATCCCCATGGCCGGCAATCCCCATTTTCCGAAAATCAGCGCATAATTGAGCAGTCCATTGACTATCAGCAGAAAGATGGTCTCGATCATGATAAACTTTGTCTTGGCAATTCCCGTATATAGAGCTATAAGAGTGATACCGATATAGGAGAAAAATACACCAAAAGATCGGTATTTGATAAATTCATTGCAGGCATTCAAAACATCTTTATTCTGTAAAAAAAGTCCGAAAAACCAGGGGCCGGCGAAGTACATAAAAAGAAACATTGTGATGGCTAAAATTGCCTCAAAGATGCCCAACGCCTGGAAATTTCGCCGGATTCCGGCGACGTCTTGCCTGCCAGACATATTGGCTATAATGATTTGTCCTCCCTTACTGAAACCATAGCCTATCGCATTGATGGTGAGATAGAACACGCCCACAAAGCCAATTGCTGCAAAGTCTGTCTCACTCAAATGGTATAGAAAGATGCTGTCGCTCAGTTGTAAAACATTCTGTGCGGCACTCCCAATCATAATAGGCAGAGCAATGGCGATAATTTGTCGGACGGAAGGAGTCAGCTTCATATTTCTTTACACCATTTATATCAAATGTCGCAAATAAGGGTAAATGATCTGTTTAATAATCGGGCTAAATCCTCATTGATTAGAAAGTATGAAGGTAAAGTAAATTTTCTTATCAGGTGTTATATTTTCTGTTCTTCCACAGGAAGGGCTTGCCTAAAATAGCTGTAAATCCGATGATTATGACATAAATAAAATGGTAAAATTCAGCAAGAAAGAACTTCTTCATTCCCGATATTTTATAGTATGAAGCAGTCGCTGAAAGGAAAATATAATCAGAGGTAAGCTTGGCAAATACACTAAAAGCGAGAATTTTTATAAAAATACCTTGATAAAAAATAGCTCCCGCCAATAATATGATAATAGATACATGGAAGAGCCAGATGAATGCCCAAAAAAGTGTCATGCGTTTATCTGTATATTGAAAAGCCTTGTTTGCCCACCGATTCCTTTGTTTAAGAAATGAAACCCAATTTTTTTCAACGGAAGTGGTGACAACGATTTCCTTGTTTTTCGGAGCAAGAATAGAGTGAAAATGATTGTGTCGGGCAAACTGCAGGAGGAAGACATCATCCCCTGAGCTGATGTTGGCGTCCTTTCCGGAGTCCAAATATTCGAGATAAATGTCTTTGGTTACGCCAAGGTTAGCCCCGCTGGCATTGACAAACCAATTTTTTCTAATAGCCGTTATCGTTAGTGACATCATCCCTGCATAGTCCAGTACCTGCATGGCTTGAAAGGCATTGTTTTGATCATTTTGCATCAATACCGTTCCTACAATGACTTTGATTCCTTTGAATCTGAATAAATTGGAAAAAGTAAATAGCCAGTTGGATCCGCGGTGGGTATCGGCATCGGTAAGAATCAGGTGGGTGTATGATGAATATTCTACACCTGTCCGGATAGCACTTTTTTTCCCGGAAGAATTATTGGTAATCAGTTTAATTTGAGGATATGTGGCAGCCATTTGCCGGACGATATCGGCTGATGAATCCTCCGAATGGTCATCGACGCAAATAATTTCGTAATATTCTCTCGGATATTGCTGATTTAAGACCGAGAGGAGGCAATCTCGGATCGTACTTTCTTCGTTTCTGAAGGGGATAATGATACTGAAGGTCAGCGGACCAAGGGGCTTATCAATGCTAAGTGTCCTGGTCTTCAGCCATTGTATGGTCGTATAAAGTAATCCGATACCATATATCGCTGCTAACCAAAAGGCCAGGGACAGGCTGATCCACCATATCATCCTGTGAGATTATTCTTGTTTATTGTCCTTTGGTTTACAGCCTCCAGAGCAGACGCCATATAGATTGAGAGAGTGATGTGTGATGTCAAAATGAAGCATCTCGCCGATCATATTTTTGATATTTTGAATGCGTGGATCGCAGAATTCGACCACTTTGCCGCAATTTTCACAGATGACATGGTCGTGTTGCTTACATCCATAGGACTTTTCATACTGGGCGAGATTTTTACCGAACTGATGCTTTTTAACCAGATCGCAATTGACTAAGAGTTCTAAGGTATTGTAAACCGTAGCTCTGGATACGCGATAATTGTGATTTTTCATATGGAAATAAAGCGTTTCGGCATCAAAATGATCACCTCGCCGATAGATTTCTTCCAGAATGGCATATCTTTCAGGTGTCTTTCTGAATTGGTGTGTTTCCAGATAATTTGAGAAGATGACTTTTACTTCAGCATATAATTTTTCATTAAGAGGTATCTGAACACCTTTTTCTACAGGTACATCCTGATCGTATTTATCGTATTTGCGAGGCATTTGTCTTTTATTTTAAATTAAAGGTACACATTTATTTTATCCTGATCAATTACTTCTTTTAACATTTGAAATGTACGGAAGGTTTTTAAGTGTCCTGATCAATGCATTCATTTGGTCGAGATTGTGTATTTCCAATTTAACCACACCTTCAAAGATGCCCTCATTTCCATCTATTTTAAAGGAACGGATATTCAATCCGAATTTATTGATGTTTTCTGTAATTGACTGAATGATACCCGGGCCGTTATCAGTTCCGGTTATAACCAGCTCTTCTACAAAGGAGGAAGTGGCGACGTTGGTCCAATCAGCCTTCAGGACGCGATAGCCATAGGAAGCTAACAAATGTTCGCTATTGGGGCAGGAAGTGCGATGTATTTTGAGTGTATTTGCTGTGGTCACAAATGCGAATATATCATCTCCTGGCAAGGGATGACAGCATGATGCAAACTGGAAACTGAACTTGTCTGCATTTTCTCCATTGATCAACAGCAGTGATTTGTTCTTGGTGGGGTCAATAGCGTAGGAGGTATTGCCGAGTTCATCACTGACTTCATCTGTTTTTACCTTTCTGACCTCCTTGATTTCACTAAGCTTTCCGCCATCTGTTTTAAACTTTTTAAGGTCAATTTTGACCTGATCCAATGAAATAGCAA
>JAGFJA010000037.1 GCA_024103005.1 Saprospiraceae bacterium
TTTACCCTTCCACCGGAAGAAGGATGGTGGGTAGCTGAGCACTGTAATGTCGTAGCATTTGTCACTGACCTGAGCCAGAAAGCATTCAATGTAGGCGCGGTGTTGCAGGCGGCAGAAACAAAGGTGGCAGAGTAAACAACCTAAGAGGTGGGCTTTGCAATTGTTTGAATATCAACAAATAAATCAAAATTAATCGCAACATCTTAATATCCATTAATGTAAACAGAGAGTTTCAGGGGTTTATACTTAAAATAAAATGCATTATTAACCTGTTAATTATGAGAGTATTACAAAAAACAGAATTTTAAGTTGCCTTCGCAACTTTTGTAAATAATTTAATGTAAATACAAAAATATAAATTTTATGAAAAAAATTATTTTATTCCTCCAATTCTGTTTTTATAGTTCATTGGGTATTGGTCAGACACAGTACTATGCCAACAGCTATCATCAATTCAATACATTATTAGGATTTGTTAGAATTGGGATTGGTGGTCAGGAGGTTGATGGAAAAGCAAATTTTTTTACTGATCAAACAGCTTTTTTATTTAATAAGCCAATATTAGCCACTAATGGATTTTTATCTTATAATAGCACGTTAAATTTAGAAGCTGCATCTGGGTATTTTATTCAACTCCAACCTCGAAATACCTCTTTCGGGTTAATGTTAAAAGATTACCTTGGAATAAATTATGGAAATATTAAAGTTAACTCTGATGGATTAGGCTTCGGGTATAATTCTAGTAATGTGCAATTTACTGTTAGCTCTAATGGAAAAGTTAATATTTTAAATGATAAACCTAATAGTACCATTTGTCTTAGTGATGGTACTGGTAACGTTATGGGGAAGCCGCGTCTAATTTTACATCAACGAAATGATATTCCTCACGCATTTATTTATTTTAATCAGAATCTGTATTTCATTTCGGACGGAGAAGGATCAAATAGTCCATTGGTTTTACAATATGATGGATCTGTTGGTATAGGATTTCCCTCTTCCTATACTTCGGGAACGAATCATACAAATGGATATAAACTTGCCGTGAATGGAAGTATGCACTCTAAATCGTTAGATATCGATATGCAGAATTGGCCTGATTTTGTTTTTGAACCAAATTATAAACTTCGTACGCTTAAAGAGGTGGAAATATTTATAAATGAATATGGCCATTTACCCGAAATTCCTTGTTCCGTTGATGTTGAGAAGGAAGGAATTAATGTAGGTGAAATACAAAGTAAATTATTACAAAAAATCGAAGAATTAACATTGTATATAATAGAAATTGATAAAAAAAATATAATATTAGAAAATAAAATCATGGTATTAGAAAACAAATTAATCAATAAGTAACGATGAATATTACTAAAGGCTTTATTTTTTTAATTATTTCAATTTTAAGTACCAATAAAATTGTTTCTCAATATAATCAATTTTACATTGGGATTGGAGTTTATGATTTTGATAATATAACAAACACTGCTTATTCTGTATTTGACCCAATAATAGGATGTGATGAAAAATATTTGCAATCGTTATTAGATTTTAACTTTAATCTAATTCTCCCTTATCATCAATTAATGAAAAACCCAACTAAATGGGTTGTAAATTCTCCGTCGAAAGATTTTCTTGATAGGGCTAATTCTTTAGGAATTAAAGTAATATTAAATTGTCCTGAAATCAGTATTTGGAAAAAAAACCTGATGCCAATATTTGACTCGGTTCTATCTGAAATGGCGCTCAATTACTATGGCTCTCACCCAGCAGTAATTGGATGGCATATAGTTGATGAGCCTTCCAAAAACCCTCATTTTTCTACAATAAAACAATATGCGGACGCTATTGAAATTTATGATCCGACGAAATTAAGATTCTCCAACTTGTATCCAAATTATGCGAGTAACAAACAACTGCAATATCATTATGACCATGATGGGGTGAATTGTTCTGTTGCTGAATATGAAGATTATTTAAATAGTTTTATGGCACAAACCAATCCCAATTTTTTATCTGTTGACCATTATTTAGAGCCGAGTGGTACGAATTTATATTTTTATAATTTGGACATTGTTGCAAAGAAAGCAAATGAATATGATGTTCCGTATTTTGTAATGTTCGCACCATTATTTGATAATCGACCATGTACAACCCCTGAATTTAATTATACAATCTTTGCTAACCTTGTATATGGCGCTAAAGGTTTATTTTATTGGGCAAGAGAAGGACAATCGGGGTGTGGAAATGGTTACGGACCAGAATGTTCAGGGAACTCCTACATTGCACCAAACTTCTGGGATAACATGGTAAGCAATGCAACCAAAAATTATCTTAAAGATTTGCATAAAAAGATTTTAGAAGTAGGAAATACGCTCTTTACATTGAAACTAAAAAGTGTATATCACGTAAGTTCGAAAACTGGTTTTCCTGATAGCCAGGCAGAACAAACACTCCCCACAACTTCGTTATGGTCGAATTTCAATTCTGATGTTTTGGCAAATGACATTTTTGATATAAATAGTCCAATCGTGGCACTAAATGGATCGAAGATTGATAATATTGTTATTTCTTTCTTAACAGATAACTCGGAAAATAAATTTTTTTGGATTTTCAATAAGAGTGTTTTTGACGATGAATATATACAATTGAATTTTAATCAGAGTATTGAGTTATTAAATATTCTTGATAAAAAACTATACTCCTCGACCCAAAATAGGATTGTGTATTTAAAGCCAGGCGAAGCTAAGTTATTTCGTGTTAATAATGATGATTTACCAATATGTGATTTCGAATATATCTCTGGCAATTATCCAGATATATGGGCTGAAAATATTTTAATTGGAGGATTAAATTGCGATGTGAGATATTATAGTGGATCAAAAGTTAATTACTATGGAAGTACAATTAACCTTAAAGGAAAAATAAGAGCATTTGAAGGTTCCGACGTGTCTTTTAAAAGCCTGCCGATAGAATATGGTTTGCCAATGTATGTAATGGCAGATGAAAAACTTTTAGATTTGGATATAGTTAAAATTGCTGATCAGACCGTAAATGTTTATCCCAACCCAAGCAAGGGACAAGTAACCATTTCAACACTGAAAAGTGGTGATAACTTTTATTCAATAGCGTTATTTGATCTTTTTGGCAGGAAAAAACAAGAGTTTAAAGATTTAAATAATAATTTTCTAAGTTTCCATTTAAATTGTGAACCAGGAGTCTATATTTTGAAAATTAAAAGAGATGTTGGCTTCAACGTTATTAAACTTTTTATTAACTAAATCTAATATTTACCTAATTGTCATTGCTATTATTTTTTGATACACTTTTTTTATGATATGGTTTAAGAAATTAATTAGAAAATTTGGAATAATATTGCTTGCCGATCAAGTTCAATATTATTACCTGCTTTTGAGAACCAGAAGATCCAGAGCCGCTTTCAAACGCTCAAATCCAGGTGTTGCACTGCCTCCGACATATTTTATTTATGAGACCTTCAACCTCAATTATTCGGCTTATTATCAGGGTGGACTTGAGACGGCAAAATGGCTGGTAGACCATCTTTCGAAATATAAAAAGCCGGAAAATCTAAATATATTGGATTGGGGCTGTGGCCCTGGTCGCACTATCCGTCATCTCCCCGGCATCATCGGTGATAGCTCACGCTTTTTTGGTACCGATTACAACAAAGAATATATCGCGTGGTGCTCATCCAATATCAGCAAGGTCAGTTTTGCGACAAACAACTTGACTCCACCCTTGGATTATCCTTCCGGATTCTTTGATTTTATTTACGGTATTTCGATTTTTACTCATCTGTCAGAAAAGATGCATTATGCATGGTTTGAAGAATTGATGCGAGTATTGAAGCCGGAGGGAATACTTATACTGACACTGCATGGCGAAGCCTTTTACGATAGATTGACCGAAGTAGAAAAAAAGCAATTTGCTGCCGGAAATCTGGTGATAAAAGGCAATACAAAGGAAGGGCACAGGACGTATGGCGCTTTTCATCCGGTATCCTTTGTAAGAACGTTAATAGGCAATCATTCCCTCATGGAGTTTATCCCCGGTAAAAATATCAACGGCAAGCCACAACAAGACCTTTGGATGATAAGAAAGACGGCATAAGGGCTCTATTGCACAAATTTGCGAGCGTGGCAACTTGCCAACACCCTAACCCGCTTTTTGCAGATCGTATTTTATTTCTATACTTGAAAGCAAAAAATCTGAAATGAGCAAAGTTAGCGCGTGGATATTGAAATTTTTAGGCTGAAAAATCACAGGCTGGGACATGAATACCTTGTAAAAATATGTTCTCATTGTAATTCCCCTACCTCCAATCTTGAATTTCCCCTTGGGCTTGTAGTTAGCTGTTCTATCCATTTGAAAATAAATTTTGTCGGTAAGTCGAACTTGTTTCGATGGTCTTTCGGTTGGATATTTCGGCGGCTGGGCGGTTAATCCAGTCGATAGAAGCAAAAGCCCTACCAATGTAGTTGCCGTAGCAGCTATATTTAAAGAAAAGAAAATCTTCAGGTTGACCATCGCTCCTCACTGGAGTTTTGTAGTCTCGGACATGTACAACTATGACTACAACCCTGAAAAAACAAAAAAGGCAAACAACTATCCATCCGTCCTGGTGTTCTACACAAAACACAGCAACCGTT
>JAGFJA010000039.1 GCA_024103005.1 Saprospiraceae bacterium
AACGGTTGCTGTGTTTTGTGTAGAACACCAGGACGGATGGATAGTTGTTTGCCTTTTTTGTTTTTTCAGGGTTGTAGTCATAGTTGTACATGTCCGAGACTACAAAACTCCAGTGAGGAGCGATGGTAAGTTCGGCCAGGCCGTAGATCCAGCTGCCGTAGTCCTGTTGTGTTGCCATCATCGACCCTTCGATGCGGATAGCCGTCTTCCTGCTAAATTTATGTAGGTATTCGACGAATGGGGTATAAGTCTCCACATTTGGTGCACCTACCTTACCTTCATAGACAAACTGGTTATAGACTTGTCGTTGCAGTCCGAAGATGAAGTTATTATTTCGGTTAGGCTTGAAGGTAACCTCCGCATAAACCTCCCGGTACAATTTTTCATCATTCAGATTATTGATATGGGAATAGTTGATCAGGGCGCTCACTTTTTTATTAAACTTATACTGGACGTCAGCCTGGAAGGCGTATTCACCCATAAATTGGATGGCAGGATTGTATCGCGAAGTCAACCGATAAGTGTTGATTTTGGACATGGCGGGGATGTAATTGATGAGGCCGCGATTGAGTAATAAATTCGGATCTGTTCTGAATGAAAAATCCTTGGTACGCTTCCCTTCGATGGTTATTCCCAGTCCGTGATCAGCATAGCTGAGACTACCGTACAAAACATTTCCGGCTCGTTTGATAAATTTCCCGGCAGAGGAATCCTGTCCGATGTGCCTGTAATCTGTGGGTGACATCATCACTTCCGGAGTCTTATAAGCCGCCTCGGTATATAGGGTAAAAGGTCCATAGCTCAGGGTATTGTATATACTCATGGCATAGGTATTGGACTTGTAGGAGGCGATACTGTCTATGGGTTCGTAGTATTTCAGTACATTATTGATACTTTCGATGGTTTGATTGTCAAAGGTCCTTGCCACGACACCTGCTCCGGGCGATAATGTTAGGGTATATTTGGAAGTAGAGTCTTCTAAAGCGATGTAACCATCTATACTTGCACCTTTTAAGATGGCTCCATATCGGTCAAACTGGTATTTTTGTTGACCGGTAAAGCCCTTGATGCGCCAGTTTTGGCTGAGGTCATAAGTGGCGCGTACTCCGAAAAGGGCATTGTCAATGGCGAGGGGACGCTCCTCATAAGCACGGTAAATGATGCCCGAGCCTATCTGATCGTATATATATCCCCCTCGAATATTGAGCTTGTCTATCTGCTTTTCGACAAACCAGTTGCCGATACCGATTCCGGTGAATGAACCTCCATTGGGATTAAACAGATAAGAGTTGTTGTAAACATCCAGCCGGATACCTGCAGCAAATCCATTGGCGGTATAGTTGACATTGAGCCAACTGTCGGCACCGTATAGCTGGGACTCATATTGAGGAGTGTTTGCGGCATTAATCGATTCATCTTTCATAAAGAAATTAAGGTTGGTCTGCAGGCCGCCGGAAATTTTACCTGCAGTTATACCCTGACTCCTTCCGGTTGAAATACTTACCAGAAGAGCCAATATGGACAAGGCTAATTTTTGCATTTAGTTTAACAGAAAATTTTAAAATAAAGCACAAAAGTATATTTTTATTTTTTGTAATCAAGATTTTAAATAATAAATAATTGCAGAAAAATAGGGTATTTTTGCCCGGTTATTTGAAAAAGAAAGAGGAACGTGATTCTTATAATTCACGCAATTTTGGTTAAAGTCTCGTTAAACGCGTGATGTTATAGTAAAAAAGCTATTTCTTTATGTTTTAAATTACATAATTCGTTTTTTAAATTTTTTAATCCATTAAAATGAACGTTAATAAGATATTTTTTTCAGTATTATTTTTAACACTTTTTGCCCTGAGCTCCAATGCACAGAGCAGCCTTCCTTCTACCCAGATAAAGACTCTTGACGGAAAAAGGGTAACCCTTCAGGAAGTAATTCAGCCGGGGAGAGTAACTGTTATTTCTTTCTGGGCTACCTGGTGCGCTCCATGTAAGAAAGAACTCGATGCGATCAGCGATCTGTATCCTGATTGGCAGAAAGAATTTGGAATTGAACTTATAGCTATTTCGACCGATGATGCACGTTCATCTTCCAAGATAAAGCCCATGGTTGAACAAAAAGGGTGGGAATATACCGTGCTCAATGATCAGAACCAGGAGTTGCAGAAAGCACTTAATTTTCAGGCAGTACCTCAAACATTTCTGGTAGATCAGGCAGGTAAAATTGTATGGTCACATGCAGGTTATGTACCCGGTGATGAAAATATACTGGAGGCTAAGATAAAAGAACTAGTTGCAAACTAAACCGGTTTATTTCCGGTATTTATCTCCTGTAATTATTTGTCAATGAAGATAAGTTACTTTTTTGTTATTTTTATGTTTGCCGGATTGGTGGCCTGCAAGCACGATGAGAAGCCTCAGAATGTAGTCACTTCCACGATTTCGGAGGACAGTGAAAAGGAGATGAAGTTGAAAAATTATATTGATTCCAGTTTCGCTTCACCATCTGAAAAGGAAGACTCTGCCTATACAAATGCTCAGATATATGAAGATGCACGCCGGCTGTCAGCTGAAATGAAGGGTGATACATCCTTGCCTGAGCTGTTGTTTCGTGCAGGAGCCTTGGTCAAAGGCAGGAAAAACCCTACAAAGGCCATCGGAATATGGGGACTGATTACCGCTGATTTCCCGGATAGCCGTTGGGCTGCTGAAGCTGCATTTCAAAAGGCGTTTACCTTTGATAATGACCTGCACGATAAGGAAACAGCTAAAAATTATTACAAAGAGTTTTTGAATAAATATCCGCAACACAAAATGGCAAAAGATGCCAAAATTTTAATGGCAAATCTCGATAAGACCGATGCTCAGCTTATAGAGGAGTTTGAAAAGAAAAACAACATCAAAAATTAAGATAACCGAATTACTTTAAAATGCGTAAACACTTTTTAGGAATCTTTATCACCTTATTTTGTACAACGTTAGCCGTGGGCCAGGGAATAGATTTTTTCCACGGTACCTGGGCTGAAGCCAAGGCAAAGGCCAAAGAAACGGGTAAGCTGGTCTTTGTGGATGCCTATACCAGTTGGTGCGGACCATGCAAACGAATGTCTGCCAACATCTTTCCTTTACCGGAGGTAGGACAGTATTATAATGCTAATTTTATCAATTATAAGCTGGATATGGAAAAAGGGGAAGGGCCGACCTTTGCAAGAGAATATGGAATCACGGCTTATCCTACCTTTGTCTTTGTGGATGGTGATGGTAAAAAAGTCCACTTCAGGGTCGGAGGTGCTGACGCAAAAAACTTCATCGAAATGGGCAAGAGTGCCGTCCTTCGTTATGACAAGAGCCCCGAACTGGGTAAGCAATATGAAGCAGGTGACCACAGTCCTGAATTAGTGCTGAAGTATATAAAGGCACTCAATGCCGCCGGTAAATCAAGCCTCAAGGTAACCAACGAGTTTCTCGCAAGTGCTAAGGACACAAAGTCAGACCTGTATTACCGGATTATATTCGAAGGGACGACCAGTTCAGATTCAAAACCTTTTACCTTGATGCTTGAAAATGAAAAAACTATTTCCAAACTGGTAGGTAAAGAAGCGTACAATGCACGTCTTTTCAATGCTTTGACACAGACGGTTCAGAAAGGTATAGAATATGATACCCCATCGCTTATTACGGATGCCATCAATACTTCTAAAAAGGTGTTGGACAAGAATAATGCAGATGAATTTCCTGCTTATTCGGAAGTACTCATTGCTGATGCACAGAATAATGGAGATGCCTATATTCTTGCAGTTCACCGATTGGTCAAATTGATTGAACCCGGCAGTCTGATAGATCTGAGTTTTCTGATAAAAACACTGCAGACAAAATATACAAACCTCAATGATGCTGCACCTCTTGTAGGAATTCTTTATAAAAAAATGGCAGAGATTTCGGATGATCCATCTGTCAGGCTTGACTATGCCATCTATTTACAAGGTGTAGGTGACAGCGTGAATGCCTTGAAGGAAGCTAAAAAGGCCAAAGAAGAAGCGATAAAGAAAAATATAGATACTACAAAATTCGACAACGTAATTATGCGTCTTAACTCAAAATAAATCAAACCATGTCAATCAAAAATTTATTTTCCATCATATTCTGTCTTTTAGCACTACAAGTAGGCTTCGGGCAGGGAATAAACTTCGAAACGGGCAACTGGGCATCTATCCTCAAAAAAGCCAAAGCCGAAAACAAGCTGATTTATGTCGATGCATATACGACCTGGTGCGGGCCCTGCAAGATGATGAAAAAGAACATTTTCCCGGATAAGACCGTAGGAGATTACTACAATCAACACTTCGTCAATGCTCAGATTGATATGGAGAAAGGTGAGGGTCTGAAAATTGCCAAAGACTATGATATAAGAGCCTATCCATCCCATTTGTTTGTCAATGGCGATGGTGAATTGGTCCATAAAGGGCTGGGTTATATGGATGTCAATGAATTTGTTGAACTGGGCAAGCAGGCTAATGACCCTGACCATCAATATGCAACACTGAAAAAGAGATTTGATGCAGGTGACAGAGACCCTGTGCTGATGACCAACTATCTTGACTTACTGATGCAGATGGGCGATGAGGAAGGCGATAGGGTCGCCGCTGAGTATTTTAAGAATCAGAAAGACCTTACGACTCCGCAAAACCTCAAATATCTGAGCGCATTTGCCATCAATCCAAGCTCACCAAATCATCACCTTGTTCTTGAAAATAAAGATGCTCTGGTCAAGGCAAGGGGCTCAGACTTTTTAAATGAGTTGGCATACTATTATACTATGATGAGCATTAAGAAAGGATTAAATCAGGATGAGGCTATCCGTGAGATCAGCAAGATATATCCGGAAAAATCAGGAATCCTTTCCTTTTACACCAAGATATATTTCAGCAGAAAGAATAAGGATAATCAGGCTTACACCAATGCCCTTCTGGAGTATCTGACACCTGAAAATATAGAACAATTTTCTTCTAATGAACTAAATAGTTATGCCTGGTATATCTATGAAAATGTAGAGGGTCTGTCCAATATTCGGCAGGCACTTGGATGGGCACTTACCTCTGTGGATAAAGACAGCAACTATGCCAATAACGATACACTCGCATGGCTGTATTTTAAATTGGGGGACATAGAAAATGCCAAGGCTACAGCAAAGATAGCAATAGAGCTGGGCAAGGCTGCCGGTGAAGATACCTCCTCTACAGAAGAACTTCTGAAGAAATAAATAAAGTATCCGGCTCTAAATCAAAGAGTTGTTTCAGGCAAGAAAGAAAACCATTTTTTCTTGCCTGTTTTTTTTATGTTTTATCAACATTGAATGGCAGGTGTTGCCAATTCAAAGGTCGGTATCTCTACGTCGAAGACTGTCTGATCCAGGAGGTTTTCAAGGGTGTAGTAACCCGACATGTTGCCGAGTTCTGTGTGCAGATTGCAGAAACTGGAATATTCAAAATCGCGATTTGGCTCGATAATCGGTTGTAGGCCTATGACGCCGTCCCCCTCAACATGACGGATGTCACCGTTGGAGTCAAAAATCCTCCATCTGCGTTTTTTTAACTGAACAGGAAAGGAATTATAGTTGCGGATGATGATGTGATAGATAAATACATAGCCTTTTCTGTTTTCAAAGTTCGAATCGGTATGGTATTCCACCATTACATCAATATTGATACCATTAGTCGTTAAGTTTGTCATAGCTTTCATTTTCTGTCATCAGCTTGTTTTGAAATCCTTCTAAAGTTCAGTATTTAGCATCCAAAATAAGGTCCGTTCTGAAACTTTTCCGGTTGACTGCAGGGAGGAAATAATTGTTATCCTAATATTCCAAGGCAGCATTCAGGAAGTTGTCACAGGTAAAATATTCAGATGCAAAAACCGTTCCTATTATTCTAATTGTCGGAATATAAATTTGGAAACATGGTAAAAATTGTTCAAAGTGTCCGGAATAGGCGATTGCAACCAATTTTAATGACAGCATAATCCGGTAATTTTATGTAAGATTCTACTTTTTTGCCAAAGCGATCTTTGATAGGAAAGATGCTGCTTCTTCCGTTCAATATTTTTGTAAAGGCGGTGGAAAAAAAGAGGAGCGGCTTAGACCTAAAATAGCTTTACATAAAAATGAGTATAAATGGACAAAAAAAGTAAGGCCATTTCAGGACTAAATAAATTTAAGTATCAGTAACCTTACAACCTACTAATCAAGTGCTTCATTCACGAAACCCGCTCCAGCCAAAGAAATTATTGAAGAATTATTATCAGAGAAAACTATATTTGTAAACCAATGTCAGGACTAAATAACAACTGTAAGCTAATAACAGGATTTAACCTTTAACCTGTAAACTTTTTTAGAACGATACAAACCTTACACCCAATCAAGTTCATCATTCACAAGACCCACTAAAACTAGAGAAATTATGGAAAAATTATTATCAGAAAAAAACTATATTTGTAAACCAAGGTCAGGAATAAAAAACAACTGTAAACTAATAACAAGATTTAACCTGTAAACTGTAAACTTTTTTAAGGACGATACAATTTGTAGTTACACAAGAAGTGAGCGAACCTAACAGACAGAACAAAGTAAAAATACCTGATGCTTGTATTGCTTTGGATGTTTCGTATGTAAACACCATAGAAATGTTCAGACATTTAGGAGAAACGTTTTAACCTACGCTACAGTCACCCACATACCTCATTCGCACAATTTCACCCACAGGCCAAAAATGTGTTAAGATTTGTCGTGGACAAAAAAGTAATGAAAACTCCTTTTATAATTTATTTTGCCTTAGCCGGAAATTGGTGGCTTTCAAATAGTATCAATTATTTTATTTTTCGGGTATTTGAACCATGTAATTGGATATATGTTATTCATTGACTTATGTTTTTAAATAGAATAGTTGTCAGTAAGTCAAACGATTAAGAGCCGGAGGAAGATGATTTTTTTATTAATCTTAAATTTTAAATAAAAAGTGTGGCCATAAACGTAAAGAAGAAGAATCCTTTGATGTCACTGACTGTGATTTTTATGCCTATTGCATTGATCTATGGTCTTGTTACACTTTTTAGAAACTGGTTGTATGATAAGAAAATTATCCGTCCGGTCCGATTCGCAGTCCCGACGATAGGTGTAGGGAATCTGGCTGTCGGTGGTACCGGGAAGTCACCGCATATCGAGTATCTAGCTAAGCTTCTCTCGCCATATATAGAAGTGGTCTCGCTGAGTCGGGGATATGGCAGGAAGACCACAGGCACGATGGAAGTATTGGGCACTTCCTCTTCCTATTATGTAGGGGATGAGCCTCTTGTATTGAAAATGAAGTTTCCCAATTTAGGAGTATTTGTAGGTTCAAACCGAGCCTTTGCCATTCCCGAGATTATAGGTAAGCGGCCACAAACCAATGTAGTTCTACTGGATGATGTGTTTCAACACCGTTCAGTCAGTGTATTCGAAAATATTTTACTGACAGAGTTTAATTTGCCCTATTTTAATGATTTTCTTCTCCCCGTAGGTGCACTGAGGGAATTACAGATGGGTGCAAAACGAGCAGATTGCATCATTGTAACTAAGTGTCCGGCAGATTTGAGTGCTGAGCAGGAAGAGGCTTATCGCCTTAAAATCAATCCGCTGCCTCATCAACGTTTGTTTTTCAGTACCTTTGATTACGGTCATCCTTACCGTCTTTTTCAGCCGGCCAATCGGATTGCACTTGATGAAGATCTGGAAGTCGTGTTGTTTTCTGCGATTGCGGGGACAGATTACCTGATGGAATATCTCAGAAGCAAGGTTAAAATGATTCACTCAATTGAATTTGCAGACCATCATTATTTTACAACCGATGAGGTAAATCAGTTGCAATCTACCTTTAATGACCTCAATGCCGGCCGTAAAATTATTCTCACCACGGAAAAGGATGCAGTCCGGCTTGCACTTTTAAAAGAACAAATAGTCGGTTTAAATCTGCCTATTTTTATTCTTCCGGCTGAAGTGAGATTTATTGGTTCTACAGGCAGTCAGTTTGACGATTATATCAAGCAAAGACTTCTTGAATTTAAGGTTTAATTCCTCACTATTTAAGTGTTAATAATGAGACAGCCTCGATGTGATTAGTCTGGGGAAACATGTCCACTGCCTGCAACTTGTCCAAGTTGTATTTAACAGATAATAATTCAACATCCCTTGCAAGTGTCGCCGGATTACAGCTGATATAAACGATTTTGGGACATTCGAGCCGGAGCAAAGTATGGATTGCGTTGGCATGCATGCCGGCGCGTGGCGGATCGGTAATGATGACATCCGGTACGCCATATCGGGCAATAAAATCTTCATTGACGACATCCTCTACATTACCTACGACGAATTCTACGTTTTGAATACCGTTTAGAGAGGCATTTTCTCTGGCATCCTCAATGGCAGGAGGCACATTTTCAACACCCACTATTTTTTTGCAATGAGAAGAAGTATAAAGGGCTATGCTTCCAAGTCCTGTATATAAATCATAGACCAGGTCGTCCGGCTTTAAATCTGCAAATTCCAATGCCCTGTCATAAAGTCGGATAGCTTGTCGTGTATTGGTCTGGAAAAAGGATTTCGGGCCGAGTTTGTATCTGACATTACCCAGCATCTCCACGATGTACCCGGGACCGTAGTAGGTTTCAATCGGCAGGTCGAGGAAGATATCATTGGCTTTGGGGTTAATGACATACAGGAGTGTGGTAATATCCGGGAATTGAGTTATGATATGATCCATCAGGACCCGGATTGCATCCTCATCTTTATAATGGAAAGATAAAAGTACCATCGTTTCTCCCGTCGTCGAAGTCTTGATGAGCAGATTTCTCAAGAAGCCTTCCCTGGATCTTACATTGAAGAATGGCCAGTTCTGCCTGATGGCGAAGTCTCTTATGCTGTTGCGTATATCATTGGAAGGGTCGGGTTGAAGGAGACAATGTCTGATGTCAACTATCTTGTCAAAGGCTCCCGGACGGTGAAATCCCAGGCCGGGTTCACGGAGCACATCACCTTCCGGACTCATTTCTTCTGCGGTAAGCCATTTTTTATTGGAAAAGGTGAATTCGAGTTTGTTTCGATAGAAATATTGTTGCTCGCATCCCAGAATAGGTATATATTCCTTTGGTTCTGTCTTACCTATCCGGCGCATCGTCTGGATTACCTTATTTTCTTTTTCTCTGAGCTGGCCCTGATAGTCAAAGTGCTGCCACTTGCATCCGCCACAGACGCCGAAATGAGTACAAGGTGCCTGTATCCTTACTTTCGAAGGTTGGATTATGCGATGAACCTGTCCGAAGAAACTGCCTTTTTTCTTATTGGTTATTAAAACATCTACGACGTCGCCCGGGACAGCTCCATCGACAAAACAAACAATTCCGTCATCAGTCCTGCATACCGACATACTATCTTCGGCAATTCCGGTCATTTTTCTGTCAGTCAGGATGATTGGATTAAATTTTTTTTTGCGAGCCATAAATTATATTGTTTTTCCGGTCTTATCTGATGCTGGAAGCAAGAGAGGTCAGCGCATTGATGTTTAATCCGATGACAAAGTTGTGAGTCAGATATTTTCCGTTTTCAAATATCCACAGATAGTCAAGACGCATCATGCGAAAGGACGAAAATCCCAGTCTGTCGATGCCTGCACTGAGTTCTACCCGTAGTCCGTACTCAGGTGTTATCATGGTGTTGCAGGCTATAACTTCTTCAAAACCAGTCTTATTGAGGAGGGGAATTTTTTTGAACAGGAATCCTTTCAAATTCCATTCGGCAAAGAAGGTTAAGTATTTGTCGTCAGTACTGTATTTGTAATAAGAAAACCTTTTGTAGGTATCTATGTAAGAGTTGGTGCTTTTGACATATACCAGGTTGCCCGGGAAATGTGCATAGTCAACCTTGTATTTAGGTCTTTTTCCTAAAAATAATCCTGTATGGATATTGCTGCTAATCACACCCAGGAAGCCTAAGGGCAGATGGATGTCGGTAATATTAAGTTCCAGTCGGTTGTAATCGGCATCCGTTGACTTTAACTGCCAGGCTTTTGTGGCGGCTATTTCCACCACAGGCATATTGGATGACATGATAAAAGCTTCTTCAGGGAATTGAATAATTTTATTTTTTGCCTGCCATTTCAGTGCGAGCCTTGTTGTGTAGGCATTGCTGATGCTGTTGATGCCTTCCAATCCCCAGGCTTCCGGATAATTGAATGCATAATCCCTGTCTTTTAGCCTGAAGCTGTAGTTGGTATGGTTGAGCAATCCTTCTCTGTGTTGGCCTTTGACTTTGGCTTCGATTGAAAGGCCGGGAACTACCGTGTACTGACCTGATAGAGAGAGATAAGTATTGTCATAAAAAAGGATGTGATTACGCTTAAAAAACAAGCTTGTTATTTCGTTTAATAAAGGACTTATAGGCTCTAGCGTATTGTAATTATCGGCAGTGTTACCTGCGTTAAGTTGAATCCGAAATGGGCGGATACCTGTGCGCCACCAGGCAAGCACACCTTCATAGCGTAATTTTTTTTCGGAAAAACCATAAATAGGCCTTGCTGTTGCGGACAGGTGGTAAGGTCCGGCCTTCCATTTCTTTTGAAAAGTGATATCCGGCCTTATTGAGAAACCTTGTACGGCATCAAAGCGCAATCCCATCAGGAGGTTGCCTGCTGACAGTGAATATTGGGAAACAGAGTTTCTATATGTATATCGGGTAAGTATATTGGTAAATTTAAATTTATTGGCGATGTGATCCATTGAATCGAGATATTCAGGTGATTGATGCGCGATAGCCATGCTGTCCCGCTGGTGATAATCGGCAGCTTCAGCGTCGGTGAGTTTAATGGGACGAAGAGCTTCCCAATAAGCATCGGTTTGTTTGGCAGCAAGCTTGTCAAAGGCAATGATTACATCTTTTTTGTCAATTTTTGAGTCTTTGTCCAGCATTTCATAGTCCTGATACATGCCAAGAAAGCTTCCTTCAAATTTTAATCCGAAAAAGCCAGCCTTAAAAGCAATCAGTTGGGAGAGAGGCATCCATTTTTCGAAATGTTGTATAGGTATGAAAGACTGTTTGATTGTGAGCGTGTCAATCAGTTCTAAGCCGATATTTGCTCCACGGGTATATAAATCTACTTGCTTCAGTGTAAAAAAGTCATCCGCAATGTAGATGTTACCAAAGAGGACAGGTTCATCAGGTCTTTTGGGCAAGATCTTAATCTTGTATATTTTTTGATTGTCTTCGTAGTAACTTCCTTCCAGCTCGTAGTTGTAATATTGAAAAGCAGCGTTGCCTATGGGATTGATTATTTTGTTCTGAAAGGTAATATAATTAGAACTGAAGTCAATATTGAAAACCTGGATAAAATTGAGTGCAATTCCTTTGGGATCGCCGCTTCTGCGGGAGGAGAGGATTTTTTCTTTCTTGTCGGGACCTATTTTAGTATATTGAGTCAGTGATTCGGCGAGGTAGATGATGATGTTGCCGGAGGAGTCTCTAATCTCTGTCGAGTCAATGGCACCCAGGGACAGTAGTTTGGAATAACTGTTTTTTGCAGTTATGAGCCCCTTGGTGTAAGCCTTTGCCTGGAAGTGATCAGGAATATCTTCCAGTTCTTTTCTTCGTTCAATGGTTTTTCTGATAATAGGAATTGCCGGATTTTCACCTGATTTTATAACCACCTCAGGCATCTCGATGACTTCTTCCATCAGAGTGATTCTAAGTCGGGCATTCTTTTTAGCGGTGACTAACTTTGTTTTGCTTCCGACATAAGAAATTACAAGCTGGAAAGTATCCGGGGTTGAGTTGATGGAAAATTTACCTTCTTTATTACTTGTTGCTCCCTTTGATGTTCCCTTCAGGAGGATGGATGCGCCCTGTAAAGGATCATTGTTTTGGTTAACTATCGTACCTGAAACCTGTGCATTCAGGTTCATGCAAGATATAGTAACAAATAATAATAAATAAAATATTGATAATCTGAACATAAGCCTATATTCCAAAAACCGCACAAAGATAATGAATTCCTTTATTTAAGCTTGTAAAATCTTATAAGTGAAAAAAGATCATGTAAGGTCTCTTATTTTGGAAGGAAGAGTTCGCAATGTTAAATGCCAGTTGTAAAAATCAGGTAAAAAAATGTAGATTTTGAAAGAATAAGAAGAAAATTAAATATTCTGCTTGAGAGACAGATTATTTTTAAAAAATTATAAAAAAAATAAAATTTCAATAAAAAAATACGAATGCAATTATTTATTAACATCATTACAATACAATATTTAATATAAAAAAATAATAAATAATACATATTAAATATTGTGATAATTTAAAATTAAAAAATAAACAGAAAGAAATGCGTAAATTTTTGGAAAAATAAGCGATATTTGCATTTCTAAAATTTTTCTATAAGTATGCATTATTTTAGCGCAGGCAAGATACCTCCGAAAAGGCACACCCAATTCAGAAAACCTGACGGCAATCTTTATTATGAAGAGTTGTTTTCTACGGAAGGTTTTCACAATAAGTATTCCATACTTTACCATATCAATTCCCCTACGCGGATAGTCCAGGTAGGGACACCGATTGATGTTGCACCGGTTAAGGCTGCTACGGAGGAGTTGAAACCAAGAAGTCTGTTTGGCTTTCAGATAGAGCCGGTAGATGATTACTATCGTTCAAGAAAAGTAGTCCTATTTAACAATGATGTTCACATGTCGTTGGCTGCACCTACCAGGGGGACGGATGGATATTTCTTCAAAAATGCCGATTGTGATGAGGTCATATTTGTGCATAAGGGTAGTGGGGAAATGCGTTCTGCTTATGGAATACTCAATTTTAAATATGGAGACTATATTGTAATTCCGAGGGGTACAGTCTATCAGATGACTTTTGACAATGAAGATAACCGGTTATTGATAATCGAATCTACTGCACCCATAACTACTCCTTCTCACTACCGAAGTGAATACGGGCAATTGATGGAACATGCACCTTATTGTGAAAGGGATATCGTAAAACCCACCTTTGTGGACCCTATTGATGAGAGAGGTTCTTTTAAATTTTTCATCAAAAAGAAAGACAAATTATATCCGTATGAGTATATGGATCATCCCTTTGACCTTATTGGCTGGGATGGCTATCATTATCCCTATATTTTCTCCATACACAATTTCGAGCCAATCACCGGTCGCGTGCACCAGCCACCACCGGTACATCTGACCTTTGTGACAAGAGGGGCGGTGATTTGCAGTTTTGTTCCACGTTTGTATGACTATCACCCTCTTGCCATCCCGGCACCATACTTCCATAGCAATATCGACAGTGATGAGGTATTGTATTATGTCGATGGCGAGTTTATGAGCAGAAAACACGTTGACAAAGGACAGATAACACTCCATCCCGGAGGCATACCGCACGGACCGCATCCGGGTGCTATAGAAAAGAGCATCGGAGCAAAAAGCACAGAAGAATTAGCTGTAATGCTGGATACTTTTTCTCCGTTATATCTTACGGCAGATGGTCTGTCCATCGAAGACCCCGAGTATTACCACAGCTGGTTGGCATAGTACCTATATAGAGATTTCATTCAATTAATAATATATTTATGGATACGCAAATAAAAGAAAGTAAAGAAACTCAAAAAGACCTCCTTCCACTCAACGGTACGGATTATGTTGAGTTTTATGTTGGAAATGCCAAGCAAGCTTCCATGTATTTTATGGCAGCATTCGGCTTTAAACTGGTAGCTTATAAGGGACCGGAGACGGGTAGCCGGGAAGTGATATCCTATGTACTTCAGCAGGGTAAGATCAGATTTGTACTGTCTTCGGCACTCAGTCCGGATCATGAAATTTCAAAACATGTGGCCTTACACGGTGATGGTGTGAAGACATTGGCCTTGTGGGTCGATGATGCTGCAAAATCATGGGAAATCACGACGGGAAGAGGTGCGGAATCAGCGTTTGAGCCATATACCATAGAGGATGAATTTGGTTCTGTCGTACTTGCCGGAATTAAAACATACGGTGAAACCATTCATACCTTTGTTCAGAGAAGTAATTACAGTGGAGCGTTCATGCCGGGCTATCAGGCGTGGAAATCAGAGCGAAAAGTTGAATCTCTGGGCTTTGAGTATGTGGATCACTGCGTCGGAAATGTAGAGTTGGGACAAATGAACTACTGGGTTAAGTTTTATCAGGAGGTGATGGGATTTAAGCTGTTGATTACATTTGATGATAAAGATATATCAACCGAATACACTGCCCTGATGAGTAAGGTGGTATCCAATGGAAACGGATATGTCAAATTCCCGATAAATGAACCTGCTCAGGGTAAAAAGAAGTCTCAGATAGAAGAATATCTTGATTTTTACAAAACTTCGGGTGTTCAGCATATCGCTATTGCTACCAATGATATCCTGAAAACAGTCGATGGTCTAAGGAAGAATGGAGTTGAATTTCTGGAGGTTCCCGGAACATATTATGAAGACTTATTTGAACGATTGGGAGAGATTGATGAACCTATCGATGAATTAAAGCGTCTCAATATCCTGGTTGACCGCGATGATGAAGGCTATTTACTTCAGATATTTACCAAACCAATCCTCGACAGACCAACCGTCTTTTTTGAAATTATACAACGAAAAGGAGCTGTTTCATTCGGCAAGGGTAATTTTAAAGCTCTCTTTGAGGCAATTGAAAGAGAACAGGCTATTCGGGGTACACTTTAAGACAGGTTTTTTGAATAGGTACATTAAAGGATACATTTTAAGGACTATTTAAAAATTTTTCGACGTTTTTTATTAAATTTTAGATAAAAGGGATTAATTTTAACAGGTTAGTCCCTTTTCTTTTTATGCCGACCGGTAACCAAGGCCTTTCATTGTTTTAGTTATTTAAAATTGATTTTAGTTTATAAAAGGTGCCATTTGAAACATGGGGTTAAAATATGTTTTAATTTATATTTCTTTTATTAACACATGTAATTTAAATATATAGGTTAAAATAATTTGGAATTTAGTGTATATGAGATATATTTGTTGCTGTTAAAGTATGTTGTTTTTGCGGCTATTTTACATTTTCATCCCAATCATTTAACCTTGCCGCCGGAGGATATTTTTAAAAGTATCCGACGGTAAACACGGTCAATAAGAAACGGTATAAGAATAATGAAGACAGACCAAATTGCCGGAGGTTGAGATTTTGAAATGAAAACACAATATTTGAAAATTAAATTATTGAAATATGATCAAGAACATTTCTACACTTTTCTCATCAGCTAAACCATTCCGCAGCATGCTCTTTATTGCATTGTTTTTTGGAATGTGGGCTGTATCTGTTCAGGAAGCTGTCGCCAATAATGGCATTGGAGTCCTGATACAGAAAGAACAAAGCATGGATGCGAGCCAATGGTGTATCTGCCCTCCTTCCTGGATTAATGTGACATGTAGTCAACTGGATCCCGGTTTAAATTACGGTAACCCGACCATAGCTTATGGTTGTAACTGTGGTGCCATCATATACGGGCCTTACATTCAGGATAACAGAGTCGGATGTGGTTCAGGAACCATCATTAAGACCTGGAATATATGGACGATGTACGGTGACTTTACCTGTGTCCAGACAATCAATGTTACCGGTGGATATTATGGATATCCGGTCATTCAGTGGCCTCCGGATTACACAGTAACCGGTTGTGGTGCTGCTACTGATCCGGACCAGTTACCTGAGCCTTATAACAGACCAACCTGGTGGGCACCTGAATGCTCACAATTAATGTACACCTGGTATGATGAAGTATTTTATACTGAAAATATTCCCGGCATCTGTAAAAAAATCCTGCGACACTGGAAAGTGATTGACTGGTGCACATACGATGTTGATCATCCATGGGAAGGCGGTTACTGGACTTGTACCCAATTAATTATGGTTAAAGATCAATATCCACCGACAATTAACTGTCCGGGTGACGTGGTGGTTGATGCAGGTCCCAATTGTTCCGGTTCTTATGTGCACATTCCGCCTGCTACTTCAGGTGATCCTTGCGGGGATGTAACCATTTATAACAATTCTCATTATTGTGTCTATGGTGGCGCTGATGCCAGTGGTTTTTATCCTCCGGGTACAACTAAGGTGACTTTCTTTGCAAAAGATGCCTGTGGTAATATAGCGTCTTGTAGCATCAATGTAACGGTTACAGATAAGAAGAAGCCTACGCCGGTAGTTCATTATGGATTGAGTACAACGCTGATGTGTATGAATCCGCAACCGATGATTGAGATTCAGGCACGATGGTTTGATGCCGGCTCATTTGACAATTGTACACCTAACGACAAATTGAAATTTGAGGTTTATCCTAAGGTATTTACTTGTGCCGATCGTGGATACAATGATGTCACAGTAACGATAACCGACCAGGCAGGAAATAAAGAGACCGTAAAGACATACATCATAGTAGATGACAACATCGGATGTTGCGGACCTGATACAACCAATCCACCAAATCTGGTTTGCCCGGGTGATACTATAGTAGATGCACTCTCTCAAGATTGTTCAGGAGCATTCGTAAACCTTGAACCGGCTGTTGCTACAAGTGATTGTAACGGTCCCGTGACTATTACTAATGACTCGCCTTATGCCACATCACACGGTGCTGATGCAAGTGGTACATATCCTGTGGGGACTACTGTAGTGACCTTTACAGCAGTGGATTATTGTCACAAGAAAACAACCTGTAAGGCAACCGTAAAAGTGAGAGACGGTAAGAAACCTTCACCTGTCGTATTCTATGGGCTGGCTGTTACTTTAGCAGAAGATACTATCAATGGAGGCGGAACAATTAAACTCGTGCCTGAATGGTTTGATGCAGGTTCATTTGATAACTGTACAGCTAACAGTGATTTGATTTTCTCTGTGGAACCAACTACTTTCACATGTGACAGCCTCGGCCAACGCAATGTAAGGGTAACTGTAACGGACGAATCAGGTAATACAGAATATGTAAATACCTATATTATAGTGCAGGATCCTGATGGCGTCTGCGTAACTGACTTCACTGCCAATGTTGCAGGACTTATCAGGACGGAAGATGGTGAAAAGATTTCCGGAGTGGAAATGTTTGCCATGACTACGGATACTATGTACCGTAAACGAGTAGATGGTGACTATGTGATGCTGAATTTGAAAGGTGGTGAAAAATATGAATTTGCTCCTAAAAAACAGGATGACTTCACAAATGGTGTATCTACCAGAGACCTGATTATTCTGAAAAATCACATTTTAGGAAAGTCATTGATTCAAAGTCCGTATAAATTGATAGCGGCTGATGTCAACAATGATAAGATAATCAATACTGCTGACTTAATTCTGTTGCGCAAGCTTGTACTGGGTACGATAGATACCTTACCGGGTAATTTTAGCTGGAAGTTTATTGATGGTAATTATATCTTTGATCCGTTTAAACCGGCTCTGACTCAGGATTATCCTGTATCTGTCAAGATCAATAAGCTGAAGGAAAATAAAGATGGCATTTCATTTATCGGAACCAAAATGGGCGACCTGAACGGTTCAGTTCTTGCAAGTATGACATCAGGTGGCATCAGAGTCAGAAATGAAGGGAATATTAAGCTGTTTGCATTGTCTTCTGAAAATGGACGCAAGGTAAAAGTAGATTTCACTCCTGAAATGATGGTAACAACAGATGGTATGCAAATGGAAATTCATTTTGATTCTACTATTTTGCAGTTTAAAGGTATTAATCAGGGTATGTTATCCGGATTCTCAACTACAGCAAACCTGAATACCAAAGAGCTCTCCAATGGTATCATTAAGATGAGCTGGACAGGAAATAATGGTATAACCATAGACCCAAGTCAGGTTATCTTCTCCTTGCTATTTGAAAGATTGACTGAGACCGGTGATGTTAAGTTGAAGCTAGATAATTACGGCTTCAGCCCTGAACTATATGATGTGAATGATAATACATACAATATCGAACTGGTAAATGAAAAAGTACAGACAGAGGATGGTTTTGCACTTTTCCAAAACAGACCGAATCCGCTTCAGTCATATACAACAATCGGCTTTAACTTGCCGGAAGCATCTGATATAGAATTGGATATCTATAATCTGGATGGCAAGCTCATCAAGCATATCACAGGCAGGTACGCTAAAGGTACCAATAATATCAATGTAGAATGGAATGATGCCAAAGGCGTGTTCTACTATACATTGAAGGCAGGTAAGTATGTCGCTACCAAGAAAATGATTGTTATAGAATAAAATCAATTCTTTTATAAAAAAAGAGGCTGTTCTGACGGATAGCCTCTTTTTTTATGCTCTGTACACAAATCCTGGTCGGGATAGTCGGTGCCGGTTTGGATAGCCAATGTTTATACTGCAAAAAGGTTAAAGTAAAATTGTGGATTGCGATTGGCAGTTAACTGAACAATCCGGAATATAGAGTTGGTTCCGGATATCAGCAATTTAACCACCTTAAAACTTCATCATTCACCCTTGGCAGTGGTCGATATTAATCGTTTAAATGACTGTAAATCAAAGGTGATGATATGAAGCCGGTGAGCCAGGATGATTAACATCAGGGCGGAAATTATTCCTGAAATAATAAATGAAACGGGTGTCAGGAAGGCAGTATAATAGACACAAAATGTAATAATCAGAAAGAATATAAGCCGCAGATAAAGAGAATTATTAAAGTTGATTCCGGATTCCCTATTAAAGATGATGACTTGCCCGACAGCTATCAATGTATTTATACTGAGTGCGCTGATGGCAGACCCCTTGGATAGCAATAAAGGTATCAATATGAAATTAAGGGTTATACTTCCTATGATGCCACAACTGAATAAAATATTCTGTCGCAGAAGTTTACCTGTGGACATAATCGCCGCTCCGTACAAGGTACTCAATCCTACAGGAATCATGCAAAGAAACAATATTCCTACAGTGTCATACCATCCTGAATTGCTTTGCCGATAAAGGATGTCAGTCAAATAGCTGCGATATACAAATCCTCCTACGCCAACTATGATAGTGACTGTCATCACGGAACCGATGACAAATTTCATCAGATTATTGAAACCGGCTTTATCTTTGTGTTGTGAGGCAAGCATGGGCAAAAGGAGGTTGGAAAATAATAATGCAAACATGAGATAAGTATCCAGCATCCTGAACCCGGCAGCGTATATTCCTGCCTGATAATCTCCATCTGCGAGTAATTTGTGCAGGAGGACGGCATCCAGCCTGCCATACGCACTCATCAGGAAGGTAATGAAGGCGAAGGGTGTTGCCTGTCTGAAAAGCTTTAACATCAATTCCCCGTCAGGCCTTACCCATTTAACCTTTAATTTAAATACTAAAAACAACAAGGCAATAATGGCAGTAAAAACCACAGCAAAAAGATAAGCAACAACAAAGAAATTTAAATCCGGGGGGTCGGTACCGGGTAAGTATAATTTCCATCCGAGAAGGAGAATCATAATTAATTTGTCAGTAACAGAAAATATTCCATCCGTCTTGTACCATCCCAGACCAATAATGATACCTCTGAGAAAAGCTATTAAAGTAAGAAAGAGCTGGATAAAAGCTACTTTGACGATGAGACCAATTTCCACTCCTGAATAGTTGAAAATCCATGCAAATGCCATGACCAAAATGAAATAAAGGATAGCAAGTCCTGACTTAAGGATGCTTATCCCCGAGAAATAAAAGGATGCAAGATGGCGGTGGATGCTTATTTCTCTTTTGACAAAATTGGTAATTCCATATTCCAGAATAAATTGGAATAAGAGGGTGTAGTTGAAAATACTGAAAAAAAGACCGTATTGCTTTGGGCCGATTGTGTTTTGTATCTGCACGTCAATGCCAAAAATATATACAGGTTTGATGAGCACATTGAGTGCCAGCAAGAGTAAGATATTGATGACAAAAGCTTTTTTCATCGACTCAAAGATAAATATCAGGTGACATACACGGAAGATTTAATTTTCTGACTGATAGATATTCATTCTTTTCAGTATTGCAGGAGTATATTCCTGCGGTTAGTCGGATTGAGTGTGAAATTATGATGTGCCGGTAAGGAATGTAACTTTATCGATACAATATATAAAATTCAGGGCAGGCTTTTCACCAAAATACTCAATGTTTTGTTCACCAATTTTTTTGGCACCTAAGCGTTGAATAGAAATCTGTGAGCGGATATTAATTGCGCCTATGTGGAAATATACTTTTGAAACAAAGTGAAATATATATTCCATCATCAGTTTTTTGACAGAAGGATTGTAGCCCTTACCCCAATATTCCGGATTGTAAAAAGTATATCCGATGTGGATAGAATCATCTTCTTTGTTATAGTCATAAAAGCGGGTGCTTCCAATAATACTGCCGGTTGCCTTGTCCACTATTTTGTATGCCCCTTTGCTTTCTATGGCACCCCGAAAAAATGTTTCGAATACATCTTGTTTCCAGCGGTCTTTGTTTGGATGCTGCTGCCAGACAAGGGGATTGGATGCGACCTTATATAATACTTCAAAGTCTTCAGGGTGAAGTGGAGACAAGATTGCCAGGTCATTTTCAAGAGGTTGTTGCAAATTAAAATTCATGATGCTTAGGTTCGTTCAGTTGAAATCCATTTCTCTACTATTGGTGCCTGATAGTTTTGCATTTGGACCAGTAGGTCGTTGATATCATCGCTTACAAGAATCATGGGGAGGTATATTTCCTTCAGAATCTGCTGTGATGCCATGTGATGAATCAGGCTTATCAGATGATCATAATAGTGATCGATATTGAGAATGCCTATCGGTTTACGATGCAGCCCCAATTGTGCCCAGGTGAGTGTCTCGAAAAGTTCATCCATGGTCCCGAATCCACCCGGAAGGATGATAAAGCCATCTGACATCTCATACATCTTCATTTTTCTTTCATGCATGGTTTCCACTACGATGAGATTTTGAAGACCATCATGAGCAATTTCCTTGGCACAAAGAAATGCGGGAATGATCCCGGTGACTGTTCCACCGTTGTTTAAAGCGCCTTCGGCTACAGCTCCCATGATGCCTATCTTAGCTCCTCCGTATATGACACCGATATTTTTCTCGGCCAGAATTCTGCCTGTGTAGATGGCTGTCGATTTGAACGTGTGGTCATTGCCTTCATTGGCGCCACAAAAAACGGTCACCTGCTTTAAAATGTTCATAAATAATTTTAAAGGTTTTAATAGGCTTCAAAAGTAGCATAATTATTATGGATAAATAAATTCGTTTTAACATTAAGTGAATAATGACTGTAGATGAAGATATCTTATCATTGCCATTGTTGAATGGGTAATGGGCAAAGATTTTATTTATCTTTAGGTCGAAAGAATTGTATGGTAGAATATTGCTGTCTTTTTTGAAAACCATATTTGATGCGAGTCTTAAAAATTATAATCATGGCGGGGATAATCGGATTGATTGCGATGATTTCGAGTAATTGTAAAAGTGGTAAGCCGGTGCAAAGTCCCGGAGTCAAGGCTGATTCAATGATATTTATTGGATATAAAATCACCAAAACCGACCGGGATATAAAGGCAGACTTACTTTGGATGCAAAAAGTAGCAGGCAGTGTCAGGATGGATGAACAATCTGACCCTCAACAGTACGAAATTCGTGTAACACTTTCGGATGAGAGTAACAAGAAGATTGCTGAAGTTTATTTAAAAGATGTGTTACGCAAGAATGTTGAATTTGTCAATGATCAAGGTGAGTTTGAGCGAAAAACGATTTATCCGGATAGCACGGAATTTGTCGTCAGGATGCCTTGTCCATCGAAAGTAAAGAAGGCAAGGTTATTTGTAAAGAATGAAGAAGGCAGATTTATCCGCATTCATGAGACAAAGATCAAGAATTTTGAGTATTAGACTTTTCAAGAAACCATTGTTGTGAGACTATTTTTCAATTCGTTAATCAATTTAGAATTATAATAATTACCTTTGTGGTCAAATTTTTTCAATGACTACTTATTCACATCGTCCCAAAGCTGTATTAATGCTGGAAGACGGGAAGAAATTTGAAGGGTACGCAATAGGATTCAAGGGCGTATCAACCGGTGAAATATGCTTCAATACAGGGATGACCGGATATCAGGAAATTTTTACCGACCCTTCTTATGCCGGTCAAATCGTGACCATGACCAATGCTCACATAGGCAATTATGGAGCTAGAAATGTTGAGAATCAATCCCGGAAGGTGCAGATAGCCGGACTCATCGTGAAAAATTTCTCTGAATTTTATAGCAGAGTGATGGCGACAGAATCGTTGCAGGATTATCTTGAAAGGCACGGAATCGTCGGTATTGCAGGGATTGATACACGCGCCCTGGTAAGGCATATTCGATCAAAAGGAGCAATGAACTGTGTCATTTCAAGTGAAGAAACAGATGAAGATTTTCTGAGAAAAAAACTCCGGGAGACGCCGTCAATGGCGGGTTGTGAATTGGCAAGCGGTGTTTCAGTGGACGAGCCTTACTTCTATGGCAACGAAAATGCTGCCTATCGGGTGGCTGTCTGGGATTACGGGTGCAAGCAGAATATTTTGGATTCATTGGTACAAAGAGATTGCTATCTCAAAATTTTTCCGGCTAAAACGGGCATAAGCACTATTCTTGAATGGAATCCCGACGGAATATTCCTTTCCAACGGTCCCGGTGACCCTGCGGCAATGGATTATGGGATAGCTACGGCAAGAGAGGTATTAAAGTCGGGAAAGCCGGTTTTTGGAATTTGCCTTGGACATCAACTATTGGCTCTGGCTCAGGGGATGCAAACTGAAAAGCTGAAATACGGTCACCGGGGAATCAATCATCCGGTTATCAATAAAAAAACGGGATTAGGAGAAATCACCAGTCAGAATCACGGTTTTGGCGTCGTCAAGGAATCTGTTATGGCTTGCTCGGATGAGGTGGAGGTGTCGCATGTCAATCTCAATGATGGAAGCATCGAGGGATTGAGTTGGAGGCACAAGCCGATATTCACTGTGCAATACCATCCGGAATCCAGCCCGGGACCCTTTGACAGCCGATATTTGTTTGATGACTTTGTGACATTGATAAAGAATAGCAAGGGATAAAGCCATTGTGTAAAATTACACTAAGTATTATACTTTATAAATATTTCTATATATTTACCGAATAATTTAAAGGAAAATAAATCATGAGTGCAATAATAGACATCAGATCCAGAGAAATTCTGGACAGTCGCGGTAATCCTACAGTAGAAGTTGAGGTGTTGACTGAAGAGGGAGCAGTCGGAAGAGCAGCTGTTCCTTCAGGTGCATCCACGGGAAAGCATGAGGCAGTGGAGCTTCGGGATGATGATAAGTCCAGATTTCTCGGGAAGGGTGTACTGAATGCCTGTAAGCATGTGGATGATGAAATCAGGGAAGAAATAGTGGGCATGGATGTTTTTCTGCAGCGTGAGATAGACCAGGTCATGATAGAGGCTGACGGTACGAAGAATAAATCCAGATTTGGTGCCAATGCCATCCTTGGAGTATCACTTGCTGTAGCCAAGGCTGCTGCCAAAGAAACCGGTCAGCCACTGTATCGGTATATTGGCGGAGTGAATGCATGTACGCTGCCGGTGCCTATGATGAACATCCTCAATGGAGGTAGCCATGCCGACAATAGCATCGATTTTCAGGAATTTATGATTATGCCGATTGGTTCGCCATTTTTCTCTGAATCTCTAAGGATGGGGGTAGAAATATTCCACCACTTAAAAGGTGTATTAAAGGCAAAGGGATATTCTACCAATGTGGGCGATGAGGGAGGATTTGCTCCGAATATTAAGTCTAATGAAGAGGCAATAGAAACCGTACTTACCGCCATTGAAAAGGCCGGATTTAAGCCGGGAGAAGACGTAATGATCGCGCTGGATGCAGCTGCCACAGAGTTTTATGACGAGAAGAATAAGGTGTACCATTTTAAGAAATCCGATGGAAGAAAGCTGGATTCTGATGAGATGGTAGATTTCTGGAAAAAATGGGTTAAGAAATATCCGATTTGTTCTATAGAGGATGGTTTAGCTGAAGACGACTGGAAGGCATGGACTAAGCTAACAAAAGAAGTAGGGCAGAAGGTTCAGATAGTCGGTGATGACCTTTTTGTAACCAATACTGAAAGGCTGAAAAAAGGTATTAAGGAAGAAGCAGCCAATGCTATCCTCGTTAAGGTCAATCAGATCGGAACACTTACCGAGACCATAGATGCGGTGCAAACTGCAACCCGCAACGGATATAATTCAGTCATGAGTCATCGTTCGGGCGAGACAGAAGATACGACAATAGCCGATCTTGCCGTAGCTCTCAATACGGGACAAATAAAAACAGGGTCTGCCTCGAGGTCTGACCGTATAGCTAAATACAATCAGCTCTTAAGAATAGAAGAGGAATTACTGGATAGCGGAGTTTTTCCGGGTAAGAATCTATTCCGCCGAAAATAAGATAATTAATCAGGTAGAAATTCCGCCTGACAGTATTTCATAAAATTATAAAAGCCACAGCGTCGAGTTGTGGCTTTTTTGTAATAAACTTGTTGAATTCGTCTGATTTGATAATTTTATAAAAGAAATTTATAATTTTTCAAGTATAAACTTTGTCATTGCGGTGTAAAGATGCATTGTCGCGCCTTCACTGTAGATGCCGTGATTACTGTTGGGATACATGTGAAACTCAAATTGTTTTCCTGCACGGATTAGTGCCCTGTTCATTTCGACACTATTCTGGAAGTGAACGTTATCGTCGGCTATACCGTGTGCCAGGAAGTAATTTCCTTTCAGTTGGTCGGCAAAATAAATCGGACTATTGTTTTTAAATCCATCTGGATTTTCTTTTTCTGTCCGCATGTATCGTTCGGTGTAGATGGAGTCGTACCATTTCCAGTTTGTTACAGGTGCTACGGCGATTGCCGCCTTGAATACGTCATTACCTTTTAGGAGGCATAGAGAGGACATGTAGCCGCCATAAGACCATCCGAAGATACCTATTCTGTTTTTATTGACGTACGGGAGAGATCCGAGGTATCTGGCTGCTTCTATCTGGTCGATGGTTTCGAAGTGACCCAGCTGCATATAGGTCATTTTTCTGAATTCTTCACCGCGCCCTCCGGTACCTCTATTGTCCACGCAGGCGATGATGTAACCCTTTTCAGCAATCATTTTTAACCACCAGGACATGCCGCCTCCCCATCTGTCAAGAACTTGCTGGCTACCTGGTCCACCGTACAGATACATAAAGACCGGATACTTTTTGTTAGGGTCAAAGTCTGATGGTTTGATCAAATACCCATTGAGCTGAACCTGATCTTTGGTAGTAAAGGAAAAGAACTCTGCTTTGCCGGCTTTGTATTCACTAAAATCTTGAACTGCCTTTTGATTGTCTTCCAATACTCTGACTATTTTTTTCTTTTTATTGTACAAGGTCCAGGATGAAGGTGTATTAATATTGGAATATGAAAGAGTCATGTATTCGAAAGTCGGGGAGAACTGTGCGGAATTAAAACCATCCCTGGAAGATAATTTGACTGGGTTTTTACCATCAATTCCTACCTTATATACTTCTCTTTGCATTGGTGTCGGTGCGATCAGCTGATAATAGAGGGTCTTTGATTTTTCGTCATAACCATAAATATCTGACAGGTCGGCATTGCCCTGAGTGATGGCATTGATTCGATTGCCCTGCATATCATACAGGTAAGCCTGATTAAATCCTCCTTTATCACTGACCCAGATAAAGTGCTTTCCATCCGGAAGGAAGGCCAGATAGTCATTTATTTCTATGTAATACTTATTCTCTTCCGTCATCATGATGGTTGATTTTCCGGTATTGGCATCCACGGAGAGCAGATCGAGATGGTTTTGGTGTCTGTTCATTTTAAAGACGCATAGTTTATTGGCGTCTCGGGTCCATTTGATGCGCGGATAATAGATTTCTTTATCAGGTGTCTGATCGATGCTGATTGTCTGTTGATTGTCAAGGTTGTATATTTTGACCTGAAGGGTGGAGTTATCTTCACCTACTTTTGGGTATTTAAATGAATAAGGTATCGGGTACATCTCATCGCGATAGTATTCCATTGTATATTCTTTTACATTGGATTCATCGAAGCGGAGGAAGGCTATTTTTTTGCTGTCACCTGACCATTCGAAAGCGCGAGTAAAGCTGAATTCTTCTTCATAGACCCAGTCACACATTCCATTGATGATGTTGTTCCATTTCCCGTCATAAGTGATTTGTACGACCTGATTGGTGGCAAGGTCGGTATAATACAGATTGTTTTCAAATGTAAAGGCAACTTTCATGCCATCGGGGCTGAGGGTGGGATTACTTATTTTTTTACCGTCAAAAATGGTTACTCCTTTACCTGAAGCTTTATCGAAAACAAAGGTGATACCCTTCGAACTGTGTCGATATATTCTTTCAGATTCCGTATAAATAAGCAATTTTGATTCATCCTTTGAAAATGAATAATCTTCTATGCCATAAGAATCATTTTTTGTCAGTGTATTCAATTGTTCGGGACTGATATAAGTACCTAGGTTTTTTCCATCTACGACACTGTTTATTTCTAGGGAATTGCCT
This sequence comes from Saprospiraceae bacterium, assembly GCA_024103005.1. Taxonomy (GTDB): domain Bacteria; phylum Bacteroidota; class Bacteroidia; order Chitinophagales; family Saprospiraceae; genus Parvibacillus. The sequence continues at coordinate 26,667 of JAGFJA010000039.1, forward strand.
TTGTTGATGATATAAGATTTTCCATCATTCATATAGGCAAAGCCCGGGAGGCTTTTTGTCCTGAAAGTGCCTTTTCTGAAGATATCATTCAGGTCAAATGTTTTCTGACCTTGAGCGGATGCTAAATTATAGAAACCTAAAAAGGTTAAAAATAGAATAAGTTGTTTCACCGTAAATAATATTATTGATTAGAGGTGCTAAAAATAAAGAATTCTGTTGAAAATGTGCTAATTAATATAAAGTGCAAAATTTTTTCAAGGAAAATATTCAGTTTGGGCCCCTTAAAAGAGGTAGGATTTTATTTGTAAATAAGGTCATTTACGGCAAAATTAAAATAGCCAAGAACGGGAAATATCATTATAAAATCGCATATTTGTTGATAATAACGTGCATAGACCTATGACCTATTTGCGAAGGTTATTAAAAAAATTTCTGATATGGCGCATAAAGAATGTTCCAGAACGGCAATTTGTGTTGATAATCAGTATATTGATAGGTTTCGTCTCGGGGATGGGTGCTGTTTTAATGAAGAATATCACTTATGAGATAAAGGCCTTTATTCAGCAGGAATTTATTCAGGGGTATTTTACGATATTATACTTTGTTTTTCCGGCAATCGGTCTTACGCTGACCTATATTGCTTCCAAAGTAATATTGGGTAAGCTTACCGGGCAGGGTATTTCGGACACCTTGTATGCAATTTCCAAGAAACATGGGAAAATGGGAATCAGAGGGATGTATTCCCCTATGGTAGCTGCTCCTTTGACTGTGGGATTTGGTGGTTCAGTGGGTTTGGAGGGAGCTACTGTGTTTATGGGGTCGTCTATCGGATCTAATCTTGCACGTTTATTTCATTTAAATCAAAAAACGGTTAATTTGATGATCGGGTGTGCTGCCGCCGGTGCTCTTGCCTCAGTTTTTCACGCACCCATCGGAGCTATTATCTTTGCCATTGAAATATTTTCTTTGGATCTGACTATAGCCAGTATAGTACCGATGTTGCTGGCGTCTTCAGTCGGAGCATTAACGTCTATCTGGATATACGGAGATGATACCATTTTTAAATTTGTCATTCAGGATAAGTTTTTACCAAAGGATATTCCGTTTTATATCCTTCTGGGAATCATAGGTGCGATGTCTTCCCTTTATTTTATCACGATGTATAAGTTGATGGGCAAGATGTTTGCGAAGATTACCAAACAATGGCAGAAGTTATTATTGGGTTCTGTCATTTTAGGAACCTTGATATACTGGTTTCCCTCCCTTTATGGTCAGGGCTATTCGACCATAACGCCTTTGTTGATTGGGAAGCATCATGTAGTCATGGGAAATAACAGCTGGTATGGTTCGAAAGATATGTTGCTGGTTTCAGGGTTGATGTTTTCGATAGTTTTTCTGAAAGTTATTGCCACGTCTGCAACAATCGGAGCAGTCCGGGTAGGCGGGATATTTAGCCCTTCATTAATGTCAGGGTGTTGTATGGGGTATGGAGTTGCATTGTTGATTAATTATCTTGGGGTGGGTGAGGTATCTCCTACAAATTTTGCGCTGATAGGGATGGCCACTCAGATGGCAGGCGCCATGCATGCCCCTCTCACCGCTATTTTTATGATATCGGAATTGACTGGAACATACGAACTGATGTTACCGTTGATGATATGTACTGCCATTTCCTATAGCATCAACAAGTATTTTACGCCTTATAATGTCTATCAGGAAAAACTTGCACAGCAAAAAGCACTTATTACACACGATAAAGATAAGGCTGTATTAATCATGCTTACCCTGGATAAGGTGATTGAGACGAATTTTGTACCAATTTCAACCGAAATGACGCTGCGGGAAATGCTTTATCAGGCTATCGAACAATCTACTCGGAATATTTTCCCGGTTATCGATGAAAACAATCGGTTTCTTGGAGTTGTGACACTGGACGATATCCGTATGATTATGTTTGATCAGAAGCAATATGACACTGTCTATGTGTCCGAGCTCATGCACAGTGCGCCGGCGATCATCGAGGTGACGGATACCATGGAGGAAGTGATGTCCAAATTTCAAAGCAGCAGTGCATGGAACCTGCCGGTCTGCGAGGCTGGCAAGTATGTAGGGTTTGTGTCAAAGTCAAAGGTATTGGCAGTGTATCGGCGCAAGCTCATCGATTTGGCCGGAGTATAACCATTTGCTTTCTAAGACATTGAATAAAGCCCGATTCAAAAATCCTTATACACAGAGATGGAAGCCTCTTTGTAGTGGCTCAGCTTACATCGTAAAGTGAGTCATGTCCTTAAATATATCCACCCGCATGGCAATATCCAGATTGGATATGCTCTTGAGCTTGGCCAGTGAAAAATCTTCAACACAGAATGATGCCATCACAGAAGCATACACTATGGCCCGTTTCATATTGTCAAATGACAGGTCATCTGTTTTGGCAAGATATCCGATAAAGCCGCCGGCAAAGGTATCTCCGGCCCCGGTCGGATCAACCACTTCTGCTACCGGGAGTGCAGGAAAGGAAAACATGCGACCTTCCCGGAAGAGCATAACGCCATGCTCACCTTTCTTGAGAATGAGATATTTGGGTCCCATCTTATGGATCTTGGCAGCTGCAGCCACCAGTGAATATTCGCCGCTCAGTTGTCGCGCTTCTTCATCATTGATGGTAATGACATCAATTTTCTTCAAAACCTCTTTAAGGCCATCAAGGGCAACATCCATCCAAAAGTTCATCGTATCCAGCACTACAAGCCGTGGACGGCGATTCATCTGATTGAGGACATCCAGCTGAACTTCCGGCGTCAAGTTGCCCAGCATCAGGTAGTCCGCATTTCTGAATGTTGGTGGCAGTTTGGGGTGAAAATCTGCCAACACATTTAAGTCTGTGACCAATGTATCCCGTTGATTCATATTATCATGATACCGACCTGCCCAGAAAAAGGATTTTTCATCCCTGCGGATTTCGATACCAGAGATGTCGATTCCTCTGGCAGTCATCTCGTCCAGTTCGGACTGAGGAAAGTCGCCTCCAATCACGGATACGATCCCTTGGTGCTCAACAAAGAAGGATGCCGCACGGCTAATATAGGTCGCGGCGCCTCCGATAACCTTACCGGCTTTGCCCTTGGGTGTTTCGATATCGTCAAATGCGACTGTTCCAACAGTTATTAATTTCATTTTAAAAAATATTTTCACAAAGATTATAAAATTTAAATAAAACGTTTTACTTTTGCCCTGCTTTTTAAGTAAAGTACTTAAGAAAATAAATTATTAAGAAATATTCCTCCTTAGCTCAGCCGGTTAGAGCATCTGACTGTTAATCAGAGGGTCGTAGGTTCAAGTCCTACAGGGGGAGCTTGATTTTCAAGGGGTTACAATGTTGTAGCCCCTTTTTATTTCTGTACTTCAACACAATTTCAACACAAATCGAAAATAAGGAAGCCTTATAAACATTGATGTTTGTGAGGCTTTTCTTTTTTCCCTATCTCTTTAAAGTTTGGTTTGAAAATAGTTTGAAAAACGATTTTAATATCTAGCCCATGTCAGCTATAAAATAATGAATATATCCTTATAAGGACACAAAAAATACCCTCGTCCCGGGAAGTTTTTACTTGTGTATTTTTGGATCATGTAGGCTCATATACCCTATACCGTTATCAGATTTGTCCGGCTTAGGAAGATGTCATATTGCATGACGGAGTAAAAAACTGATCTTTGAGTTCAAGCTGAACAGGATAGTTATAGCCTTTTATTCTATAGATATATGATGGTGGCGTCTTAAATGTTCTATATTACACTGATTTTTCATCATATAAAAATCAGATGCCTTTAATGGGATCAATTTTCTCAGATTATTCAAATTTATTGAACATCTTTAAAGCTCCCTTATCTTCTAAACCTTCCCATGCTTGGCATACCCATATTTCCCATCTTACCGGTGGACATATTGTGCATCATGTTTTTCATCTGATCAAATTGTTTGATAAACATGTTGATCTCATTGATGTCCTTGCCTGCTCCCTTGGCTATACGTCTCTTGCGGCTCGGATTAAGGATTTCAGGATTGGCTCTTTCCTGGGGTGTCATACTCTGGATGATACACTCCACCTTGCCAAAGGCTTTCTCGTCAATATCCAGATTGGCCGTCATCTTGCTCATGCCGGGAATCATATTGATGAGGGACTTGATATCGCCCATTTTTTTAATTTGATTAATCTGGGAGAGGAAGTCGTTGAAGTCAAACTTGTTTTTCTTGATTTTCTTTTCGATCCGGGCAGCTTCTGCTTCGTCAAACTGTTGCTGGGCGCGCTCCACGAAGGATACGATGTCTCCCATGCCGAGGATACGCTGAGCCATACGGTCCGGATAGAAGATATCCAGTGCATCCATCTTCTCCCCGGTGGAAATAAATTTGATTGGTTTGCCGACGGTATATTTGACCGAAAGGGCGGCACCACCCCGGGTATCACCATCGAGTTTGGTAAGAACGACACCATCGAAATTAAGTCTGTCGTTGAATGCCTTTGCTGTATTGACGGCGTCCTGACCGGTCATTGAATCCACTACAAACAACGTCTCCGAAGGGTTGATGGCTTTTTTGACAGCTTCTATTTCATTCATCATCGCCTCATCCACTGCCAGACGTCCAGCCGTATCTATGATGACGACATCCAGTCCTTTTTCTTTGGCATAGTTGATGGCGTGTGTGGCGATCTCTACCGGATTTTTATTTTCCGGTTCCTTATAAACTTCCACGCCTACCTGCTCTGCCAATACGGACAACTGGTCGATAGCTGCCGGTCTGTAAACATCACAGGCAGTAAGCAGGACTTTTTTATTTCTTTTGGTCTTGAGGTGGAGAGCCAGTTTGCCGGAGAAGGTCGTTTTACCTGAACCCTGAAGCCCGGAGATGAGGATAACAGCAGGATCGCCGGCTAGTGAAATGCCCTCCGCTGCACCTCCCATCAACTCTATCAATTCGTCCATGACGATTTTGACCATGAGTTCGCCCGGCTTGACAGCTTTGAGAACATTGCGCTCGCCCATAGCCTCATCCTTGACCTTGTCGGTAAATTCCTTGGCTATCTTATAGTTGACGTCGGCAGCCACTAAAGCGCGACGAATTTCTTTAATGGAGGTAGCGACGTTGAGCTCGGTGAGTTTACTTTCGCCTTTCAGTGACTTGAAGGCGCCTTCTAGTTTTTCATTTAAACTTTCAAACATATTGTTTAAACCAATTTTATTTAAATAATGCCAAATTTCTTTGTATTAATACCAAAACATTGTTCTTCCCATCAATTATTATAATATTGAATTGATTTTATCGAAAATATATATGGTATCAGAGGTGCAAATATAGTTAAAATCTGTTGAGGAAACAGAATGGGCAAAAAGTTGTGTATTTAGTAGGTTGCATTTTATTATTATTAGATAAAAAGGTGGGTGGCAGGTATTTAATACAGATATAGGGTCGCTCTTACGATGCTTGGTTTAAGACTCCTTGCGAATCCTTCCAAAAAGCTTTTCCTTCGACACTGATGGATATATTTTTTATGAGGTTCGGTAGTGAAACCGGAAATTAAAAAGAATAAAATGTTGCAAGAACATTATTTTTTGTAATTTTAATTTGAGGAATAATCAAAGATATTCCGTAACTAAGTCAAACATCTTTTTACTTTCTTAATCTGAATATATTTTTATGAACTATTGAAATCACGTGGCTTATGATGAACATCGTATGGGTTGTTGAAGATATGGAATATATTCGAGAAGAAGTTGAAAAAGTTCTCAATGATAATTTCATCCATACATTGGTAGTGACATTTGGATCCGGGCAAGAAGTGATTGATTTTGTAGGTGAAAAACCTGATGTGATTATTCTGGATTTGGGTCTGCCGGATATGGATGGACTTCAGGTTTTGCTGACCTTGAGATACAGGTATCAAGAAGCGAAAATTTTGATTTATACAATTTATGAGGATAGCCAACACCTTTTTGAAGCACTGAAGTTTGGAGCAAACGGATATTTGTTAAAAGGGATTCTTCATAATCGTCTTGTTGAGAGTATTTTGGAGATCATGAATGGTGGGGCGCCTATGAGCCGAAGTATTGCTAAAAAAGTGTTCGAATCGTTTCATCGGAATGAATCAGAGATTACGAGTTTAACAAATAAGGAAATTATAGTTTTGCAGCTACTTTCTAGTGGACTGCTGTACAAGGAAATAGCCGACAAGATGTCATTGAGTATTAATACGGTAAAGAATCACATAAAAAGTATTTATGGCAAGTTACACGTCCAGAATAGTCGTGAGGCCATCCTGAAATTCATGCACAATAATGATAAATGATTGCAATCATCTTTTTTATGTTGCTTATTCCGGCATTTTCATTTGCCGGATCAGTAGATTCGGATAATCTGGTCTTAAACAGCAGAATGATTGATGTTGATATACGTGATCATGTAAGTATCTATTATGACAAAGAAGGTCGAAGTAATATTCACACAATCCTGAATAGTTGGTCTGATTTTAAACCTTATGGGAGTGTAAAAGCCCCCGGTAAATTTGTTCGTAATCAATATACCAAATGGCTCAGCTTGCGAGTGGTCAATCCCGTGGAAGATACGTTTTTCTTATGCCTGAATGGCTCTTATCCGGTGGATAGCATTTGGTTATTTAAGGGAGAGCGGATGATATAGGATGCCGGGAATTTCCATCCGGGCGAAACAGACCGATACGGCATAGTCAAGATACTCACAAATGCTGTTCAGGTAATTGCTGTGCCGGATTACGGTGAGTATAGAATCCTGATCAGAGATGATAATTAGCAGTATAGACCCGGTGAAAATATTCCTACAATATCCAATGCATTTCTCTTTGAATCCGATTATTTCAAACGGAATTTTTTTCTTATATTCCTGTATGAAGCCGGGGTGGCAGTATTCATTACCTTGATTTTTCTTTTTGGATTTCTGGCATTTGCCGCTAAAGACCGATTATTTTTGTATTATATATTCTATATTTTTTGTTGTTTGATAATTACATTCAGAAATCTTGAAAGCATCAATCCACACTTCAATATTACCTTGCGCTACCTGACATGGAATGGTTCAAAAGTATTTCAAGCAGCGCTTGTATTTTTTGCTTATCTCAGATTTTTACAGGAAATATTGGAAATAGGTAAGGACCATAGGTTGTACAAGGTTTTTAATACATCTTTATTGGCATTTTATCCAGTGTATTGATTGAGATTGGTTTGTTCTTTTTCAAAACAGAAACAGTGTATCTACGATTCATTAATTATCAGGTACTCCGTATCGCTATTACATTGATCGGAGCAAGTTATATTAAAGTTATCTACAACTCAGGCGTAAAATATGCCCGCACTATCCTTTTGGGTGTTATGGTAATGATTGTCGCCGAAGCAGTAAGTTGGTTATTTTCAGGGCATATAAGCAGCACGATTTCTCTTATAGGTATTTATCTTGAGTTTTTAGTTTTTAGTATAGTACTTTCGATGAAATACAGAGATTATATCATTGCCAACAGTAAATTACAGTTGAATAATCGGATTCTTGAAATGGAAAATCTGAATATTGCCAAAGATATGGAATCCAGGATTTCAAAAGATTTGCATGATGATATCGGAGGCGCTTTGGTCTCAATAAAATATTTATTAAGAAAGGGTGATATCGCCAAGAGTAAAAATATTGTCGATGAGATACAGGAGAATATTCGCCACCATATCTATCTTCTGAATCCCGAAAATCGCTCTATTTCGGAATGCCTGTTTTAACTCAGGAAGACTTTGGCCGAAAATTGTCATACACACAATATCGAATTCGGATATGAGGCCATCTTATATGAGGAAAATCCGACACTAAAAATAAAAGGCACTTCGATCAGAAATATTTACTTTATCCTGAAAGAATTATTCAACAATACGCTTAAACATAGCCACGCAGACAAAGTAAATCTGACCGTCACTCTGAATCCGAAAAATATATCTATCAGGTATTCAGACAATGGTACTTCAGAGGCTACAAATATTTCTAAAACCGGTAACGGACTGAAGAATATTGAAAAAAGAGTACGTGAAGAGCACGGAACGATTCACACCGATACCCAATCCGGCTGGACCACCACGCTTACCCTTGATCTGGGAGTTATAGTTGAGGCGGATATTACCAAATTCCCGGAGAGCGATTTTTGATTTCTGATTGCTCGCTATACCACCTACCTCTACTTTGTTTTCACTGCTCTTCCTGCTCCATATCGGCACTGTCCTGCGTTCGGTTTTGCGCCTAAAAAGTAATAAACACTGTAACACAGCACAGGATATGACCCGAAAGGGCTATTGTGATAATACAAATAACACTATACTTTTGTACATACCTTTATTACATCACAATCATAACAAGGTATTTGGTGATAATGGATTGGTATTGATTGTGATAATATAACAAACTTTAGTTTGAAAAAAACATCAATGAACTGAAATTGCCGATCCAAAGAAGATTCCTTGAAATTATATGTGGTGGGATGCGGGTCATAAAAAACCATGAGAACTGATAATTAAAAAATCATTGTTAGAAATTAAGGAAATTCTATTGCAATTGAGTCCTTCTTATCAACACTTTTTATAAAGACACAGAAAAAACCAAATCATTTAATTTAAAAATTTTTAGCATGAAAAATATATTTATAATTCTCCTAATTAGTTTGTTTGTATCATCATTGTCAGGCTAGCACCCTTATGATGAATGCAGTAATGCCTACGAGATTGATCCTATCAGTCAAAATAACGTAGATATTACCACTTATGATGCAACCGACTCCGGCATCCCTGCCGGGACATGCGGAGGCAGTGCTGATGACGATATATGGTATAAGTTTGTCGCGACTTCTACACTTCATGAAATTAAATTCAAAGATGATAATTGCATCAATTGGTTACAATCAAATGATCAACAAAGTGCTATACAGCGCGCCGCCGCCGCGGATCCCGGTGATTGGGTTGTAGAGTTGCGCAATGACAGCTGCTCCGGAACTTTTGTACAATGCATTTCCGGACCCTATAGTTGTTCAACCGGGAAAATAATCAGATCCGACTTTATCATTGGTGAAACGTATTATATCAGGATATATACCTACGATGCAAACCCTTCATCTGTTGAAGGCACTCTTTGGGTCAGTGAAATAACTCCTGCATCGAATAGCCTTTGTGAAAATGCAGTTGATTTCACTCCGTCCAACGAATGTTATGACAACTTCAGCGGTAATTTATATGAGGGAGGTGAGTCTGCAAATCCTGCCATCAGTTGTTCTTCCGGCACTAATGTCAGCCTTTGGATGAAATTTGAAGCATCATCGGAGACGCATTATATTAAAACCATTTATACAGAAGGTAGTGGAGATTATGCACTGCAGGCATTGACCGGTCCGGATTGTAATAATCTGACTGAAGTTGCCTGTGCTGACCAATATTCGGGCAGCTCTCCGGAAAACCTTTTACTTACCGGACTGACGATAGGTCAGACTATTTACATCAGGGTATATTGCCATGACTATATGCATTCTGACACATACTTCGAATTGTGTGTTCAGACTCCTCCGCCAAATGACCAATATGATGATGCAATTCTCATTACCACCACTACCGGAGTCACCTGTAATGATCCCACCTCAGGAACTACTTGGAATAAAATTTCTTCAGAACATATACCTCCGACCATTGATGAAGGAGAGGCAGGCTTATCAGACGATAGTTTTGGAGCCAATGACAAATGTTTTTGCTTCGACACTTATTAATATCGTATTTTTTGCTCCAAAGATTATGGCGAAAACTGGTTTGTTATTGAGACTTCCGTTCAGGGGATAACTTACTATCCCCATTTAGATGAAAACAATAATCTTTATCTGCCAGAATATTATAAAGAAGAATTGGATTCAGTTACCATTACTCAGCATGCGCGCTTATACAAAATGAATATTGACACCGATGTGGATTGGACTGAAATTACACCGGATGATGAAGTTGGCTATCCGTCAGGATTTAGTGCAATACTCGGTACATCTACTATCGTATTGAATAAGGGATCTTATATCTTGGTATCTTATGATCGAGGTGACAATTGGATAGAATTAGATAAAAGCCATGACAGGACCCGGGGGTGGGTATCATTTTTAGACCGTGAGACGGGATATACCCTAAACATTCCCGACTGGTATGACCCTTACAACATTCCGTGTGATTCCTTCTTCCTCTATAATGGTTCACCATTGGCAGGTATGATTTCCCGACAACCTCTTGATGTCCTTATGAATATCAGTCCAAACCCTGTCAGTGAATCCCTAAATGTATCTTTTAATATTGAGAGTCCAATGGAAAACCTGCTATTGATTCACGACACCAGAGGAAAGCTGCTTTATAAGATCAACACCGGCAGGGTGTCAGAATATTATCAGGAAACTCCGGTAGCAGGGTTGGCTCCGGGCACATATATACTGACGTTAACCAACAGCAATGGAAGCAGGAGTATGAAATTCATAAAGCTTTGATGAGGAGTTTCTTTCAAGTCGACAATTGAAGGTCATAAAAAATAATAGTCTTAATGTAAGGGCTTATCCGGAATCGCCTAAGTGATACAAAATAATGGATAAGCCCTTTTAAAACAGATTCTTTCTGAATGTTGACCCTTTACATCTTGTATTTTTCAGGTATGAGAATGTTGTGTATGACATGACCAGAGAATCAACCGCGGCTAATTTTGAGTTATACTTTGGTAAATCGGTTGATCTTCCGAGTTGATGTAAAATCATCCGATATAAATTACTACACGCATTGGGCAGCACCTTTTTATAATAGTATGAGCAATGCCATAAATCGTAAACATACTATATGAGCGAAGAGTACCGGGGAAGGCAGACCTTTATCTTTGAAATCAATTCCATTTGCCTCCCGAACTAATCAGCATGATGACAGCCCAGAGGATGTATAAACCTATTATTGCGATAGGTATGAAAAATACAAATAGTCCTAACTTATAGTAATTTGGGCTGCGCAGCAAGAACCATGAAGCAAGAGTAATGATGGTAAAAAAAAGCGCCATAATCAGGTTCTTCCCGGGTTCGAGAAAAGAATCCCGGTGCCCCATTGACTTATTCGAAAAATAAACGAATAGCGTTATACAGGACATATAAATGAAATAAAGGCTAATGAGAGAGTACAGGCAGATGAAAATTAAATGAAACAATCTCATGGCATCTGAATTTTGACACTAGATAACATTAATCTCAGTTCCATTCTCAAAAAAATCTGAAGTACACAAAATACAACAACTCCCTCCCGAGCGTCACAAAACACCTAAGTACTCATACGTTTAAGCACCACTTGGGTTAAAATCCATAGTCAAAAAATAATTCCTTTTCTTCAATTTATTGATGATTACTATTCTGCAGTAATAATCTGGCTCTATAGAGCATTGAATCAGTTTTATTATTAATAAGAAAATACAGCAACAAACCCAAAAGAAAACATTTACTGCTTCTGTTTCCAAACCAACCATTCCACTGCCAATCTGTATCCGTCCAAACCCAGACCGCTGATGATGCCGACACATTTTGCCGTAAGATGAGAATCATGACGCACCGGTTCGCGTGCTGAGATATTTGAAATGTGCACTTCGATGACCGGAGCTTTAACAGCTGCCACGGCGTCGGCAATGGCTAGTGAGGTATGTGTATAAGCACCTGCATTGAGGATGATACCATCTGCGATAAAGCCTGTCTCCTGAATGTCATTGATGAGCTCACCTTCGACATTGGATTGATAGTACAGAAATTCGACATCGGGATATTGTTGTCGCAACTCCGCCAGAAAATCATCGAAGGTTCGGCTCCCATATATCTCCTTTTCCCGGATACCGATCAGATTGAGATTGGGTCCGTTGATGATGGCTATACGCATATCAGTTGGCCATTTCTGATAAAAAGACTATACGCATGAGTTCGATTTCTTCCCATGTAATATCCAGTTCTTTCAGTTTTTTGGAGGCTTCCTCCAGATTGTCTGTTTCACTGTTCATAAAGTAGTCGAAGATGTCTTCCTTGACATATTCGTCGATAAGGTCTTCGGTATAGTATTTGAGGTCCAGCTTTGTTCCTGAAGTGACGATACCGTAAAGCTCCTGATAGAATTCGTCCCGGTCGAGGTTGTTTGCACGGGCTATATCTTCGAGAGGAATTTTCTTGTCGATACTTTGAATAATATTGACCTTCACCTTAGATTTGTTGGCTACTTGTTTTACCAGGAAGTCCATAGGCCGCTCTATATCATTTTCCTCGACATACTTGGCGATCACTTCTATGAAGGGCTTGCCATAACGTTCTGCCTTTCCGCGGCTTACACCTGTGATACCTGCCATGTCGTCCATTGAGACAGGATATTGTGTGGCCATGTCTTCGATCGACGGATCAGTAAAGATGACAAAAGGCGGTACGTTGTGACGCTTGGACTCACGTTTTCTAACTTCCTGAAGCAATTTGACCAGGGTTTCGTCAAGCGCTGCTGTACCTCCTGAACCTTCCTCGTCAGGCGTAGTATCTTCCGGAAATATCTGATTGAGGGGTATTTTTATGGTTTCAGGGTTTTTCATAAAGGCACGACCCTGTTCGGATATTTTAATCAGACCATAGTTTTCAATGTCTTTATAAACGAGATTACGCAGCAGGGCTTGACGAAAGATTGAGTTCCAGAAGTTTTCGTCAAAGTCTTTACCGCAGCCAAAAGAATCATAATCTGTAAATTTATACAACTTGAGCTGCTGCGTCTCTTTACCTGTCAGAAAATCAACCAGAACCTTGATGTGATAGCCCTCATTGAGTTCCTGAGTGATTTCAAGAGCGAGGGACATTTCCTCAGTGACATCCTTTAATTCTTTTGGATTGCGGCAGTTGTCGCACATTTTATGGCAGTTGACATCGTCAAAGTCTTCACCGAAATAATGCAGCAGGAACTGCCGTCTGCATGCCGAACTCTCAGCATAGGCTTCTACTTCCTGTAGCAGGAGGGCTCCCATCTCCCGTTCGGCTACCGGTTTATCCCGAAGGAATTTTTCGAGCTTTGTGAGGTCTTTAACAGAAAAATAAGCGATACAATTGCCTTCCAAACCGTCTCTGCCGGCTCTTCCGGTCTCCTGATAATAGTTTTCTATACTCTTGGGTATGTCATAATGTATTACAAACCGTACGTCGGGCTTGTCTATCCCCATTCCGAAGGCGATGGTGGCGCAGATTACCTGGACATTTTCCATCAAAAAGTCATCCTGGGTACGTGCTCTTGACTTGGCGTCGAGTCCGGCGTGATACGGAGCAGCCTTGATGCCGTTGACATTGAGTACCTCTGCAAGGTCTTCAGTCGTTTTACGATTCTGGACATAGATGATTCCTGAAATCTTTTTTTGTGACTTGATAAACTGGAGCATACTCTTTATTGTCTGGTCTTTAGAAACCTTAGGGCGCACCTCGTAGAAGAGATTATCCCTGTTAAAGGAAGACATAAAGGTATTTTCGTGATCCATATCGAGGATTTTGACAATATCGGATCTTACCTTAGGAGTAGCTGTAGCAGTAAGGGCTATGACAGGGATGTGATGACCGATGGCGTCGATCATGGCGCGGATGCGGCGGTATTCAGGTCTGAAGTCGTGTCCCCATTCTGAGATACAATGTGCCTCATCCACGGCGACAAATGAAATATTGGAATTGTGAAAATAATCCAGATTTTCTTCCTTGGTCAGGGTCTCAGGAGCAATGTAGAGTAATTTTGTTTTGCCGTCGTCAATGTCCTGCTTGACTTGTTTGATCTGACCTTTATTGAGTGAGCTGTTTAGAAAATGGGCTACATTATCCTGGCTGCTGTAACCGCGGATGCTGTCCACCTGATTTTTCATAAGAGCAATCAAGGGAGAGATGACGATAGCCGTACCTTCCATGAGGAGGGCGGGAAGCTGATAACACAATGATTTGCCGCCACCAGTAGGCATGAGAACAAAGGTGTCATTGCCGGCTAATAAGCTTTCAATGATTTCTTTCTGTTGGCCCTTGAATTTGTTGAAGCCAAAATACTTCTGCAAGGCAGTTGTTAAACGATCCTCTTTTACATCCATAGGACAAAACGGATATGCTATTGTTAATAAAAAAAATATGAAGATTACATTAAATTGAATATCTGTTAATGGAAAGGTAAAAAATCATAATAAACCGAAATTAAACCTTTATTTTATCCAACATTTATCTCCAATTCAATACAATCTGCTTTCATTAGGATTATTAACCCAAGATAAGCATATTTCTATATTTCAAAACCAATTTTTATAAATATTTTATTATAAGATATATTCTTTCACTTAGAGGTCCGGTTTTATTTTTTGATAAATTAATTTTCAAGAGTATTAATCAGGAAGGTATGAACTGAATTTACTCTGAATATGGTGTTTTCAGCGCTTTTCCGGCAAAATAATTGCCTTACCTACCTGAAAAGTTTGGATTGATTGTTTTGATTTGAATCCTTTGAGGCTGTCTGCATCGTCGTAGATTTACCGATAAAATTGTCTTTTATTTGAATCAGGTATCCAATTTCAATGAAATTTACCTACCTTTGCGGTCGAAAATTGCTTCTATCACTGTCAGAATGAATGATTTAACCTTAAATTAGTAACATGCAATTACATAATAGGGTAAATGGTGCGGAACTGAAGAAAAAAATGCGTCAGTCTTCCGAAGAAAGAACAACCATTTCTTTTTACAAATATTTCAAGTTTGATAATCCCCAAATAGTCAGAGACCACCTTTATCGGGAATGGTCTGCAATAGGGGTCCTGGGCCGGATTTACATCGCTCATGAAGGTATCAACGGACAGATTTCCGTCCCTGCTGCACGCCTTGATGACTTTAAGGCTTCTTGTAATGACCTGGCTTTTATGCGTGGCAACAGGCTAAATTATGCCATTGAAGACGACGGTAAGTCTTTTTTTAAACTAAAAATTTTAGTCAGAAAGAAAATCGTCGCAGATGGCCTGGATGATGCTTCCTTTGACGTGACAGACAGCGGTATCCACCTCTCCGCTAAGGCTATGAATGAGTTGCTCGACCAGCCTGACACGGTGGTAGTGGACATGCGCAATCACTACGAAAGTGAAATAGGCCACTTCAAAAATGCTATTTTACCTGATGTTTCTACTTTCAGAGAATCCTTACCCATAATCAGTGAGATGCTTGCCGACAATAAAGACAAAAATCTGGTCATGTACTGTACAGGCGGTATCAGATGTGAAAAGGCAAGTGCTTATATGAAATACAAGGGTTATAAAAACGTGTTCCAGCTGGAAGGCGGCATCATCGAATATGCACGACAGGTTAAGGAACAGAACCTTGAGAATAAATTCATCGGGAAAAATTTTGTCTTTGATGAGCGTCTCGGCGAGAAAATTAATGATGAAGTCATAGCTCACTGCCACCAGTGCGGTGCCCCGTGCGACACGCATACCAACTGTGCCAATGATTTTTGTCACCTCCTTTTTATTCAGTGTGACGACTGTCGGGAAAAGTATGAAAACACCTGTTCGCCACTGTGTCAGGAATATCTTCACAAGCCGTATGAAGAACAGAAAGCAGCCGGAAAAGCTATGATTTTCAACGGTTCAAAGTTTGGTAAAAGTCGCTATAACCCGAATCGGGTCGATAAAAAAGATACCTTGAGGGTATAGTTGCTGACCTTGGTCGATACGTCGCCCGCACGTGAAACTATTTAGGTGTTTTGGGGAGTTGTATTTGTTATAGATTAAAAAATGACAAAATGATGTACCAAAACGCTTCTTTATTCAAACGTTTCATTGCCTTGATTATTGATGGAATGATTATCAGTATCATTGCCAAGGTTATTACCTTCCCCTTTGGCTGGACCTTTAATCCGTTTCATATTTTTGACAACGATATTTGGTATTATGTGAGATTTTCCGGATGGACAGGGTTTATCGGCTTGATATACTATGTTTATCTCGAATCTTCCTGGCGAAGTGCCACCTTCGGAAAACAAGCCATGCACATCATGGTGCTGGATGAAGACGGGAACAGACTTACTTTGGCCAAGTCTTTGCTGCGCAACCTTACAAAGGTGATCTGCGGTAACATTTTTATCCTTGGTTATTTCTTTGCTTTTTTCAACAAAGAGAAACAAGCCTTGCACGACCTGATTGGTACGACAATCGTTGTGGATGATCAACCAACCTGATTTTTCATACTGATTGACCGGAATAATAGCGGTTTTATTCCTGATTAAAATGCTGCCATCCCTGTGCTCTCAGCCTATGGAAGTTGCCGCCTGATGTTTCGAGCATAATGCCGTCTTTTTCGGTAAGGATAGAGCCGATGACATATACATCGTCGAGAAATTTTAACTTCTCCATATCTTCTGGATCGACCGTAAAAAGCAACTCATAATCCTCGCCTCCATTGAGTGCACAGGTGATGGGGTCCATCCGGAATTTAACTGCCAGCTCTTCCGTCATGGAATGGATAGGCACCTGAGCTTCACGGATGACGGCACCTACCTTAGATTGTCGGCAGATATGAAAGACTTCGGAGGCCAGTCCATCGGAAATGTCAATCATGGCAGTGGGTTTGATGCCGGCTTGCTTGAGCATTTTGACGACGTCAGCTCTGGGTTCGGGTTTTAATTGCCGTCCCACCACATAGGCATAGTCTGCCAGGTCGGGTTTGATGCCGGGATCATCCAGAAACAGTGCTTTTTCCCTTTCAAGGATCTGGATACCGATAAAGGCACCTCCTAAGTCACCGCTTACACAAAGCAAGTCGCCCGGCTGGGCTGTATTTCTGTAAACGATCTCCTCCTTGGGAGCGTGTCCGATGGCAGTAATACTGATGATCATTCCCTTATTGGATGATGAGGTATCTCCACCCACCAGATCCACACCATATCGCTTACATGCAGCCCGCATTCCTTCATACAATTCGTCTAGGCTCTCCAGGCTAAATCTGTTGCTGACGCCTATAGATACCGTAATCTGCCTTGGTGTGGCGTTCATGGCATAGATGTCGGAAAGGTTGACTGCCACGGCTTTATAGCCGAGGTGTTTCAGGGGCATATACATCAGGTCAAAATGAATATTTTCTATCAGCAGATCAGTGCTGACGACAACCTGCTGATTTGGTCCGTAGTCTATGACTGCACCATCGTCTCCGACGGATTTGACGGTAGAGGTATTGACGGTTTCAAACGGAGCGACCAATCGATTGATCAGTTCGAATTCGCCGAGACTGCCGAGTTCTGTTCTTTGATTATCGGACATGATTATGAGTTTATGATATTTAAACAACCTTGCCAAAGATTGGTTGAGGGCAGTGGAGCTTCAAAAGAGGTGGCTTCGTTATTTACCGGATGTACAAAGCTTAGTTTCCATGCATGTAGGCTGATGCTTCGGTCTTTATTACCTCTTCTGGCGCCGTATTTTACATCGCCCTGGATGGGGCATCCGACGGCTGCGAGTTGAGCTCTAATTTGATGGTGTCTTCCTGTAAGTGGCTGCAGATGGAGTAACGTATATTTCTCTGTCTTGCCGAGAACCTGATAATTGGTTACTGCCGCATCCTTCATCTCCTCATCATCCGGATTGGATATATTGGACTTATTGTATTTGCCTTTGTTGTTGATTTGATGGACTAAGGTGCCGGATTGCTGGGGCATTTGTCCCTCAACCAGCGCCAGATAGGATTTGTTTATTTCTCTGGATTTGAATAATTCACTCAGCCATGCAGCTGCTTTAGTATTTTTGGCAAGGATTACCAGTCCTGAAACGGGGCGGTCAATACGGTGTATCAGATAGAGGTTGTGGTGGAAATATTTTTTACACATATCCAGGATACTGATATCTCCTGTCTTATCGGGTTGGACAGGTTGGCCTGCTAATTTGTTGATGATGCAGAACTGGTGGTTTTTAGCCAGAACTTGTTCGCTGAATTGCATTATTTTATTTCTTCGAAGTCAGTATATTCCTTGTCGTCGGTATTTTTGTTTTTTTGATTTTGGTGATGGATGGAGGACTTTTGGTTAGCCTGAATGGCACCATTGATCTGACCGATGCGATACATTTTATAGATGATATATCCGATGGCTAAAATGACTATAAATTTCACGAAAATCAAATGTTTTAACAAAGATAAAATAAATGAGGGATTTTATTGAATTCTTTCATATACCTTTCTTCTTCTTGAGTCTAAATGTGAACCGCCCTTCATTTAAAGTGTTAGTAAAATATCTTTGTTGAAAATAACAGTGAGTAAAGCCGGCGCACTGATCAGCTGAATAACCGGACCGGCAGGCAAATAAATATGATAAGGGCTCTGATAGTATATGCAAGCTTGACCGGAAATACGGAAGAGATAGCTCATTTGACGGCAGAAGCATTGAATGACTGCGGTGTTTCGGTTATTGTTAAAGAATGTACGGATGCGCGTGCAATCGAATTTACCGATGTGGATCTTTGTGTTGTAGCCACCTATACCTATGGTTCGGATGGCGAATTACCGGACGAGATTTATGATTTTTATGAGGATCTGGCTGAAGTGGATCTTTGTGGCAAGGTTTTTGGTTGTTTGGGATCAGGAGAAGAATTTTATGGTAATTTCTGCAAGTCGGCGGATGACTTTGACTTGCAGTTTATGAAAACAAATGCCATCCGGGGAGCTGATGTGGTGAAGATAGAGGAGAATGCAAAGGATGAGGATAAACAGCACATCAGGGACTTTGCAGAAAACCTTGTAAGTACGTTTCAAAAGGTTTTCACACAGCATATTTCTGTCACCTGAAATATTGATTCAGGGGAATAAGTTAAAAGTCAAAAACGATAATTGCTTCTTCTTTCGCTTTCTCCGGCTTTTCCAATGGTCCACTTAATGCCTGCTCCGAAATTGTAAAGATTGGGGAAGACCTCTACACTGTACACCTTGCCTAAGGGAAAAGCAGCTGTAATATCTAAGCCGACTTTAATTCTATCTCCAAACATCACACCGCCGGATAAACCCATATAGTCAAAATAAGATCGGCTGGATAGCCCGAAAAGGCTCACAAACTGACCGATGTATTTCGGTGAGACATAAATACCCAGATTGGGCAGTGGATGTATGGAGGCATATACAGGAAGATGAAAATCATAGTAATAGAAAAAGAAGGTATTGATTCCGGCACCGGTAGCTAAACAAAAGAGGGATTCTTTATCACCGAGAAGCATGTACTTACCTTCAATGCCAAGCTGGCCAAAGGTACTCAAGTTAAGACCAATGTCCATTTGGTTTGAAAGGCCGTATTTGCCGGATACCTGAATATAAGGTATGGTAAAATTTTTCTTTTCCTTGTCTGCCACCTGGGCTATGGCATTAATCACACCATAAGGGTAAAAAATACCGATTCCTACTTCGCCTTGTCCTGCGTCAACCGTACGGGCAGTCTGCATACAACTATAAGATCCGCAGCCGGCACATAAAATAAGGAGTGATGAAACAAGGATGAAAAATAATAATCGGGAAGTCGGGAATACGGTCATGTGAAATGATAATTTATTGCTTATAAAATCAGATTGTAAAACATGATAAAAGTATGGAAATATTGTTTAAAGCTAAAATAATAAAAGAGAAAGGGGCAATCTAAAATCCATCCATATAATGACGAATAAGGATGGAAGTCTTATCCCAAATTTTGCCTGATTCTGACAGGTCAGAGAGGTTTATTATAACCTAAATTTGGAATTCCACAATTTTTTTAGGACGGTGTTCAAGTAGGGTTTACTGAATAAAGTTTTCATTTTTAGTAAAAGTAGAGAGAATAAAATTTGACTTCGTCGATTATATGTTTTCTGGGTGATAATATTAGGTCATTTAGGATAAGCACAAAAATATCCTTACTCCATTTAATAAGGAAGTAGTATTTCATGATATGTTGTTCTCTCGATATCGAATTACTTCTACCAATCCACATAACTCCCATAAAATTTAATATCAGTAAGATCTACTTTGTCAGGATTGCTCTTATCAAATTTATTTACCGGATCTTTAATCTTAAAGTGTGCTTCGGCTCGCCCTCCTACAATTCTATTGATTGTATCCAAATGCGTAATCTCAACAAAATTGCTTCTCGTGGTATCCAGATAGTATTTGTCTTTACTGGGTACATCTCCATCATCTATCGAAAGATTGTAAGAACAACTTTTTGAAACGTCCAACTCCCCGGCACGTATTAAGGTTTGTCTTCCTAATTTCGGTACATACGTAAAGCTAAAACCTTCCCTAATAGATACAGAGTCAATATACGCTGTTAGAAAATTAAAAAAAAATACATTTTTATAAATTGGATTAAGCAATCGTGCAGTTGAGTATGTATAATACATCAAGTGTCCATTCTTAAAACAGGATTCTATTTGGCAGCAATCACAATTACAATTGGATGGTGCATAAGGGGTATAGATAGGTACCGATGACATCATCTCTTTATCTTTATCACAACTATTGCAGAAAAGACATGCCATTATCAATATAATTATTTTGTATTTCATGATATACATTATTTAATGAGTGATAGTTTAATACTTTTCGGTTTGTTGCCTTCAGAAGTAATTATTGCTACGTATATACCGGATTTTAAATCGGATAGTGATATTTGACTATTCGTGGAAATTTTGCCATACGATTTAACTAATTGACCTATCGAATTGTATAAATGCAGATCCACATTGTGGATGTTTATAGGCAGATGCACATTGACTATATCTCTTGTTATAGAAGGATATATCTCAGGAGAGGAGGCAAAAACGTTTGGTTGATCAGTATAATTAGGCCCAAATCCAGGGGCACCATTTTGCCATATATACACATTGCCATATATGGTGATATCTTCATAGGTCGGAGTAAAAACCATAAAGGGCACTGTACGAGCTGTTGCAACAATTTTGATAGGTATGATCGTCTCAATAGGAAGTCCGGTGAAATTTAATATTGTTGAAGGTGTAGTTGTAGTCTGTACCAAGATATTGTTGATATACCATTTATATTGGATGAATTCTTGAGACCCCACATAGGCATTTTCTAGTGGTCCATATACACAAGGGTATAGTACTATATATGCTTTAGGATCACTGGCGGGTATAAATACTTCATTGTTAGGATACATATTGGTCTTAGGAATACTGGGTAATCTGTTACATATTTCAATGTTTGACATCGTTACTGTCTCATCATCAATGGTGCTTGCATTGTCATTATTTGCGTCTCCAATTGGTGTTCCATTGAAAGTTAAGTATTGATTAGAAAAGTATTGGATTCGAGTCCGTGTGCCACTTAAAAATGTCGAACCCAGGATGGTGGTTCTATTTTGTCCTGCATTAGTAAAATGGAAGCCGTGATGGCAAACATTAGTAGGATCTGAATCCCTGGTGTGGCGGGCACCGCTAAGATGTGCAAACTCATGGGCAAATGTCCATCGTGGACCAAGAGCAGAATTCCGAACTACAATAAATTTATTAGGATTATTAGGTTGCCCCCCTATTGTACCAACTGAACCAAATATTGTGCTGTTGGGGACAGAATATCTGTCATCAACAAAAAAGGCGACTGCATCGCAATGATTGTCATCCCTCTTTTGTTCTATGTTGGTATTGTTTTCGAGCGTAGAAATATCTGCATTAATTTTATCCTGAATATCTGTTTCCGTACTAAAGGAAAAACCCCCTTGAAAGTCATAAACAGGGTATAGTTCAGGTTCAATATGCGAATTACTACCCGCAACATTATAGGAATTGACAATAGGCCATGCTTCAAATGCCAAATAAAAGTAGCTCCAAAAGTCAGGATTGGTGGTATTGACATATTCCGGAAATGTAAGTGCCTGTGTGCTAAAGATCATTAATATTCGTGCCGTAGCCAATCCGCCATAGCTTGTACTACAACCACTGCTTCCCGGTAGAGCTACAGATAAGTCGTCAAAGCCGCATTCTCCATATATTGCTTCATTGGAGTTGAGCTTGGATAATAAAGCATACCCATCTTTAATTGGATACAATGTATAGAAATTTTGTTCATAATTAATAAAGCCCGAAACATAGTTGTCTTTATATGTAAAGGCAAAATTACCATTGTCACTATTTTGGCTTCCATTGATAAGGGTAATCTTCCCTATTACATTATCAACCATTGGGTCGGATAAATTTTTTTCGACATTACATGTAAGTATATCACCATCGGGCATAGTAACGGTAAAAATAGAGGAATTAAACGCAGAAGAACTAATAGTCACACATTGCCTACCGATTATTTTGCCTGTCGGTGATACTTCATTAAATCTTGTTGCAAGTACATTTTGTTCGGTGCTTGTAAATATACTGTTTGTTTTATCAATGACACTCATCATAACCTGAGAGAATCCCTATACACAAGAAAAAAATAATACTAATGTTAGAAAAATAAATTTTGGAAATAAAATAATGTTTTCATTATAAAAAATTTAAATTGTTACAAAATCTACTAATAATATTCTGTGTAAAAAGGGTTAGGTATATCAAAGATAGGAATATTTTTTAAAAAAGCAAAATTAATTCTGTTTTATTCATTCAGCAAGTGTTTATCCTAAATTTTGCCTGATTCTGACAGGTCAGCGAGGTTTATTTTAACCTAAATTTGGATTTCCACAATTTTTTTAGGACTTTTCGTTCTTATTTAATTATGGTTGTCAGGTTGTCACATAGTAAGTGTATTATTTTCATACTTTTGTTTGTCTGCTGTTTGACAGGTAAAAATTCCGGACAAGGTGTCGTCATTCACCATCTGACGAAGGACAGTGTTCTGTGGAAGAAGCCGGTAGCTGAGCTTATTCGTTTGGGCACTACGGACACCTTTGCTTTGTTTGCTCCGCTTACTAAGATTGTTGACACTTTGCAGCATCACGGCTATTATGCTGCAGCCATCGATTCTGTTAGAATACATAGAGATACCGCACACATTTATTTTTACCAGGGCGAAAAGTTTCACTTAAGGCAACTGACCTTACACGCTTATGAGGGAATTATTCCGCGCGATTCCGTGGTAGAGCTGTCAAGCGATTCCATCCGGATGAGCAGGGAAGTGGATGGTTTTCGCAAATCTGTGTTAGGTAAAGCTATGGAAGCAGGGTATCCCTTTGCGGCCGTCAGAATGGTACCGGACCGGGCAATTGCCGACTCTATCGATTGTGATGTATGGCTCATGCCTGGGAACAGATATACTTTTGGAGGATTGCACGTGGTGGGTGACCTTAAAATAGCTCCTTATTATCTGAGTCAGATGATAGGTTTGCCCGTCGGAAGTCCCTATTTTCCTGATATTACGGAAAAAGTTTCGAAGAAAATAAGGGAACTTACCTTCGCTGAACAGTATAAAAGTCCGGCAGTGGTTTTTGCTGAACAGAAAGCCTGGCTGGCGCTCTTTTTAAAGAAAAAAAATGTCAATCGATTCGATTTGCTCATCGGTCTGCAACCCAATCCCAACGCCGTCCCCGGCGTGACCAATAAATTGCTCATTACAGGAAACGCGACGGTAGAGCTGGTTAATCAGTTCGGCCAGGGAGAGAAGATTTTGGGAGAATATTTTCAACCATCTGCAAATCGGCAGCAACTCCGCCTGGAGGCTGAATATCCATTCCTGTTATCGACACCTATCGGAGTCAAAACCAGCTTTAAACTATTTCGGGCAGATTCGACCTTTACAGAAAAAATATTTGAATTAGGTGGTCAGTACTACTTCAGTTATGACAGTAAGCTGGAGGTATTTTGGAATAGAGGTAGTTCGGCTATAGGGACCGTGGATACACAGAAAATAATTCAGACAAAAAAACTTCCCGCCAATCTGGATTACAAGACCGATTATTTTGGACTTTCCTATACCGTGCACCGGCTTGACTTCAAGTTGAATCCACGAAGAGGATATTCACTTAATTTTGCCATGGGTGTCGGGCAGCGGAATATTTACCGAAATGGTGCTATAACCTCCATACGCGGTAATACGGGAGAAAACTTTGATTATAATACGCTCTATGATACGGTAACACTTCACTCCACACTCTTTCGACCGTCATTGGATGCCAGGTGGTATCTGCCTTTTTTAAAAAGGATGTCTCTGATGCTGCGGACCAATGGGGCGATGATTGCCGGACCTAAGATTGTGTACAACAATGAAAAGTTCCGAATAGGAGGGAATAAGAGCTTTAGAGGGTGGAATGAGCAGTCTATTTATACCACATCCTATTTGATAGCTACTAATGAGGTCAAAATGAACCTAGATGAGCTTAGCGCACTATTTGTATTTGCAGACAATGGCTGGATAAATCCCACTGATGCCAGACCGGAAAATTTTAACTGGTATCTGGGCTTGGGTGCAGGAATAAATTTCGCTACAAAAGTGGGTGTTTTCGGGCTGAGTATTGCAGTCGGAAAAAATGGAAGTCAGCCTTTTGATTTTCAGGCAGCTAAAATCCATTTTGGGTATCAAAGTATTTTTTAATATATAAATTATAATTGTTGAATATATTTAATTGATATTTAATGATATATAGGTTTTGGTAAAGTGTCTTACCCGATTGTAAATACTTACAATCGTTTACAAACGATTACAAATATTTAATTACCGATTAATAGTTTCATGGCTCTCCATCTTTGTCCTGTCATCAGCAATGAAGTATGATACGGTGGCAAACCAAAAAGTACAATTATTAAATTTTAACCTTTAAATTTTATTATCATGAATGCGTTTAGAAATCAAGTCAGTTTGATCGGCAACTTAGGCCGTATGCCGGAGGTCAAAACATTTGAAGGGGGAAGAAAAATGGCCAGAATCACCCTTGTGACCAATGAAGTTTATAAAAACAACGATGGCGATATCGTGAAGACTGCTACGTGGCATAATTTAATTGCCTGGGGAAAATCTGCCGAAAAAGCAGAAAAGTATCTGACAAAGGGCAAGGAAGTTATGGTGAAAGGTAAGTTGATAAATCGCAATTATACTGATAAGGACGGCAACCGAAAATATGTAACTGAGGTGGAGATTGACGATTTTTATATGCTTGGCAGAAGTGCCGGAGCAGTTGGGTAGCTTATGTATCAAAGAGGCGGGAGGATAGTCTCCCGCCTTGTTTTTATTTTCCAAAGTTTTGCTTATGACGCCATATTGAAGGAAAACAAATTAAAAGAGGATGGTCAGCTACCTTTGGTATTATTTGATAGTCAGGCTATCTGTAGGTCGGGCAAAATTTATTGCTATTTCAATCAAGGATGTGGAAAGGCCGATTTGTTTACTATGTGTACGA
The DNA here is from genome assembly GCA_024103005.1 of Saprospiraceae bacterium. GTDB lineage: Bacteria > Bacteroidota > Bacteroidia > Chitinophagales > Saprospiraceae > Parvibacillus. The sequence continues at coordinate 52,065 of JAGFJA010000039.1, forward strand.
TAAAACGAACAGGTTATTCTTGCTTCAACGATTCGAGGTAGGAGGATTTCAGACGATGCTGAAATTTGAGGATTCTTTTCATCAGCATCTTGCCGGCTGTGGCGTATTTGCCATTGTCAACCAGAATATTGATTAAATTCCCAATTCCCGGAAACTGTATGTCCCGGTTAGCTTCCTTCATATCCGGTAAGTACAGGTGAAGATTCAATGCCGTCGTCCCCGAAGATGTTGTCCTGTCTATGTAGGACATGATTAGATAGTTTTTGTCTCCAATTGATAATTCAGGATCAGGTTTGCCTGATTTGTCAAGAAAGTATTGATTAAAATGGTTTTTGTCATTCGATTTAAAATCTTGTTGATAGATATACCTGACATCAGAGAATTGATACACACTGTCAAAGGAATTTCTGACCAAAAGGTTGAAACTGTCTCTGCGTGTAATTATTTTTTTTAAGTGACCACTTGCTATAAGTCTTTCCTTATCTGTTTTACTTGGGTCGGCAATAACAGAATTCAGGTATTTTACCTGTGAAGAATTGGAGTTAAGTACGATAATTAAAACGCCATGTTTAAGCATTGACGACTGACCGGGAGCATCCTGAGGCAGGGATTGACAAAAAGCAGGTTGATTGAAAGCTATGATGAATACTGCTGTGAAAAGCCAATAAAAAGGTAAGTGTTTGAATTGTATGTTCATTTTAATCATATTTGCTGTATTCGATATCATATTGAAGAAGTTGACAATGTTATTTTACATTTGGCAAACAAAGATAGTCGGAATGGTACAAAATGGGAAAACAATGGAATATAAAGCGAAGGAATATGCTAATTATAAAGATATGAAGAGAAGGTAACCAAGTGAATTAAGAAATACATAACATTAAGATTCAAATATCCGGAAGAGTAATGGCGTTATTTTATCTAGTTTATCTGACAATTTGACAGAAGTAAAGTGTGGCTTTCTTTTTGCAGATAATAAGATGAACTTTCAATTTTTTTTGAAACTTTAACAAAACATTAAATTGGATTTAATGCATTGATACACAGAGTGTTGATATAATTTTGCCAACTTACTGAGATTGAATTTACAACTAAAATTGGAATTTGTTTAACTAAAATTGCGTTTTGGTTAAACAAAGCATTAATTTTACACTACAAAATATCTGTTATGTCAATAGTTGAGTTTAATAAGAAGATAGACAATGTATCCCAGTATCTTCATTCATTTGCTTTGAATCTTACCAAAAACACGGAAGATGCCAAGGATCTCTATCAGGAGACAACCTATCGGGCACTGATCAACAAAGATAAATTCGCACCTGACACCAACCTGAAAGCATGGCTATTTACCATCATGAAGAATATCTTCATCAATAACTACCGTAAGAAAGTAAAGGCCAATACCATAATGGATTCAACAACCAATATGTACTACCTGAATAACAGAAGTACAGAACAGAATCAAGGTGAGACCAATATTTTTATCAAGGAATTAAATGATATGATTAGCCAATTGGATGATTCACTACGAATTCCTTTTACACTGCACTATGAAGGGTATAAATACCAGGAAATTGCAGATGAGCTCAATCTGCCATTAGGTACTATTAAGAGCAGAATCTTCTTTGCAAGAAAAGAACTGAAAAAACTAATTAAAGACAGATATAATAATATCTTTGATATCAGACTTAAGGATAAGAAAAAAGCTGTCTGATACGGATAATTCAATAGTTTTTAATCTTTAACTTGCCCCAAAAGTGTCAAAATGACTTAATGGTTTATTTTGACACTTTTTTTTACAACACAAGGTATATTTATCCTCCTTTTAAAAAAGATTTCTACCGGTTTATGAAATATAAGGCAGGTAATGCTCGGGATGGGCAAGCCGGTCTTTGTACATCTGAATGGCATTGGAATAACCATAGTACATGGCATCCACGATAAGGGCATGACCTATGGATACTTCCTGTAAAAAAGGAAGTGAATGAGCATAGAAAGCAAGGTTTTTTAGATTTAAATCGTGACCTGCATTGACTCCTATACCGATATCCATGGCACGCTGTGAGGTTGCTATATGTGCTGCAATGTCACCCCTTTGTTCAATTTCAAAAGCATGTGCAAAAGGACCGGTATAGAGTTCTATTCTGTCAGCACCTGTATCCAGAGCCATATCCGCATTATCTTCCCCTGCATCCACAAAAAGGGAAACTCTTATCCCGGATGTTTTAAATACCGGGATGATGGTTTTTAAAAAGTTACCGTCTTTTTGAAAATTCCATCCGTGATCAGATGTCAATGCGCCGGGAAGGTCGGGGACAAGAGTTACCTGAGCCGGTCTGTTATCCAGAACAAGTCGGATAAAATCATCTGACGGATAGCCTTCAATATTTAGTTCAGTACGGATATGCTCCTTCAAAACCGGAATATCATCATAACGTATGTGGCGCTGGTCAGGGCGTGGATGTACCGTTATCCCTTCTGCACCATACGCTTCTAGGTCAAGGCACATCGTGAGCAGATTGGGATAATCAGATCCCCGGGAGTTGCGTATGAGGGCTATTTTATTGACATTTACACTTAATTTGGTATCCATTATTGTGGTTTTGATGATGACTTCTTGTTATGATGACAATATTGAAAATTGAATAGAAATTCAAATTGAATTTGACTTATCCTCGTCCCTGAACATATACGATGTATTTTTCTTCAAAATATGGTTCATGAAAGTATTTGCTGATGGGATAACTATCGACGTAATCGCCTTTTGGTAAGCCCTTTAATTCTTGCTTAAATGTTGGCCCTTTTAATGCAATCAGGCCGTTGGGAATTGAGTGGCGGTGTTGATTGGAGATGTGTTTCATCGACCATTTAGTCAGCTCCGGCAAAACAGCTACTGCACGTGATATAACAAAGTCAACCTTAGTATGGAGATTTTCGGCTCTTGAAACGATTGCTTCCACATTGGTCAGTTGGAGTCGTTGTGTGATATCTTCGACGACTTTTATTTTTTTACTGATGCTGTCAACAGCAATAAAATGGGTTTGCGGAAATAAGATAGCCAGCGGAATAGCTGGAAATCCACCTCCAGTGCCAAGATCCATCACTTTGGCTCCGTCAGTAAAACGTACATATTTTGCAATGGCAAGACTGTGTAGGACATGATGGGTGTAAAGGTGGTCAATATCCTTTCGGGAAACTAAATTTATCTTTTCATTCCACTCTTTATATAAGGGCATCAGCTGCTCCATCCTTGTTTTCTGGTCTTCGCTGAGGTTTTTAAAATATTTTAAAATGACTTCCAATTTTTTTGTTTTTTAAGGAGTCCAAAAATAGTCAGAATTAATGTTATATAAGGATACAATACATCAAAAAGTATCCATTGGAAGACCGGAAAAGATTGATGGAGTTGTTGACTTATTATCCTTCGTCCGACTAAACTGAGACCGAAATGAACCGCTGCGCAAATAAGTACAGTCATATAATATCCGGAAAATAATCCTGCCAATAGCTGAGTAAGGAGCAATACCCGGGACAAATTGAATGAAATCAGCAATATTTTTACTACCCGGGGATAGTCTGCACTCACACTGTAGTGACGTGTTTTTTGGGCAATATAGTGAATGGCATTTTGCGGACCGGATGATAGCATAAAACTCTGAGGAGATGTTTGGAAATAAATAGATTTTCTTCCCTTTTTCCGAAGAATAGATTGTACCGTCAGATCGTCATCACCTGATATACGGTCCTGATGGGAAGAGAAAAATCCTACTTCCCGGATAGCCTCTTTGTTGTAAGCCAGATTGCGCCCGACACCCATATAGGGTAATCCCATCCGCCCGCACCCGATATATTGCAAGGCGGTCATCACATTTTCAAACCTGGCGTAACTGTTGATTGAATTGTTTTCTTCAATAAAGGGACTATATCCGGTTACGATGCTATAGCCCTGAAGGACAGGCTCTGACATATAAAGTGCCCAATACGGACTTGTCGGCCGACAGTCGGCATCTGCCAACAGAATAATGTCGTGACTTGCACTGAGGATACCTGCCAACAGCGCATCTTTTTTTCCTTGTTGTTTTTTATCGGAAATGGTTATCATTCTAAGTTGTGGATATTGACGGGATAGTTGATTCAGAATACTTTCCGTATGGTCCGTACTCCCGTCATTTACCACAATAATCTCTAACCTGATGTCATTTTGTAGAAAAAAATGAGGTAAATTATTTGACAAATTCTCAGCTTCGTTTCTTGCGCAAATAATTAATGTTGCCTTGATGTTTTCTGATTTTGGCCAATAGGGGCGGCTTCTTAAATTAAATGAAAATATGACCCATAGAATGGAATGTATAGCCAATACCGGAATGATAAGGATGTCAAATAATGTATTCACAAATGTGTTGGTTTATGAATATACAACATTAGCCGGCTTGCCTTTTGATTCATTATTTATAAGGTTGATTATAATTTTAAATTCAGATTATAAGGATGGTAAATATAGGACAATATACCGGCATAAATTTGCCCCGATACATCATTGAACCATTTTACCCGTGTTTAAATTAACATTTAAAATCGGTAATACCGTCTTTTAACGGTAAAAATACCGTCATTTAACGGATATTCTCCCGGCTAATTTTATTTTTCTTTGCAATCGAACCTCTTTATGAGGACTTCAAATCTTTTAAATAGCTCATTTTCCATATAAGAAAGCTAAATATCAATTATAACCCGAACTCGATTCACATCTTTCCAATTGGCTTTATTTCACCCAAATACCTTACAACAAAAATATGGTGTCCTTCAAGGGTAATTATTTCAGTTAATCACTGTAGTTGACCTGCAGACGCCATTTTTTTATTTGTTGAGATTAGCTTGAAAGTTTAAAAAAAGAGAATCAGAGGGATTAATCCTCTCTCAATGCTCCTGTGACGGGTGACCCCAAAGACCATATCTGACCTACGCGATCCCAACGCTCTCCGTATGCTCTGTAATATACGATGATTTGATAAATATTAGAGGTCTCGTATGAATTCCCTTCCGTCTGACTGAAATCAAATCCGGTTGCAGTCTTTTCACCGTAATAGTAGTCATAGTAACCTTGTTTCAGGAGAGCCGTTGTTGTGTAATATTGTTTTTCCGGGAGATAGGTCATGGGTTCGAGACCGTCCCTGTGTCCCCATTCGTTAAACTGTCCCAGAAGGTAAACCGGTCGGGATAGTAATCCCGGTGAGTGTAGATAAAAATGTACCAGAAAGTAGTCACATTCATCCTCAGAATCTGGTCTGTCAAGGTTTTGAATGAGAAAGGATCCGCCCAGGTCGGGATAAGAAGAGTATGCAGAATTGCCGTCCATGGTCTCTGTTCTCAAAAAGACTTCCGTCCTGTCGTCAAATCTTTCCAGGTTTTCAATTTTGAAGCTTGGCCGTCTGACACTTCTTATATCTAAATATCTGAATTCTTTGCCTCCCGGGAATGAAACCTCATCGATATAGTCAAAACTCAGTTTATCATTTCTGACAAATTTTGGTCCCAATAGAGGTCGATTTTCCCAGATTCCGTTTTTCAGAATAGCTACCCTCACCTGATTCATTGGGTCGGGAATCCTGACAGAGGGGGTTAGGGACAGGTCGATACGTTGATTTTCCAGCGTCTTGCCGGCCTGCAGGTCGCCGGTCAGTTGAGCGCCCACGGTAAATAACTGTTCGCCCACAATAAATCTCCTGGTCAAGACTGGTTTACTGTCATCGTCTCTATATACATGTATCAGGTAGTTTCCGGATTTAGTGACACCCAGGAGGTCGTTGGGGAATATCAGATGATAAGTAGTATAGTTGACCCTTGTATTGACGGAGTATGTGTAATCTCTTATCTCCTGATCATTGAATCCTTGAAGATACTCTATTTCATTAAGTTGACTCGGATTCCAGTTGGCATCACATTGTACTATCCGGTATTTATAAAATACAAAGTCACCGTCCAGGTCGTCAAACAACAGTTCAAGCGGGCGACCGCTGTTGAGGTAAGTCATCGGGAATCCGACAGTCGAGCCGTAAGGACGTAGGATTACCGTATTGATGTTGTCGGAATAATTGTAGTTATAATTGACTAAATTTTTTGGTTGTCCCCAAGTGACTACAGATGTGTATGTCAGCCAAAAGGTGATAAAGCAAATCTTGTTAAAGACGGATTTGAACCTAGGTAATGTATTCAAATGAAAAAAATTTGATTTTAACTGATTATAGCAATCTGTAAAAGAAACGATAATATTTGGATTTACAAACTTTTTTTTGTCTCATTCGTCAAATGATAACATTTTTTTTAGAGATAGATACCTGTTTTTTTCTTGAATGTTGCTCTCCTTGACGGAATTGTAATCAAAGAAAATGAATAGCGATTCTATAATTTAAGAAGACCTCCCTTTGTGAGCTATGGGTTTCAATATTATTTGATTAGCCGGATTTTAATAGATTTTTTCAATTGGAACATATTTTTTACCTTACATAGTCAATATTAAAAGATGGCTGAAGGAAAGTTCATTAAGTTAAGTGTGTCAAAACTCATTGGGCTGTGGGCATTTTCAGAGTGTACACTGGGGGGCATTCTGCACGCTTTTCAGATTCCCTTTTCAGGTCTGTTATTGGGGGGTGTAGCAGTAACGGTGGTTTGTTGTATTGGTTTTACTGCAGAAAGGCCTGCATCAGCCATCCTATACGGGACGTTGGTAGCGATGAGTGTAAAGTTTGCCCTGAGCCCGCATACACCGGTTACGGCTTACCTTGCTGTCGGATTTCAGGGAGTGTTAGGTGCCTTGATTTTCTCTTTTCAGAGGCGGCTATACCTTTTTTATTTGATTTATGGTGCCCTGGCTCTGGCAGAGTCTGCCCTTCAAAAGTTGCTGACGCTGACGATTATTTTCGGCAATACCTTGTGGGATTCACTCAGTGCTACTTCCCGTCATGTTGCAGGATTATTGGGTTTTAGCTCGGATTTTCCGTATGGTAATGCTATTTTGATTATTTATACCTTAGTTTACATCGTGTGGGGCTGTGTCATAGGTCATTGGGCATATTCCATTCCTTCAGGGATAGAGCGGCTCTCAAAATCTGACATCATCTCTACAACGCCACTGACAGTAACGTCCGGACGGAAGAGAAAGAAAGGAAAGTGGTTGTTGGGTGTGGCCATGGTTTTGATTCTTTTTACAGCTATTTATATTTTTCATCTTTCCGGTATTAATCTTGTCAGATTAATCCTCAGGCCGATAATAATCATTGTTATCTGGTGGGCAGTCTTTAATCCTCTTTTAAAATTTCTTCTGGCGAAGTTGCTTCAGCGAAAAAACAACAATGTTGCCGTATGGATAGCACAGATTAAGGAGGATATTCCTCAGATGCGCCTGTTGTCGATGAAAGCAGCTGCCTATGTGCGCCGGCATTATAAGGGACCGGAGAAGATTCGTCATTTTATCTTAATATTAATTTTGCTTTCCTGTGAAGAAAATAGTCATCTGGCCTGATAAACTCTGGGTTGTATCCGGACCTGTCTGCTCCGGTAAAACCTCTACAGTGGGGCAGTGGATTCGGGATAAGTCGGCAGCGGGATTTCTAACTCCTGAGGTGGATGGAATTCGCCGATTTATAGATATTCAAGCAAAACGAATGCAAACATTTCAGGTTGACCATGGCAGTAATCAACCTTTCATTTCGGTAGGGCGGTTCAGGTTGTCAACTGAAGTATTTAAGACAGGCAATGAACTGATAGAAAATGCCCTCACTTGTAATTGTGATTATTTCGTGATAGATGAATTCGGTAAATTGGAAATGGATGGTCACGGATTCAGACCTGCAATAGATAGATTAATGTCGATTTTGCCATTGGAAGCAGACAGTCCGGTCATTATCATCATTGTAAGAGACTACCTTTTGGCAGAATTTCTTTCTTTATATCAACTCTCCGAATGGAAATCTTAATCACTTACTTTCTTCCAAAGTCATCCTGTAATCTTACGATGTCATCTTCGTCGCTCAGGTGGTCCGGGTCGGTATGTTGCCATATCTCGGCGATGATGCCGTAGTGCTCATTTCCGATGATGCGGTGTCGTTGACCTTGACTGAGCTGGATAATATCGCCGGTAGAAAGAACAGCACTATCTTTTTCTTCATCTGTGTCACTGGTGATTACCGTAACATCACCATAGATACAACGCCAGACTTCAGCACGTCGGAAATGATACTGCCAGCTGAGTCTTTGATGTGGAGCTACAATTAATAATTTAGGACTGAGAGAAGCACCTGGCGGAAAGTCCTCAAATCGGATATGGGTATCTGCATAGAATTGCTGAATAAAACGCTCAGCCAGTGACTCTTCAAAGGTGAAAAATCCACCCCAAGGTCGGGTGCTGTCACAACTTCTGAATGGAAAATCAACCTGTCTTAAATATGATTCTACAGAGTTAAAGACCTCTTGTTTTGAATTAGAATGTATGGTTAGCACGATAAAATATTTTTCTTTGAAACAACGCAAATATGCCGATTTAAATTCAAACTTCATGTAGTTTTTAAAATCATTTTTATCGGCCTTAATATTGAATTTGAATTAATAATTTTAAATATATGACATCTATTAATATATAAATAAAAGTTTATTGAAAAAATAAATAAAATTTATTTAATAAATGATGTAGTTTATTAAATCTGCCAATAGGAGTTCCAATAATTGGTATAAGTTATAATTTTAGGGGAATGATGAAGTTGAAAGGTTGGAGTCAGAAGGCTTGTCTGTTCAAAAAGAATACAGTGATATAAGATAATTCAATTATTCATTACATTTGCACCATGGATAAAGCACAAATAATCGCCAGGATAAATACTTTTCTGTCAGAAGAGTTTGAAGTTGAACCGTCAGTCATCACCCCTGAGGCAAGTATTAAAGACACGCTTGGGTTGGATAGCCTTGATTTTGTTGACTTGGTTGTATTGATAGAAAGACATTTCGGCTTTAAAATGGCAGGTGAAGATTTTGCCGATATAAAAACATTTGAAGACTTTTACAACTATGTTTACGCCAGGCTGCAACAGGGTGTCGGCGCCTGATAATTTAATGGTATATGGCAGAAAGGTGGAGTGGAAGGTCCCAGGCTAAGGCAAAGGGATTCTCTATCTTTATTTGGTGGATCAAGCATCTGCCCTTGATTTTTTCTTATATACTGTTGTCTTTTGTTGCCTTGTATTATCTTTTCTTTTCAAAGGTCGCTAATCTTGCTCTGAAGGACTATTTTAATAAGATGCAACTGTCTCGCCCCAACGCCATCTTTCACCGGTACAAAAGTTTTATCCTTTTTGGCCAATCCATTATTGACAAATTAGCAATATATGCAGGTGCGGGCAAAAGGCTTTCCTTTGATTTTGAGAATGAAACTGAGCTCCGCCGACTGGCTGCCACAGGAAAGGGGGCACTCCTCTTGGGCGCCCACGTAGGAAACTGGGAGATAGCCGGACAGTTGCTTTATCGGATAGATGCTCCGGTGTATGTGGTTATGCGGGACAATGAAGAAGAGAATATTAAAAAATTATTGGAACGTCATTCTGCCGGGAAATCCTTCTCGATAATCCCCATTTCTGAAGATGCCACCTTTGTTTTTAAAATTAAGGAGGCGCTCTCCCTGGGCGGATTGGTATGTATGCACGCTGACCGCTACCTGGAAGGGATGCGTACCCTGGAAGGAATTTTTTTGGGCCATTCGGCACTGTTTCCCCTTGGTCCGTTTTATCTGGGCAGCCGGTTAAATGTCCCGGTAGCCTTCGTATATGCCATGAAGGAGGGAAGGTTTCATTATCGTTTCAGTTGCAGTGAATCCTATACAGATCTGGATGCTCCGACATTATTAAATCGGTATCTCCAATTACTTGAATCAAAGGCTAAAGCATATCCGCATCAATGGTATAACTTTTATCCATTCTGGCAGTAGATGCCGGCAATTGCCTTCTATTTTTTAATAAATTTCCCCGAATAAAGGAGGTCTGTATCAGTACTGACCGTGATGCAATACATTCCCGGTAGGAGCCTGCTGATTCCGATATTTTGTGTTTCATCGGTTGCAAAAAGACTTTTCAGATTTATTACCAATTTTCCTTGTATGTCGAATATTTTTATTTTGATTACTTTGTCATCTTCTCTAAGGTGACTGATGTATATTCTGTCGCTTGCAATAGTTGGAAAAACCTCAATCTGGTAAATATGTGGATTGATAATTGTTATGATCCGGGAATAATCCATTCGCCCTGTTGGATAGTTTACCCGGAGGCGATAATATGAGAGATGGTCAGGATGTGTATCTACAAATCGACCGAAATTTTTGGTAGGTTTATCCTGCACATATTCATCCTCAAACCAATAACCATCCTTACTCTTTTGGAGAGATAGGGATAAGATGGGCTCCTCATCCCTGATAAAGTTCCACATTAAATGATTGCCATCCCGGCCTGCCTGACCTGCGAATTCCAGATCGTGGATGGCTAGGGGAATTGAAGGAGCCTCCCCGTATTTTATGCCATTGCCAAAGCTGGTTACCCATATTTTGGTGTAATCATTAGGATTGTAAATGACGCGCATCGGATGCATAAAATTGTAAGAGGTCTGTTGGGTAAATTGAGGGTTTGATGTGTTGGCATCGGAGCTGTACCACAGACCTTCATTTTCTGTTGTGACAAAAACTTTGGAAGCATTCACCGGATCGACGGTACACGACTCTACCCGATAACCATCAAATATTTTGTTCCAAGAAAGACCACGGTCGGTAGATTTATACAGGCCTCCCTTATCATTGGAGGGCCCGCCCCACCCACTGAATACAGCCACATACCAGGTGTTTTGTGAAGCGTCATTGGGGTCGATGGTGATGTCCTTGGTCCAGTAATCCATGTTGGGCCGGTCTGATCTGTCCTGCCAGGATGCTCCCTGATCAGTACTGATAAATACTCCGGAGCTTGCTGTAAATGCTCCCGAAGCTCTCCTTCCTGACCATGTTGTAACGACTGTTCCGTCACCTAACACTTGAATATTATAAGGATGGCCTTCAGTCCGACTTGGTGTGGACGTTATATTCCAGATGGAAGAAGCCGAATTGTTCAAATTATTGGTGATATAGATACCTCCGGATGTGCTGTTGACGACGCTTGCGTACATTCGGTTAGCGTTTGTGGGATCTATGACCAGCCAGACCACCGGATGACCGAAATCATGTAACATGTTCCAGTGTAGTCCCTGATCGGTACTGTATAAAATGGCACCCGTCCCGCCGTCAATTTTACTATCAGTGAGATAGGTACTTTGGTACATATCATGTATGCTGCTGACGGCTGCATAAAGTGTCCCGTTGGTGGGGTGCTCAATCATCTGATACACCGTATTGTAGGAAATACCTTCGTAATCAAATGCCCATTTACTTCCGCCATCCGTGCTTCTGACAGCTGTAATGTCGGTATAAGAGGCCATAATGATATTGGGATTGTTTTTAAGCCAATGAAGATTCCAGCATGAAGTATTCTCAAGGCCGTTGTTAGCGTAAGCTTTGTCTTTTGGTGTCGGGCTGCCCGGTGGGTTCTGATCTGTTGAGGCAACATAAGCTTGCCTCCAGATATTTCCACCATCCTGAGTGATGTGAGCAAAACCATAATCAGTATAAATAACTGTCTGAGCATCATTCGGGGCGACTGCAAGACCGAAGACGATTTCTCCATACCACCAGTCTTCATCACCCTGGTAGCCGGAATAACCGGTGTAAACATTTTGATTATTGGTAGTTAGGAAGATGGGTATCCAGCTGGATCCGCCATTTGATGTTTTATAGATGACAGGATAGGAGGTGTTTGGGTCGGTGCCGCCCACATAGAATACGGAAGAATTATTATCTGCTGAGGAGATATAAAATAGTTTGTCACTCGGTTGTATCCCGCTGACAGTTGTTATCCAGTTGCCGGAAACGTAGTCTCTTGAAATGATCGAATTGTAAATATAGATGTCCTGAGCATTTACACCGGGATATAAGTCAGCCTGATTGGCGATAGTGCCCATAAGTCTGGTAATTCCATTACTTTTGGAGCCTGTAAAACTCATAAAACCAGAATTGGAAGGGAAGCCTGCACCGGTATCCAACAAGAAAGTATTGCCGCCATCCATGGAAACAAGAAGTCCGACTTGAGTCCCGACATAGATATTGTTTCCATCCCAGAATACTCCGGATATCAGGAAGTCAGCGTTGTTGTCATATCTGAGGTTAAATGTGTTACCCCCATCCAAAGAGATGTATAAGGCTGTATAAGAAGACAGAATGAGTCTTTGTGTTGAGTTGGGGTCGGCAGAGATAAACCATACCTCTCCGCCTGTGGGATCTGAAGAAAGCGGGTTCCAGGTTGCGCCGCCATCCGTGGACTTTACCGGAAAGCGGGTGTCGTCAAGGAAGCCGTAATTCACTGTATAAAGGATATCGGGATCGGAAGTATATTCTACACTATGTATCCCACCGGTGGATATCAGTTCGGTAAATGGTACAGGAGCCCAGTTTAATCCGGCGTCAGTGGAGTGGAAGACCTCTGTCATGTCACATTGCATATAAATATCTGTGGGGTCTGTGGGACTGATAGTCGGAGAAAATAAGGAACCTCCGCCGCCGATGCCGGATGCTGTCCAGGTGTTGGGTTGAGCTAGGATAAAGGAATATACAAAAATGAGTAGGGTAGAAAAGTATATTTTCATGGTGATACAAGCAGTTTGGGTTAAAATTAAATACAAAAACTCCGCAAAAGGTGAATCATCAAAGGTAGGAAATATCCAAGTTTTGTATTTGAAAAAACACTAAATATAATTAAATTAATTAAAACTGAGTATAAAAAATACTGATTTTACTGTATTTTTTCAAAAAATGGTAGGTATGAAAATTTGAATGATCGGAATTTTACCCCTCCGAAACTGAAATTATATCAAGAAAAACTAAAATTTCGGAGCTAAGAACTATAAGATAAATATTATACGGACTACAAATTGGTTATGGTAATGTATTCCTATACGATAATATTCGAATTGTAATTCCACTTGGATTGAACCCACGATTCCAACCAAAAGCACTTCGGTATTCTGAAAATCCGTGATATTAATCGGGCGATAAGCAATCACACAGCGAAGGCAACAAGAAGCGAAGCAATCAAACGACGCAGTACAAGCTCTCTCAAACTAAGTTCCTGAATTAAACCGTTACTCAGAAATTTCATAACTTAGTTATTAAACCTGCTTTTTTGCCAACTTACTATGAGTATAACCATATAGAAAATATACCACCAGTCCGATAACCAGCCAAATGATGAATCTCATCCAGTTGGTATGACTTTCCTGAGCCATCAGGTAGAAGCAGCTTACTAAACCAAGGATAGGAATCAGCGAAAATCTGTTTTTTATCGTATATATAGCCAGGATGACGGCTACCAGCCAGAATACTATCATGGGGAAGGTTTCTAAGGCGATGATGTCCTGAAAATAATATGGTTGGTAATAGATAATGGCTATTATGGTAGCAACCAGCCCTGCCGGGTAAATCCATTGCCCATTGATATAGGGCACTTTAAACTTACTCTGAGGCCTTTCAGGTTGCATCTGGAGGACCAGGATACCACCGCATACCAATACAAAGGCAAATAAGGTTCCGATACTTGTCAGCGCCAACACGATATCCAAATTGAGGAATAAGGCAGGTAAGGCGACGACACATCCTGTCAAAATAGTTGAAAAGGATGGTGTACCATATTTGGGATGAATCCTCGAAAATATCCCCGGAAGTAATCCATCCCGACTCATACTCATCCAGATCCTTGGCTGTCCCAGCTGAAAGACAAGAAGTACACTTGCCGTAGCTATGATGGCACTACCGGCGACGATGGCAGAAACAAATTTCATATTGACGGCATCAAAAACCATTGCCAGCGGATCGCCTACATTGAGTTGGCTGTAATGAACCATTCCTGTAAGCACCAGTGAAACCAAGACATAGAGAACAGTACAGATTATTAGCGCATAAATCATCCCTCTCGGAAGGTCCCGCTGGGGATCTTTACACTCTTCAGCAGTGGTACTGATGGCGTCAAAACCGATATATGCAAAGAATACGGCAGAAACACCTTTTAATATACCGCCGACACCATTGGGCATAAAGGGTGACCAGTTGTCCGTATTGATATAAAAGGCACCCACCAGTATGACTAGGAGGATAATTGCCAGCTTGATTCCTACCATAATATTACTGGCAGTTCGGGATTCCCGTATGCCGACATAGACAATATAGGTGATGAGAGCGACAATCATCATGGCAGGAACGTCTATGATCATCCTGAGTGAACCCAGCATTGGAGCATTTGTCCAGGCGTAATATTGGCTTATTTCAGTTGGGTTTAGAGTGTTTAGGTTGGCACCGGTGGACATCGCAGCATGGATTTTTTCGTAGCCGGCGTGAGCTGTCATGTAATCCATTGTCAGCCAGTCGGGTATGTGGATGCCTGCCTTATTGACAAGATTGGTAAAGTAATCACTCCAACTAATGGCTACAGCTATATTTCCAATGGCATATTCCATCAATAAGTCCCAGCCTATAATCCATGCAAAGATTTCACCAAAGGCAACATAGGAATAGGTATATGCACTACCCGACACAGGTACGGTAGAAGCAAACTCCGCATAACACAAGGCTGCAAAACCACAGGCTATCGCCGTAAAAATATATAAAAAGACAACTCCCGGACCACCATCATAAGCGGCCTTCCCTATGCTTGAAAAAATCCCGGCACCGATGACAGCAGCAACACCCAAGGCTGTGAGATCACGTACTCCCAATACTCTTTTCAGACTAACTCCATGTGAATCACCCATCCCTGAATCTACATCACTCAGAATCGCTCCAATAGATTTTTTTCTAAAAATAGTCGCCATCTTGATTTTTGTTTCGTTTTGTTTGTATCAGGGTAAAAGTAATAAAAATGTCGAAAAAGTAAAAAATACAGTCTTTTAATTCGTCCGGGCCACTGACAAAAAAATATTTAATCATACTACTTTTTCTTGTCGTAATTGGGATGTTAAATAAATAAATAAATAAATAAATAATGAAAAAAAGAAAGATGAATGGTAGAGATATCCAAACTTTTAATTTTTTGAAAAACTTTGAGAAATTAATCAAATATGACTACCTTCGCACTCCAAAATAAGGAGAGTTGGCCGAGTGGTCGAAGGCGCACGCCTGGAAAGTGTGTAAGCTCCAAAAGGGCTTCTAGGGTTCGAATCCCTAACTCTCCGCAACCTAAAGTATAATAGATGGGTCGCCAATTTATTATACTTTTTTTATTTGTGCTATTGTACAATTATTGTACTGCTAAAAATAATTAACCTCAAAAATGGGTGTTTTTATCCCCATTTAGTCCTTTCCGGTTTTTGCGGTGGTATACCTTTTCTTTTTGAAATTTTACCATTATCCTTGAATATCTTTTTGCTGGCCGACTTGTATTAGATTTTCAAAAATTCATTTTATACAGTTCACTTTTTAATTTATTGATATAATATAAGGCTTTAATGACTTTGCAATATCCCTATACGCCTTACTATGGGTGTGAATTCCCTAAATACATTCCTTAAACGCTTCACATTGAAAAAAATAATCATCTATTGAATACAGCTTGAGACTATGCTTCTTTGGTCAGTTTCGGACTGGATTCAGTTTTGAAACCGCTCATTCCGCCGGCTCAGTTGCTACGGGTGGATACTTCTTAATGACAGAAGGTATATTATATCTATAGCCGTAATCCGATCCTATTCAATACCATATAGATATCCAATCTCTTGTTGACGACAGCATCAAATAGTTTAAATTGACCGGAAATATTCGTATTTTATACGATAATTTATTATAAAAGTTAATATATGTATAAAAAACAGCCCTTTTTGGGCAAAATCGCCGGCTTTTATACGAATGTTTACAAGCCATATTTTTTTCACTTGACTATTGGCTCTAATTTTGATACCATATTTAGAAAGACATTACTTATTAGTATGCCATTTAACATTCATCACTTAATTCTTAAAATTAATTTATCATGAAAGCAAATTATTTATTTCTATTCCTACTTCTTTTCATCACCGTATCCTGTGGCAAAGACGATTCCGAACAGCCTGCCTCCGCCTGCTGCGACTGCCTGAAAGAAGCATCCATCACAGGAAAAGGCACCATGAGCATGAAGATCAATGGCATCACTTGGTCCAACTGCAATGTAAAGAATGAAAACTATCCCACTGTTGATGTGTATTGGGATCCTGAACATGAAATGTTTCGAATTAGAGGAAAAAAATATTTTTCTTCTCAAGCAAGTGAATCGTTTTCGATTAATGTTGATAAGCCTTTTCTTGGGGATTTCACTAAAACTCAGAAACTTCTTTTCCGACTATTCTACTCAGGTTCTTATAATGGCTGGGCAGAGTTTGCAATGGATACAAGTAAGCCCTTCTCACTCAATGTACACCACCTCGATGAGCAAAACCGCATCATCAGTGGGACTTTTGAGTGTTGCCTGAAAAAATTATGGGGTGATGATTACTCCCCCGATAGTTTGGCTATTACGGAAGGAAGATTTGACACGCACTATTGAGACAATTACAAATTACGAATTACGAATTACGATTGATGATAACTTATCACTAAAATCTTAAATTTAATGAATCATGAAAGCACATTTTTTATTTCTAATCTTACTTCTTTTCATCACCACCTCCTGCGGAAAAGATGACATCTCCAAACGCTGTTGTAGCTGCGAACGACCCGCCACCCAACAAGGAGCCAATACCATGAGCTTCAAAATAAATGGCGAACAATGGAGCAACTGCAATGTAACCAACGACGGATCACTCAATGACTTCAGAACTGTCATGGTCAATATGCCGTATGGGGATAACTCCAGATTGGATGTACAAGGTAGAAGGAATTTTGAAGGCTCAAATTATGAATTATTAAATATTTTAATAGACTATCCTAAAGTGGAGATTATTACTAATAGTCCACAAAAACAAAGTTTTTTTACTTTTTATGCTAGAGGATCTTCTGATTTCGGCAACTCAATCTATGCAAACGACACCACAAAGCCATACCATCTCAACATCACCAAGGTAGATTGGAACAAGCGCATCATCAGTGGTGAATTTGAGTGCGAGATGGAAGAGGTTTTCACGAGCACTCCTGGAGAAAATCTATTAATTACACAAGGCAGGTTCGATGTATCCTTTTAATTCATAAATCACTTATATATAATTTGTAAATAAATATTTTTTTAACCATTTAAATTTTATTCTTATGAAAAAGAATTTTCACCGGCTGCTTAATAAATGGACAGTTGACAATTGACAATGGACAATGGACAATGGACAATGGACAATTGAGAATACACAATAACAACATAATATTCAAAAACAATTTTTTTTAATATACAAAATTATATAGACATGAAAACACAACATTTAATACCGCTTCTTTTTCTCGTCATGACCGTCTCTTGCGAAAAAGAAGACATCCCTAAAAACTGCTGCTCCTGCACCACACCTGCCACCATGACTGGAGCTAACACCGTCAGCTTCGACCTCAATGGTGCTACTTGGAGTCCGTGTGATGCGGAAAATGCAGGTGGTAAAATGCCCGAAATATTTGCTTATTGGGACAGATATTCTGGATATAATACTATGAGGATAAAAGCTTCCCAAAATTTTGTGAAAATTAATAATAAGTCGGTTGATTTATGGATAACAATCTTTAAACCCAAAATAGGGATTACACAACCAAAAATACCAATAAGAAGGATAAGTCTTAATTTTCCCGAAGAAGCTAAATTACCGCATAAAGGATTATATGCTACTATGGACGGAGATCTTCCATTCAACCTCGAAGTAACCCGCTTTGACACCATCAATAAGATTATTAGCGGGGTATTTGACTGTACAATTAGAAAAACGAATGACTCCAGTGATTCAACAGAAATCAAACTCTCTAATGGACGTTTCGACGTCCGATACATTAAAGTATGTAACAATTTTTTTTAACATATAAATTTTTAATCATGAAAAAGTTTTTAAAACGGCTGCTTAATAAATGGACAATTGAGAATACACAATAACAACATAATATACAAAAACAATTTTTTTTAAAAGCAAAAATAAATTATCATGAAAGCACAACATTTAATACCGCTTCTATTTCTCGTCATGACTGTCTCTTGCGAAAAAGAAGACATTCCCAAAAACTGCTGCTCCTGCACCACACCTACCACCACTTCAGGTGCCAATACCCTCAGCTTCGACCTCGATGGTGTTACTTGGAGTCCGTGCGATGCAGTGAAAGCAGAGGGAAAGACTCCTGAGATTACTGCTGAAAGGTATCGTTTGTTTGGGTATGACAGAATCACAATTAGAGCTACTCAACAACATGAGATAGCAAGTAAGAATGATAATCTATTTATAATTATAAATCATCCAAGTAAAGGTAAAATAAATCATAGTGGAGAATTCCCAATTGGTAGTATTTATTTATCCGTGCTTTCAGAGACTAACCCAAGATATTCTGGGCAATACAATACTATAAATTCTGGATTACCATTCAACCTCGAAGTAACCCGCTTCGACACCATCAATAAGATTATTTCAGGCGTGTTTGACTGTACATTAATAGAAGATAATGGAGGAATAGATACTTCAAAAATCCAGATAACTAATGGACGTTTCGATGTCCGTTATAATTAAATTTTATATCTCTATGTAACATTTTTTTTAACATATAAATTTTTAATCATGAAAAAGTTTTTAAACCGGCTGCTTGCAGCCTTGCTATTGCTTTGCCTTTACGCAACCTCCTATGGTCAGTCGGAGGCTGTAAACAAAAGCCTTGAGTATTTCAACAGTCAAACCCAGACAGGCTACCTTGCCGACAGGTGCTACTTCCAGAGACCACCGAGGTGCTTCAGTCAGGGAGTCATCCACGACTCCACAGCCATCACACCCGATGTATTCGGTATGCTGTACAATGCGATGAACCTTGCCGCTACACAACCCGGTCTGGAACTGCCTCCTGCCGGACCTATGTACATGGACAGGATGGAATATCAGTATCCCGATGGTGTGGTCAACCTCGTAGGTATGGCTTATCGCTATGATTACATCAGAGAAGATGCAGTCACATCAGGACTGGTCAGCTACACGGGAGGAAAGTTCCACCCCAATGTCCCGATCAGTCAGATACTGCGCATAGATACGCTCATGGCTGTCATGCCTCAGAACAGGTGGATCTATAAGGACAGCGTGTATCTCATGTATCCCGAGTGGACGACCAATCTTGCAGACGGCATCAACGGCTTAGAGATAGATGCCGGAGACGGGCAGGGATACAGAGCCATGACACCGGGACAAGGCGTATGGGCGGTGTATCCAAGTAATGGAGTATATGATGTCTTAATGAGAGCCACAGGTACCAATGGCAGCTACATCTCGACTCATTTCATACTTAATGTATCTTTTTCTTCATCAAATAACAGCTTTGATGAACTGAATACGAGAACAAGAACTGAGTATAATAGATTATCACCAAGGACAGAGGACATCACCGCCGAAGAAAGCTATGAGGGCAAAAACGCACAGGTGAGGCTTTTCATCCTGACTCATTGCGACGATGATATCATCCGCAAGCCCTTTATCGCCATCGACGGCTTCGACCCTGCACCGCAGGGCAATACGAATCATATGGGAAGTATGTTTCAAACAGATAGATTAGGATTTGAAATGCCATTATTCGAGCCAAATGAGCAAACTTTAGCCCACCAGCACCTGTTCGATGCAGGCTACGACCTCATCTTTGTGGACTATGTCGATCTTACGACACAGGTAGGTACGGTATTGGTGGATGGTATTGAGCAGCCGGTGTACAAAACGGATGTACGTGCAGGTCAGGATCACGTACAGCGCAATGCACTGGCCTTGGAGACTGCACTGAAATTCATCAATAATGAAAAGAATACGCTCGGTCAGAGCTCACTGCCAAATGTCATGCTCGGTATGAGCATGGGCGGACTGGTAGGCAAGTGGGCAATACTGGATATGGAAGAAAAGGGCATGGATCATCAGGTAAGCCTTTACTACACCTTCGACACACCCCATAGAGGTGCCAATATCCCTATCGGGCTGCAAGAAGCCGTGAAGCACCTCATCTACTTCAGGCCTCAGTCAGGCAAGCCGGAGCTGGGAGAGACCATACCTGCACTCAAGGCAGCACGCAATACGCTATATAGTCCATTTGCATTATCCAGGCTAATCAGGCATGCCTTCGAGCCACCCCACAGCCCTCTCTTCGACCAGTTGGAGCATGAGTACGACACCAAAGGAAAAAATGGCGATGGCTCTTTTGAATATGTCACATACAAGACCATTGCCAATGGTTCTATAGCAGCACAGAACCAACTACACAATCCCGGAAGTGAATTTGTGCATATTTATCAGGACAATTGGTTGGGGATGGGCTCCACAGATGAAATATATAATGAAATTGATACTAAGATTACTGATAAATTTTCTAATTGGTATCAGAAATTTACTACTAGAGGTCTTTTAGGCGGACTCGGAATTTTTGGCTATTTTAAAGCAAGTATCAACTTCATGGCACAGTCCGGAAGCCATGATGTATATACTTGGGCGAAAAAAGTAAAGGTATTGGGGATAACCATTCACAAGGATGAGGGTGCATCAAGAGAAGAAAACTGCATAGGCATAGATTTCTGTCCGGGAAGTTTTTCGACCATTACCAAAGCTGTCGATGGCAGTGGAATAACATTTAATACTAAAGGAGGCCCTTTTATCCCTACTGCAAGTGTATTGGATGTAAAAGGTGATTTGCGGGACAAGTTGTTTATGGACTTTTCTGATAAGAGCAGTATATTGAACTCAGGTATCGTCAAAGCCGATCATTATCATGGTATCACAACAGACAATATCCAGTCATTTCAGATAGACCCGCGTGAAAGTGACGGAGTGGATGATGATTATCCCCCACAACCCAACCAATTGCATGTGTTCGTTCACGCACCATTGCTGACCTATGTGTTTTATGATTTAATCGAGGATAATAATATGGCACTTAATCTTCCGGTTTTAGACAATCAAACTTTCAACTTTGGGAATCTGGAAAGTACAGAGCCCGATTATACTCCGGGCCATTTCACTCCGCAATTTATGTCGAGGTATATTAGCAATTCGGTAGATATTATCAATGGAGGCAAAATTACTGTACACAGAAGTGGCGAGATAGGCTTGGTAGATGGAGACAATATGCCACAGAATCAAAATAATTCCAGTTTGGAAGTTTTTATTGAAGGAGACGGATGTGACCACCAACCGGTCGTAGTCAATATTTTTGAAAATTCGGGATTCTCTATCGGCGACCATAGTGTAGGCAATACAGCAAGTGTTTTCGTGGGAAATAGAAGCACATTGAATATCAAATCCGGAGGAAAATTAGACATAGACAATGGCTCAAGTCTCATAGCAACAAAAAATAGTTCGATAAAGGTAGAACCAGGAGGAGAATTGGAACAAACAGAAGGGTCGGAAGTAGTAATCAATGACGGCGGAGCTTTGGATGTAATTGGAGATGGTGTATTAAATATGCAGAATGCTAAATTAATCGTAAATCGTGGCGGCACCCTCACCATCCGTTCCGGTGCCACCCTCCACCTCATCGAATCACAAATCATCGTCGAGCCGGGCGGTCATCTCATCATCGAGGATAGTCCTAAGTTTACATTATGGGCAGATGCTAAGATTGTAGTCAGAGGAAAAGCAGACTTCGGCAAGATTAAAATCCCCAATATGGACGGTACGATTGTCCTTGCCACAGGCGGTGAGTTGCAGTGCCACGGCGACCTGAACCTGAAGGGTGTCAGCAGGGATAAGACATTGTTTGCCATAGAAAAAAACAATGCCGTCTTATGTGACAATATCAACCTGTCTTTGAATACCGGCAGAATACAGGGAGCCGACTATAGCGATTGCTTCCACTTTGAAAATGGGGCTAAAACCGTTAATCTGCAAGATGTGGATTTTGAGTTTGGAACCAATGGCTTATATATCCTCCAATCATTAACCGCATTGAATGTCCTGAACAGCAACTTCAATAAGTTGGGTATTGCCATACTTGTCAACCTGTCAAATAATGCCACTGCTCCGATAAGTGTTGGCAGTAGTGTTTTCAAAGAATGTACCGGTTTGTACTTGAATAATGTCGGCAATACTTCCATCACAGCTTCAGAATTTATCGGACGGAATGGCTCTTACGAAATGATCTGGCAAACTGACAAGCATGGAGTCGATGTCAACAATGCCACCAATCTTTACATCGACCAATCATTCTTTGCAAGACATAAAAACGGAATCAAGACTACCAATACGAATACCTTCCTCCACTGTTCCTACGGTATCAACAATGTTGTCGGCATAGACCATTTCAACGATGCTAAGCAATCCAAAACTTTGAAACTCGTACAATCCGGATTGATCAACAACAGAGTCGGTGCTACCGTCAACAATACTGATTTTGATATCAATATCTCAAGTGAAGACGGAATCGATGCCAATCTGTTTGTTCATTGTAATGGCGGACCGGATTTCATTGTGCCTTCCAGATTTCAAAAAGCCCAGGAAAGCAATATGGTAGGCGGGGAAGGTGAAAGTGAAGCTAATTCAGGTACAGATTATCGCGAGGTGCCTTATATACCGTCCTGTGGAGCATTCTTCAGAGGGTCTATTACTAATTTCAATGTGGCAAATGGTGAGCTTTTAGCTAAGAATAATATGTGGGTTTGCTTGGGATTATATGGGTTATGTAATTGGTCAGCATTGAAGGATGATAATAACAATTTTATCGATCTGCTACGAGACCCTGAAATTGCGTACACAGAACGGAAAAATATTGAAGAATGTACTTCCGCCGTTGAACATCGCGAGTATATGGCTACAACAGAACTGCAATCCAATCAATATGTCCTCTACCCCAATCCTGCCAATAATCAGATAATCATTCATGACACGGAAGGTAAAGACTTTGAATATTCGATTAGTTCCATCCAGGGACAACCCAAAATTCAAGGTGTCGGACATGGTCAAAAAAATGAAAATATCGAATCTCTCCTGCCCGGAATATATTCTATTTAGATAAAAGGAAGTGATGGTAAAGTTCAATTTATACGACTCATTAAAATCAATTAAAATAACCCATCGGGTCGGATTGTCTTTCATGCTTAATCCGACCCGATTTTTTATATAATTCCTACTTCGTTTCAGTATTCACCCTTCCCGGATGCACTTCTGATTCTCTTCCTTAACAAACTAATCTTATTGTACAACCCCTCTATGAAGCTTGACATATTGTGTCCACTGCCATCATTTAACGAATATGAATTGTCCCTGATTGGGTCATACCATCCGATAGAATTGTCAAATACTTGAACATCATCGGTAAAAAAGAAATTAGGATTGTCATGTACCATAAATGTCATCTTGACTTCAGGGCTTTTAATCAAGATGGTATTGTTTGTAAACAAGAACAAAATTCATAATGTAATACATTTTGAGGCACAAGAAGCAATCCTATCGCCTTTCCACCTTCTTTTCTGCTTCACAATCAACTTTGGTGTCTTTGTATTATACTCTGTTTATAGTAATAGAGATATTTATTTAACTTTGTTCCCCAAATCAAGTTTTTATGTTTTCCAAAGCCTGCGAATACGCCATCAAAGCTGCCATCTTCGTTGCCGAACAATCCTTGTTAAGTCGTAGAACAAGCCAGAAAGAAATCGCTTCTGCCATTAAGGGACCGGAAGCTTTTACTGCCAAGACGCTACAAAAATTGGCCAAAGCAGATGTTATCAGCTCAATTAAAGGTCCCGGAGGGGGATTTTACCTCAATCAAAAACAACTTCAAAATGTCTATCTGATCCACATTGTCGAAGCGATTGACGGTTTGGAACAGTTGCACGCCTGTGGACTAGGTCTATCAGAATGTAATAGCAACAAGCCTTGCCCGGTGCATTTTCAATACAAAAAAATTAAGGAAGGCTTGGTTCACATGTTGGCAACAACCAATATTAAGGATCTGGCAATAGATATTAAAAAGGGAGAGTCTTTTCTGGCTCAATAGTATAGCATCTGCTGTTGAAGTGAACTGTGGGATTGAATTCTAACTATAGGTGATTTTGAGGTACGGGAATATAATATATCACACTTCTGGCAAGGATTTCGTCCTTTTACCCGATTGTCTGATATATCTTTCCTCTAATTATTCGGCAGCGAAGAAAATATTTTATGCAGTTTCAATAATACGGCAGTTATGAACCAGAATCCGGGAATTCCAACCGTTATTACTTGCAACATCTTCTGGATTGGATTGATTGCCGGTATGAGTCTTTTAGAGACCTGGATCAACCTGAGAACAGACGTGTCTGAGAAAATGGTGTGGTTGCAATTCGGCCAACCAAAATTTATTTTTCTGAATAAAATAGAATGGCTTTTAGTTATGATAAGCCTTGTAACTCTTGGAATTTATCATTCTCTGTTGAAGGTTAAAAATATCTGGTTACTTTCCGCGATATCAATTCTTCTTATTCAATCTATCTGGCTGTTACCCGAAATGCGGGAAAGGTGGCTGGATCATATTCATGGATATGACTTGCCGGCATCAGGGGTCTCCAAGTACTTTTTAATGGCAGAAGTGCTTAAAATAATTAGTCTTGCAGTTTTTTCCTATTCCCTGTTTAAACCACAAAAATGACGTATATTGCACTGAGTTTAAATAATGAAGAATAGTATTTTATTGGTTGATGATAAAAATTGGGATGATTACGGGTTGTTTTTTTATATTTCCATAACTGTCGAAAGGCAAGCTGTAATTTTTCGATAATTCCTGAACGATGCTAAGGAAAAAGGTCACAATTTATGGTAATTGATTACAGTATTCTGATTACATACGGAGGGATTGCCAGGCGATTTAAAAAAGGTACCACTGTTTTTTTTGAAAATAATATGCCTCACTTTTACTATCAGATTCTTGAAGGGAGTGTTACGGTAGTCTCTACCAATTCAGAAGGGAAGGATTTGATTCAGGGAATTTATCAGAAGGGACAGTGTTTCGGTGAACCGCCCTTACTGAGTGGGCGACCTTATATCACCACAGCCATTACTAATACAGATAGCGTTATAGTGAGATTGGGAAAAGAAAATTTTTTGAACATCCTGAATGATTATCCTGAAATTACCAAAACTATCCTGTATCAACTCGCTGATAAACTATATCAAAAAACTTATACTTCCCGTCTGCTTGTCAGCCATACTCCGGAAGAGAAGATTACCTATTTTCTTAATAATTATAAATCATCGGCTGAAAAGAACCAACCTGTCAAGATTCCTTATACCAGACAGCAAATCGCCAACTTTACGGGACTTCGTGTGGAAACAGTTATCCGAACCTTGCTTAAGATGAAAAAAGAAGGCAAGGTGAAAATTATTAATCACAAACTTTTTTACTAATACCTATGGAATATACTCTATCGAATAAATATTTCAGATTTTCGGTTTTATCCCTGTTTATAGTCGCTACATTGGGAACCCTGATGAGGTATAAAATAGCATATAGCCTTCCTGTCTTCGAACAGAAAAATTTGCTGCATGCGCACTCACATTTTGCCTTCAGTGGCTGGATCAGCCATGTCCTTTATTGCGGGTTGGCAAGTATTGTTCTGAAATATGTTCAAACAAAAAGATATCATATCCTGATTATAGCCAACCTGATATGTTCTGTGGGTATGCTTATAGCCTTTACTATTCAGGGTTATAAGGCTGTTTCGATAGCTTTTTCTACCGGTACGATGATTGTTTCTTTTGCATTTGCGATTCAGATGTTTCTGGATTGGCGCAAGATCAAAGGTTTTCACCCATCTCGTAACTGGTCACTGGCTGCGGTGTTTCTTAATGTGCTGGCAGCTGCGGGACCGTTGTTTTTAGCCTATATGATCGTTACGAAGACAACCAATCACAGTAACTATCTTGGTTCTGTCTATTATTATCTCCATTTTGAATATAATGGCTGGTTTTTCTTTGCGACGATGGCTATGATAATCCAGAATTTCAAAAACAAGTTTAAGGAATTGGAAAGGTATTTTGTCCTGCTCTTTGTGGCAAGTATCCCGACATTCTTTCTTTCAATTCTCTGGGCAAAATTACCGGATTGGTTGTTTATTATTACGGTCCTTATGACCTTTCTTCAGATGGTTGTTTGGATTTTAATGCTGAAACGTTACTTTTCTCCGGTAAAAGCATATTTGATAGAAAACCATCCTTATTGGATCAGATTGTTTTGTTATACAGCAATTCTGGCAATTACGATAAAATTTGTATTGCAAAGTATTTCGGTCATCCCTTCATTGAGTCAATTGGTTTTTGGTATCCGGCCGATAATCATTGCTTACCTGCATCTGGTATTGCTGGGTGTTTATTCGCTCTTTCTCATCAGTTATCTGATTATGCGAAATTATATTACCATTACACCTGTGGTAAAGTATGGCGCACTCATATTTTTAACAGGAGTATTTTTGAATGAAATATTGCTTGGAATTCAGGGATTTGCAGCTTTTGCTTATATACCTATCAGTCATATCAATGACATGCTGTTTATTGCAGCAGTTGTTCTATTTGGCGGATCTGGAATTTTGTTTTTCAGTCAGGCTTTCGGGTCTGACAAAGGTACAAAAGCTATTGAATAGTTATTTAACGGACTCGCTGAGGTTATTTTATTTTAAAAAATTCAGTAAACAGTAAATATTAAAATGCAGGTGAATATTTGATTAACCGGTTATATTTTTCTGCATGACTAAGGCTATAGAGCGGGCGTGATGCTTCATTTTTTCAGCATTCGGTCCGGAATAGTCGTTATCTATTACAGCATTAAACAGGTAAAGCCATTTTTTAAAATGATTGGGCTGAGTATTGTATTTTTTATGAATGGCTCTGTGTGCAGACAACGGATTGCCGGAATAGTCGCCTGAATAAAAGAGTACACTTTCCCAAAATGAGCACATATTGGGGATATGACGCTCCCAGTTAATCTGGACGACTTCAGTGAAAAAAAATCCGATTTCATTATCAGAACGAACTCTTTCGTAAAAAATCCGGATAATATTTTCAATATCTTCGAGGCTGGAAATATCTCGTTTCATTTTAAGTAAAGTGGCGTTTGGGGGGATGCCAATCGGATCAATTTGTGTTTATTATTATTCAAGAATCCTTTTCATGGTGGCATCCCAGCTTTCTACCTGACTGCCTGCCTTTCCGGCAAGCTCTTCTGCATCTTTTAAATCTTTAAATGCTGCTGTGTTGCCTCTCATCGGACTTTTCAATTCTTTGCTCCAAACATAATGTGCAGTTGAAGCATCAATTAAAGCATTATCCTGAGTATAGTCGTGGACATAGTATGACTTTATGGGTCCATTGGGTTTCTTTTCAATATAGTGTACCATACATTTCAGGTCATCGAATTTGTAAAATTTACTACTGTCGGTCATTACGGCTCCGCCAAACCGGCCATCCGTTATCTTCATTCCGCAAAAGTCACAATTATCTTTATCCAGGTTAATCCGGACAGGTTGATCAGAGTTGCACCCAAAGAGTAGGAAAAGGCAGGATAAGGCAAAAAAACTGAATAAATTTTTCATGAGGATTATTTTACAAATTGTTATAAAATGAAAAGAATAGATGAGTTCATTTTCTTGTTTTTATTCTTAAAATCATACCTGACTATAGGCTGACTGAATGACTTGAAATTAAAAGCATGCAATGTAAATAAAGCTTTACCTACATTACATGCTTGTATTCAAATTTTAAGGTTCAAAACAGTATTTATTTTGCACCGTCATTTTCTCTCATAAACTCGAGGATTTCTCTGGCTTCATCATCGCCCAAATTCTGATTTGGCATTCTGACTAAACAAATCTCCAGTTGGGCCTGAATTTCGGGATCCTTGTCAATCATCGGATCAGGGTTGGTAATAAAGTTCATAATCCAGGCCGGTTGTTTTCTTTTGGTAACACCTTTCCATCCCGGACCTACCAATCTTTCATCAGTTACCTTATGGCAAGAAAAACATTTGGTTTCAGCAATAGATTTTCCTTTGGCAGCCATTGCTTTATCCAATCCATCCACTTTGACATTTTCATGCGTGAATTTTCCTTCGCCGCGATGTGGATCATACTTTTCAGTAGTAGCTTCAGCAGCACTATCCACAGCTGCTTCAGTGGATTCTGCCTCTGTGGCAGCCTCAGTTGTAGCCTCTGTTTCAGTCCCCTCTTGTGAAGAAGTGTTGGATCCGCCCGAACAAGCACTGAATATCAGTGACATAAAAAACAAATGTGAGCAAACAATTAAAATCTTTGACATCATTAATAGGTTTTAAATTTAATTCAAAAATGAGTCTTTGAACATATAAATAATTATGATTTAAGTCATATAACCAATTAACACTTTTACAAAATTTCCGGCAAATTGATTTATCCAAAAGGAAACGTTTTTCCCATGTGACATCTCAATTAAAATTTTGAAGTAATGCTAAAGAGGTAATTATTATACATCCCCTGACCGTTGTTCAATTTCCCCCAAAATTAGTAATATTTCTTTGTATTTTGAAATGTCAAATATAGTTGGAGATTTTTATTCTAAATAGTATTTTTCAATCAATGACTTTTGAGCAGCCCCAATTAGATAAAAGTTCGGATAAACTTAGTCATGATCTTCTTTTGAAATCATATCCATATCTATCTGTCGTTTTTCCAGGTCAGCATCCAAAATCTTTACCCAGACAGGATCTCCTATTTTTAGCGTGTGACCGGTCAATCGCCCGTAAGCCTTCAGTTTATTTTCTTCCAGGATATACGGCTCGTTGAATCTGTCAAATCGTACCATTCCCTCACAATGATTGTCCGAAAGTTCGACGAAGATTCCTCTGTCATGAAATCCTGAAATTACGCCATCAAATTCCTGTCCGACAAAGCGACTGATAAATTCTACCTGTTTGTATTTGATAGATTCTCTTTCAGCCTCCATGGCTTTCCTTTCCTGAGATGAAATGTGTTTACACTTTATTTCAAGCTTCTCCTTGTCTGCCCTGAAGATATCCTGACCCAGGTTGCGATAAAGAATACGATGGGACAAGATATCGCTGTAGCGCCTGATCGGAGATGTGAAGTGTGTATAGTATTCAAAACCCAATCCGTAGTGCCCTATATTATTGGTCGTATATTCTGCTTTTGCCATGGTGCGGATGGCCAGAGGAGTGATGAGTTTGAGGGATTCATTCTCTTCAGCTTCCTTTGCCAGCCGGTTGAAAGATTGAATGATGGCTTTGGATGAGGTAAGATCCATTTTAAATCCAAACTGGGTTGCAAATGCTGCAAAATCGTTCAGTTTTTCTTCATTGGGCAGGTCATGGACCCGATATATAAAAGGTATTTCTCCGCTGATGCCCTTTTTTTTGATGTATTCGGCTACAGTGCGATTGGCAAGCAGCATAAAGTCTTCTACCAGCAGGTGTGCGTCCTTCCTTTCCTTTATAAAGACCTCCACCGGAATACCGTTTTCATCCAGTCTGAACTGAACTTCATCTGCTTCGAAAGAGATGGCTCCATTAGCATACCTTTTATCACGAAGGTCTTTTGCCAGATCATTCATCCACTTTAGTTCGTGAGCAAAATCACCTTCGCCTTTTTCAAGAATTTCCTGAGCTTCTTCGTAAGTAAACCTACGGTCGCTGTGGATTACTGTCTTTCCAAACCATTGGGAAACCAACTTCTTGTCACGGTCAAATTCATATATGGCTGAAAAAGTGAGTTTGTCTTCGTTCGGTCGTAGAGAGCACAGTTCATTCGATATTTTTTCAGGCAACATCGGCAGGACACGGTCAACCAGGTACACCGACGTGCTCCTCTCGTATGCTTCTGTATCCAGCGGACCTCCGGGTCGCACGTAATGGCTGACGTCGGCTATATGTACACCGACTTCGATGTTGCCGTTATCCATTTGTCTGAATGACAAGGCATCGTCAAAATCCTTTGCATTAAATGGGTCAATAGTGAAGGTGGTGACGTCTCTCATGTCTCTTCTGAGTGAAATTTCCTGAGGCGATATTTCTGTGGGAAGTTGATTTGCCTCATCCATGGTGGCTTCCGCAAAATTCAGGTCGAAGCCCTGACCGATAAGGATGGACTTCATTTCAAGATCGGAAGAATTTTCGGCACCGAGAACTTCGGTAACTTTTCCGCGCACCATTTTATTTTTGCCGGAAGGCCACTCAGTGATGCGGACTGTCACGATATCGCCGTCCTCTGCGCCATTCAGGGCATCATGGAAGACAAATATTTCAAATCCGTTGGGAGCTTTAAAGGGGACGACGACATTGTATTTTTTATTGACAAAGATCTTACCCATAAAAACCTCCCTGCTTCGACGGATAATGCGTTCTACCTTTCCTTCTATTTTTCTCCTCCCGGGCCGTTTGATCAATGCTACTTCGACGGTATCTCCCTGCATTGCATTGGCCAAGTCGGATGGACGCACATAGATGTCTTCGTCCCTTCCGTCCACTATGATATATGCCGCACCTGATCTGGTAGCGTCAACCTTGCCGATGACGTATCTGATTGGGGCAGATGATCGATTGGTCGTGCGGTAAACACCCTGAGTGGTTGTTGCAATTCTTTTTTCGATGACGAGTTTGTCAAGAGCAGCCTGTACTTCGGCAACAGTATTGCTTATTTTTAAATCTTTGATGATGCGGGCAGGAGTGAGGGAGGCGCCGTTTCTTTGGCGTAATGAGCGATTGATGGCGACTTTTAAATTGGGCAAACTGAGTTTCTGACCTTTAAAAGATTTTGGATATTTTTTTGACATATTATAGATTGCCGACGAGGGAATAGTTTATTTCACCTGTGTCCTTGATATTTAAGATATATTTTCTAGGTGGCTCGGATGATGCACCTGATTCATTTTTTTCGATGTTCCCTTCTACAACAACAGCATTGGTCGGTGAGGAGAATTCTGCTATCTTGTACGTCATGGGTTGTATGTTGTAGTGTGTTCCGGCTACGGAGTCTGTTTCCTGAATATTGCCTTCATTGTCATATACAATCAGCAGGAATTCATAGCTGCCCACTGCTGCCTTCCAAACGATGCATGCAAGGTAATTCTTATTGATTCTGAATTGTGCGACAGGAACATATTCTACAAAGTCGTCTGTTTCACCTTCTTCCTCCGCTATAAACAATTGAGTCAATCCATCCGGCAAGGGATCATCAGAAAATGATTCATGCTCTTCGACATTGTAAGAAAGGATTAAAGGAAATTCAGCATCATCAAAAAAGGTTAAGAATGATTTGAATAAGACTTTCTCATCCATAGAATGTTCATATTTAAAGAAATGATTTATCAATCAAATCCTTTACAGCAAACAAAGAATCCTGCAGAAAAGTTGCACCCCGTAGTTTTCATGTATATTAAATTTTAAAAGAATAATCTTTGTAATTTGTGGATAAATATTTGATCTTAATACATTTATAAATATAATAAGGTTAATATTAGCGGATAAAAAATGATGATAAAACAAATATGAAGGTTTATCTTATTTTGAGTGAATATATTCGAAGATGGCATACTTCTAAATTTTATACCTTTATACCTTAAAGAATTAAGATTTATGCGAGGTTCCGGAATATTAGTGTCATGTCTCCTTGTAATGATGACGGGCATCCTATGTCGGGGGCAGAATGACGGCAAGATGCAGTGGTTTAAGGATGCCAAGCTGGGTATTTTTATCCATTGGGGCATTTATTCCGTAGATGGAGTAGATGAAAGCTGGGCCTTTCACAACCGTAAGATGCCCTATGATCAATATATGGCACAGGTTAAGAGATTTACCGCAGGACACTACAATCCGGATGACTGGGTACATCTCATCAAAGAATCCGGGGCGAGATACACCGTCATTACCTCGAAGCATCACGATGGTATCGCGCTGTGGAATACTGGTGAAAATGACAGGAGTATTCCCAGATTGGCTCCTGCCGGGCGTGATGTGTTGACCCCTTTCGTAGATGCATGTCGAAGAAGTGGATTAAAACTGGGCCTTTATTTCTCCCTGATTGACTGGAGTCATCCGGATTATCCGGCTATTCTTAAAGACAGCGTACGGTATAAAATCGCTGATGATAGCGTCAGGTGGAACAGGTTCCGGAAATTTTTTCAGGGGCAGATCAATGAGCTGGTTGACCGATATAATCCTGACCTATATTGGTTTGACGGCGATTGGGAACATTCCGCTGAAGAATGGCAGGCAGATAAAGTCCGAAATAATATCCTGAAACATAACCCGAATGCCATCATCAATTCACGTCTGACAGGCCGCGGAGATTACGATACACCTGAACAGAACTTCCCTGTGTCACGACCTGACAGAGCATGGGAGTTGTGTATGACGGCAAATAACAACTGGGGTTACCACCCGGATGATGTGCAGTATAAAACACCCTATGAGGTAATCACTCTTTTTTCGGACATCATCTCTCATGGAGGTAACCTTTTACTGGGTATAGGCCCCAGGGAAGACGGCTGGATTCCTGACCAGCAGGTTCATTTGTTGAAGGAAATCGGAAAGTGGACACATAAACATGAAGAGGCTATTTTCAATACGGTAGCCGGGCTGCCTTACGGACATTATTATGGTCCCAGCACTTTGTCCAAGGACTCCACTATCCTGTATCTCTTTGTACCTACCCAAAACCGGGGTTCTATTTATCTGAAGGGTATTAGCAATAAGATTCTTGACATATATGTACTTGGTACAGATACTCACCTTAACCATAAAATAGTCGGAAAAATATCATGGAGTCCGGTACCTGGCCTTGTTTTTATTGACCAACTCCCGATAACTGCTATGGATAAATACATGACTGTCTTGAAGATACGTCTCGAAGGAAAGTTGAAATTATACCGTGGAAAGGGAGGCTATAACTAAATTTACACATAAAATACCCTATATTCTATGAATTTCACTAGGAAAGTCAGTAGAATGAGGAAGAGCATTTGCCCATAGTTTAATTTTGACCCTATGCATATACTCATGATCCCATCTTGGTTTCAACCCGCATCAGAAGGCCATCAAGGCATTTTTGTCAGAGATATGGCACAGGCAATGGTCAGGGAAGGTCATGAAGTTAGAATCATTGCCTTCAGTCATAATCAGATATACAGGGAATTTGAAGCGGATGGCATAACTGAGATTTATTGTCCCGGACCTGAATCAGGATTGAAAGGTAAGCTTACGATGCCCTCAAAGATGTACAGACAGCTTGAGGATTATGTAGGTAAGTTTGGTCCTCCGGACATAATAAATACCCATGGCCTTTCTATTATCCGGCTTGTTTATCGGTGGGCACATAACAGAAAAGTTCCCATTGCCCATCATGAACACCTCCACCTGCTCGCCGTCAATAATCCACCGGTCAAATACCGTTTACTGGCCCGGTATTTGTACCCTAAGGTTAATGTTATCATTGGTGTGAGCAACATCTTATCAGGCGGCATCCGACGGCTGACACAGACACCTGTTGTCACCCTTCCTCCTGTAGTCCATGAAGATTTTTTTCAGTTGAAATCAGATAAGCCGCCACTGACAATCTTTCAGTTTGCATGTGTCGGTGATCTGGATCAGATAAAAGGTCACCGCCTTCTGATAGAAGCACTGGGGGCAGTAAGAAGGCGGGGATTAGACTTTAAACTTCATGTAGCAGGAGATGGACCCATAAGAAGAGAACTTGAAATCTTATGTGACCGGGAAAATTTAAGCGATTATATAATCTGGTACGGAAGGCAAAGCCGTCCCAGCATATGCCGGATATTATCGGGATGCCATATCTATTGTACGGCAACAGAGCTGGAAACCTTTGGCTTGCATATCGCTGAGGCAATGGCTGCCGGTCTTTATATCGTCTCGACGGATTGCGGAGGTGTCCGAGATTATGTCGATGGGGATAGTGGTACGATAGTCGTTCGGCGGACGGTAGAAGCTCTTGCGGATGCCATTGAAACGGCTATGTTGGAATATCGTGCTGATAATTGTAAAGAAAACCAGGATAGAATCAGGAAGTATGCTTCCGCTCCTGTTGTGATACCCCGGATAATTGAAGTATTCAGGTCTTGTATCCGGTCTGATGTCTTACATCAATGAATCCTGTAAAAAAGGTAATTTGTCCGGATAGTCGGTCGTGAAGTGCAGGCCCCTACTTTCATGCCTCATGGTCGCTCCTTTGATAATCAAATATGATATAGTAATCAGGTTGCGCAATTCACATAGTTGAGGACTGATGGTGGTGGAATTATACAGTTCTTCCGTCTCCTGGTAGAGCAGAAACATTCGGTCGGAGGCGCGCTTCAGACGCACGTTGGATCTGACGATGCCGACATAGTTGGACATGATCTCATTGACTTCTTTACGGCTTTGGGTAATGAGTACCATTTCTTTCGGATCACTTGTGCCACGAGCGTTCCAATCAGGTATCCCTTCAGGAATCGTTGATGTGTCGATGGTGGTAAGGATATCGAGGGCTGCCCGATAGCCGAATACTAGTCCTTCGAGGAGGCTGTTGCTTGCCAGACGATTGGCGCCGTGTAGTCCGGAATTGGTACATTCTCCGGCAGCGTGAAGCCTTCTGATAGAGCTTTTGCCTTCGTGATCTATCTTGATGCCACCACACATGTAATGACAGGCAGGTACGACAGGAATCATCATGGTAAACGGGTCTATTCCGATGCTTTTACATTTCTCATAAATATTGGGAAAGTGTTTAAGGAAGCCATCATGGTCCAGATGGCGGCAGTCAAGGTACATCTTATCCGCACCTTGTATCTTCATTTCATTGTCTATAGCCCGTGCCACGATATCTCTGGGTGCCAGGCTCAATCTTTCGTCGTATTTCTGCATGAATTCACGACCTAAGGCATCTTTCAGGATAGCGCCATACCCTCTTACAGCTTCACTTATCAGGAAGTCGGGCTTTCCCCCCATGGGGTTGTAAAGGGCTGTCGGATGAAATTGCACGAATTCCATATTGGCTATCCGTCCCTTGGCACGATAAAACATTGCTATACCGTCACCGGTGGCTACAAGGGGATTGGTTGTGGATTGATATACCTGACCGGCGCCACCGGAAGCAAGTACTGTATGCCGGGAGAGAAAAGTCTTTATTTCATTGGTTTTACGGTTCAGTGCATATACACCATAACACTCTATATCCGGGGTGAGACGGGAAATATTATAGCCCAGATGGTGCTGGGTGATGATATCTATGGCAAAGTAATGTTCCAATACCTCGATATTGCTGTATTGGGCAGCCTTTTCCACGACAGTTCGCTGAATTTCCCTGCCGGTGATGTCTTTGTAGTGCAATATCCTGTTTTCAGTGTGTCCGCCTTCCCTGCCCAGGTCGTATTCACCGCTTTGTGTCTTGTCAAAATTGGCTCCCCATTCTATCAGCTCTTTCACACGCTGAGGTGCTGATTCCACGACGATTTCGACGACTTCACGGTCGCACAGACCATCACCGGCATCTAAGGTATCGGATATATGTTTTTCAAAATTATCTACCTGAACATCCCAGACGGTTGCGATTCCTCCCTGTGCAAAATTGGTATTACTTTCCTTTTCGGTAGTTTTCGCCAATACGGTTATTTTCAGGTCACTTCTTCTTTGTGCTACCTGAATGGCTAGGCTCAGGCCGGCTATCCCCGAACCGACTATGACTATGTCAGATATTTCAGCCATTTTTCTATCCTTCTTTATTTCCTTAAAAAACTCCAAAGGTACAGATAAAACTACTTTTGTCCATGAGATAATTGGTCAGCGGCAAATGTGGATTATCCTGCCTTTTTCACCAGTCCTCGAATTTTATCATATCTCCGATGGCTGTTAAAGCGCAAGTATGCTATAGAATGACAATATTTTCCGTGGACAGATACTTATAATCCGGCTTTATCTAAGGTAGTAACCAATGAGGAATTTCCAACCGCAGGGAGATTAATTTTTTGGTTTAATAAGATATTTACACACTCATCCAGCCAAAATTTATCCTGATGGCATACGATAAATTGATTTGATTGTTTCAGTCGTTCGCCCAGATATTCCTGTTCCGGCTGACCGGGAGTAGGTATCAGGATGCCCTTTCTTCCTATGGCAAGCAGATCCATGATGGTGGTATATCCTGATCTGGCAATGATGACCTTGCTTTCACCGATGGCTTTATTTAACTGATCTGTATTCATGAAGTTGACACATTGGATGTGTGGTGGAGTCGGGGGAGTAAGGGATGCTTCAGGTAATCCCCTGACAAGTAGCATGGTATGAGGGCTGATAGCGGCCTGATTCAGAAGAATTTCTTCCAGTTGACTACGCTGGGGTTCCGGACCTGAAAGGATAGCTATAATGGTTTGTCTGTGGCGCATTTCCACAGCTTTTAATCTGGACAGGATGCCTAGGTAAGAAGTATGCGGGAAGGCAGTAGGCGCCGACATTTTCCCGCAAATATGATTCGGCGGAGCTTCATCAGGTACCCATACCCGATCAAATCTTCTAATCATCCACCTGTTGATTACATTGGCAAAAAAGTTAAATATTTTATTTTTTAAAGGTATATAGAGTTGATGCGTGATAAATATATTTTCACTCAATCGCGAAAGGCATCCAAAACGATTGTCTGAGATGATGTAATCTATATGATGCAGGCGAACGTAGTCAGCCACGATTTTCTTTTCCTTTACAATTGCTTTAATCATGGAAGGCAGTCTGAACATCACAGCCCACAATAAGTTACGTCTGCTGTAGGTGATCTTATATCCGGGCAGATTGAGGAAGGGAAGATCCGGAAATTCATTCTTCAATAATTCTAATGCGTTCCCATCTGAAGCGAGATATACGCTATGTCCCCTTTGGAGGAGGGCGTTTATTACGGTGACACAACGACTTGCATGCCCTAAACCCCAGTTTAACGGACATACAAGTATATTTTTAGACATAATAGACATCAGCGCACTGAAAAGCCGGCACTAAAAAAGATAAACGCTGTGAAACAACGAGTTATAAATCAATCCTCCGGATGGAAATAATTGATGATAGACATGAGTTCCTGATCTTCAATTAATTCCGGATTGACAGAAAAAATCAAATAATGCCCGTCGTAATCTTCACTGACGGCTTCTTTCAATAACTCATATGCCTCAGCATGTTCGCCCAGAGCGATCAGGACCAGCACTTTGTAATACACCAGTTCCGTACTGTAAGTACACATATCTGCCTCATCCAATACTTCCATTGCCTTGTCATATTCCTTTATTTCGTATAGAAACCTGACATGCGCAGCCCATACTTCCGGAGCATCACCGCCTATTTCAGTAGCTTTTAGATAATAGTAGTTGGCTTTGTCCACGTCTCCTGACTTGTAAAAAGCATCAGCTGCCGCGGCGAAGTATTCTTCTCTGCTGTCTTCTATCTTCAGTGCCTTAAAATAATGCTGGAGAGCAATATCATATTTTTGGTCTGCTGCAAAACAAATACCCATGTGATAATACACCTCATCATTATAGGGGTCTAAACGTGCCGCTTTACGGAAATTAAGCCGTGCCTGCTTATAGTCATGCAGTTTCATATAACATTCACCTATGCAGGCAAACAATTCAGAGTCGGGGCCGATGTTTTCCAAAGCGTCTAAATATATTTTCAGGGCAAACCTGTATTTGCACATCTGGAAAGCAAGGTCGGCACAGTCTTTATAACCCTGTTCAAACTTAGGTTGGATCAAAAAGCTGTATTCATAGGCATTTAAGGCATTTTCGTACTCTCCGATACAGGAAAGTGCCTGCCCCATATTATACCAGGCGAGATAAGCATAGGGATCTCTGTCGAGCAGCTCATTCAGGTAGGCGATACCTTGCTTATAACTTCTCTGACCTTCCATATAGTACCAGAGTTTTTCCATGGCAGCCTCATTGGAAGGCTCTTCATCGAGGACCATTTTTATCTGGTGAAACATCTGGTTGAAATCCTTATTTTTTTCAAAGATGGTTGCTTTGGCGATAGCTGCATTTAATTTATCGTGATATGACCCTGTCAACGTAACTTCGTTAAGAAGCCCCAGAGCACGACTATATTCTTTTTCAGCGATAAGGCAGTTAGCTTTCAGCAGTTTAACCTCTGTTTCAGATGGTGATAACAAGAGAGCCTGATCCAGTGCCTTATAGGCTTCTGAAGTATTGTTGAGAGCGATGAGTATCTGTGCTTTTTTTAGGTAAAGGTCAATGGTGCTGTTGTATCTTTCTATTGCCAGGTCGGTGATTTCAAGTGCTTTATCATACATTGACTCGTTTTCAAAGTAGAGAATAAGTTCTATAAAATCTTTTTCGACGAGTAACCCCAAGTCACCTTTTCTGGACATTGCTTCATATTCGCTTACGATATTTGGGATTGAGTTATTAAAAGTGTTACTGTTTTCGTCCATATAATCTGTTCAATTAAAAGGGATTCATTCGATTCGGGGGTAAATATATGCTTTATCTCAAAGAGGAGCCATAAAAATTATACATATTTTTTTCTGTAAACCGTGATAATTAAAGGGGTTGAGTACATTATTTTATTTTAAAAAAGCCTTTAAAACAGTGAATTAAGTATGCAGTAAAATCTTATTTTAAAGAGATATGTCGCCAAGCCATTATTATACAATAATTAAAACATTAAGAATAATTGAATATCAAACAGTTTTATAATACCTTGATATTCAACATACATAGTCATTATAGTGATATGTTAATGTTGCAGACAAGCTAATCTTTTTTCAAGTTTAATAAAATTTTTATGGCGTGCCCATGGAGGAATCCATGGTCGGGCTCTCCACTCAAACTCCCTCCGCTGTCGGTCGTAACCGTTGCGATCCCTCACGCAGATTGCGCCCGGTGTCCGGAGATTGTATTATAAAAGGTCTGAAAGGGAGGAAGGAATTATTCTGTTTCATCCCGGTCGATCTCATCGATGACATCCTGGATTGCTCTTGTGTATATAGCATCTATTTCTTCAGGCCCGGGGAGGATTAACTGAGTATTGGTCTCAAGGATATGCTGAAACAGGGATTCCATGCAACTGATGCGCATGTTAAGTTTGACGATTTCTTCAAATACATTGATATCATTGGCCATAGAATCTGATTTATTGAATTACTCCACAATGTTACAAATTATCTTTAAATTTTGGTAGGACATACGTTGATTAAGCAGCAATGAAACTTAACAATATTAGCACGCTACTTTTTCTCGTGAAAGAGTTTTTGCTGTCGTCCCTTTAATTGTACCAAATTATCATAGTTTCCTAAGACTTAGTTTTTTGGGTTCCGGTAAGTTATTTCATCTAAATATAATAGCCTTCTTTTGTCGAACATTATCGTCATTTAAGCGAATTATATCATAATACAAGATTTGTTTTTGTACTTTAGCTGAGTTTTTTAATATTTAATATCCTAAAATTATATGAGTTTACTATCAAAGTTAATGCAAGTAAGACTGACATTGATTGCCGGAATTCTTGCGATTTTTCTGCCCCAACTGATGAAGGCGCAGGTAGAGGGATTTGAAAAAGGTCCTTCCGTAGAAGGTATTACTGAATACACCCTTACCAAGAATGGTTTGAAAGTTTTACTTTTCCCTGAACCTTCCAAACCTACAATTACCGTAAATATTACCTACCTCGTAGGCAGTCGTCATGAGGGATATGGCGAGACAGGGATGGCACACTTACTTGAACACATGGTTTTCAAGGGTACACCTAAACATCCAGATATTCCTGCCGAGCTGACCAAGCACGGTGCTCGCCCGAATGGTACTACATGGCTTGACAGGACCAATTATTTTGAAACCTTTGCCGCAAATGATGAAAATCTAAACTGGGCACTGGACCTGGAAGCTGACAGAATGGTCAATTCTTATATTGCTAAAAAAGATCTTGAGAGTGAAATGACCGTTGTACGTAATGAATTTGAAAGCGGAGAGAATGATCCGACCGGAATTTTGATGGAAAGGGTTATCTCTACTGCCTATTTGTGGCACAATTACGGAAAATCAACCATCGGTGCAAGGTCTGATATTGAGAATGTTCCAATAGAAAGACTACAAGCTTTTTATAAGAAATATTATCAGCCGGACAATGCCGTCCTGGTTGTTGCAGGGCAGATTGACGTCAATAAAACATTGGGTTTGATTAAAAAATATTTTGAACCAATACCCAAACCCGATCGCTCAGTCAATAAACTGTATCCTACTTATACCCTTGATCCGGTACAGGATGGAGAGCGCAGTGTCGTACTTCGTCGGACCGGAGATGTACAGGCAGTTATGGCAGCCTATCATATTTGTCCGGGTGCTCATCCTGATTATGCAGCCCTGGAAATGCTTAATTCAATCCTCACCGATAATCCCGGAGGAATACTTTATAAGGACCTGGTTGAAACAAAAAAAGCCAACGATGTATATGCATTCAGCTTTGCGCTGAAAGAGCCCGGAATTATGATATTCGGGGCTACCGTTCCAGTGGATAGTTCACTCGCCAACGTTAAAAATATCCTGTTAAAAAGATTGGATCAGGTGCCAGGTATGACATTTAAACAGGAAGATCTGGACCGCCAAAAGCAGAAAGCATTGAAATACTGGGATATGACTTTCAATAATGTCGAAAGAGTAGGTACCAACCTCAGTGAATACATCGCTCAGGGCGACTGGAGGTTGACCTTTATAGCAAGAGATCAGATAAAGAATGTTACACTGGATGACCTCAAACGTGTAGCTTCTATGTACTATAAGAGCAGCAATCGTACCATAGGTGAATTTATTCCGGACAAAAACCCTGATCGGGTCGATGTTCCAGGACCTATCGACGTCATGGCTGTCGTGAAAGATTATAAAGGCAATGAAAAGGTAGCCGAGGGAGAGGCATTCGATCCATCACCGGCTAATATCGATAAGAGAACCTCCGTCGTTAAGTCTAAATCAAGTAACTTTGAAATAGCTCTCTTACCTAAGCAAACACGCGGAAACGTGGTAGTAGCAAACATTACCCTTAGGATGGGAGACCTTAGTTCTTTGAAAAACAAGGCAACCATAGGTGATTTTACGGCATCCTTGCTCAATAAAGGAACTAAAACAATGACTAAGCAGCAGATTTCTGATGAGTTTGATAGATTGAAGTCAAGAGTCTCTTTTGGCGGCGGTGCCACCAGTTGTAATGTCAGAATTGAAACAACTAAAGAGAACCTGAAGCCGACTCTTGCCCTTGTAGCAGATGTCCTCAAAAACGCATCCTTCCCTGAATCTGAGTTTGAAATATATCAAAATCAGGAAATCAGTAATATTGAATCACAAAAAAGTGAGCCGACAAGCCTTGCTGGTATTGAGTTTGGCAGGGCATTGTCATCTTATCCGAAAGGTGATCCCCGATATGTGCCTACTTTGGATGAAAGTATAGCTATGGCTAAGGCGGTG
This sequence comes from Saprospiraceae bacterium, assembly GCA_024103005.1. Lineage (GTDB taxonomy): Bacteria > Bacteroidota > Bacteroidia > Chitinophagales > Saprospiraceae > Parvibacillus. Next base: position 93,774 of record JAGFJA010000039.1, read on the forward strand.
ACCCTGGATGAAGTGAAGAAGTTTCACCGTGATTTCTATGGATCATCTGATGCAACTGCATCTGTCGTAGGTGACTTTACCAAGGCAGAGATAGAAAAAATGATGCTCGAAACTTTTGGCAACTGGAAGGCCAAGATGCCTTACAAAAGAATAGCTAATAATTATCAGCCTACAAAAGCTCAGGAGAAAGTGATTAACACTCCGGATAAGGCCAATGCACTTTATCTGGCAGGATTCAGGGTGGAGATGAAGGACAATGATCCGGATTATCCTGCTATGCTCCTTGCCAATTATATGATGGGTGGCGGCTTCCTGAATTCTCGCCTTGCTACCAGAATCCGTCAGAAGGAAGGTCTGAGCTATGGAGTCGGTTCACAATTCAGCGCATCCCCACTTGATAAAAACGGAGGTTTTACGGTTTATGCTATCAGTGCACCGGAAAATTCTGAGAAAGTCAACAAGTGCGTCAAGGAAGAAATCGAAAAAGTAAATAAAGAAGGCTTTACCGCAGAAGAGCTTGAAGCTGCCAAATCCGGCTTCCTTCAATCAAGACAGGTTAGTCGTGCTCAGGATGCGTCTCTGGCGGGGACACTGAATAATAACCTTTATCTCAACAGGACTATGCAGTTTGATGAGAAGATAGATGAGGCTATTAAGGCACTTACTCCGGCGCAGGTCAATGCCGCATTTAACAAGTATATCTCTCCTGATAAACTATTGGTTGTAAGAGCAGGAGACTTTGAAAAAGATAAGGAGAAAAAACCTTAAACATTGCTGTTTAACGATGCAAGAGGCTGTCCGAAAAATCAGGCAGCCTCTTTTATTTTATTAAAGTTTTTGAGCTGATAACCAAAAGGCAACTAGACTAATATGGACTATTAAATATTTATAAATAACTACTTAAATTGTTGACTATAAATGATTTATGTTTGTGTATGAAATTTTTGATGGTATTCTAATATAATTCCCTGTGGATTAACCCTAAAGTTTCAACAGCAGGCACTCTGGTATTCACAAAATCCGGGAAAGCAAACAGTTGAAACCTCATCAAACTACGAAGCTGACAAACATCGGAGCTGGCATACTACGCAGCAAAGGCATTCTAAAACCAAACTCCTGAATTAAATCGTTACTCAGATGCTGCTGTTATTTTTTAAATATTTTAACTTTTGAGCAGTTATGGATGACAGATGATCGTGTTAATACTCCTTGCCAGGACTGTTATTTTGACGGCATTCCCATTTATCCATAAAAATATTTTTTCGTCTTTATCTCCCTGATTCATGACAATAGTTACAAGGGATTCATCAGGGTTGAGAAATGCCGTGCTAAGCAGCTGACTTCTGGTAGGAGAGGCAATTATACGCCTGGCACCGGGTTGTATATATTTTGAAAAATGACCTATATAAAAGTACGCATTGGTATAGATCAATTGACCGGTCCGGGTATCGCCATGGATAGGGGCAAAGCAAAAATTCCTCACGTGATTAGGTCCACCGTTTTCATCCAGTAAGATATTCCAGTCAGTAAAGCCTACCATTCCATTGTTGAAGTCGTGAATCATACTTCTGCCATATTCTTCCCCGAGCTTCCAATCACTGTATTTTCCATGAGAGAAACTTTCTGCGCATCCTTCAGTAAATAAAAGATTGGTCTGCGGAAAAGTCTCATATACTCTGCGAATATTGTCATACATGGGTAAGCCTCCGCTCCAGTCCTCATACCAGTGGAACCCGATACCCCAGATATATTTGGCTGCTTCGGGGTCTGAAAGATAAGTGGAAGATCTCTGATAGATCATATCGCGGTTGTGATCCCAGGCTATTATCTTTTTATTGCCCAGCCCTTCTTTTTCGAGCGTCGGACCTAGGTAGTTTTTCAGAAAATCTCTTTCTTCTTCCGCTGTGTAAATACAGCTTTCCCAGCGTTGTACAGCCATTGGCTCGTTTTGAATGGATATGCCCCATACAGTGATTCCCATTGACTCATAGGCCTTGATAAATTTGCAGTAATAAGAAGCCCAGCTTGAATAAAACTTCGGAAGGAGTTTACCCCCGTGCAACATATTTTTGTTGTCTTTCATCCAGGCAGGCGGTGACCAGGGACTTCCATAGAGGTACATTCCGGGACCTATTTTTCGATAAGCTTCAAGAATCATCGGAATCTTAAACTTCATGTCATGGCTGATGTCAAAAGTCATCAGTCCTGTATCTTGCTCAGCTACATAAGTATAGGACCCGGAACTAAAATCACAGCTGTTGATATTGGTCCTTATAATGTTGTAACCTATTCCCTTCTCTTTGTCAAAATATGCCCTTATGAGTTCGTCACGAGCCTTTTGAGGGAGCTTGTACCAGGTTTCAGCAGCTGCATCCGTTATGGCTCCACCTGTACCCATATATATCTGGAATGATTTTGTCGGGTCCACAAAGACACATATTTCGGATTCAAGGGGCTGATCTTTTTCAATAAATGTTGCCTCTGCAGTTTTAGAAAGGGCATAGGAGGTATTACGAGCCGTAGTATATACCACAGCTTTTTCCCATTTGACGGCCTTTTGAGATACCGGTGATAAAACAGGTTGCTGACTCCAGATTGTAATGAAATTCAAGTAAAAAAAGGTAATAAACAAGGCTGTTTTCGGTTTAGGATACATAGACTTATGAATTTAATTTTACCAGATAAAGGTACCTGCTGATTGATCTTTCAATAGTGTTGTGACGCGTCTGCCATTAAATTCAATATTGAAAGACTGGCTTTTGTGTGAGGTATTGAGTACCAGCAATACTTTCTTGCCCTGAGGAGTAAGGAAGGCAACGCTTTTCAAACCGGGTAAGATATCACTTTGTATTCTGATACTTCCCGGTGGGACCCATTGAGAAATTTGTCCGATGATATAAAACGATGGGTTTTTAACGATCTCTGCTCCTATTGTCAAGGCACCTTTACATTCCGTACAACCGCCATCGGTGTGAGGGCCGAATCCGGTATCATTGGCCAGGTTCCATTGCAGAACAACTTTTGACCAATTGCGAAGTGAGCCGATGACTACCTGTTCGGTATGCCACATGAAATTTGATGAAAAAGATTCATTTTTTCCTGTCCATTGTTCCGTAAAATAAAGGTTCCGGTCGGGATGGGCTTCGTGAACTGTATTGAGGGCGGTTATCTCTCCTCTATACAGATGGAAGGCTGAGCCATCAATATATTGTTTTGCTTCGGCATCATTGAGGATAGAGATGGGATATTCCGAATGGTCGCAATTATGATCCCATATCACAATTCGGGTCGCGATACCTGCCTGACGAAATGCCGGACCCAGATGAAACTTGATAAAATCACGTTGATCCGGTGCCTCCATAAGCATGGATGGATTATTTCCCGGATGGAGTGGCTCATTTTGAACAGTGATGGCATCGATGGATATTCCTTCTTCTTTCATTGCCTGAATATACCTGACGAAATATTGGGCATAAACAGGAAAGTATTCTTTTTTCAGGCTGCCACCGATGGTGCTGTTGTTGGTTTTCATCCATGTGGGAGGGCTCCATGGCGATCCCATTATTTTTATATTCGGGTTGATTGCAAGAATTTCTTTCAGGATGGGAATAAGGTTTTTCCTGTCAGGTTCAATACTGAATTTATCCAGATTGACATCGGTTTCACCGGCAGGCAGGTCATCATAGGAAAAGGGTGCAGGGTCCAGGTCGGATGCACCGATTGAAATACGGAGATAGGAGACCTTAAGCGCACCTGAATCCGATGAAAACATTTCACGTAATATCTTATTTCTACGTTGTGCATCGAGCTGATTCAATACAATGGCGCTGCCTCCTGTCAGGCTATAGCCGAAACCCTCGATCTCCTGAAATCTCATGGTGCTATCTACTTTTAAAGTAGGATAATTATTGGTCTTTGAAGAAAATACTAGGGTTAGATTTTGCTTGTTGATCAGTTGGCTCCCATCGGCACTTGTCATATAAAATGCCACATCTGACTTCACTTCGGGTAAAAAGGGAGGTTTAGATTCATCCTTTGAACACATAAAAGAGGTAAAAGAAAGACTTATTATTAGCAATGTAGCATTAATGAGGTAAGCTCTGCGTTGCATATTAGTTGTTTTAATAGGTGGATTACCATGCCGAAAAGCATTCCAGCATAGTAATCCATTAAGTATAAAATCAAATTACGTTAGAATCAATATCCAGGATTTTGTGTCAGGTTGACATTCTTATCCCTTTCTCCTTGTGGTATTGGCCATAGTAGCTTATTTTCATTAATCTGATAGCCCAGGGCAGACATCGTTTCGATGGCTTTGCCGGTTCTTTTGAGATCATACCAGCGATGACCTTCAAAAGCCAGTTCCAGTCGTCTTTCAAGAGCAATGGCGACCCGCAGCTCTTCTGCAGTTGTGACATTTACCGGTGCAAGATTAACTCGGCTTCTTACAAGATTGATATAATATTGAGCTCCTGAGCTTGCATCAAGTTGTCCTAGCTCTGTCAATGCTTCTGCCTTTAACAGATAGATATCGGCCAAGCGGAGGAAGATTTGATTCTGACTTCCAGTGGTATTCCGCATTTTATTGCAGAAGGGAAAGTTGTTGATATCCCAGTAAGCATCAGTCCAGGAGGTTATTTTTTGAAATTTAATGCTGCTGTTTTTACGGACCACATCTCCGGCTGCATCGAAGGCATTCACTAAATCATGTGTTGGAGTGTTGAATTTCTTCCAATCAGTACCTACAAACATAGATGAACCCCAGTTTCCTCCCGTATTCCAGTTGGTGCAGTCAAGTTCAAAGATAGACTCAGTGCTGTTTTCATGGTTGCCATCCCAGAGTTGGTCATATACCGGAAGTAAACTGAATCCGGAAGCTATGACTGCATCACAGTGTTCATTGACCTTATTCCAGTCATGAGGTTCAATGGTCGCATATACCTTTGCTAATACGGCGTGAGCGGCTGCCTTAGTTCCGCGCATCTTAGTAGGTCCATAGGCAACAGGTGCCAGTTCAACAGCCTTGTTGAGATCATTTATAATGCGTTCATACGTCTCTTCTTTTGTCTTCCTGTCAGGATAGAGTAGGCTGTAAACTTCGGCAAAATTGTCGGAAGTGATCTCGGGGACAGGCTTTGTGACTATAGGTACTCCGCCCCATAACTGGACCATGCCAAAGTACAACCAGCCCCTGAGAAATGATGCCTCACCCACCATTTCATCAGCTCTTTCTTTACTAAGTCCGACGGCCCCTGGGGCTTTTTCAATGACATTATTGCAAAGTGCAATCAGGCCGTAGTAGTATGCCCAGTCTCTGGATACATTGTTGTTGGTAGAGGATATTTTATAATCATCTATTTGAAAATTATTGGGATTGTCGGCTCCCGCATGTGAATTGTCTGACTGTGCATCGCCGTTGACATAGTAATCCAGCATCATCAACTCTGCCTGAGAGGTCTTTAATCCGCTGTATGCAGCCGCCATTGCCGCCTCTGCATCGACCGCTGTAAATACGGCGCTGGTATCTACTGACTTATCTATAAGTTCTGAAAGGGGTTCTTTATCCAGAAAGCTGTCGCAGGATGTAATGCTGACAATAAGAAGAACAAGCCCTAATGTATAACCTATATAATTTTTACTAATCAATTTTTTCATGATAGGATATTGGTTTATAGTTAAAAAGTGATGTTTAATCCAAAAATAATTTGTCTTGTCTGCGGATAGGTTCCGTAATCAACTCCAAATTCCGTTCCTCTGCTATTGACACCGTAGGCATTGACTTCAGGGTCAAATCCGGAGTATTTGGTTATCGTCCAGAGATTTTGCGCAGTAGCATAGATGGAAAGGTTTTGGATTTTAACATCTGATAATATTCTTTGAGGAAAATTATAAGCTAAGGTGACGGCTTTGAATCGCAGGAATGAGCCATCTTCCACAAATCGTGTTGAATTATGTATGTTGTCGAGATTCCCGTCACCTGCATCATTGGCTTTAGGCAGTTGTGCTATATCACCCGGTTTTTTCCATCGGTCAAGCACATTGACGGATTGGTTCTTACTGTCAAACATTCCTTCCAGGTCCATTCGGGTTGCATTGAATATTTCATTGCCTTGAACACCCTGAATAAAGATGCTCAAATCGAAGCCCATAAATGACAGGTTATTAGTCATACCATAGATAAAATCAGGCGCTGCCTGACCGATGAAGGTGCGGTCATCAGGTGTGATGATCCCATTTCCATCTATATCCCGGTATTTAATATTCCCGCTTTCGGGATCCACTCCTTCTGAGATATATCCGAAGAAACTGCCAAGAGGCCGACCTTCTGTCATGCGTATGGCTGACTGGCCATTGCTGTATATGCCGGCATAGTCATAAACTTTTTGTAACTCGAGCTTTGTAACTTCATTTTTGTTGAATGAGATATTGAAATCTGTTGTCCAGGATAGTTTCTCGTTTTTGATATTTTGACCGGATACAGTAAATTCAACGCCTCTATTAATCAGTTGTCCGTCATTTCTGACAAACGGTTGTTCGACACCTACACTTGAAGGTAAGGGAATAGACATAATCAATCCATCTGTTTTTTTCCAATACAGATCAGCAGTCAGGGTCAGCCGATTGTTAAGGGTGGTAAGATCAAATCCGATGTTGGTTTGCGTTGTTTTTTCCCAAGTCAGGTCAGGATTGGCTATGCTGAGTCGCCGGATACCCGGACCTATCAGCACATTTCCGGGAGTAATACGTGAAAAGCCGAGTAAGCCGTAAGCAGCAAAGTCGCTCAATCCCTCCTGATTGCCGGTCTGCCCCCAACCACCCCTGATCTTCAGGTCATTGATTACATGGATGTTTTTAAAAAATTCTTCCTGTGATAATCTCCAGCCGGCAGAAAATGAAGGGAAGATGTCCCATCTGTTGCCGGCAGCTAATTTTGACGAACCATCTCTTCTTACGGCAGCAGTGACCAGATATTTTGAATCAAAATCATACATGATTCTGCCAAACTGTGATACGAGAGCTGATGTGGTTTTTGTGTTGCCGGCGCCTTCGATTTGATTACCGGCATTGGTTGTTTTAACGGGCTCATCCGGTAGATCCTTGGTATTAATGTAGCCATGGCCGTAATTATTATCTTGAACTGAAAATCCTGCAAGTGCAGTCAGACTATTCAGGCCGAAGTTTTTAGTATAGGTGAGTGTATTTTCACTCAACAGACTCATATATTCCCATTTTGCAAGATTTGAAATCCCGTGGTTTTGTCGTCCATATACAGTACGTACGGGATCAACATAAAACTCGTAAACGCCGTTGGATATATCTGCGCCGAGATTTGTTCTGAACTTGAGATCTCTGAAAAGTAGTATTTCCGCAAAGACATTTCCCAACAATCTGTTGTTATTGTTAATATCTTCTCTACTCATATAAGAGAGTGGCGTCTCCCATGAAGCCTGGTAAGGATTGGTTGAAAATTGTTTTGGGTTATTGGCATCGTATATTCCCAGGTTGGGTGGACTGTTCAAAGCACTGAGAATGATGCCTCCCCTGCCGGAGCTGGCGTTGTCTCCTGCATTATAGGTGCCGGTACGGAAGAAGTTCAGGTGAGAACCGACATTCAGCCAATTATTCACTTTTGAATTGATGTTGAGTCGGGCAGAATACCGCTTGAAGGAAGCCGGATTGACCATACCTTTATCGCCTAAATACCCGAGGGAAAGATAATAACGTGCCTGTTCACTTCCCCCTGAAAAGGCGAGTTGATAGTTTTGATTTATCCCGGTTCCAAAGGTTTCTTTCTGCCAGTCCGTATTTGCATTATCTGAACTGATTGTTTCTCCTCTGTCCTGCATATACTGTATGTACTGCTGACCGTCGAGTACCTTGACATCCTTTGCCAGTCTTGTAAAACCCCAATAAGTGCTGAATGATGTGGTCGATTTTCCTGCTGTTCCTTTTTTTGTCGTGATTAAAACAACTCCGTTGGAGGCTCGTGCTCCGTAGATAGATGCGGAAGCGGCATCCTTCAGAATTTGAATTGATTCTATGTCATTTGTGTTGAGGCCGCGGGTGTCGGTAGTAGGCACCCCATCGATGACATAAAGTGGGTCGTTATTGGCGTTTACGGAGTTTGTACCCCGTATCCGGATAGAAAACTCAGTTCCGGGCTTGCCGGAAGGTTGGGTAACCTGGACACCTGCCGCCTTGCCCTGTATTGCCTGAGCCGTGGAAAATACAGGTCTGTCAGCAAATTCATCGGCATTAACAGAGGAAATAGAACCTGTAATATTTTTCTTACTCTGGCTCCCATATCCTACGACGACTACCTGATCAAGGACCTGAGTATCTTCTTCAAGTACAATAGTCAGATTGGCTGATGCGACGACTTCAAGGGTGGCAAATCCTATGGAAGAAATGATTAGTGTACTGCCTTCCGGGACGTCGATGGTAAATCTACCATCTAAATCGGTGACGGTACCCACATTTTCTCCCTTTACCCGGACGGTAGCTCCGACTATAGGCTGACCATCTTTTGAGCTGACAGTTCCGGTAACTTTAATGTTTTTTAGAACGGATAAGGCAGCATACGAAATATTGCCTGCAAAGAGCGGGTGCTGACTCGTAATCAAAAAACTGAGAGTAACCCATAAGGCTGCTCTGATACTTGATTTTGTAATTTTTCTATTCATACATTTTCTACTTAACTTATTTGAGAATTTAATTTGCCATTATCTGAATTAAAGATTAAATTTTGTCATTATTAATTACCATCTCTGATGTTATTCATTAATTTTAATTTTTTTGAAAAACTCTGATATAATCTACAAAGTATCTCTGAGGAAATACTGTGGTACCATCGGGATTCCCCGGCCAGTTACCGCCTACAGCGCAGTTGATAATAAAAAACTGAGCGCTGTTAAATGGATAAGGATGACCTTCCATATCATCGGCAGAAATGGTAAAATATTTATTATCATCCATATACCATTCTATTTTATCCTTCTCCCAGATGATGGAGAAAACATGAAATGCTTCATGAAAATCCCCTTCAGCTCCGGAAAGAGTACTGCCTCCTTTACTTTTGTGAACATTCATGCCCCAGTGAGCTGTGCCATAAATTCTTCCTGCTTCATGACCAAGAAATTCCATGATGTCTATTTCGCCACAGTTTGGCCAGGGATTTGAATCGATATCGGCTCCCAATGCCCAAAGTGCCGGCCAGATCCCCTGGCCGATGGGCATGGCGGCTCTTATATCCACTCTACCAAAGGTAAATTCTTTTTTATCCTTTGTGATCAACCGGGATGAAGTATATTGAAAGTTGCCCGTTTGTTCCTGTTTTGCCGTAATCATCAGGTAGTCTTCGGCATAAATAGAGGTGTTTTCCTTTTTATAATATTGTAATTCATTATTGCCCCAGCCATTGTTGCCATTACCTATTTCAAATGTCCAATTATTCTCATCCACAGCAGGGCCTTTAAATTCGTCAGCCCATACCAGTGTGTATCCCGGGTAGTTATCGGGTGTTTGATAGCCTGCCGACGGAACTATGATGTTAGGGTCGCCAGTATCGTCATTTTTAATTGTTATGGTGGCAGCGGCTTTTTTGACCGTCGCATTCAGGGCTGAAGTAACAATAAGTTCAAAGGTTTCATCCGGTTCACTTATTTTGTCTCCCTTAATCGTTACCGGAATCTGCCATTCTGTTGTTCCGGGCGGAATTATTGAGGTGGCATCGGTAATAGTAGTATAGTCTGAACCAGCCTGAGCAGTGCCGTCTTTAGTGCTGTACTTTAGGACGATATTGTTTTGACTTTCTGCTGAGAGATTGATTTTGACCTGAATGGTGTGATCATCATTACCTTCTTCGACGCTAATATTTTCTGAAGTAAGAGATGGCAATGATACATCAGACTGACTGTCCTCCTTACCGCAGGAGTGTAAAATAATGAAGGTTGTAAAAAGAAAGATTGAATACAATGATTTTAACTTCATATTTCTTGTTTATTGATATACTCTTACATAATCTATTTCCATCCTTTGTGGCCATATTGTCTCATCTATTCCATGGACGCCTCCGAAATTTCCTCCCACGGCAACATTCATAATAAGGTAAAAGGCTTTGTCAAAAGGCCAGCTATCAGGCCCGCCGCCATCATCGACATAGGTAAAATATTTTTTATCATCTACCAGAAAGTCAATTTGTTTTTTATTCCATATAATGCTATAGGTATGGAAATGTAATGATACATCAGAAATGGCTATCGTTTTTCCTTTTTGAGTACCTTTTATATGGTTGTAGTTTTGGGTATGGACTGTTCCGAATATTGAATCAGGTGCCCATCCCACATGTTCCATAATATCAATCTCACCACTATATGGCCAACCTCCATATTCCCACTTTTGGGGCAACATCCATATCGCAGGCCATACACCCCGTCCTCTGGGAAGCCTGGCACGAACATCTATCCGACCCTCTCGCCAGGAGGCTGAATTACGCGTATGTATTCTGGCTGAACTATATTTATAGCCATGGGTTTCCTTTTTATGTACTTCGATGATTAACAGACCATTTTCTATCCGGGAATTTTCAGCATCTGAAGTATAATATTCTTGCTGACGGTTACCCCATCCACAGTTGTCAGGGCAACCATTACCTATGTCATATGACCATTTTGAAGAATCAAGTACATTCGAAGAGCCTTCAAATTCATCACTCCAGACCAAATGAGTATATTGTGCCCGGCCAAATAAGGAAGTAATAAGGAGCCATTTAAATAAAATTAGTCTCATTACTCCGCAACATATTTAAACTCAAACCATCCGGGAGTAACTTTTTCTCCGTTCTTATCGGCAAATTGAGCTCTCACCCAGAGTTCTGTTTCTGTCAGCTTAATAATATTAAGTTCACTGTAGCTATCTCTAGTGCCCATAAATTGCCCCTTAGTAAGAATAATCTGATCCTCTCCGTTAGGACCTGTACCCGGACTGAAAATAAAGGGTCCCGGAACCGGTGTGTAGGGTTCATCGACATAACCGCTGAATGGATTGACTGTAAATCCCTGATTCTGATAGTCAAATTTAAATCCATCAAATACAAAGCAATACCGGTCATCGTACTGTGAGGCTACCAGACCATTGGCGGGAGATTTATACCAATTGGAGGCCCCATAGGTCTCGCCGACTGTTATCGCTCCTGCCTCTGTAGAAAATTTCCAGCACTTACCACCGGTGCTGCAATTTCCGGTCAGCAGGCTGATGGGTCCGCTACAGGGCAGGGAAGCATCCTTGGATATATGGACAATTTTTGAATTGCTTGCAGTACCATTTCCTCCTGTTTGGGAAATATATAGTGTAATTGTATAATCACCTTTTTTTGGAAAGAAAATAGTATCTGACACCAAGTTGGATGTTCCTTTACTGCTGCCTTCACTAAAAGTCCATAGTCGGATAAAATTCCCGGAAGAAAGGTCTGTGACGACTATTTTATTGCTGTCCGTCGGTAAAAATTCTACTGAAAATTCAGGACTCTGAGGCAGCGGTCCCAGGGTGATATCCTTATCTGATTGGGGGTTGCAACTCATAACAACCAGTGCCCAAAGAAATATGAAATAAACTTTTTTCATCATTTTAAGATTAATCTTGATTAATAACCGGGATTTTGCTTGAGAACGCCATTTGACAATACGATCTGACTGTTCGGTATCGGAAATACTTCGTTGATACCTTCTTTAAAGCCTAAGGGGCCAAGCTCTTTAGCTGCTCTTCCAGTTCTTACAAGGTCAAAAAAGTGATGTCCTTCAAGTCCCAGCTCTACGCGTCGTTCGTGATAAATTGCATCGATAAGTTGTTGTCCGGATGCTGTCACTTCGGCAATGTTGACCCTTTTTCTGACAATATTGACAGAAGCCCTGGCAGCGTCCTCATTACCTGTCTGAAAGGCTGCTTCTGCGTCCATAAGAAGGACGTCAGAATATCTGATTACCCTGTCATTACTTCCGCCGTTTGGATTGGGGTCTCCAAAGGGTGCATCTTCACTAAGGTTTGAAAAGTATTTTCTCGGATGGTAGATATATCCGACATCACCTGCATTGGCAAGGGTAAATATTCCTCTGTCACCCATCTGATCACCCAGTCTGAAAACAGTATATTTTAAGCGGGGATCCTCAAAACCTTCTTTGAAGAACTCATCCACAAAATCCTGAGTGGGGATATTAAACCCGTATCCGGCAAACTGACCCCTAGCACGGGTAAACACATTGGTAAATGTACCTTCATTAGCTGCATTTTTACCCCAGTTACCTCCGGAAGCATTCATATATTGGATTTCAAAGACAGATTCGGAATTGTTTTCACCTGCCTGCGTAAAGATGGTACCGTAATCAGGAACCAGTGAATACTCACCAGAATGGATAACTTCCTGTGTCTGAACCAGAGCATCTGCATATTTACGCTGATAAAGAAAAGCTTTTGCGAGTAGTGACCTGGCTGCACCCTTGGTGATTCGTCCCAGATCCTTCTGGCTATATTGTGATTTGAGTGGCAGGTCAATGATTGCTTCCTGCAGATCTTTCTCAATAAAAGCCCAGATCGTTGCAGCATCTGCTCTTGGCAGATTGTATTCTGAGGGTGCCAAAACCTTATCTACCAGAGGAGTACCGCCAAACATGGTATTCAGGTTGTAATAAAACCAGGCACGAATAAACTTAGCTTCTGCCAGTATTCTTGCCTTGAGTGCTTCATCCATCTCAATGGAAGGCACTTTCTCCAGTACAACATTTGCCCTGTAAATACCCTCATAATCGGCATTCCATTCTGCATCCAGCAAATCTGTATTGACTGGTCCCTGAAAATGTTCTAATTGATATAATTCTACTACATCGTTATCTCCCGAACCACCTTTTTCAGAGTCATCTGACATGATGTCTCCCCAAAACCACCTGAAATGCCCGGCAGGGCTCAGTTCAAACTGGAGGGCGGCATAAGCTGCATTAATGGCTGCTATGGCGTCTTCTTCTGTTTTATAAAAATTGTCAGAAGTAACACCTATAATTGGTTTCTTGTCCAGAAAATCCTTACCACATGAGAATAAAAAAGGTGTGGTGAGGAATAATATCTTATAAATATGCTTTTTCACGTTGATTGATTCTTTTGGTTATTTAAAATTTCAGATTTACACCTGCCATCCAAATTCTTGATTGAGGATAAAATCCCTTGTCAATTCCCAGTTCCAGCGGACTTCCCACAACGCCTATTTCAGGATCCATGCCTGAATATCCGGTAAATGTCAGTAAGTTTTGTGCGGATATGTATAACCTTAATTCGCGGATTGCTACTTTTTGCATGAGCTTTGAAGGCAAAGTATAACCCAATTGTATATTTTTTAGTCGCAAATAAGAGCCATCTTCAACAAACCTGTCTGAAACCCGTGCGTTCTGGTTGGGATCATTCAGACTGACTCTTGGTTGAGTGTTGGATGTGCCGGGGCCAGTCCATCTTTCGAGTGCACTTTGCGGGCGGTTGACATATGTAAAATCATAGCGCACCGAGCCATTGTAGATATCATTTCCGTATGTGCCCTGCCAGAATAAAGAAAGGTCAAATCCGCGATAGGCTGCGTTTCCACTTAGACCGTAAGTTATTTTAGGTATCGGGTTGCCGATGTATGTACGGTCATTTACATCAATAACTCCATCCTGATTCAAGTCTTTAAACCGAATGTCACCGGGAGAGGTGCCTTCTGACTGAAATGCATGATTAGCCACCTCATCCTGAGTCTGGAATATACCGTCAGTTACATAACCGTAAAATGAAGCAAGTGGATGTCCTACATCTGTCCTTGCTACCGTTGAATTAGCAGACTGTATTCTTCCTGTATTAATGGGTTCTCCACCGGTGCCCAAATCAGTTACCTCATTATGAATGAATGTCAGGTTGCCACCAATATTGTACTGCAAAGCAGAGGTCGGTCGTGACTTAAGGTAAGCAGCCAATTCCCAGCCCTTATTGATGGCAGAGGCGATATTCTGAACCGGTGCTGCCGTACCTGAGGTGCTCAAAACGGGAATGGCATACAGCATATTTGAGGTCTTTTTGACAAAGTAATCTGTAATGACCTGCATCCTTCCACTCAGGAGGTCAAGATCGAGACCTATGTTGGTCTGTGTACTTGTTTCCCATTTGAGATCCGGATTGGATGCTCCAAGGGCGACACTTCCATTGGTAATTACTTCACCGGGCCCGAAGACATAGTTCTGACCTGAACTAATTACAGAAGTGTAACCATAGTTTCCAATGTTGTCATTACCGTTTTGACCCCAACTAAGACGTAGTTTTCCCAAAGCGAGCCAATTATCCAACAGACCGTCATTGGTAAAAATCCAGCTTCCTGAAAAGGAGGGAAAGTATCCCCATCGATTGTTGGCTCCAAAGCGTGAGCTTCCATCAGCCCGCATAGTTGCTGTAAAAAAGTAAGTGTCTTTGAAATCGTAGTTTATCCTGCCGAAGTATGAGTTTAAGGCCGATTCGTCCGCACCTTCATAGGATGATTGGGAGGCAATGGGATCAATCGTATTGCTGATATATGCATCTTCCCATTTGTTCGATGGAAGATTAGTATTGGCACCTCCGTTGTAATAGTGTCTGTTGAGCAGAGCAGATGTTCCGGCAAGGGCGTTGAGGTGGTGATCTTTTCCGATAGTAAATATATAGGTCAGAGTGTTTTCCCATTGCCAATTGCTCCATTTGTTTGCGTTAAAGCCTACTGAGTTAACCAGGTTCTTTTCTGTTGCAGGTGCATCGCTTAGAACAGGATCAACACTGAGGTCGAATTTTGGATAAAACCTCCTTTGATTGGCAAAAGTATTATCTATACTGTAAGTTGACCTTGCCTTAAGACCTTTGAAGAGCTCTGCTTCTGCAAATACACTTCCTACGACCCTGTTTGTCGTCCAGGAATCAAAGGTTTGTTCGATTGCATTTACCGGATTAGCGATATCCGTATCGGTATATGGAGAATAGGCAAAGGTGCCGTTAGCTTTACGGATGGGAGTTACCGGATCAATATTCAATGCGCGTATGAGTGGCGAGTTAAATTCACTGTTGTCTGTGATTCCGTCTCTGTTTAACCAGGTATAATTTAGTGTGTTTCCCAGTAAAAGCCATTTTTTCACCTGGTGAGTCGTGTTGATACGTGCGGTGATACGGTCAAATGTGGCTTTTTTGCCTCCTATGATACCTTCCTGATTGAAATAATTACCGGATATGACATAGGTGGATTTTTCACTGCCGCCTGAGATGGACAACTGGTGATCGTATATCGGGGCGGACTGCATGATGGCGCTGACCCAATCTGTACCTTCCCCCAGGGCATCCGGATTTGCAAATTCCGGAAGGGGGGCAGCTCCGGCAGCTATATGCGCTTCGTTAGATAAAATGGCGTATTCCCTTGCATTGAGTAATCTGGGTTTTTTCCATGCATTTTGAATACCGTAATAAGCATTATATTGTACGATACCTTCCTGATTGCGTTTGCCATTGAAAGTTTTGATAAGGACTACACCATTGGAGCCGCGAGCGCCATAAATAGCTGCTGATGCGGCATCTTTGAGGACATTGACGGATTCAATATCAGAAGGGTTGAGAAAATCTAATCCTCCTACCGGGACTCCATCTACAATATAAAGAGGGTCGCTGTTATTGATGGTACCTGTTCCGCGGATTCTTACCGTCAGAGGAGCGCCCGGAGCACCTGAACTCTGGCTTACCTGAACTCCTGCCATTCTTCCCTGCAGTGCCTGCTCTATGCGCAGGGCGGGTGTGGAAGTGATTTCATCAGACTTAATCATAGAAACAGCCCCAGTGATGGAACTTCGCTTCTGAGAGCCATAACCTACTACAATCATCTCATCCAACAATCTGTCATCAGAAGATAATTGAATGTTTAATTGTGATTGGCCCTGATAGGAGAGCCGGACCTCAATGCATCCAATATATGAATAAATAAGTGAGTCACCGGGTTGAACTCCTGATAATACATATGTACCGTCGGCATCAGTGACGGTTCCCTGATTTGTATTCTGAATTCGTATGGAGGCTCCGACCAACGGTTCGTTGCTTTCTGAGGAAGTTACTCGTCCACTTACAGTCTGTGCCTCCATTGAATAGCAGAATATCATTAAAATAAATGCCAGGAGGGTTGATGTTATAGTATTTTTAGAATAGGGCATATTTCAGTATTAAAATATTATTGAGAATAAAATCTACCCCGGGATCGAATGATGTGGAGTAAATAATATAACAGGTAGTATTTGATAAAAATCCGGCACCATGACGGTGCCGGAAATCATCTAATCCCTCAATTTTTTATGAAAAGTTTAGTACCTACCTTGCCTTTTTTAATATAGGATGCGGTGTATATACCGGGAGTGAGTGAATTGATATCAATATTGACTGACTGTGTACCCGGTGTGAAAGCTACTTTTTTAACTACGTTTCCAAGAATTCCGGAAATAGTAATGTATCCATTTTCCTGAAGATACTGGTCAAATTTCAATGTAATCAGGCTGACCCCCGGATTAGGTGAGATAGAGAAACCTGCATCTTTCAGAAACTTAGTGGATGCAGCGCATGATGCCTGCGAGCAGTCACCAAAGCAAACAGTAAAAGAAGTATCCTGTGTAACCGGCAACATCTTTCGGTCCCAGTAATTGTTTCCATCACCGCAGTCCTGATTGTCAAGATGCTCTTTACATGAATAGTCAGGACAATTTCCATTGGCAAAGGTAAAGTGAGTCGCAAATCCGATACCTCTGTTGATCGTAATGGAATATATTCCATCACCGTCCGGGTCTTCCATTTTGTATTTACCGCCCGGAGCTTCAAACTTGGCACCTCCTGCGATCCAGACGCCGTCCGGTGATGGTGGATTAGCGGCTCCGAAGCCTATATTAACATTAATATCTACATCTTCGCCGCAATTGTAACATCTGTTCCAGCATACAGGGATCAGATTGGTTTCTCCACTGATGGATGCCTTGCGATTGATAAAACCGTTATTGTTTACGATACATTCGTCCAATGGACTCAACCCTTCTTCCCAGGTATTTCCATTGAGGACAAACTTATATTCGATCACGCCCGGAAGAACATCGACAGTGACAGAATAAAGTTTTGATCCTGAAGAAACTTCAGTCATAGGAGAGGCTGCAGCATCCCAGCCATTGAAGGTTCCGGCAACACTTGCAGAAGAAATAGAACCATTGTATCCTGCGGCATTGAGAACAAAGGTGACAGGGACGGGTTGAGCTGCTTCGCCTTCGCCGGTAGCAAAGTCGTCAAAATAAAGATAAACTCTTTCAGTGGTCTCTTCTAAGAAGTTGGCAAAGATGACAATGTTTTTATACACCTTTCCGAATGCAGGTACTTTTTGACCTGCTTCACCCGGAAGCGTTACATCCCATTCCATGTCAACCCATTGTCCGGTTGCGGGTATAGGGATTACTCTTTCCCAGTTATCTGCTTCTCCCGCAGGACCTCCTTCTAGTTTCAACTGAACTGTTCCGGGTTTCTCTGCCCATACTTTACATTTTAGTCTATTGTGTGTAGTGAGGTCAATAGGTCGTGTAGGTGCCGGATTCCCATAGGCTCCTGCCCATGTTTGCCCACCAACGCCTCTTACAAAGTAAAGCACGCTGTCACTGGTGTTTATGCCTGATTTGTCAGGATTGACGACAATGGAGGTTGTGGGATCCGGCCAGTCACCATTGTCAAAATAACTGAATGAGGTGGATGTTTCAGGGGTTTCAAAGTCAAGGATTATATTATCCTGAGCATTTAGTTGGAGCATTGCGCCTGCCCAAAGCAACAAAAGGAATAAAAGTCTTTTCATACATCATGGTTGTTTAATAGGTTACTAAATAATATTTAAAGATTAAATTGATTACGACATTTATATTTTATGGTAAAAAATCATCAAATTTTATAAGTTACAATTTTTCGCCTTTATATTTTGAATAAAGACATTGTTGGGAACAAATATATTGATTAAGGCTTGTAATTCCACATTTTTTACTACTTCATCACTACGACAATTCTCAATTTTATTATATTTTTACTACTTAAATGGAATACGAGTGATTTTTTTCAAATACGACAAAAATTTATTTAGCTTGTTCAGTATCAAGTGTTTTTGTTTTGTTCTTGTATTTATTATTGTCGGAAACAGCCACTTGTATGCCCAGAATATTGAATTTGGGACACCACCTATCCGGAATTTTACAAAAAAAACGTATGCGGCCTCACCTCAAAACTGGCAGATCAGTCAGAGGAAAGACGGTATGATGTTATTTGCCAATAATCTTGGTTTGTTATGTTTTAACGGAAATGCGTGGAAAACATATTCACTGAACAATCATACCATTGCAAGGTCGGTTTTATCTAATGCGGATAGGCGTATTTATATAGGCGGGCAGGGAGAATTCGGCTATTTTGACCAGAAAAATGGTTCGCATCTTCAATATATTGACCTGACCGGTCAGGTACCTTTACAGTTCAGAAATTTTTCAGATGTATGGAATATACTATCGGATGGCAAAAAAGTATTTTTTCAAACATCCCGTGAAGTGTTTATTTACGATAGCAAACAACTCCGGGTCTATTATCCGGGCAAATCCATCCGAAGTATGTTTATGCTGGATCGTACCATCTATGTTCAGACTGAAGGAAATACTTATGCTGCGTATGACGGGAGTGAATTTCGGAGTACAAAACTGTTTGATAATCTGAAAAATGATATCGTCGATGTATGTCGCCTTAGCAATGGAAAAATATGGATAGCCACGTATAAGTCAGGAATTTATGTAAGTGATGGAAGAAACTGTCGTCCTTTGCCTCTTATAAAAACCGGGCGTATTACTACGATGTCTCGCCTGACGGATAATAGGATTTTGATAGGCACTACCGAACATGGCTTAT
Organism: Saprospiraceae bacterium; assembly: GCA_024103005.1. Lineage (GTDB taxonomy): Bacteria > Bacteroidota > Bacteroidia > Chitinophagales > Saprospiraceae > Parvibacillus. The sequence goes on from JAGFJA010000039.1 coordinate 112,743, forward strand.
TTGTTACAGATACTGCAGCACATATTTTACTTGCTCTGAATAAAGCATCCGGGTTATTGAACAATTCCGTGCTCGATGCAAAAGAGGACAGAGACGGAAATTTATGGGTTACCACCGAATCAGGTATTGACTTCATTGAATATAAATCACCTTACAGATTCCTTTTTCCTGACCTGCCTGCCAACGGTACAGGTTATTCGATGGCTATTTTCAAAAATAAACTTTACTTAGGTACCAGCAACGGTCTGTATTTTGCAAACCTGGGCAAGCAATTTACACTAAACAACAATCCATTCAGAGAGGTAGCGGGGAGCAAGGATATCTGCTGGAATCTGGATACTCTTGGTGGGAATCTCTGGCTTGGGCACAATGAAGGGGCGTCATTGGTTAATGATGACAGGCTTTTGCCGGTTTACCGGAGCCAGGGTGTATGGAAGTTTATTCCGGCAGGCTCCGGCAAGATTCTGTTTGGAGCCTATGAAGGTATAGGTAAAATTGATAAAACCGGCAAATCTTACCACGCTTCCATCTATCCCGGGTTTGGAGAATCAAGCAGAATCCTTGTGGTATATAATAACAACCAACTGTGGATGTCTCATCCATATAGGGGAATTTATAAAATTTATACATCAGGAGCCTATAATTCCATATCAACAAAACTCTACGGGGTATCAAAGGGTCTGGAAACAGATCTGGACAACTATATACTTTCCTTAGAGGGTAAACTTTACACTTCCAATTCCCGGGGTATTTTTGTTTACAATGATGCCAAAGACAGGTTTGAACATGACACAATCCTTGAGAATATTATCGGCTTTGAAAAGGGAGTTAAGCTACTCCTTGCCGATCCTTACAGGAATATCTGGTATCGTAAGGGCTTGAAGATCGGTTTGTTGCAACCGCGCAAGGATCATTGGAAGATGGAATACCATCACTACATCCTGCCCTCTTTGCCTGAAAGCCTTGCAGGTGGCTTTGAAAAGGTATTTCCCGTATCTGAAAATGAGTTTATCTTCAATTGTGAGTCAGGTTTTCTTTTGTTTGATAAGAGAAAACTTATGGATGATCCCACCTGTCAGACTTCTGTAGGCAAACTGTCGATTTTGAATAATAAGGATTCCGTCATTTTCAGCGGTATTGAAGCGGATTTTTTAAAGTATAATTCCGGTAGTCCTCTGATTTTGACTTACAAAGAGAATAACTTGAGATTTGATATCAGTTGTTTTAGCTATAGCAATAAGCCGATTGAATATAGATATACCTTGTATGGTTCAGGGAAAAATACCGTTCCATGGACGAGTGAATCATTTGTAACATATAATAACCTGAGTGCAGGTAGTTACAAGTTAAAAGTTGAGACAAGAATAGGAGATAAAGTGCAGACCAATCCCTGTTTTTTTCATTTCGAAATCACACCTGCTTGGTATAATTCATTTTGGTTCAGGTCGTTGGTTTTCCTCCTTTTTATAGTGCTGATTACCGGTTTGTTTTTATTTCAGAGCAGGAGGTATAAGACGGAAAAATTGCAGATGGCGCAACATCACAGGGAAGTAGTGTCAAGGCAGGCTGATCGGGTAGCCCAGACTGAGGAAGAGTTGATGCGACTTAAGAACGAACAGTTGCAAAGAGATATTCAATTTAAGAACTCTGAACTGGCATCCATTGCCATGCAACTGGCACATAAGAAAGACTTTATAACTACTCTTGAAGAAGAACTAAAAGTCCTGCAAAAAGAAAAACTCAGTTCGGCTGAAGTTGCCAATAATCTGACCCGATTATTTCGAAGAGTCAAGCAGGAGAAAGTTTTGGATGAAGACTGGCAGAGATTTACGCATTATTTTAATGAAGTAAACCAGAACTTTATCCTTCGGTTAAAGGAAAAATACCCTAATCTGACACCACATGATCACAAACTCGCTGCCTACCTCCGAATGAATCTTTCGACGAAGGACATCGCAGTACTTACAAATATTTCTATCAGGGGAGTAGAGGGCAGCAGATACAGGCTGAGGAAAAAGATGGGACTGACCAATGAGGACAACTTAAATGAGATAATGAATAATTTGTAAGGTTCTGATTTGGGGCAAAACTCGTTGTCAGAAGTGATTTAATCTATTCGGATTGCTGATTTATTCGTTATTTTACCTTTCAAATAATTAGTATGTCGGGTCGACCGGGCTTATTCAGACAATTTATTCGCCAAAAACCAAGGACGATTGCCTTAGGATTCATCGTCTTATGTGTGTTTCTTGCCTTATTTGCTTATTTAATTACAGGCGACAAGACGCCTGATATTAATGAACAAATTACCGGAATCGGATTGAAAAGGCCCGGATTTAAAGTGACTTTGATCGCATTCCCAAAGCCGCATCAGGTGGAAAATCCCGGATTTATTAAATTTCTATTAAACGGTAAACCCAATAATTTTTACTATGTTCCGGTGAGCCAATATGCGATAAGCAAGGATAGTCTTACTTATCGTCCCTATGATGGTGATACTCCGGTGAATAAAATTGCCCCTGTAACGGTGCATAAAGCACAATGGTTATTGGGCAATCGGGTGATAGATGTTGTTCAGCATGGACAAGGCTATCAGGTTACATTAGATGATGGAAGACTGAAGGAATTGGCTCGGACTGAAGTGGATGACCAGCTTAAAAAACAGGGTATCGAGGAGAGGACATTCTGGCTTGGAACGGACTTATTTGGCCGATCTCTGATGGACAGGATTGTACTTGGAATCCGATACAGCCTGTTTGTTGGTTTGCTGGCTGTGCTAATATCGATTACCATCGGAACAGTCATAGGGATGGTGAGCGGATATTTTGGCGGAAAGGTGGATGATGTATTGAGTTATATCATGAATGTTTTCTGGAGCATTCCGACTCTGATACTGGTATTTGCAATAGTTTTGGTGTCGGGAAGGGGAATACAAAATATTTTTATAGCAGTAGGGCTGACGATGTGGGTTGATACAGCGAGACTGGTAAGAGGTCAGGTTTTGGCACTCAAAAAAGAAAAATACGTCGAGTCTGTTCGTTCAATGGGGATGAAGACGCCGAGGATTTTATGGCGACACATCTTGCCTAATATGCTCGGGCCGTTGATTGTTATTGCCGTATCCAATTTTGCATCAGCGATTATCGTGGAGAGCGGCTTGAGTTACCTCGGATTTGGAATACAGCCACCGACACCTTCATTAGGCTCGATATTGAGTGAAAATTATGGTTTTATTTTGAGCAATAAGCCATTTCTTGCCATTACACCGGTGGTCGTTTTATTATTATTAGTTTTGGCATTTAACTTGGTTGGAAACGGAGTAAGAGATATCTTTGATGTCAAATCCAATACACAGACCTGATTCATGGTTGACGACGTATTTACATACCGGAGTAAGGTTAGAAAGCTTGAAGAAAAGCTCTACTATAAAGAAATTCAGGTCAATGCCCTGTCACAGATAACCCGTGAAATCAACGAAAATGCTCCGGCTGAGACGCTATACCTTCGATTTCATAATTATTTGAGGATTCAAATGGGAGTTGACCGGATGCTTCTCCTGTTTAAGGATGATGATGGTCAATGGTGTATAAAATCAAATATCGGTTATGATACACTTCCGGATGTGGATTTTGAAAGTATATTGATGCCTTATATCCAACCGGAATTTTTGAATAAGAAAGATAAAAGAGAATTGACGGATTTGGAATACATCATCCCTGTCCGCCATAAAGAGACGCCTATCGCTTATGTCCTCCTTGGACATTTTAATGACAAGTTGAAGGAACAGGACAATTATGATTTTGTGGCTACTTTGGCCAATATTATTGCAGTCGCTATAGAGAATAAGAGGCTTTTTAACCGGCAATTGCAACAGGAAAAATTCAATAATGAAATTAAGCTTGCGACAGAGGTACAGCGGATGCTGATTCCTGACAAATGGCCGGAAAGTCAAAGCTTTGAAGTGTCGTCTATTTATCGGCCACTGTGGAATATCGGCGGAGATTATCTGGATTGTATCAAAATCGATGAGGAAAGAACCGCTTTTTGTATCGCAGACGTATCGGGCAAGGGCGTTGCAGCCGCTATGCTCATGGCCAATTTTCAGGCTATCCTCCACCAGGTTATTAAGTCCAAAATCAGTCTGGATAAACTGGTGTGTGAACTGAATAAGGCGGTGGTACACATCACCAATAGTGAAAAAATCATTACTTTCTTCATCGCAGTTTATAATAGCAGGACCCGGGAAATGCAGTATATCAACGCCGGTCATGTGCCACCTGTTCTGTTTATGGGCGGAAAGATGTATTTTCTGGATCAGGGTACAACCCTGCTGGGTGCAGTTGAAGAGTTGCCAATGCCCGGAATTACTAACTTGATTATCCAACCAAATTCAACCCTTGTCCTTTATACGGATGGTATTACCGATCTGGTGGATCAAAACGGCTGTTCCTTTGAGGATGAGATTCTGTTTAGATTTGTGGAAAATAACTGCAGCTTGCATGTAAAAGCCTTTAACACAAGCCTGCTGCAAGAACTTGAAACCTTTAATTCATCAGACAACTTTCCGGATGATATTGCCGTATTGACTTGTAAATTGTGCCCCTGCAGTTAATTATTCATATATAGGCTCGGCTGTCCATTTCCCTGTAAAAAAAATTTATTTCAACTCCTGAAACCTGCTAACTTTGCCTTATGTCCAACATGAAAAAATTGGCAGGGGAGACCATTTATTATGGTATAAGCAGCATCTTCGGGCGCTTTATCAACTTTTTTCTGACGCCGATTTATACCTATTCTGTCATTATAGATAAGGCTAAGATGGGCCATTTGACCGAATTGATGGCATATACGGCTATTTTTTTAATACTTTTTACCTGCAGGATGGAAGCTGCCTATTTCCGTTTTGGAAAAGATAAGGAAACACAGGATTCCTCATATCGGAATGCTGTGTTTACAGTTGTAATGTTTTCTGTTTTTCTGGGCATTTTATTGTTTTTGCTGGCTCCGGTCATTGCTCCTGCGCTGGATTACCCGGGTGAGGGCATATATTTCAGGCTTTTGGCGATTATTATGACAATCGATGCTCTATGTGAACTGCCTCTTTCCAAACTCAGATTTGAAGGCAAGGCAAAGCAGTTTGCCAAAATCCGTATTATTAACATTCTGGTCAATGTCAGTTTCAATATATTTTTTGTGGTGATTTGTCCTTATTTGTATAATAAGGGTTTTGCTATGGTGACATTCTGGTTTAGGCCGGAAAGCATTATTGCATATATCTTTTTGAGTCAGGTTTTCGGATCTTTTTCTGCTTTGATTTTACTTCGAAAACATTTGAAAATAAAAGGCACTATGGATTGGTCATTGTGGAAGAAGATGATGGATTATTCGTGGCCTTTAATTATAGTCAGCCTGGTTGCCATGTTTAATGAGATGTTTGGTCGTATCATTCTAAAGTGGTTTCTGACCGGTTCTATGGTACAGAATGAAGCTCAATTAGGTGTGTATGGAGCCAATTATCGGCTTGCTACCCTCATTGCATTATTTACTCAAGCATTCAGATATGCGGCGGAGCCATTTTTTTTCAGAGAGTCCAATTCGAAGGACTCGGTGAAAACTTATGCGGACGTGACCAAGTATTATTTAATTTTTAGTATATTCGGCTTTCTTGTAGTGAGTCTTTATATCGATTTATTTAAATTTTTCATTGGCCCTAAATACTTTGAGGGACTCAAGGTAGTGCCTGTGCTTTTACTGGCAAATGTTTTTAATGGCTTATATTTCAATGTTTCTATTTGGTACAGGCTGAAGGACCGGACACTTACCGGAGCTGCCATTGCTATTACCGGAGCTGTTCTGACTCTATATTTCAACTGGATGTTAATACCCATATTGGGCTACATCGGTTCAGCATTTGCGACTTTGATATGTTATTTTTCGATGACGCTGATATGCTATTTTTTGGGTAAAAAGCACATGGCCGTACCTTATGCTACCGGTACGATGATGCTTTGGCTGGTTGTAGCCGTATTATTACAACTAGGGGTATGGTATTTAAGAATCCTGGGGCTGCCGGTGTACGTCATTCTGACATGTTCGACAATTGCCATGGGACTCTGGATGTCCATCATCTGGAAACAAGAAGGTAATAAAATAAGAGCTTTGTTACAGACGGTTCGCAAAAGAAATTAATTTGGACAATATATTATTTCTCTAGACTGGCCATATCAATGACAAAGCGATATCTGACATCACCTTTCAGCATTCTGGTATAGGCTTCATTGATATAATCCATATCAATTACTTCCACCTCGCTGACGATCTGGTGAGCGGCGCAAAAGTCAAGCATCTCCTGAGTTTCGGCAATGCCGCCAATCAGCGATCCGGCTAAGGACCTTCTTTTGCCGATCAGATTAAAAGATTCAATACCCGGTCCGGTGGGCGGTCCGCCAAGGCAAACCATGGTGCCATCGCGTTTCACCAGATGCAGATAATCATTGTAATCGTGTATGGCAGAAACCGTATCGAGGATTAAATCAAAATTATTTTTAGCCTTCTTCATCTGATTGTGATCGGTGCTAAGGATGAAGTGATGACCACCTAACTGTTTCATATCAGCTTCTTTGGAAGGACTGCGGCTGATTAGGGTAACTTCACAACCCATTGCAACTGCCAGTTTAACTGCCATGTGTCCCAGCCCACCCAGACCAACAACACCGACCTTCATGCCTTTTCCTGCCTTCCAATGACGCAAGGGAGAGTATGTCGTAATGCCGGCGCATAAAAGGGGAGCGACTCCTTCCAGAGGCAAATTGTCGGGAATGCGCAGGACAAAGTCTTCTCTGACTGTAATCATACCGCTATATCCACCATAGGATATTCCGCTGTTGTCTCTTAATTTACTATTATAGGTGGCAGTTGAACCTTCTTCACAATATTGCTCCAGACCTTCTTTACAGCTATCACAGTGCTGACATGAGTCAACCATACATCCTACTCCCACAAGATCTCCCGTCTGATACTTTAAAACTCCTTCTCCTACAGCCAGAACCTTTCCGACAATTTCGTGGCCGGGTACAACAGGGTAGATAGAACCATTCCATTCATTTTTGGCAGTATGAAGGTCAGAATGGCATACACCGCAGAATAATATTTCAATCTGCACATCATATGTGCCCGGTTGCCGGCGTTCAAGTGTCCATGGAACGAGTGGAGTTGAAGGCGACATTGCAGCATAAGCCTTGGTAGAAATCATTTTATTAAAATTTAAAGATTGAAAAATTGAAATATTTCAAGGTTAATATTTAAAATTTAACTTTAAGAATATAATTCAGAGTATTGATTTTAACTATCGAATAAACAAAGATAAGTGAGAAAAATTAAGGAGTTTTAAAAAAAATAAAGGACCGGGTGAGCACCCAATCCTTTATCAAAAAAAGATCTTTGCGATCTTAACACACACTTATGGCACATAAGATACATACAAAAAGTTGTAATATTTATTGAACTAGGACAATAAATATCAAAAAGTATGATTTTTTATCAAGTTTCGATAATAAAATTCACAAAAAATATGATTCACTAAAATATTATTTCAAAAAAAACATAACCAAAAAAATTGTTAAGTTGTATTGGCTTTGCTCAAATTTTCTTGAATTATTTCAATTTTTATCAATATTTGAAGCACATTTAAGGCGGACATATCTAATTTCATAAATATATAGATTATAATGTTTCGATTTGGAGTGAGTGTTTTTGTGAGTCACTTTTCAAGGCATATAAGCGTAAGATGAATGTTTAACTTTTTTTTGATGAATGATTGATCCGGAGTCATTTGCCTGATTAAAAATCAATGGCAGGCAGTATAATTTTAGGATTAAAGGTTTAACTCTTGATTTCTATGATATAAAAACCTTACTTTTGCAGCCTCAAAATATTATCATATTATGGTAGATTTTTATATTAAGTCACTGAAAGACAATGTAGATAAGAAAGTTGTACTGAAGGGATGGGCTTCCAATATTCGTTCAGGCAAGGGAATATATTTTGTTTTGATGCGTGATGGTACGGGTTTTTGTCAGGTTGTTGTCAGCCAGGATGCTGTTTCTTCTGAAGCATTTGCTGCTATTGCTTCTCTTACCCAGGAAAGTGCTTTCTGGGTTGAAGGTACGGTAGTTAAAGATGAAAAGCAGATAGGAGGATATGAGGTTCAGGCTACTGATGCCGGTGTCATCCATATTGCTGAAGAATATCCGATCTCCAATAAAGAACACGGTGTGACCTTCCTGTCCAACAACAGGCATCTCTGGCTTAGATCCCGAAAACAATGGGCAATTATGTCCATTCGTAATGAGATTATCATGGCAATACATGGATTTTTTCAAAAAGAAGGATTTGTGCAGATGGATGCGCCTATATTTACTGGGAACGTAGTAGAAGGTACAACTACATTATTTGAAACAGACTTTTTCGGTCACTCTGCCTATTTGTCGCAATCAGGTCAGTTGTATGCCGAAGCCATCGCCATGGCAATGGGAAAGGTGTACACCTTTGGTCCTACCTTCAGGGCTGAAAAATCCGATACGCCGCGACACTTGTCTGAATTCTGGATGATCGAACCCGAAATGGCCTTTTATGATTTGGAAGATGATATGCAGGTCATAGAAGCATTTATTAAATATGTCGTTCGTCAGGTGATAGAAAATTGTCCTCAGCAGCTGGAAATACTTGAAAGAGATGTGGATAGGCTAAAAAATGTGTTTCAGCCCTTCCCGAGAGTTACCCATGCTGATGCTGCAAAAATTTTGAGGGGTGAACTGGAAGTTAATGGAAAGAATGCATTGAAAGTCCAGGAGGAAGATCTTGCGCAGGCTAAGTCCGACCTTGAAAGAGTACTCAACGAAATTGCCGAAAGAGAAGAAAAAATTAAAACCAGCTCAAAGGGCGAGCGTCGTTTCCATGAAGGTAAGATACTCCAGCTGCGTAAGGAGGCTGAAGTTTTGACTGAAAAAACCAGAAATATTCCGAAATGGATAGAGTCTGCACGCAACTTCAGCGATGACAATGATTTCGGAAACAGCGATGAAACGGTGCTTACAAGAGTGTTCGATGCTCCGGTAATGGTATATAACTGGCCTGCCAAGATTAAGTCCTTTTATATGAAGGAGGTTGAAGGAAATCCTGACCTTGTCAAGGGAGTTGATTTGCTGGCTCCTGATGGTTATGGTGAGATCATCGGTGGGTCTGAGCGTGAAAACGACCTCAATGTACTCCTCCGTAAAATAAAAGAACACAATCTGCCAATGGAAGCATTTGAATGGTACCTGGATCTGAGGAGATTCGGGTCTATACCTCATGCGGGATTTGGGTTAGGTCTGGAGCGTGTTGTAAGGTGGGTCTGCGGCTTGGACCATATGCGAGAAACCATACCATTTCCCAGAAGATACGGACGTTTATTTCCATAATCGGAATTAAGTTATTGAAGGCAAAAGGATATTTGTTGCGGGATCGAGCCGGCCTCCGGGTAATGCCTTTCTAGTCCGTTGTTTTAAATCAAGCAATAGAGATAAAGACCCCTTTGCTCGATATTATTATAATATTTTCAATAGATTTGTCATCTAAATTGATATTTATGAAAAGGCAGTTGATATCGGTGTTTGCATCTTTGCTTAGCATGGCTCTTTCTGCTCAAAATCTGCCACCACATGCTTCGGCATTGGTGACCACAGTAGATGAAAGCAATCGGATACTTACTATTCAATATCGAATGGATGATAGTGAAGGAGATGCAGCAACAGTAGTTTTGCAGCAGAAAACCGGAAATGGTGCCTTCCTTAACCTAGAAGAAGCTACCGGAGATGTAGGAGAAGGAATCAATGTCGGAGGAAATAAAACCATCCAATACCAGTGGCCTTCTTCTCTTGATATACGACAGGCTCAATTCAGATTATTTGTTTATGACCGGCATATACCTTCTATCCAATCAATGGTAGATCAAGTTTCAGAGGATTCTTTGAAGAGTTATTTGGATTCTATTGTAGGAGTAAGACATTATGTTTCCAATCCCGGCCATCTTATTTACACAGCCGAATATGTAGATCGGTTTATGATGCAAAAAGGATTGCACATCGGTCACCAATTTTTTAAATATAATAACATCGATTTCCCAAACTTGATAGGTCGGCATGAGGGGTTGAACAATCAGAATCTTTGTCTGATAAATGCCCACTATGATTCGGCGGAGTTTTCTCCGGGGGCAGATGATAACGGAACCGGACTGGCCGGTGTTTTGGAAGCAATAAGGGTGATGAGTAATTATTATTTTGAAAACAACCTTCAATTTACCTCATTTGGAAATGAAGAGCTGGGGCTCATCGGTAGTATTAATTATATCTTAAACGGAATCGAATCTGATCAGAACATCCTAGGGCTTATAAATTATGAACTAATCGGATATTATTCAGATCAGCCAAATACACAGACCTTACCGGCCGGAATGGAGTTGTTATTTCCGGCTCAGACTACGCAGGTAATACAAAATCAGAATCGGGGTGATTTTATTCTAAATTGTGGAAATATCAAGTCGTCCGAACTTTATAATATGTGGAATAGTGCCTCAGCACAGTATGTTCCCGATTTAAAGGTTATCAGTTTGCCTATTCCCGGCAACGGTGAGATGGCGCCTATTTTCAGGAGGAGTGATCACGCACCTTTTTGGGATAAGGGATATCAGGCACTGATGATAACAGATGGCGCCGAGACCCGAAATACCTATTACCATACGCCGAATGATAAGGTAGATAAGTTGAATTTCGACTTTATGACCAAGGTGGTTAAGGCCGGAATCGCGACCCTGGCTACACTTGCCGGACCTCTTAATGCATCCGTGACCGACATTGATCTTTCCGGAATACTCAGGATAAAGGAGGTATCCGGAAAATTTTCAGTATTGATATATCCCAATCCGGGTGTAAATTATTGCACATTTAATTATGAAGGAAAATCAGAAAATAATAATTTTCAACTGGATATAATATCATCCGATGGCTCTGTAATTCAGAGTTTGAAAATGGACAAAAACCGGGATGGTAAATATCAGTTTGATATGCGTAAAATGCCGAAGGGTTTCTATATACTCAGGATAAAAGAGGGTAAATATATTGCTTTTGGTCAGTTTGTCATTCCTGATAATTAGTACATTTTCATATTAAGAAAAATCTACTTTAACACTAAATCTTTTTCATGTTGAAAAAAGCATTTATCTGCATCCTTTTGATTTTAACCTTATTGACTGGGTGCAATCAAGGAACTAAGAAGGATATAACCGGTACTTATGTCGGTAAGATTCAGGGAAAAAGTATCAGCATGTACCTGGACAATACTCATGATAATATAGTTAATGGAACTATTTTTGATAAAAATGCCAATTTTATAATAAATGGAAAATTGGAGGAAAATGTCTTACATGCTACTGCTGTAGATACTTTACACAAAGTGGAGCTGGATGTGGAGGGCACTTGGAGTAAGGATACCCTTGTGTTTATGATGTCCCTGATCAAACCTCAGAAATCACCTCAACCCTTCCCTGTGAAATTTTTGAAAGTCTTTGTCTCGACTAACGAAAAAGGACGACAGGAACTGGCTGATCTTAATTTATTGGATACGACTGCCGAAAAACCGAAGGTACAGCCAGAAGCACCTGTGCAGAAGGTGAAAAACAGCTTATCTATGATGGGCCTGTGGGAGATAATGAAACAAAAAGGGTCGATAAAAGTACCTTTACATGCGGCCAAATACCTCTTTTTTAATGCCGATAAAAGTATTTCCAAATTAGAAAAGACATTGATTCCATTAGATGGGTATTCGTGGGCCTCCAACATGGATTCTGTCGTGATATATTATAAAGTTGATGGAAGAATAGGAGATGAGCGGTTTGGTATTGATGCTTATAAAGATAATATATTGAATTTAAGAGGTGCAAAATCTGAATTAGTCTTAAAAAAACATGTAAAATAACAAGGTCATTTATTAAGTGTAGTGGAAAGATCATCTTCAGCATGTTTACGAAGCCAGGCAGGTATTGGTGATTGATGGCGTTCAGTAGGAGTTATTGGATGTATGACATTAAAAAATGCAGATAAAGCCTTTTTTTTATGAATGAATGGTAAAAAAGTTATAATTTTATAGCTTTGCGCCCTAAACCAAAAAATTAATTTATGGCAGATACAGGAGATATCAGAAAGGGACTATGTATGGATTACAATAATGATATATTTGTTGTGACAGATTTTCAACACGTTAAACCAGCCAGGGGTGCAGCTTTTGTCAGAACAACAATGAAAAGCATGACCACCGGCAAGACAATAGAAAATACCTGGCCTTCCGGACACAAAATTGATATAGTAAGGGTAGAGCGAAGGAAGTTTCAGTTTTTATATAAAGATGATTCAGGTCTAAATCTTATGGACAATGAATCTTATGAGCAAATAGCCATTTCTGAGGATATGGTTGATAGCCCTCAGTTTTTGAAAGAAGGAATGGATGTGGATATCCTTTATCATGCAGAAAAAGAGATACCTTTGAGGGTGGAGTTGCCTCAATATATTAATGTGCTGGTGACTTATTCAGAACCTGGAGCTAAGGGGGATACTGCTACCAATGCCAGTAAGCCGGCCACTATCGAAACCGGTGCAGTCATTAAGGTTCCTTTATTCATAAATGAAGGAGACGTAATCAAGATAGAGACGCTCACAGGAAACTACATCGAGAGAGCAAAATAATACATCAATTTTAAAATGTATAAACCAATCAATTGTTATGACTTATAAAGAAATTCAAGAGTTGATTCGTCAGGTATCCAAGTCAGATCTGGCTGAAGTAAAAGTGAAAGATTCAGATTCAGAAGTGACTATCAGGACCCGGCATTATGCTGAAAACAAAGGAGGATCCGTAGTGTATTCGTCAGTGCCGGTAGCTGCTCAGCCCGGAGTACAGACTGCACCTGCTGCCACTCCATCACCTGCGAAAACAGAAACTGAAAAACCGGCAGAAGTCAAATCAGGTAATTTAAAGGAGATTCGTTCACCTATGGTAGGTACATTTTACAGATCAGCGGGACCAGATAAGCCGCCATATGTTAAGCCGGGAGATTCGATATCTGCGGGAACAGTTGTGTGCATTGTAGAAGCAATGAAACTGTTTAATGAAATTGAGTCTGAAGTTTCAGGAACAATTGTAAAGATAATGGTGGAAGATGCCTCTCCTGTGGAATATGATCAGGTATTATTTTTAGTGGAATAATTTTGTATTGCGACCTGTGAGGGTTGGTATTACTTTATTCATCAATTGATTTAATTTTATGTTTAACAAAATATTGATTGCCAACAGAGGAGAGATTGCACTGCGGATAATTCGTACCTGTAAGGAAATGGGTATTAAGACAGTTGCTGTATATTCCACCGCTGATAGAGAGAGTTTGCATGTACGCTTTGCGGATGAGGCTGTATGTATCGGCCCGGCTGCCTCAAAGGATTCTTATCTTAATATACCCCGGATAATGGCGGCAGCTGAAATCACCAATGTGGATGCAGTGCATCCGGGATATGGCTTTTTAGCAGAGAATGCTGATTTTGCTGAAGTATGTACTCAATATGGCATTAAGTTTATTGGTCCGACACCTGATCAGATTCGAAAGATGGGAGATAAGGTTACAGCCAAGGAAACGATGATTTCTGCCGGAGTTCCTGTGGTGCCGGGATCGGATGGACTTGTACCGGATGTGACCACCGGAAAGAAGCTCAGTAAAAAGATAGGGTATCCGGTTATTATCAAGGCAACTGCCGGAGGCGGAGGAAAAGGGATGCGGATTATTTGGAATGAGGAAGAGTTTGAACATAATTGGGATCTGGCTCGTAATGAGGCTAGAAGTGCATTTGCCAATGACGGTATTTATATTGAAAAATACATCGAAGAACCGCGACATATAGAATTTCAAATAATAGGAGATCAGTTTGGGCGAGTAGCGCATTTGTCAGAAAGAGACTGTTCTATTCAGCGCCGCCACCAGAAGCTTGTGGAAGAGAGTCCATCGCCATTTATGACTCCCGAGTTGAGAGAAGAGATGGGTAATGCAGCAATCAAGGCAGGGCAGGCAATTAATTATGAGGGAGTCGGTACCGTTGAATTCTTAGTGGATAAGCACCGTAAGTTTTATTTTATGGAGATGAACACCAGGATTCAAGTAGAGCATCCGGTGACTGAAGAGGTAATAGATCATGATTTGATAAAGGAACAGATAAAGGTAGCTGCAGGAATACCTATTTCCGGTAAATCATATATACCGGCCTTGTGTGCTATGGAGTGTAGGATTAATGCAGAAGACCCTTTCCATGATTTCAGACCTAATCCCGGAAAAATAACCTCTTTCCATAGTTCGAAGGGTCATGGGGTGAGGGTAGATACCCATGTGTATGCAGGATATACGGTTCCGCCCTATTATGATTCTATGATAGCAAAGATTATTTGTAAGGCACAGACCAGGGAAGAGGTAATACTTAAGATGCAGCGGGCGTTGGATGAGTTTATTGTTGAGGGGATAAAGACGACTGTACCATTTCATCAGAGATTGTTAAGGGATTCGAATTTTATTGCGGGTAATTTCCATACAGGATTTTTGAATGATTTTGATTTGAGTGAGGATGGATAGGATTTGCCTAAAAGTAGGTAGATGATTAATAACTCAGTACATTGATATGACTGAATCTTTATTTCATTTTACTGAAAGAATTTTTAATTTTTGAAATAATATTTTTATAAACAACTGAAATTCAGTATAAATGACTTATTAAACATCTACCTACTTAAAAATTCCTCCAAAAATCTCCTCATCCCCTATCCATTTCCACACAATATTCCCTATCTTCGTTCCAATATTTAATCTTTCACCCTATAAATCACCATAACTATGAAAGCACAATCATTTCCATCCCTGTTTAGATTCACAGACCGTAAATTTGACACTGAGGAGGAATGTCTCGCCTTTATTGAAGAAATAAAATGGCATTCAGGCTTCACTTGCCGTCAATGCGGACATAAAAAATACTGCAGGGGAAGTAGAAAAGGAGACAGACAATGTACACGTTGCCGTAAAATAGAGAGTATCAAGGCAGGTACAGCTTTCCAGGGAATGCGGTTTCCACTCGTCAAGGCATTCTTTATGATCCGGATGTTGGTCACAGATAAGAAAAGCTGCCCTTCAACCTTACTAGCCAAATATACCGGTCTGAGTCAGAAGACAGCTTGGCTCTTCCACATGAAAGTGATGCATGTAATGAAAGATCTGCTTGCAACTTTGGAAGATGATGTTCATCTGGTTAATGCTACGATACATCAACTCATCCATCAGAAAGATGGAAAGAAAAACAAAGTCATGGCTACATATGTCGTTGGGGTGGAAAAGAAAGGCAAGGGAGCTGCAAAAATATTCGCCAGGAATATAACTCGTAAAACCATTTCCGGCCTGAAAGCAGTTACGACCAATTATATCGACACCCAAGCCAGCCTTAAAGCCTGCGCACCATTAAAGAAAATAATCAGTAAGCATCAGTCTTGTCATGAAAAAATTGACCAATCGCTATGTAGTCGTGTAAGCAGGGTTATGAGAGAAAGTATTTACGGCAGGTATGGCAGAGTCATGTATCTGGACGAATATCTCGCAGAACACTGTTACCGGCATAATCATCACCTGGAAAAGGAAAACATTACGGAAAAATTTTGTTATAGCTTCATAAAACATCGACCTGCTCCCTATAAATTATTGATCGGACAATTTTAATACTTCAATGGTCCGAAAGGCAGGAAATATTTTTATTTTTCAATAGAAATGTGTAAATTAGTTCTTGTTAAACAGGAGGTAATTTTGTATTGTTTACAAGGATGAAATTATTTTATTTTCATTCAAAACCTTCAAAAGTGTGAGTTTTTTCCAACTTACTTAACTTTTCTTCTTTTGATGATTAATTTCTGAAATTTATTATAAAAAATACTGATATGGAACAGCAAGTTGTTTTAGTCACCGGTGCTTCGGGGAATCTTGGTTCGGCAATTGTTAATTTCTTCCTGAACCAAGGCGATAAAGTTATTGGTTTGGTCCACTCTAAGCGACAATCTATTGATTTACATGAAAATTATTTGGAGTACGCCGTGAACTTACTGGATGAGGCGGCAGTGGTATCATGTATAGATCGGCTTAAAATGGATTTTAGCCGGATAAGCTTGGTTGTTATGACGGCCGGAGGTTTTACAATGGGGAATATTTCTAATACTAGTATTGAAAAGCTTGAAGGACAATTCAGGCTTAACTTTTTAACTGCATGGAATATAGCATCTCATCTTCATGACTGGATGGTGGAAACGGGAGGTGGAAAATTATTTTTTGTAGGCTCAACACAGGGTCTGGACGCTCAGAAAGGAACAGGTGTGGTTGCTTATTCTTTGGCAAAATCTTTATTGTTTCATTTGGCAGGGATAATAAATGCTAATTCTAAAGACAGTAAACTCACAGCTTTTGTGCTGGTTCCTTCCATCATTGATACGCCTCAGAACCGACAGGATATGCCCGGAGCTGATTATAGCAAATGGGAAAAGCCGGATGATATTGCTGCCATCATTGGCAGGTATGCTCATCTGGAGAACACTCCGGGGAAAGTTATTGTTATCCAATCGGAACTAAAGTAATAAAATGCAGCATCCAAGTCTAAAATACAGCTAATTGGAATCAGGAAAAATCACAGCATATTCCGTAATTATTTATCCATGGCATCAAATACTTTTTCGCCATTTACATAGGTTTTTAAAACCTTTGTGCCCAAAATTTCTTTTTTGCCGACTTTTATCAGGTCCCTGTCAATGATGATAAAGTCTGCCAGCTTCCCTTTTTCCAAACTTCCCTTTTCTGCTTCTTCAAAATTACTCTTGGCAGCCCAGATGGTCATCCCCCTCAGCGCATCCTCGCGCGACAATGCATTCTCCGGTTGAAATCCTCCCTCCGGCCATCCCGAGGCATCCTGTCGGGCAGTAGCCGCATAAAAGGTTTTAAAGGGCGAAATATCCTCTACCGGAAAGTCAGTCCCGAGTGGCAACCAGCCATTTTGTTCTAAAAGTGTTTCATTGGCATAGGCGTTTTGAATTCTTTCCTTGCCTAATCTCTTTTCTGCCCAGTACATATCAGAGGTCGCATGGGTCGGCTGTACCGAAGGGATAATATTGTAATCCTTAAACATATGAAAATCTGCTTTATCCACCACTTGAGCATGCTCTATCCGCCACCTTAAATCATTTTTACCTTTTAAATACTTTGCGTAGATCTTAAGAATAACCCGGTTACTTGAATCCCCGATTGCATGTGTACACATCTGAAATCCATGATTGTATATAATGTTGGCTACTGAGTCAAAATGCTCTTTAGAACTTAATAAAAAGCCGGTCCAGTCTTTCTTATCTGCATAAGGATGCAGTAGACATGCACCTCTCGACCCAAGTGCCCCATCTGAAAACACCTTAAAACTTCTGACATTAAGCCTTTCTGTTTTGATCTTACCTTTTTTAAAAAGATAATCATAGTTTTTGGGTAGATCACTGAGCATTACATAGAGCCTCATTTTTAAGTTACCGCTTTTTTGAAGAGAATCAATAAGGTTTACGACTTCAAAATCTAATCCGCAATCATCAATAGTGGTTAATCCTACGGAAAAACAGTTTTTTTGTGCAGAGAGCAGTTGTTTACAAATCTGTTCGGATGTCTCAGAAGGAATGACTTTATGTACCAGATCAACGGCATTGTCAATCAAAACCCCTGTTAATTTCCCTCCCTGTTTTAAAATTTCTCCTCCGTTCAGCTTGGTATTGATATTTATTCCGGCAAGTGATAACGCCTTATCATTGGCTATGGCGGCATGAGCATCTACACGAGTGAGCAACACCGGCCTGTCAGGAAACAACTTGTTTAATTCATCATTTGTCGGGAATACTTTATCCTTCCAGGTATTTTGATCCCATCCCCTGCCCAATATCCATTCATTATCATGATTGTCAGCAAATTTTTTGGTAAGCACGACGACTTCATCCCAACTTTTTGTGCCAAACAAATTGATTCGTTCCAAACTCTGTCCATAACCCGCAAAGTGTGCATGTGCATCAATCAGTCCGGGTAAGATAACCTTGCCGTGAGCATCCAGATTTTTTTTGGCATTATATTTCTCCTTTAAAATAGGATAATCACCTAAATCAATTATTTTACCCTCATTGACCGCCATGGCTTCAGCAGTGGAAAAAGCACTATCCACGGTATAGATAGTCGCATTAAATACCAGTAAATCAATTTTTCGTTTACTGCAGGAAGTCAGTGATAATAAGGTGAAGAGAATAAGTAATAACCTCATGATATTAAAATATTTTAATTACGAAAGGTAAGCATTTTTTTAAACTGAAATTCGAAATCAACAACCTGAGATATTTATTCCGTATTTTTCTAGATATAATCATTTTATAAAGTTATGTGGATTAATGAGTATTAAATATTTCTGAGAACGGAAATACTTACCTTGACCGAAATGTTGTATATGTTATTTATCAGGATTGAAAACTGTTTTTAAGAAATGATTGTTAACAAATAAAGTTTTGGAGACAGCGTAAAGGTCTTAGTTAAGTTATTCCTTCACCTTGTGTTGTATCCTGAATATGAACTTACATTTTTTATAATTTTAATACTATGACAAACAGAATAAATTTGGCTAAGGTGTCACCTGAAGCATATAAGGCAATGGTCGGACTAGAAGACTATATTGAAAGTACGGGCCTGGATAAGACCCTTTATGAATTAATTAAAACAAGAGCTTCTCAGATCAACGGTTGTGCTTACTGTATCAATATGCATACCCGGGACGCCTTGAAACAGGGCGAGACATCCCAAAGACTGTTTTTGCTGGATGCTTGGAGGGTGACGGAGTTGTATTCTGAAAAGGAAAGAGCTGCCTTGGCTTTGACGGAAGCTATGACTTTGATTGCAGGAAATCATGTGTCTGACGAAGTTTATCAAAACGCCGCAAAATATCTTTCCGAGAAGGAACTTGCAGCTGTTATTATGGCTGTGGTAGCTATCAACGGATGGAACAGAATCGCGATTACGACGCATACACCACTGGATTGAAAGCATGTCAGTGAAGGGTGGTAACAAGGTGTTCCTCAGTGGATAAAGTTTACATTGCTGAAAAATTTCTTTCAAATAACCTCAATAAATGTGGATTAAAATATTTTGATAATGAATTACGCCAATATCGTTTCGCTTTTGGGAAAAGAAAATGAGTCCTTGTTTACTCATTCTTGCCGGACAATTTCTTCTGATAAATTGCACCTTCCGGGTCCGGATTTTGTCGATAGGGTTTTTGCTCTTTCAAACAGGAGCACTCAGACTCTTTGTAACCTGCAATCGATATACGATCATGGCAGATTGGCAGGCACAGGCTATCTGTCAATTCTTCCGGTAGATCAGGGAATTGAACATAGCGCAGGAGCCTCATTCGCACCAAATCCCGAATATTTTGATCCGGAAAATATTGTACAACTTGCCCTGGAAGGTGGATGCAATGCTGTCGCCAGCACATTTGGCGTCTTGGGTTCCGTAGCAAGAAAGTTTGCACATAAGATTCCCTTCATAGTTAAAATCAACCACAATGAATTGATGACATACCCAAATAAGTATGACCAGATTCTATTTGGAAGAGTGGAGGATGCCTGGAATATGGGTGCAGCAGCCGTGGGAGCCACGATCTATTTCGGTTCGACAGAGAGTGATCGACAGATAACGGAGATAGCAATGGCCTTTGAGAAAGCCCATCAATTGGGTATGGCCACGGTATTGTGGTGTTATCTCCGGAATAGTGCCTTTAAGAAAGACGGAAAGGATTACCATGTGGCAGCTGATTTGACCGGTCAGGCTAATCATCTTGGAGTAACCATTCAGGCGGATATCGTCAAACAGAAATTGCCTGAATTGAATGGTGGATTTCTTGCCTTGAATGCAGACGGTATTTCATATGGAAAGTTTGACCAGAGAATTTATACTGCCCTGTCTTCCGACCATCCCATAGACTTATGCCGTTATCAGGTTATCAACAGTTTCATGGGGCGGGCAGGATTGATTAATTCCGGTGGGGCATCTGAAGGAAATAGGGATTTAATGGATGCTGTGAGGACGGCAGTTATCAATAAAAGAGCCGGAGGAATGGGGATGATTTCAGGCAGGAAAGCTTTCCAGAAGCCAATGAAAGACGGTGTGACACTTTTAAATGCCATACAGGATGTATATCTCGAAAAGGAAATAACGGTAGCATAGTTATTTTCTTTTTTATGTATTGATGAAATAAATAAAAGATCCCGAAGGTTTTTGGCAAGTATTGGTAAATAATTATTTGTCCAAGCTAACTGATACAGAACTTAAGCTGCATTTATTCTTAGTTTTACGCATTATTTTACTATATTGTGCTACAAATTAAGTTACATGGCAAAAAAAATAACCACCCTGTTTACGGACATTGGCAAGGTATTATTGACCAACGGATGGGATAGAAATGCACGTAGGCTAGCGGTAGAGCAGTTTTCTCTGAATGCCGCAGAGATGGATGACAGGCATCATCTTGCCTTTGATATTTTCGAATCAGGAAAAATGTCACTTGATGACTACCTTGATTATATTGTTTTTTATGAGGAACGTAATTTTTCAAAGGAAGATTTTAAAAAATTCATGTTTCAATATTCCCGCCCCTTTGATGATATGCTGGATTATATCAGGCAGTTAAAGGAAAAATATAATCTAAAAGTAGTTGCAGTCAGCAATGAAGGCAGGGAATTGAATGAATATCGGATTGCTGCATTTAAGTTGAATGCAATTATTGACTTTTTTGTTTCATCAAGCTTTGTATATATCCGTAAGCCGGATGCTGCCATCTTTAAATTAGCTCTGGACCTGGCACAGACGCCCGTTGACCAAATTATTTATCTGGATGACAAAGCCTTGTTTGTCGAAGCTGCTAAAAAACTTGGAATAAATGGTATAATACATACTTCTCTGGAGACGACCCGTGAAGAGATGAAGAAATACGGACTGGAAGTCTAATTCTTTCGGTCTTGGTATTTTATAATTTCTGAATTAAACAGGATTTATCGGGAAAATTTTTTGTTATATAAGAGTATCCTATATTTGCTGCATTAAAGCCGGAGTGAAATCAGATATTATTCAATTAATCGAAGCAGATTTATGGTCAAAAAACATCAATATAAGGTAGATACGATCTGGAGTGGTAATCGAGGTTCCGGTACCATGGATTACAGGTCTTATGATCGCAATTTTACTTTGAAGATGGACGGAAAAGCTGATATTTTGGGAAGTTCTGATTCAAGCTTTAGCGGAGACAGAAGTTTGCACAATCCGGAAGACTTGTTACTGGCAGCTGTTTCATCATGCCATATGTTGTGGTATCTGCATTTGTGTTCTACTCACGGCATCATTGTGCTTGAATACACAGATCACGCTTCAGGTGTGATGGAAGAAGAAATCGACGGCAGTGGCAAATTCACTGAAATGGTCCTTTCCCCCGATGTTTTAATCAATAATGACGAAGATATCGAACTGGCTGAAAAGTTGCATTATGAAGCAGGAAAAATGTGTTTTATTGCCAATTCTCTCAATTTTCCGATACAGTATAAGCCTCGGTTCAGGACATCATAATACTGTTTCTTTAAAAATTGAATCACTACCTGCTAAGTTGAATTGATTTGTGACTTTTTGGGGGGAATAAAAAAAGTCGACCCGCACTGAAAGTCGACTTTCAAATTTTTAGTCACTTTATTAACCGTTCAAAGCTGCTGCACCACCCACGATTTCTGATAATTCGTTGGTAATGGCTTCCTGACGAGCTTTGTTGTAATTGATCTTCAACTCTTTCAACAAGGAATCTGCATTTTCCGTAGCCTTATCCATTGCTGTCATTCGGGCTCCATGCTCAGAAGCATTTGTATCCAATAATGTCTTATGGAATTGCGTCTTTAAAATAATCGGAACCAGATATTCCAGTAAACTTTTCTGGTCAGGTTCGAAGATATAATCAGCCTTCATATTGCTGGCAGAGCGATCTACTGGCATTTTTTTAACCGGAAGGAATTTTTCAGTTTTAAATATCTGTGTGGCCGCATTTTTAAATTTACTGTAAACTATTTCAATAGCATCGTATTTTCCTGCCACGAAGTCATCCATCAGGGTAGAGGCAATAGGTGCAATATTGTTAAAAGTCAAATCTGAGAATGCGTTGACATAATCATTGAGGATGGGCGCATTTTTGAAAACCCTTTTAACGTAATCATTTCCTTTTTTGCCTATGGTGACAAAAGTAATGTTGTTATTGGCTAATTGTTCTGCATATTTCGTCCTGACCAATTCAGCTGCAGCCTTGCAAATATTGGTATTTAAAGCACCGGCTAGACCTCTGTTTGAAGTAACGATGACGATGGCTACATTCCTGATTTCTCTTTCAGAATTGTAAACAGAAGAGTCATCATCGCTGATATTTGAAAGGATATTGGTCAGCATCTCATTGAGCTTTTCACTATATGGTCTAAGCTGCACGATGGCCTGCTGCGCCCTGCGAAGTTTAGCGGCAGAGACCATTTTCATTGCTTTGGTAATCTGTTGTGTGGATACAACCGATTTGATACGCTCTCTTACTTCTTTTAAATTAGCACCCATTAAAAAGTGATATTATAGTTGGCGGATGATCCGAAAAGAATATTTAGTCATAAATAAGGACGTCATAATTCTTTCCGGAATATCCTTTTTGGTTAAAATTTAAGCAAATTAATTGGCAAATTGCTTCGCCAGGTCAGCTGCTACAGCTTTCAGTGTATTCAGATCTCCTTCTTCTAGTTTGCCGGCTTTGAAATTCTTCAGCATGTCCGGGTGGTTTTTATCCAGGATCATGAATAGATTCTCTTCAAATTCTTTAACATTAGCAGGCTTGATATCTTTCAGGAGGTTGTTGGTACCGAGGTATATGATGGCAACTTGCTTTTCTACGGATACCGGTGAATATTGAGACTGTTTCAATACTTCCACGTTACGTACACCTTTGTCAAGTACAGCTTTGGTAGCTGCATCCAGGTCTGAACCAAACTTGGCAAATGCTTCAAGTTCGCGATACTGTGCCTGGTCAAGTTTCAGGGTACCGGATACCTTCTTCATTGATTTAATCTGAGCATTACCACCAACGCGGCTTACGGAAATACCTACGTTGATCGCCGGGCGAATACCGGCATTGAAGAGGTTGGATTCGAGGAATATCTGACCATCGGTAATGGAGATTACGTTGGTCGGGATATATGCAGATACGTCACCTGCCTGTGTTTCAATAATAGGCAAGGCAGTAAGAGACCCCCCTCCTTTTACAAGTCCTGATTTCTTTAAAGATTCAGGCAGATCATTCATATTCTGTGCGATAGAGTCGTTGCTGATGACCTTTGCGGCTCTTTCAAGCAAACGGCTGTGCAAGTAGAATACGTCACCAGGATAAGCTTCACGTCCCGGAGGTCTTCTCAACAACAGTGAAACCTCACGATAGGCAACTGCTTGCTTGGATAAATCATCATAAATGATCAAAGCAGGACGTCCTGTATCTCTGAAAAATTCACCGATGGCTGCACCTGCAAATGGAGCATAAAACTGAAGTGGTGCGGGATCGGAAGCGGAAGCAGATACGATGGTTGTATATGCCATAGCACCGTTCTCTTCCAACACTTTTGCTACCTGAGCAACAGTTGATGCTTTTTGGCCGCAGGCTACATAGATACAATATACTGTTTCGCCGCGTTCATGGAATTCTTTCTGGTTGATGATGGTGTCAATAGCTATAGCTGTTTTACCGATCTGACGGTCACCGATGATCAATTCTCTTTGGCCACGACCGATAGGAATCATAGCATCGATGGCCTTGATACCTGTTTGAAGAGGTTCGGTTACCGGCTGTCTGAAAATTACCCCAGGAGCCTTACGTTCAAGAGGCATCTCATACCGGGTGCCTTTGATGTCACCTTTTCCGTCGATTGGTTGACCAAGTGGATTTACGACACGACCCAGAAAACCCTCACCTACTTCGATTGAGGCGATGGTATTGGTTCTTTTAACTTTAGAGCCTTCTTTAAGATTGTCTGAAGGGCCTAATAAAACGACACCCACGTTATCTTCTTCAAGGTTGAGTACGATGGCTTGAACGCCGGTTTCGAATTCTACCAGCTCACCAGCCTTTGCATTGGTCAGGCCGTACACACGGGCGATACCGTCACCGACTGACAATACGGTACCTACTTCCTCTAATTCAGCTTCAGTATGGAAGCCTGAGAGTTGTTGTTTGAGAATGGCTGATATTTCATCAGGTTTAACATTAACCATAGCTATATTAAATTTTTAATGTTTTTTATGAATGTTGGAGAAATGATTGTTTTAATTTTGAAAGCTGGTAAGCAACACTGCTGTCGTACAGCTTGTCATCATATTGAATGATAAAACCGCCTATAATATCCGGATTGACAACGGTCTCAAGTTGAATTGTTTTATCACTTCCGACCAGACTTTTTACCTTGTCTAAGATTTTATCGATTGTTGGTTGATCCAGTGTAGTGGCAGATGTAACTTTTACCAGTGCAATGTTAAACTGATGATTGTATTGTTCAAAAAATTCATCAGCGATATCTACTAGGAGCGATTCTCTACCTTTTTGGATTGTCAGGTTGAAAAAAGCCATGGTCAGACTATCCAGTTTACCTTCAAAAACAGCCTTTAGTGCGGATATTTTCTTAGCTGGATAAATGATAGGGCTTTTCAGGAGAAGGTAAAGATCTCTGCTCTTAAGTGCCTCCTTGAATGTTGCCATATCTCCTTTTACTACCTCCGTCTTGCCTTGCTCCATAGCCAGGTCAAGGAGGGATTTAGCGTAGCGGGATGCGACTTGTGATACAGACATTTATCTTAATTTTCAGATTGAAAAAGGATGTATTAATTTAATTTGATGTCGTTGGCTAAGGTCTGAGCCAAATCAATCTGAGCCTGATCATTGCTCAGTTGTTTTTTCAATACGGTCTCAGCGACCTGAACAGCTAAAAGACCTGCCTGATTTTTTACTTCAGTGATAGCCTGTTTCTTTTGATTTTCAATCTCTAGGTTGGCATTTGCAAGGATGCGTCCTGCTTCTTCTTTTGCCTTGTTTTTAGCTTCAGCTACGATCTGAGAAGCTTGATCTTTTGCTTCTTTCAAAAGAGCTGAGCGTTCTTCACGAGCCTTAGAGAGCAATTGTTCATTTTCAGATCTCAAGTTTTTCATCTCCTCTCTGGCTATATCGGCTTGAGCCAATGCGTCATTGATTGAATCTTCTCTTTCTTTCAATGCCTTGGCGATGGGGCCAATAGCTTTTTTACCTAAAAAAAACCAAAGACTGACAAAGATGATAACAGTCCAGAAGAACAGCCCGAAATCGGGTTTGATGACATTAAATTCGGCTAATAATACCATGATTTATATAAATTGAATAATGTTCCTAAAAATGCCCGGTACTCAACCAATCGTCTTTATACCGGGCGTGAGTTTTACTTCTGACCAGCAGTCAACAATGCAACAACCACTGCAAAGAGTGCAACCGCTTCAACGAAAGCTGCTACAATCAACATGTTGTTACGAATATCACCGACAGCTTCAGGCTGGCGAGCAATTGCTTCCATACCTTTACCACCGATAAAACCGATACCGATACCGGCACCGATTGCTGCTAATCCCGCTCCAATTCCTGCGTACATAGTCTAAATTTATTTAATTGTAATTAAAATTCTTTTTCAAATATGCCGTGTAACCGACATGTACGGAAAACTTTTTCTCCGTTTTGATCTATTAATGATGAGCTTCCTCTGTAGCCGCACCTATATATGATGCTGACAATATCGTGAATATAAATGCCTGTATCAGTGCAACTACAAACTCAATCAGGTTCATAAATAAAGTAAATGGAACAGCCAGAGCAGCACCTGCCGTAGCTCCTCCGATACTTTCACCTACATTTCCGAAGACAAAAATCAATCCTACCAAACTCATGATTATGATGTGACCTGCCGTAATATTGGCAAAGAGTCGTATCATCAATGAGAAGGGTTTGATAAAGATGCCCAAAAATTCAATCGGTGCAAGGAATATCTTCATCGGTACAGGTACTCCCGGCATCCAGAAGATATGCTTCCAGTAATTGCCATTGCCCTGAAGGTTTGTAATCAGGAAGGTCACGATTGCGAGACCCATAGTGATGGCAAGGTTACCGGTTATATTAGCGCTGAATGGGAAAAACGGAATCAATCCCATCAGATTACAAGTCAGAATAAAGAAGAAGTTGGTAATCAAAAAAGGAAGGTATTTCATATATCTGTCACCTAGCATAGGCTTGGCTACCTCATCGATGATGAAGTTTATCATGATTTCCATCAGATTATGGAAACCGGACGGAGCCTTACGCCCTCTGTTTTTATATCCTTTTGATACTGAGAGGAAGATAAACAGCAATAAGGCAGCTGCCAACAACATGGAGAAGACGTTTTTAGTGATTGAGAAATCAAAAAATGAAGTGAATGCCAGCATGGAAGAGGCTTTTTCCAGCTGATATTCTTTTCCTTCATGATGAAGGACGGCTATCTCTTCACCATTGACTTTTTCATGTTCGATATGTCCGATATTTACTTCACCTCCGGGAAAATCAGCAGGCAGACGCTTGATGATGCCCTCATCCATTACATAACGGTTGAATGCCTTGTGACCATGATCCATTTTTGAACTCATAAACATTGTAAGTCCGTCTTCTTTAGAGTAAAGAATACATGGCAGAGGGATAGAAACATGGCCAAAGAGGTGGAATTCATTTGAGTTGTTAATATGGTTGAAAATCATATTTTCCATATTAAACTCCTTGCCTTTTTCATGGCCTTCACTTTCTTCAGAAACTGCTTCTGTTTGATGGTTATGTGCCATGTCCTGAGCGAAATTTGCTACCGGAAGCAGAAAAAATATAAAAGCGATGAAAAAAAACAGTTTCGATGCCACTGAAAAAGGGATATTATGAAATGCGTACAACTTGGTCATATCTGTTAAATTGCTTGGCCTGTATGAGTTTTACACAGGTTTTTCAAAATTCGGCACAAAGGTAAGTTTTGGCTTCCATATAACCAAGCATTTTTTATCCTTTAAATAGAATATCAACAGATTATAACTTAATGAATTAAGGTGAACTGGCGGAAGCCTTATTTCATGCGCTGATTGAGGAATTTTTGATTTGTCGAATCGAAAAATATAGAGTCATTATTACCATAAAATTAATGGTAGCCAGATTTGTAAATATCGAAAGAAGTGTTATTTGATAAAAATGAAGCCTGAAGTAATATATATCTCCTTATAATAAGTAGCTTGCTATTTAATTTTTATGGATAGAATTTAGTTAAAAAACATTTAAAAAATGACCTTAAAAAATCGTCAAATGCCTCAAAAACAAGCACTTCTTTTAATTTCTTTGACAAAAACCATACAAGCCAGCTTAATTTTTTGTACCTTTGCGGTCATTTCACTCAAAACGACATTTATTCAAGTAAAATTAGCTTATGTCTAAGAAAAAAGTACTTATTGTTACTGAAGAATTGTCACCCTATACCTTCGAGAACGATATAGCTAACCTGATAGGGAAACTACCTCAGGTAATACATGAAGCGGGAATGGAGGTGCGCATCCTGATGCCACGATTTGGAATAATCAATGAAAGACGTCATAGATTGCATGAGGTGGTTCGTTTGTCTGGCATGAATATTATCATTGACGACGATGATTACCCGCTGATAATTAAGGTAGCTTCCCTCCCCGGAATGCGGTTACAGGTTTATTTTCTGGACAATGAAGAATTCTTTAAAAGAAAGGCCATGTTCCACGATGAAGATGGAAAGCCTTTTGAAGACAATGAAGACAGGATGGTTTTCTTCTGTAAGGGCGTCATAGAGACTATCCGTAAATTCGGTTGGCCGGCAGATTATATCCATTGTCTGGGCTGGATGACGGCTCTTATTCCGTTTTATTTGAAAACAGCATATAAAAATGATCCCATCCTCAACCGGTTTAAAATTATTTACACTCCATATAAAGAAGATATTACAGGGTTCTTTACCTCAAAATTTGCAAATAAAGCTTCTATCAACAACCTGAAACCGGAAGATTTGAAACCATTTATTAAAAACAAAGAAGTAACACTAATTGAAAGTGCTTTGGCGTTTACTGACGGTATCATTGTTGGAAGTGAAGATTTGGACGATTCTGTCGCCAAGACCATCAAAAAGCTCAAAGGTATCCCGGTACTGAATTATGTAGGCCCGGACGATATGAAAAAGGAGTATATTGATTTTTACCACCAGCTGATTAATGAATAATTTTCGTTTAAACTTCTAAAATTATTTTGTGAGAAATAAAGCTTTCTTTGCAATTCTTGCTTTTGTTGTATTAATTGCCTGTAATAAGCCGAGTGACTTTGGTAAAGAGATTATTTCCGGTTCCAACATTCCTTATGAACAATTAGATACCTTCGTGCTGAATGCCGTATCCGAAGTGGATGACAGCGTCCGCACCTATGTGCCGGGGTCGGTTTCTCTGACCATGTCAAACAGCATCGTTGGCAATGTGGATGACCCCGACTTCGGGAATATTCAGGCTGAGGCCTAT
The DNA here is from genome assembly GCA_024103005.1 of Saprospiraceae bacterium. Lineage (GTDB taxonomy): Bacteria > Bacteroidota > Bacteroidia > Chitinophagales > Saprospiraceae > Parvibacillus. The sequence continues at coordinate 141,565 of JAGFJA010000039.1, forward strand.
GTGAATTTTGCAATTGAAAGAATACTCAATGACAGTTTGAATTTTATCCAGCTGGACTCTGCTGTGTGGGAGGTGTATTATGATACCGACAGTACCGGACAATATGGAGATATCAGCCAGCCCATGAGTCTTGAAGTATTCAGGATTCAGGATTCGGTGAAGGTTCAGGATACCCTTTATTCAACAAAATCATTTGTAGTCGATCCTGTTTCTGTATCAGGTATATATAATTTTGTTCCCAAGCCCTTACCATCGGATTCTACTCACCTGCGGTTTAAAATGAATGATAACTTCCTGAACTTTCTGAAAACCTTACCGGATACGGCATTTTCCAATTCCATCAACATGAGGAATAATTTTAATGGACTGGCAATTAAGGCGGTAGGGAAAACAAAGGCTTTGGTCAGATTTAATTTTATCAACTCAAATAATAATCTGAAAATATACTACACCAAGCCCGGTGGAAAGAGGGACTCCATTAAGTTGATAACCAATGTTAACTGTGTCAGACATACCATGTATAAACATGATTATACCGGTAGCCGATATCTTGCAAGCATAACAAATCCGGGTACCGATAGTCTGTTGTTTATCCAATCTATGGCAGGTCCACGGGTGAAGATTCTATTGCCTGATCTTTCTTTTTTAAAGAATGATGCCCTGAATTTCGCAGAACTGGAGATGACTGTAGCTGATGATAACGGAACTGCTTTTCCCAAACCCCCACAACTCTGGCTCTATAAGAAGAATACTTCCGGGTCTATTGTTTCCATAACCGATGGAACGATTGCGATTAACAGTGGCTATCGGGGAGCTTTCGGAGGTTCGTTGGAAGAGTTTTCCATTAATCAGAAAACAGTGTTTAAATATAAATTCAGGCTGCCCAAGCATATCATTGATTATATTAAGGGCAATGAGGGTAAAGAGTTGTATATTAGCGTCCTGGGAGCATCTTCCGTCCCTTCACGTGTGTTGATAAATGGCGGAAAAAATAAAATCAATCCTTTAAAACTGAAACTTATTGTTTCAAAAGTTATTTAATTATTTTACTTGTTAAATTATCCGGATTATGTGTGGAATAGTCGGTTACATTGGACATCAGGAAGCATATCCCATTCTCATTAAGGGTCTTAAGAGGCTTGAGTACAGAGGATATGACAGTGCAGGTATTGCTCTACTCAATGGCGACTTGAATATTTTCAAACGCAAAGGCAAGGTTTCAAACTTAGAGAGCTATGCCAAAGATAAAAACAAAGCCGGCTTTGTTGGCATGGGGCATACCCGCTGGGCTACCCACGGTAAGCCTGATGATATCAATGCTCACCCCCACCTCTCAGGAAACGGACGCCTTGCATTGATACACAACGGTATCATAGAAAACTATGCAACCCTTAAGGAAGCACTTACTAAACTGGGTCATACCTTTGTAAGTGAAACAGATACAGAAGTCCTTGTCCATCTCATCGAAGAAATTCAATCATCCGAGAATATTGAAATAGAAGAAGCCGTTAGGATAGCCCTTAGTAAGGTCATCGGAGCTTATGCCATTGTCGTAATGGATAAGTCCAATCCCAATATTTTGGTGGCAGCACGCAAAGGCAGCCCTCTGGTAATAGGCTTGGGCGACAACGAATACTTTATTGGCTCTGATGCAACTCCTATAATAGACTATACAAAAAAAGTTATCTATCTTCAGGATGAGGAGATAGCTGTAATCAAAGGCGGTCACCTTCAGATAAAGGATATCAGAAATGAAATAAAAGACCAAAAAATTGAGATGCTCGACATGGAAATCGAAGCACTTGAAAAAGGTGGTTTCGACTATTTCATGATGAAGGAAATTTATCAGCAACCCGAAACAGTTCTGGACTGTATGCGTGGACGACTCAATGCCGAAAAAGGCTGGGTTCATTTGAGAGGTGTCGAGGAATATGAATCTCGTTTTCAGAATGTCAAGAAGCTTACCATAGTTAGCTGTGGTACCAGCTGGCACGCCGGACTGATAGGAGAATATCTTATAGAAGATCTGGCAAGGTTGCCGGTAGAAGTTGAATATGCTTCCGAGTTCCGTTATCGTAATCCGATTATCGGACCGGAAGATGTTGTCATAGCTCTTTCCCAATCAGGTGAGACAGCCGATACCCTTGCAGCCTTAGAACTTTCTAAGGATAAATGGGCAGTTACCTACGGGATTGTAAATGCTGTCGGCTCTTCTATTGCTCGGACAACGCACGCAGGCTCGTATATTCATGCCGGACCGGAAATAGGCGTTGCTTCGACCAAAGCATTTACAGGACAGGTCACCTTACTGACCATTATGGCACTAAAATTAGCCATGATGCGCGGAACAATTACTAAATCCAGATTCCAGGAAATAATCATAGAACTTGAAAAAATTCCGGCTAAGATTAGGCAGGTTCTTGAGAAAAATGAGCAGATTAAATATATTGCCGGTAAAATTAAAAATAGCCCCAACGCAATCTATCTTGGACGCGGAGTCAACTTCCCTGTCGCATTGGAAGGGGCGCTGAAGCTGAAAGAGATTTCATATATTCATGCCGAAGGTTATCCGGCTGCAGAAATGAAACACGGACCTATTGCCCTGATCGATGAGAAAATGCCCGTAATTGTAATAGCTACCAATAGAGATGCTTATGACAAGATCGTTAGCAATGTTCAGGAGGTTAAGGCACGGAAAGGAATTGTCATTGCAGTCGTCAATGAAGGAGACGTTGAAATAGCAAAACTGGCTGATTATATCATCGAAATTCCGCAGACTGAAGATCAGCTTACACCACTGCTTTCAGTCATTCCGCTTCAATTATTATCCTATCACATTGCAGTTATGCGGGGTTGTAACGTGGATCAACCGAGAAACCTCGCCAAATCAGTTACAGTCGAATAATTAAATTAAAATCCATCCTTATGGCTTCCCGAACACTGGACGAACGAAATAATTTAGAATATAATACTGACCGAAGTTTCCTTGTCTTACCTGAATATGGTCGTTATCTGCAAAAATTGGCAGTGAGTATTTCAGAACTGGAAGATCCGGAAGAGCAGCGGGCATATATTGAGAAATCTATTGATATTATCGTTCAGTTGTTCCCTGAAAGTAAAAGTGTGGATAACTATCGGGAGAAGTTATGGCATGACCTTTATTATATGTCGGGCTTTGATATAAAAGCTCTTCCGCCAAGCGGCATCCGGCCAACTTATGAAGATCAGCAACTTAAGCCTGCAAAATTAAATTATCCGGTCCATCGTCTTGATTACAAGCATTATGGTTATAATGTGCAGGTAATGATTCAGAAAGCGCTAAACATGGAAGACGGTCCCATTAAGCAGGAATTTGTAGAAGTAATTGGTGCTTACATGAAACTTGCATATAAAACATGGAATAAAGAACATTTTGTGAGTGATGACATGATTCGGCAAGACTTAGCTATGATGACCAAGGGCGCACTGACCATAAATGAGGAAAAAGATTTGGATGTTTTACTTGCCTCACAGATTAAGAAACGGTTTTTACCTTCTGTTCCTCAAAATCAAAATTGGAAGAAAAAGAAAAATAATTCAGGCCACAAAAGCAAGAACAGACGATAAAAGAAAGTTTAACAGAATCCAATGAAAGGTTTTTCAGCTCAAAGTCGTCCTGAAAAACCGATCTGAAAATAACTTTGATATACATTTTTACGAACCCTATTTAATCAATGTTCCAGGAGTATGACGTCATCGTAGTGGGAGCCGGACATGCCGGTTGTGAAGCCGCCGTCGGTGCAGCCAATTTGGGCTGTAAGGTTATGCTGGTCACTATGAATATGCAGACAATTGCCCAGATGTCATGTAATCCGGCTATGGGGGGAGTGGCCAAGGGGCAGATTGTGCGAGAGATAGATGCATTGTGTGGTTATTCTGGTATGGTGACAGACCATACAATGATTCAGTTCAGGATGCTCAATCTTTCCAAGGGACCTGCTATGTGGAGCCCGCGAGCACAAAGTGACAGGATGGCTTTCGCTGCCAAATGGCGACAAATGCTGGAAGAAAATCCATTGATAGACTTCTGGCAGGAAATGGTGACCGGTCTGGTTGTTAAAGATAAAAGAGTAGTTGGAGTCCGTACCGGTATGGGCATTGAAATTATGGGCAAATCAGTGGTTTTGACCAATGGTACATTTCTCAATGGAATTATTCATATCGGTGAAAAACAGTTTGGTGGCGGAAGAGCCGGAGAAAAAGCTGCTCGGGGTATAACCGAACAATTGGTTGAACTCGGCTTTGAGTCAGGCAGGATGAAAACCGGAACTCCGCCACGTGTGGACGGACGTACCATCCACTATGACAGGATGGAGGTACAGGATGGTGATGCTAATCCGGGCCGCTTTTCATATACAGAAACGCCTCCATTGAAAAATCAAATACCCTGCCACATCACTTATACAAGTGAAAAGGTTCACAACATCCTGAGAACAGGCTTCGACCAGTCTCCTATGTTCCAAGGAAGAATTCAGGGAAGAGGTCCCAGATACTGTCCCTCCATAGAAGACAAGATAGAGAGATTCTCAGACAAGGAAAGACATCAGCTCTTTGTAGAGCCAGAGGGAAGAAATACAATAGAAGTCTATGTCAACGGCTTCTCAAGCTCTTTGCCGGAGGATGTGCAGTATAAGGCTATTCGGGAAATCAGAGGTTTTGAGGATGTTAAAATGTTTAGACCGGGCTATGCCATAGAATATGATTATTTCCCGCCTACACAGTTGAAAATGACGCTGGAGACCCATTTGATACAAGGCTTGTTTTTTGCCGGACAGATCAATGGAACTACCGGCTATGAGGAAGCTGCCTGCCAGGGATTGATGGCGGGTATCAATGCAGCTTTACAGGTCAAAGAAAGGGAACCGGTTATTTTATCCAGATCGGATGCTTATATCGGTGTCTTGATTGATGACTTGATCAATAAAGGTACAAATGAACCTTACCGCATGTTTACCTCCCGTGCGGAATTCCGGATTCTGCTCAGACAGGACAATGCGGACCTGCGGCTTACACCATTGGCTGAAAAACTTGGTATGTCGGGAGTAGAAGCAAGAATGGAGAGGGTCCACATGAAAAATGAGGCATTGAAAGATATCACGGAATGGTTCAGGACAGTTAGCGGAGATCCAATGTTTTTAAATCCGTATTTGGAGTCAGTTCATTCAACACCACTAAAGCAAAAAATTAAACTCGATCAGATCATCACCAGGCCTAATGTTCAGATCAATGACATGGCATCGAATTTTCCTCCGCTGGCTGAGATGTTGTCAAAGTACGATGAGGAAATTATTCAGTTGGCAGAAACTCAAATGAAGTATGAAGCCTATATCCGGAAAGAAATGGAGATGGTCCAGAGAGTGAGTAAGCTGGAAGAAATGAGGCTTAGTCCCGATTTTGACTATTCGACTATATCTTCATTATCACTTGAAGCAAGGGAAAAACTCAACCGGCATAAACCTACATCCCTCGGACAGGCCGGACGAATAAGCGGTATCAATCCTGCTGATATCTCTGTCCTGTTGATTCACCTGAAACAGGTATAGCCAAATCATCCTCTGATGTTAGTTGGATCAGCCATTATAAACTATTGTGGATTATTAAGTGTTGCACTGAAGAATAGTTAATAATTTTCCGATTAAAGATTGGATTATGATCAAATTTGGAATAGGTTTGCTGGCATTTGCTTTGGTGGGAGTATGGTGGACATCAATGGATAAAAACAAACTATTGGATAAAAATATTTACGATTATTCCATACTTTCCCTCACTGGGGAAAAATTATCCATGAAGGATTATCAGGGAAAGGTTCTGTTATTGGTCAATACTGCAAGTGAGTGTGGGTTTACCCCTCAGCTGGGTGGCCTGGAGCACCTGTATGAAAAGTATAAAGACAAAGGTTTGGTTGTGATCGGCTTTCCCTGCAATCAGTTTGGGCAACAGGAGCCCGGCGATGCCAGTGACATCAGTAAGGTATGCCATGAACAATACGGTGTAAGTTTTCCGATGACCCAAAAAATTGAGGTAAATGGTTCCGGTGCCGATCCGATATTCAGGTATTTGACATCCATGAAACCCGGATTTTTGTCAAAAAAGATAAAATGGAATTTTACCAAATTTGTTGTTGACACAAATGGGATACCTGTAAAGCGATTTGCTCCCTGGGTCAAACCTGAGAAAATAGGTACTTATCTGGAAAAGAACTTTTTTAAGAATTAAAAGGGTATTTGATTCCATTTCTGAAATTTTCGATTAGATCAGAATTGGAAGATTTTTGCTGAAATTACTGACAAGGAAGGAGTTTCGATGGTTATGGGTAAAATTTTTAAATAGGTAGATGATTAATAACCTTAGATGCCCATATAGTTGAGGTTCTGACAGACAAAAATCTAAAAATCATTTTTTTTGTACGAATTTACTTTCAGAAATTCAGGTATATCAAGGTGCAGTATTATTAATCATCTACCTACTTCAGGTAAAATCCGTCTTATCTTACCTCCACAACATTTTATTTTCCTAATTTTGACATAATTAGCCTTCCCACAATGCGAATATTTTTATACATACTTCCCCTGATTTTTTGTCATACTGTCTCCCTGGCACAGAATTACACGGTATTTCATACAGGTTCGGATAAAGATACCATCACTCAGCCCCAGGGCGGTATCTGCATGATGGGCGGATCCAGCGAAGACGATAATGCCATGCGGTGGTTTTTAAACAGGGCAGCTGGTGGCGACATTCTTGTACTGCGAACAAGTGGTTCTAATGGATATAATAACTATATGTACAGTCAGTTAGGCGTAAAAGTCAACAGCGTCGAGACGATTGTTTGCAATAATGCAAAAGCCTCGGATGAACTTTATGTTCAGCAGAAAGTTGCTACAGCGGAAGCTATTTGGTTTGCAGGCGGAGATCAGGGGGAATACGTAAAGTACTGGCGTGGTACCAAGATAGATTCACTGATTAATGATGGTATCCTTAATAGGAATATTGTGGTAGGAGGGACAAGTGCCGGTATGGCTATCATGGGTAAGTTTATTTATACCGGACGAAATGGTTCGGTAACATCCGAACAGGCTCTTGCCAACCCGTATCATTCCCGCGTTACGATTGATTCAGCCCGCTTTTTGGACAACCATTTTTTGGAGGATGTCATAACGGATACACATTATGATGATCCTGACAGAAGAGGAAGGCATGTTACCTTTATGGCTAGGATTATGACTGATTTTCAGGTTGCTGCTAAAGGTATAGCTTGTGATGAATATACTGCTGTGTGTATAGATAAAGACGGAATTGCCCGGGTATTTGGCGAATATCCGAAAAGCAATGACAATGCTTATTTTTTACGACCCAACTGTGGCTTGACCGATTTTTCCCCTGAATTATGTGCTAAAAACCAACCCCTTTCATGGTCTCACATGGATAGAGCAATTTGGGTGTATAAGGTAAAGGGTACCAAAGAAGGCAACAATACCTTTGATTTAAAGGATTGGATAACAGGTGATGGTGGGACGTGGGAGTATTGGTATGTTAATCAGGGAAGCCTGGGAATGAAAGCTACCGATCAGGCAGACTGTTTGCTGCTTCATCGCAATAATCAATCTTTTGCTTCTTTAGAAATTTCCCCCAATCCCGCCTCTGATATGCTTAAAGTTGATTTGCACGGAGAAATACTCAAAGACGTAAAACTGTTGAGCCCTGCCGGTAAGGTGATTGAAATTCCGACATCTTCTTTCGATCAGTCACTTTTTAATGTAAGTCAGCTACCGGCAGGTACTTACATTTTGGTATTGACTACAGATAATAGAACCTTTATCGGGAAATTCATTAAACAATAAAGCAGTATTGCTATTATTTTTTCAATACTTCATTAACCCGGTTAAACTCGTCCAGAATTGCGGCATTGGGTTTATAGGTAATAGCAGATACGATGATATTTGTAATCAATGACAATATAAAACCGGGTATCATCTCATACCATTCCTTATATGGATGATTGATATATACCCACAACAATACTGTCAACCCGCCTGTAATCATTCCGGCCAGTGCTCCTTGCCAGGTTGATTTTTTGTTTAATAAGGACAAAAGTACAAGAGGCCCGAAAGCAGAACCAAAACCTGCCCAAGCATTTCCTACCAGATTTAATATACTGTCTTTAGGATTGAGAGATAATAATACTGCAATAATAGCTACTACCAAAACCGATATCCTGCCCGCAATCAATAAATGTTTTTGTCCGGCATCCTTTCGTATCAACGACTTATAAATGTCTTCTACCAATGAACTGGAGGTTACCAGAAGTTGTGAAGATATAGTGCTCATCACGGCTGCGAGAATGGCGCTTAACAGAAATCCGCCTATCAAAGGATGAAACAGTACGCGCGCAAAATAAATGAAGATGGTCTCAGCTTCATTCTTTGTTTGGTCAAATACCGTCATGGTAGCATGGTCAAACTTTATCAGATATGCTATGCCGATCATCCCGACACACAAGGCACCGCCAACCGTAAGAACCATCCATGATATGCCAATCCGGCGTGCCTTAGTTAACTGCCCCGGCCTGTCAATTGCCATAAAACGTACCAGAATATGCGGCTGGCCGAAATACCCGAGCCCCCAGGCCAACAATGAAACGATGCCTATTATAGTTGTGCCCTTAAACAAATCCAGATATTGACTACCCTTACTCTGGATTAAACTGATGGTTTCTGATGGTCCGCCAATCTCTGTGACTGCAACAATAGGGACTATGATCAGAGCAAGAACCATGATGGTGCCCTGCACAAAATCCGTCAGACTCACCGCTAAAAAGCCGCCCAAAAAGGTGTACATCACTACAACCAAGCTTGTAATCCAGAGCCCGGTAGTATAATCCATCCCGAAAGCAGATTCAAATAACTTTCCACCTGAAACCATTCCTGCTGATGTATAAAGTGTGAAGAATATCAATATAAAAATAGAAGACGTAATTTTTAGAACCTGTGTCTTGTCCTTGTACCTGTTCTGGAAAAAAACCGGCAAAGTGATGGAATTCTGTGCCACTTCCGTATATACCCTGAGCCTAGGAGCGATGATGATATAATTTAAGTAAGCTCCTATAGTCAAGCCAATTGCAATCCAAGCACTGGATATTCCGGAAAAATACATGGCTCCTGGCAAACCCATCAACAGCCAACCACTCATGTCTGCCGCCCCGGCAGATAGCGCTGTCACAGCAGCTCCTAGCTTTCGACCGCCGATTAAAAACTCTTCTGAATTGCTTGTTGATGTCCGATAAGAGTAAATTCCTATTGCCAGCATCAATAGTAAATATAACCCAACGGAAATGGCTTCATATATTTGCATAACCTACTTCATTAAGCCACCTAAGGTAAGATTTTTTTGCAATTTAGAAGAAAACGGGATTTGCTGATTAAAAAATTGTGAGATTAAAAAAATCCAAGGCTTCAGAAGGTATCACCAGTCTTTCCCGGATCGCGGCGGAATTTCCTGACCTTGTTTCATAACTTTGGCACGGGTATTCTTTTCATCCTCCTTCATGATTCTAAGTAGATTCTCTGCTTGTTGTCGGGTCATTTGCTGAGGCGCGGCATTTTGTTGGGTTTGCTCTCCTTGCTGCTGATTGTTTTGTGAGGGTTGGTTCCCGTTTTGATTTTGTTGTTGCTGCTGTTTTTGATTTTGTTGTTGCTGCTGTTTTTGTTGTTGCTTATCCCGGTCCTTATTCTCGTTATTTTTATTGTGTTTCTTTTGTTCTTGTTGTTTTTTTTGCTGAAGGGCCTTGGTTAGATTGGTTTTGGCGTCTAAGTCTCCCGGGCTATTACGCAGTGCCTGTTTGTAGGCATCTATTGCTTTTGAAAAATCTTTGGTTTGATAAAATGAATTTCCAAGGTTGTATGCTGCCATTGTTTTTTCTTCGGGTGTTTTAGCGAGTCCAAATGCTTCCATATTTTTTTCGGCAGATTCTTTGTATTTCCCGGAGTGGTACAGTGCATTAGCTTCATTGTAAACACTGTTAAAATCCTTATGTTTCAAAGCGCTTTGTTCATATTTTTGAGCAGCTGTGGCGAAATCGCCTGCACGAAAGGCTTCATTCCCTTCATTCATCAATTTACGAGTACTTTGAGCCTGGAGAAATTCGGGAATTAAAAAAATGCTTAAAATGAGGATAAGTGTTACCGACATTTTTGTCTTCCGCAGGTTTTTTATTATGGAGAAAAATTGATTATTTTGGAGATAATTCAGCCATAAAATGAGGAAAGCTGGTAATAAAAACCATGGGAAAAGACTGATATTGCGGGAGGTATCCTTGGTTTCATATACACCTTTATCAAGATTATCAATCATTTTTTCAACGCCTTTTGTTGCATCAGTCGGGTCGTCCAGATTATAATATTCCCCATGAGCTGCTGCCGCTATTTCTTTCAATATTTCTGAATTTAACTTGCTTCTTACAGGCTGGCCATTTTCATCTAATTTAAAATGTGTCCCTGCATCTGTCTGCTCAGGTATCATTCCACCCTTTTGTGTGCCAACACCTATGGTAGTTATGATGAGCCCCTTGTCAGCTGCATTTTCCGCTATTTTAAGCGCATCGGAATCATGGTCTTCCCCATCGGTGATGAGGACAAGGCCATGATGGCGGACTTGTTCATCAGAAAATGATTGCTGTGCGGCCCCGATGGCATCTCCGATCGCTGTTCCCTGATAACTAGCCATGTCCGTTGATATGCCATTGATAAATTCTGTAACTGCCTGGATATCATCGGTGAGAGGCATATACATGTAGGCCGCTCCGGCAAATACGACAAGACCTATCCTTTGATTTGCCAGTTTTTGGACCAGCTCAGTAGCCCAGCGTTTTGCCCGGGTCAGTCTGTCCGGTGCGATATCCTGTGCGAGCATACTCTTACTCACATCAAAAGCCAGAATGATATCAGCCGATTTTTTGGCTGTTTTCTCAGGTTTACCAGGCAATTGTGGATTGGCGAGAGCAATAATTATCAGGATAAGAGCTATGATAGTCCATCCAAAACGATCCTTTCTTTTTGATGATGAAATGATATGCCGGAGGGTTGCTTTTGGGGCAAAACGTGAGGCAACCTGCTGTCTTTTGGTTCTCCAGTTTTTGAGCAAAAATATAAATATTGGCAATGCCAGCAATAATGTTAAATATTCCGGATGTTCTAAGGACAGTTTCATCATTTATCTACAATTGTAACAGGTGTACGTAATACTGTATTGGAAAGTACCATTTCAAGGATTAAAAAAATACTTCCCAGGATGAGGAAGAACCGGTACCTGTCAAATTCTTTACGCAATACCGTCTTTTCTATTTTTGTCTTTTCAAGGGTATTAATCCGGTTGTAGATCTGTTGAAGCGAATTTTCATCTTTAGCCCGGAAATACTGGCCATTGGTAAGATTGGCTATTTCTGTCATGAGAGGTTCGTCTATCTCTACCGGCACATAACCGTATATTATCTGACCACTGGGTGTACGGCTTACAGGTGTCTCGGCCTGACCCTCACTACCGACTCCGATGGCATATACCCGGATACCAAATGTTTTTGCGAGGCCGGCTGCCGTCATCGGATCGATATATCCGGCCGTATTGACCCCGTCTGTCAGTAATATAATGACCTTACTCTTTGCCTTGGAATCCTTGAGCATATTGACGGCTGATGCCAGGCCGGTTCCGATGGCTGTCCCATCGGTCAGGGTATTCTGACTCAAGCCTCTGAGTATCTTGATGACCATATTGTGATCGTAGGTCAGGGGGCAGAGAGACAATGCCTCTCCGGCAAAGACTGAGATACTGATGCGGTCATTGGGCCTTGCTTTTACAAATTCTTCGGCCAAAGACTTGGTCGCTTCCAGACGATTGGGTTTGAAGTCTCTCGCCAGCATACTTGTTGAGAGGTCGATAGCGAGGGAAATATCTATGCCACTTTCGTTGACGATTTCGTTTTTTTCAAGCTGTTGTGGTCTTGCGAGAGCGATAATAAGGCAGGACAGCCCGGCATAGGTGAGCCATGGCAGATATTTAAGTCCTTTGGTGCGCCAGGTACTGATTCCTGACATATCTTTTGCTCTTGGAAGATAAAAACCTGATGGTCTGCGATTCTTGCGGATAAAATAAATACACCACCACAGAATTGGCAATAAAAGCAACACTAAAGCATATTTAAACCCGAAACTCCCTAAATCCAGCATCAGTCTTGCGTTTTGTTTTGAAGGATTAATTCTGTTTCATGGATGAGTGCTTTGACTTTGGCTATAAACGAATAGTTGATTTCTTCCCTGCTTTGTGCCTTTGCAAATTTTACCAGGTCCGCTATATTCAATGCCTTATCCGTTATATCTATGATATTGTTGGATAAACCTGCCTTTCGCAGGGAGGCAACTATCTCGTAAGAGGTCAGATGCAGTGCCGGTATCCGGGTCACCCTTTGTAAATAGGTCCTTAAAACATCAGACAGCTCTGTCTGGAATGGCACCGGATCCTCCGACTTCCATAAGTTGCTGGATTCCAATCGGTCTAATGCAGCAATGGCTTCTTTCGCAGGATTAATTTCCACAGGTAAACCGCCTGTTCCCGACTTTATATTTTTTCGCCTACGGATAAAATACAGAATTAATAATATTGCCAGCAGGCAGCATAAACCTGCAATAACCCAGTTCCCGTAAAGATTCCAGAAGGAATTATCGACAACAATATCTTTGTTGGGGGCAATCTCCGGCGACGAAGTATTCAAAGGCAGGACCGTCAGATGCCATTGCCCGGAGTACCCCGTTTTTTGCTTTCCCTGATAAATATAATTATAAGGAACTTTTGGAAAGTCATATTCTCCCGGGTTGAATACGGTCAGAATCATTTCCTTTGTCAGTATCTTTGACATCTGGGTTTTTTTCTCGACCCATTCGGATTCATGACTTAATTCAAATCCATCAAGGGTAGTGATGGAATCGAGTACAAGATTTTTTATTTCTATCGTAGGCTCGCATGTGATGGTAAAGGTTAGCTTCACCCTGTCGCCCAGTAAAATTCGGTTGGTATCCGGAGTGACCTCCATCTGGATCTGTGCCTGTAAAAAATGGGCAAAGAATAAAAACCCGAAAAAGGGAAGCCAATGTATATACCCTTTGCTTCTCATGATCTGGATTTGAAAAATTTTATCAATTTACGGATATAATCTTCTCCCCGGTTAGTATCAATCTGTATCAGGTCAATCTTACTCTCTCCAAGCATCTTCTTTAATTCTGACAGATGAGCTGCATACTTTTCGGCAAAGAATTTTCTGCTTCGACTGTCCTTGGTGTCTATGATGTATTCACTTCCATCCTCGGGGTCGATGGCATATATCAGGTCAACATCAGGTAGTTGACGGTCTGCCTTGTCATCCACACATATAGCTATCACATCGTGTTTTCTGCCGGCTATTCTGAGTGATTCTTTATATCCTTGAGCTAAAAAATCAGAGATGATGAAACAAATACTGTTTTTTCTGACGACATTATTCAAAAACTGAATTGCCTTATTCAGATCAGTCGTTATGCCTTTGGGCTGCGGATCGACCAGTTGACGGATGATCCGGAGTATTTGATTACGTCCTTTCCCCGGTGGAATATAATATTCTATTTCATCTGTAAATAAAATGAGCCCGACTTTGTTATTGCTTTCAAGTGCTGAGAAGGCAAGGACGGCACACAGTTCGGCTATTATTTCATTCTTCAGCTGAAGATCAGTCCCGAAATAGGTAGATTTACTGATATCGACCATTAAGATTACATTCAGTTCATGCTCCTCTTCGTAGATTTTTACATAGGGCACTCCTGTCCGTGCCGTTACGTTCCAGTCGATAAACCGTACGTCATCACTGTACTGGTATTCTCTGACTTCTGCAAAAGACATACCCCTCCCCTTGAAAAAACTTAAGGTGTCACCATTGAACAATTGGCGGGAAATATCCCTTGACTTCAGTTCAATTTTACGGACCCTGGATAATAATTCTTTTACTTCCATCAGTTTTGCTGTAACTTAAATTCCCAGTATTCAGGTTTCCACCACTTCCACCTGACACCTTTTATTTTTTTATCAGTCTGAAATAATTGTCTGTCAAACAACCTGTCAAAGGGCGTACTCAGCAGAATTCCGTGATAAGCCATTACAGGTGAAGAAAACCGGGCGTCTCGGTCATCGGGTTTTAATTCGGTATCCTGATTTGCGATTATTTGGTTCCAGGTTGTCTGGCTCAAATCTGGACTGCTTATCAGACTTTCCAAATCCAGCATTTTATTTGCTTTATAATTGTAATTGACCGCAATCATGTGAGAGGAGTCAATGATATCATTCTGAATGATAAAGTGTCCGCATATCCATTTATCTGAAAAGTATGAAGGCTCAAACCATGCAGTCAGGTTGTCACTTTGACCATTTATTACCTCTTCCAGCCCTTTGGTTATTGATTTTTGATAAATAGAATCAAAGCTTGTCCGAATCCTGTTTACTATGTAGAGAAATTTATTGGAAGCATTACTTGGTCCGATTTTAGGATAATAAATGCCGTAAGCAGTATGGCGGTTTGACTTTTCAATAATATTTAAAGGTACTGTCAATGAAGCTTTCATCGTGTACACCTTTCCGGGAAGCGTAGTTTGTGTAAAGCCGTTTTCATCCAGATGGCAGGTCATGATGGCTCCGCTTGGCGGATAGGTGTGGGTATTTAATCTGTATTTTTTCTCTACATCTTCCGGCCTTTTTCCAGCCGTATAAAAAGTTTTCTGCATGAGCCTGTTGTTGAGAATGCCACGGAATGAATAATCATTTGGATATGTCAATAACAGCGTTTCATCAGGGTTTTCAGAACATTTATACAAAACAATTCCGGTAAATTCATCTGTTGGAGGTGTTTTGGCTGAAACCCAGCTTTGCATCTGATTTCCCTTCATCTCGCCTGTATAAGTTCCGGAAGGTGTGGACATCACTGCTACAAAAACAGAATCTGTCAATCTGCCTCGTATCATCCCCAAAACCCTTTGATGGGGGCTGTATTCGGCAAGAAATACGGAATCGCCTTTAAAGAATCCTTCTACTTCAATATTTCGCCTCGAGCTGACCATTTCGTAATATCCTTTGATGCCGTTTTCGTGTCTGCACAAAAACAACCGAAATACATGCAATCCGTCTATTCTCCCGCCTATGTAATATCTTTCATTGCTCTCAGCACCTTCCCATAAGTCGTCACAGGCCATTATCTGAGCCTTGGAAATCTGGGCAAGGCTGATTAGAATGAATAAAGTCAAATATCGCATAGTTAGTTTTATATAACAAGAATGTAATCAGGGCACCTGAACGGTATTCAGGATAGATGTAATGATAGCTTCACGGCTGATTCCTTCAGCTTCGGCCTCATAGGTTATACCGATGCGGTGACGCAGAACATCCATGGCAATGGCGCGGATATCATCTGGAATGACATAAGCCCTACGGCGGATAAATGCCATTGCTTTGGCAGCCAGGGCAAGATTGATACTTGCTCTCGGTGATGCTCCGTATTGTATCATGGGCTCCAGGTCCGGTAAGCCGGCTGCTTTGATATATCTGGTAGCAAATACAATATCCAACAAATATCCTTCAAGTGTAGGATCGATGTAAACCGACTTGAGGAGAGCTCTTGCCTGTAATATTTCTTCTGTTGTGGCTACAGGTGACTGTGTCTGATCAATGGATTGGTCCATGTGCCGGCGTATAATGTTTAATTCTTCCTCTTTGGAAGGATAGCCGATGGTGACCTTGAGCATAAAACGATCCAGCTGAGCCTCAGGAAGAGGATAGGTTCCCTCTTGTTCGATGGGGTTTTGTGTCGCCATTACGAGGAAGGGTTCTTCCAGGCGGAATGTTTCTTCACCAATGGTTACCTGTTTTTCCTGCATGGCTTCGAGTAAGGCACTCTGAACCTTTGCCGGTGCCCGGTTGATTTCATCTGCCAGAATAAAATTTGCGAATATGGGACCTGTCTTGACAGTAAATTTGTTTTGTGCAGGATTATAAATCATGGTGCCCACAATGTCGGCCGGCAATAAATCCGGTGTAAACTGTATTCTTGAAAACTTCCCGTTAACCAGGTTGGCAAGTGTCTTTATCGCCAGGGTTTTGGCCAATCCTGGCAGACCTTCCAGCAACACATGTCCCTTAGTTAACAAACCAATGAGCAATCGTTCGATCATGGTCTCCTGTCCCACGATAATGTTGGAAGTAGCTTCTGTCAGGCGGGTAATAAAGGCACTGCTCTGGTACACCCGACTATTCAGTTCTTCAATATCTGTATGTAACATCCGAAATCTTTATTTTTTCTTTGACGGAATTTAATATTCGATGAAATAAAAGTACAACTTGTTCGGTCTTTGAATTTGCATAATCTTTGAACTAATGGTCAAAAAACTACAAAGGCTATTAACTTAATCAGGTACAAAATTATTACTTCAAAAGTTGAAAAAAGTCAATCCGGCATTTATTTTGACAATTTGTTAACCCACCGGTTATCCTTAAATGGAAATCCTTGGAGTACCGATTTCATTGACCAATATGTGATCCAGCTACGGAAAGGATAGAAGCAATGTAATGTCCTTTTGATCCTTACTTCAGTATTTTTTGGTAAAAGAGAGGCGAAAAAACCGGATTATATCATAACCCTTAATCCGACGTTACAACTCAAAAACCGGTATCTGATGTCATTTGGATGACTTCCGAGTGTCCAGGGCTCTGTATTGTGCTGAAACTGTGATTTAATATACACTGAAGTCCTTCGATTCAAGGCATATAGACCCTTGACGCCGATCCTTAGACTCATTCCTATACTTGGATTATAAATATCTGTTTGGTCGGACAAAGAGATGACATCCTGGTCATTTTTCAATATTTTCCCGCTTGCATCAAGACTTACATTAAATCCTACACCACCTTCCAGACCCAGAAGCCATCGGTCATACCTTTTTTCATATCCCACATACACCGGAATATTTACCAGGCTATAACGGTTGAGTGCCTGTTCAGTTAGTTTGCCTCTGGTTACTACCGTATCAATTGGTTGATGTGAGGAGGGATCATATTTAATGATTATGTGAGTTGCATCATCTTTGACATAGGAAAATTTTTCAACCAATTGTTGAAATTCAACTCCTGAGGTCAGTGTCCAGCTTTTATCCAAAATCAATCCCATTCCTGCAAAATAACTTTGCACCAGAATAGGATGCTCATTTTCCGCCCGGCTATTGAATAGTCCGCTTTCAGAAGGCTGATGCTGAATATTTCTGAATGGAATCCCGATGCCTGCCTCCGATAAGGCAAGTGTTTTTAATCTTCTTGGATGACTGATGACCGGACTGTAATTTTCGTTTATTTCAACCTTTAAATCCAAGCTGGATCGCGCACCTTCCAATGGAATAAACGTCAGTAACTGTCTTTGCCGGATATTTTTGTCATTTATTACTGCTTCGTTTCCGGATGATGGCTTGTCGGATGTTGTTATTGTTTCACCGGATAAGCCTATTACGGAGGGTTGGTGTAATTGAGTCTTCAATGAAGTTTGCCCGGCATCCGATGTGGATTGATTTATTTCCGGTAAAATGATTGTTTCTGTAATAGAATTATGAATAAAGGCATCTGATCTGAATCTGTTTTTGTTATAAGTATTTACAGCCAAAATGGATGCAGATGTTTGAGTTTTTCCTATGGTTCTATCAGATTTGGCGACAGGCGTCATGGCAGATGCATTCTCAGACTGTTGTTTGGAATTTTTTTGTTCGGCAGGTTGGATGGTAGGATGCTCGGTAGCATTATTCTGCTGACGGGTTAAAAGAAATGTACACAGAAAAATGATCGCTGCTATGGCAGAAAGAGATATCCACAAATAGGGAAACTTTCTTTTGTTTTGCCGGTCGAGCCGATCGGAAATTTGTTGCCATACAGCCGGGTTAACATCGGCTTCCGCCTTAGTATATTGTCTGTACAGTTGTTCTTCCAATGCATTTCGCTTATTTTTCATAGCGTTATTTTCTTTAAGTTGTTTAAAGTCGATTTGATGTAATTACGGGCTTTGAATAATTGGGAGCGGGATGTAGCTTCGCTGATATGCAGGCAGTCGGCTATCTCCTGGTGTGACATATCATCGATGACATACATATTGAATACGGTTCTGTATCCGGCGGGCATACTTTGGACGATTTTCATCAGTTCTCTGTGCGAATAATCAGTTTCGGGATATTCAATGTTGGCGTGGTCCTCCATGTGTTCTTCTTCAATACGAATGTTTATTTGGTTTTTAGCCAGCTGGTCGAGGCAACTGTTGATAATTATCCTTCTGAACCAGGGGCCGAAAGGTCGGGAGGGTTCATAACTGTTGAGGCTTAGAAACATCTTTATGAATCCATTCTGGAGTGCTTCTTCGGCCATAAATTCATCCTTACAATAGCGCAAACAGACAGCCATCATGACTCTATGATACAGATCATATAGTCTGTTCTGGCTTTTTCTGTCATTTTTCAGGCAGTTTTGTATGATGATATGTTCTTCCACCTTTTTTATTTAACCATAAGTTGTATTTATCGCTGAAAGATGAATAATTTAATCAGTTGCGATAGGTTGATTTAAAACTTCCTATTGCCTGGATGGGTTGAACTCT
This sequence comes from Saprospiraceae bacterium, assembly GCA_024103005.1. Lineage (GTDB taxonomy): Bacteria > Bacteroidota > Bacteroidia > Chitinophagales > Saprospiraceae > Parvibacillus. Next base: position 160,289 of record JAGFJA010000039.1, read on the forward strand.
TCCTTCCTGTTTCAAATCAAGGTTGAATAATCCTTTGAAGGATTTTCCCGCTGATGATGTTCCTTCCGTTATTTTGATTGTTCCTGAAGAAACCTTATAGAAGTTATACTTGTCTTTTCCTTTTAATGCAATATAACCCTTATTGGGAAGAAGGTCGTACGTACCTGCGGGGACGCCTTTGACTCCTCCGGTGGACCAACTGATTCCAAAGAATGCAGGACTAAGGGGTAAGGATGCTTCGAGCGTTTTTGTCTCGCCATCCGTGAATACGATGTTGTTATAAGCTACAGTGTCGAAGTTGATGGCAGGAATGGAAATATCGACAAAATCTTTTTCTTCTTTACATACGGTAACATCACCTAAATTAATCTCATTGCTTACAGGAAGGTTGATGGCAACGCTTTTTTCATTGCTGTCGCTGTTGACTCCTGTCAGCGTAACTGTGTTTAGCGTGTTACACTGGTAAAGATAACCTTCGAAAAGGCCGTTTGAAGCTATCAGAAATGCAATATTCTTATTGTTTGAAGAGACGATGGCATAACCGTTTTTTACATTTTTACCCAAACAGGAAATCAGTTTTCCGGAGATCTTGTAAAACTTTGTATTGTCTAACTTGATGTGTTGATCAGGGAGCCGTATATTGTCCCTGATTGGATTGATATTGGTTTTGGTATTGATACTTACCTGGCAGCTTCCGTTTTTATTAATCCATATCTGGAGCGGTGTGTTGATGGGGACCTTTACCTTGTATTGTCCTTGTGCATCTGTATAAGTTTTTGTTTCAAAATTTCCGTTTTCTTCTACCAGCCTGACGGATGCAAACTGAATGGGTCTTCCCTGTTCATCGACGATGCGGCTTGAAATTTCTTTTGCGGGAATCTGATTGGCAAGGGTGCAATATCCGGGTTGATTCAGATTGAATTCAAAGGTGGAACCATTCAGTGAGGCGATGCCATTTTCCAGCCAATAACCGAGATTTTTATTGAAAGCCCAGAGAAAGGTGACAGAGGTAGCTTTTTGTGCCAGGGCCTCCGGGAGTTTGACCTGCACCTGCATAAATTTGTCAGGAGCTAACTTGAGTGGAATGCCAATGATCCCTTCCAACTCAAGTGCTACTGTTCCGAAATTCGAGAGACATACAACTGCCTCTTTAGCGGATAGACCCGTAGGCGCACCGGGAATAAGATTTAAAGCATTCAAATCAGTAGGGTTGATATATCTCATGGCAACCTTAACCTGCCCATGATATGCCTGACCTGTAAGTTTTTCCACAAATGCATTTGCGGGAAATTGGATGGCAATATTGGTTTCAGAGATCGAGCCCCCTGTGTTAGCATCTAAAAAATGACTGAAATTTTTTGATAGAAGTACATTTTTTAGTTTGATTAAGCCATCGCCTGTTGACGCAAAGGATCTTCCTGCCGCGAAATATCCTTCTTTTTCGATGGAGAGATAACTTTGATCGGCGCTAACACCAACTTTTTTCAAATGATAAATACCTGAAATATCCGTCAGTGCGACCTGATTGTCATAAATAATTCGAGCGCCTATAACAGGTGCACCGGTTTCATCCGTAACAATGCCGAGTATATCATTGGTATATACCGGTATGTTTTCATTAGGGACGAAAATACTTTGATCCTTATTACATGACTGTAATATACAGATCATGGTAAAAGTAATCAACAGATATTTTTTCATTGCAGTTAAATTGATATTCTTATTACTGATTCTGAGCGTATTTCGTTGTCCCGATTTGCCTTTTATTTGTTAAATTTAATTGTTTTTAAAACTTCGGACAATTAAATTTACATTTTCCGGCAGTTTTATTTTCGGCAATTTGTAAAATTTAAGCCTTATATTGAGTGAATGACTGAATGATGATAATGCTTTCCTGCATATACCGGCGCATTTCGGCGTCCATTCTGCTGATGAATTTTTTGTGTGTTTGCAGCGGGAATGCTGCATCTTTTCACTTTGTTGAGTTAACCGATACTACGAAATTGCCCGATGTGGAAATAGATTATGCTACTTATTTAATAAACAATGATCGTCTCGAGTATTTCAAAGCATTTGAGGGTAAATTTATCCGTAATATCCGCGTGGTTGCACGTCTTGCCGACTTTAGTACAGATGCTTCGGGCCGCAGAATAATCAACTGGGGGAGCAAGGTAGCCATGAATCTTGCCAATGCCCTGCACGTAGATTCAAGACCGGATCGGATACGCGATTATCTGCTCATCAAGAAGGGTGAAAAAGTGACGGCTTTGAAGATGACAGAAGCAGAGCGTGTACTCCGTGCCAATCGATTTCTGGAAGATGCCGTATTCCTCATAGAAAACGAAACGGAACATCAGGTGGATGTGGTCGTCATCGTTAGTGACATTTTTTCGCTCGTGCCTGAATTTAAATATTATAATGCACACAAATTTACCTTTGGTCAGACAGAATCCAATGTAGCCGGTTCGACGAATTTTTTGGGCATCAGTGCTCATTATGATCCGGAATCTATCAGAAAGTTCAGACCGGGCATCAGATTTACCCTCAGAAATCCCTTAGGAAATTATATCACCTTCAGCGGCGCATATTCATCCTTTGATAAAAGCCTGACTTCGGATCGGCGTACGGAGAATTCACTGATATTTAAGGCTGAACGGCCATACCTTACTAATTTGTTCAGGTGGCAAGGCGGAGTTAATCTTGGAATATATGCCAATTATGATTATTTTAATGATTCCTTATTCACATTGAAATATAAGTACAAATATAGTCTGGTGGACGGCTGGATAGGGTTTAATAATTATAAGCTCAATCTTTTTAATTTGTTGAGTGACAGGTGGTCAATTCTATACACCGCCAGATTTACATCCAGGCAGTTTAGCCAGAGACCTTCACAGATTGAAGGGGATTACAGGTACAACACCGTCAATCAGGTTAACTTTTTATTGCAGGCGAGTTTATTCCGGCGAGGTTTTAAAAGGTATACCTATCTGTTTGACCTCGGCAGGCCGGAGGATATAGAGACCGGAAGAATTGTATCTCTGACAGGGGCATGGGTCAGGCGCAATAATCAGATGGATTATTATCTCGGCGGTGACTTTCAGTTGTCTGAGAAACCGGGTGAGGATCGGTTTATTAGCCTGAAAATAGCCATGGGCGGCTATATTCACAAAGGCTATTTGTCAGACGGAAAATGGCTGATGTATTTACTTTACCTGCCTGGCAAAAGAGGGTATGCGGATTTTTATTTCAGAAATAATTTTTCATTGTCATACAGTCACCTCTTCAATCCTAAATTCTCATATCCGCTGACCTTGGAAAGTCGGTACGGAGCCACAGGCTATGGTGGCGAGGCAATACAAGGAGATATCCGCCTGACCTTTAAGTACGAAGGATTGTTTTTTTTGAAAAATGAACTATGGGGCTTCAATCTGGCTCCTCTGTTTACTTCTCAATGGTTTTTGATGTATGACAAAGAAAGGTCTGATGCTCGGCTTTATGCCTTACTGGGACTTGGAGGCAGGATACGCAATAAGAGACTCATTTCTTCAGCCTTTGAAGCCAAGGCCCTGTATTATCCACGATTGACAGGAAGGAAGGGAATGATTGGCTTTGAACTGGCTACTACCTTTGACCTGCAATCTTCTATTAGCCTGGTACACCGACCTGAATTTCTTGAATTATGACGGAGGTTTTGTAGCAGATAATTTAAAGTGTTTTTTTTGTAAAAGAAGAGACATTATACATAATTTAGAAAAGTGTTTTCCGGCCTTTGTATCTGAATATTTTACGATTCAGGGAGAAAAAAATTGCCAGTTTTATGTGTTGCCGTGACTAAGTTGATTCTTTTCGTGGAGAAAGATATAGTTTAATGCTTATGTCATAGGGCGCAGACCGAATTTTGGCGGGTGCTCAGAAAGGGAAGGGGAGGTAGTACATTCCATGCCGACCGGAAAGATGGAATTAATTTACCTGAAATCAGAGAATGCGATAAAGAGCTTTTTACTCAGGCAGATGAAGCCTGACTTTTCCTGGTGATCTCATTGAGTTGAAAATTATTGGTTAGAATGACAATTGTTTTCAAAAAATTGAAATCGGTATTTTATAAAACTTTGTAATTCTGAAGAATAAATTGCGGGAGTAAATTACGCCAACCAATAAAAATTATCCGGGGATTAAGAATTTCGTTAGAAGTGTACATAGAATACGCAATGTGCAATATTATAATGTGTTAAGAGGTTGTGTGTAAAAACAATATTTTTAAAAAGTAAAAAAATACAAAATTATCAGCACAACTTATTAATAATTAATAAATTAGGTTCATTTTTTCAATTAAAAAAGCGTACCTTTGCGCCTCTTTTTTACAAACAACAGCATTCAATGGCACAGGAAATCAGAAATATAGCAATCATCGCCCACGTTGACCACGGTAAAACAACCACGGTTGACAAAATTCTTCACCAGACCAATCAGTTTAGAGATAATCAGGAGACAGGAGAGTTGATCCTCGACAGCAATGACCTGGAAAGGGAAAGAGGCATTACCATTGTTTCCAAAAACGTCTCAGTGAATTACAAAGGCGTAAAAATCAATATCATCGATACTCCGGGGCACGCCGATTTTGGCGGAGAGGTGGAGCGAGTACTCAAAATGGCTGATGGCGTGCTGTTGTTGGTGGATGCTTTTGAGGGTCCTATGCCTCAAACCAGATTTGTAACTTCAAAGGCTCTGGCACTGGGATTAAAGCCCATCGTCGTCATCAATAAGGTCGATAAGGAAAACTGCCGTCCTGACGAGATACACGAAATGATTTTTGACCTTTTCTGCGCCCTGGATGCCAGTGAAGAGCAGCTGGATTTTCCGGTAGTGTATGGTTCATCCAAACAAGGATGGATGAGCAACGACTGGAAGACACCTGCCACCGACTTTACAGCCCTTCTGGATGCTATTTTGGAGCATATCCCTCAGGCACCTTATAATGAAGGTACTCTTCAGATGCAGGTAACATCCCTGGATTATTCATCTTTTGTAGGAAGAATTGCCATCGGACGGGTGAGCAGAGGTGTCATTAAAGAGAATCAGCCTGTTACACTTGCTAAACGCGATGGCTCTATGGTAAAGGGACGTGTCAAAGAATTGCACACTTTCGAAGGTCTGGGAAGGAAGAAAACAAATGAAGTGCAGAGCGGCGACATCTGTGCCGTCGTGGGATTGGACGGTTTTGAAATAGGTGACACCATCTGTGATTTTGAAAATCCGGAAGCATTGCCGGGTATTCAGATAGATGAACCTACCATGAATATGCTGTTTACCATCAATAACAGTCCGTTTTTCGGTAAGGAAGGCAAATATGTCACCTCTCGACATATCCGTGAACGACTCATCAAGGAGACCGAGAAAAACCTGGCTCTTAGGGTAGAAGATACGGACTCTCCGGATGCATTTCTGGTATATGGGCGTGGAATACTGCACCTTTCAGTACTGATAGAAACAATGCGCCGTGAGGGATACGAACTCCAGGTAGGTCAGCCAAGAGTTATCATCAAGGAAATAAACGGAGTAAAGAATGAGCCTATCGAAACCCTCATCGTTGATGTCCCTGCCGAATTATCCGGAAAAGTAATAGAACTGGCAACCCAGCGCAAAGGTGAACTCACCGTGATGGAACCAAAAGGTGACCTCCAACACCTTGAATTCAACATACCTTCTCGAGGTATCATCGGACTCAGAAATCAAGTACTGACGGCGACTGCAGGAGAGGCCATCATGAACCACAGGTTTAAGGCATTCGAACCATGGAAGGGCGACATTGCCGGCAGAAACATGGGCGTACTGGTGTCTATGGAGACAGGACCCGCCACTCCTTACGCACTGGATAAGCTTCAGGATAGGGGAACTTTCTTTGTAGATCCGGGTGAAGAGATCTATGAAGGTCAGATCTTGGGCGAACATATTCGTGAAAATGACCTGGTAATCAACGTCGTAAAAGCTAAGCAGATGACCAACTTCCGTGCTGCCGGAAAAGATGATGCAGCCAAGCTGCCACCTGCAAGAAAGTTTTCGCTGGAGGAGGCGCTGGAATATATCCAGGCAGACGAATACGTGGAAGTAACGCCGTTAAGTCAGCGTCTTAGAAAAATTGTCCTCACGGAAAGTGAACGTCGTCGCCTTGCCAATCCGGCTTTGGCGGGAATGAAGGTATAAAGAGCAGAAAGGTTTTTTACAGATAAAACTTTGAAATCACAAGGATGAATCTTGAAATTCCGGTAGATATGTGATAGTATGCCGGAATTTCTTTTTGTAGGAATATTTACCGATAAAGCCGTTAATTTTAGTATTTTTGCACCCAAAATTTAAATAATGTCAGTACCACATCATAAATCCAGTAAAACCGACCTTTTTCAGTCACATGATTATTATGCGATAGACGAATTATTGACCGAAGATCATTTATTGGCGCGAGAGGCTGTCAGAGCCTGGGTTAAGCAGGAAGTAAGCCCCATCATCGAAGATTATGCCAACCGTGCAGAGTGCCCCACCCATCTATTTAAGGGTCTTGGAGAGATAGGAGCTTTTGGTCCCAGCTTACCGGCAGAGTACGGCGGTGGCGGCATGGACGAAATTGCCTACGGTGTTATCATGGCTGAGCTGGAGAGAGGAGATTCCGGTATCCGCTCCATGGCGTCTGTTCAGGGTAGCCTGGTGATGTATCCGATATACAGATATGCCAGTGAGGAGCAAAAGAGAAAATACCTGCCTAAGTTGGCTACAGGTGAATTGATCGGTTGTTTCGGACTTACGGAGCCTGATCATGGTTCGAACCCTGCAGGAATGGAATCCACCATCGTGGATGACGGCGATGCATATATTCTTAATGGGGCCAAAATGTGGATAACTAATTCTCCTGTGGCCGACATCGCTGTTGTGTGGGCAAAAGATGAAGAAGGTGTCGTACGTGGTATGGTTGTAGAAAAAGACATGCCTGGCTTTAGTGCACCTGAAATCCATGGAAAATGGTCACTCAGGGCATCTGTGACCGGAGAACTTGTATTTTCCGATGTGAGAGTTCCCAAGGCAAACGTCTTCCCGGATATCCGCGGATTGAAAGGCCCTCTTTCATGCCTGTCCAAGGCGCGATACGGTATCGCATGGGGCGTATTAGGTGCTGCCCTTGATTGTTACGACAGTGCATTGAGGTATTCAAAAGAAAGAATTCAGTTTGGTAAGCCTCTTGGACAGTTCCAGCTGACACAGAAAAAACTGGCTGAGATGATTACCGAAATCACAAAGGCACAACTGTTGGTCTGGCGATTGGGTACACTTGCCAATCAAGGCAAAGCCACTCCTGCACAAATTTCTATGGCCAAGCGAAACAATGTCTTGATGGCTCTTGAAGTGGCACGTGAAGCAAGACAAATTCACGGTGGTATGGGTATAACCAATGAATACCCGATTATGCGTCACATGATGAACCTTGAAACCGTCCTTACCTATGAAGGAACTCACGACATTCACCTGTTAATAACGGGAATGGATGTAACCGGATTTAATGCATTCGGATAAGATACATTTTACCTGTATATTCAGCTGAAGGAACTGATTGGTGTTTTGATATCAGTCCTGATAGATAAGGAAGAAAGAGGGATTTTGTCATTGAATGTATTGGTTTTAAGCAGAAATAAGGATTTTATACGGTTGAACTCAATCTATTAAAATGTTGTTAAACAAAAGATAAACAAACTATCTTCATACGATTGGGGTGGATTGTTCGTTATTATTTAGACTATTTATTAGAAACCGTGAAAAATTTTTTGTTAATGAATGGCTATAATCACCTGAAAACACTGATGTTTCTCCTAGGTAGCCTTTTACAACTAAACTTAGGAGCCCAGGAAGTAATCAACCTTACCAACTCTTCATTTGAAGATGTACCGGGACACAGCCGTGCTCCTGTAGGATGGAAAGACTGCGGAGCCTTTAATTTTCCCGGAGAAAGCCCGCCGGACGTCCAGCCAAGTGGTTCGTGGCATGTATATAAGCCGGCAAATGAAGGTGACACTTATCTGGGTATGGTTGTCCGTGAAAATGACACTTGGGAGTCTGTATCCCAACCTTTATCGGGTGTACTGAAAAAAGGGAAATCTTATTCTTTCGATATTTACCTTTGCATGTCAGAGGTTTATCTGAGCCTTACCAAGGCCAATAAATTGACGGAATCCAACTACACAACGCCTGCCAAACTACGCATCTGGGGTGGAAACAGTTTTTGCAGTAAAGAGGTATTGCTTGCTGAAAGCCCATTGATTACCAATAACAGTTGGAAAAAATACAGTTTCGTTTTCAAGCCTTCCAAAAATGTGAGTTATATCGTACTGGAAGCGTTTTACAAAACGCCTACACTGATGCCATATAACGGAAATATCCTGGTAGATAATGCCGGACCAATAGTCGAAATCGTCGATAAGCCTATCACCGTAAAAGAATTAAATCAAAAAGTCACCCCCGGCCAGATTATCAGACTGGATGAACTTTATTTTAAAGCGGACAAATCAGACTTAGATAAATCCAGTTATAAGGTCCTGGATGAAGTTTATCTGTTTATGACCAGAAACAGAGATGTCAAGATAGAAATAGGTGGTCATACCAATGGAGTACCATCTAAAGAATATTGTGACAAGTTGTCCAAATCTCGTGCCAAGGAGGTGGCCGACTATCTCATCCGGAAGGGAATTGACCGTTCGCGTGTTACGTACAAAGGTTATGGAAAAAGTAAGCCTATTGCTTCGGACAAGACGCTGGCCGGAAGGAAGAAGAACCAGCGGGTCGAAATAAAAATACTAAGCACCTGATTATCGGGCTTAACTGACGGAAGTCTTCATTTCAGGCGATATGTATTTATTTCCCATCAAAGAATGTTATGTAACTGCATAGCTAAAAGGGTGCCTTACGGGTAAATTCCATCCATTGACCGCTTACGGGATGCCTAAAGCTCAGGGCCTCGGCATGCAGGTAAAGTCTTTTATTCTTTTGTCCATAAAGATCATCACCCAATATAGGAGCATTTAACCCTGAATGATGGGCAGCATGTACCCGTAACTGGTGTGTCCTGCCGGTGTGCGGATACAATCTGATGCGTGTCCTGCCTTCCTGGACATTTTCGATCCTGTATGTTGTATGTGCCTTCCTCCCATATTCATAACAGACCATCTGCCGTGGCCGGTCATCCAGATCCACCCTCAGCGGTAAGGTAATTTCACCTTCAGTAGCCACCTCCCCGGTAACATCCCGCTCCAGTAGGGCGAGATATGATTTTTTAACGGTTTTTCTGAGGAATTGTCGTTGCAGATGACGGTATGCCGGCATATTCAGCGCTATCACCATGACGCCTGAAGTGGACATATCCAGACGATGAACCATCAAGGGACCCGTGGCTTCGGGGATGAGGGCCGATATCTGGGTAAAAACAGACATTTGTACCGATTTGCCGGGAACAGACAGCAATTCCTCAGGCTTATATATGACTGCTATATCTTCATCCCGGTATATAATCTCCACACGCTTATCTTCTGCCGGTAATGTCTCCATCGGATTAGGGTCAAGTTTTATCCCCGAAAGCATGTGCCTAAGGATGGGCCGGCACTTACTGCGGCACACCGGATAAAAATGACGGTGTATCCTTACCTCACCCGGCGGACTCTCACCCCACCAGAACTCAGCCATCGTAATGGGTTCCAGCCGGTGACGGAAGGCATAGTGTAATAATTTAGGGGCAGCACACTCTCCGGCGCCTGCCGGTGGCACCATTCCTTCTTCCTTCACAAAGATGTCGAGGAGCGACTTGGTCTCCCGGTCTTTATTAAAAAAGGCATATTGCTCAAATAATTGTTGCTGTAAGGCTGATGAGGCCGATTTGCGGATATTTTTCAGCCGGTTGATTTCATCCAGATGGACTTGTATCTCATACCGTGTCCGTTCTATGAGCTCACGCCATTTTTTCTTTACCTGTTTTAAATGGAGTTGTTCGCGGATGCTTTCAGCACTCAGCCTCTTCTCCAGTTCAAATCGTGTATCAGGCGGAGAGATTTCGCGTAGCTTTTTTCTCTTGGCTTTAGATGCGCTGATCACTTCTTTCAGCCGGTTGATTTCGTCTTTTTCTTTGCGGACGAATTCTTCCAGTTGATTACGTAAATTCGCCAGAGAAGGATTGTTTTCAAGGGATTCTATATCCCTGTTCATCTGATTGAGTGTTGCTTCACCTTCCAGAAAAAAACTCCCTTCGGTAAGCATGTTGAAGACAGGTGGGACGAAATAATTGTGATCATTGGTTCCTGCGAGTTTACCTGAAAAGGCAGCCAGGAAACCTAAGTTGCCTTCCATGTCCCTGACCACCAGCACGCCGAACATCTTCCCAATGATCATGCCTGACTGTGCCGGATCCAGGCCGAAATTGTGTTGCCATTCTTTCTGTGTTCTAAGATAATCCTGCAGTTGATTGGAAGCCAGGAGTGCAAGCGGATGAGGATCATAATAAAATGGAAAGGTAAACCTTTCGGGCAGAGGAATATCGCTGATGTCGGCAGTGAAGGTATGTAGCCTCTCCGTAAAATTAAAATCTATGTCCATGGAAGCACAAAAATAGAGAATGAATAACATAAATAATGGTCTGCCGCTAAAAACAAATCATCCTTAATAAAAAAAAGTATATATTTGAAATGTATCCTCTTTTCTATGGCCAGGACCATTTTGTTTATTTTGTTACTATATCAGTCCGGATGGGCTCAGGTTATTCCGGCTGATCGCCGGTCTGACTGGTTCGGGGCAGGTCTTTCGGATCAGTATTCGGAAATCGAAGTGGTCGTGAGCCTTGAAGAGTTCGGTGGAAAGGGTGATGGTCACACCTCAAACAACCGGGCGATAGAAGATGCACAGCAATGGCTCGACCATAAGGGTGGAATTATCCAGTTAGACAGTGGTATGTATGTATTTGATCGTTCAGTCATACTGGATGATGGCATTGTCCTTAGAGGGAAAGGAGTAAAGAATACCGGGATAAGATTCATTGCGCCTGCATCCGGAGATTTGATTCAGATAAAAGGTGAAATGAAGGATACCGCAATGACTCTTTCTCTCACCGCGAATAAAGGGACAGATTGGCTTGAGTTGTCGTCAACTATGGGTTTGAAACCGGGAGATTATATCCGGCTGATGATGGAAGATACAGACTTGGTGACGTCATCATGGGCAAAAAATACGGTAGGACAAATAGTACAAATCAGGGCAGTTGGCAAAGACACCATTTATCTGAATGAGGCACTGAGAATGGATTATCCGGTTGAACGTCATCCGAAGGCGATAAGGATTATTCCGCGCCGGGGAGTGCGTATAGAATGTATGCGGATAATCAGAGGGGTAAATGATGACTTCCAGTCAAGCACAATTTTGATGGAATATGCAGCAGATTGTAGCATTTCAGGTGTGGAGATGGACAGTTGTAACTTTTCACATGTGAATATAACGTCTTCTACGCACTGTGAGGTTAGAAATTCATACTTCCATGATGCTTTTGACTATGGAGGCGGCGGAAAGGGATATGGCGTCATGATTCAGGCCACATCGGGCGATTGCCTTGTGGAGAATAATGTATTCAGGCATCTGAGGCATTCGATGATTCTGCAATCGGGTGCCAATGGTAATGTCTTTGGATATAATTATTCCATAGAGCCCTATTGGACAGATGTCTCTCTTCCTGCTGATGCTGCCGGCGACCTTGTCCTCCATGGTAATTATCCGTATGCCAACTTATTTGAAGGAAATATCGGTCAGCAAATTGTAATCGACGACTCACATGGAGTCAATGGACCATTTAATACATTTTTTAGAAACCGTCTTGGCCTGTACGGTATCTTTATGAATAATAATCCTCCTACTGACTATGTAAATCTAGTAGGTAATGAGGTTACTAACACCGGTGTTTTGCTCGGTCTTTACCTAATCGCCGGGAATAATCACATTCAATACGGCAACAACATCAAAAATAAAATATTTCCCACAGGAACAGAAGTACTGACCGATACATCCCTGTACCTTTCCTATAAACCTGATTTTATGCAACAACAGGTGAATTTTCCTGCCATAGGTTATCCTAATGAGTACAATACAGGGACTATTGCCGCACAGTTAAACTTTTTGGCTGGCTATCCTGCTTACTGCCCCGGAGATAGCCTGACCAACGAGTTGCAATCTATCGGGAAAGCGTCGCATTTTTACATCTTTCCCAATCCGGCTACAGACATTGTCTCATTTCGTTTGCCCTGTAATGGAAACGGAAATATCTCTGTGATGATTTATTCTCTGCAGGGTAACCTGATGATGTCACAAAATATACACCGGGATGACACAAGCGTTTCTGTTGCGGGTCTTGTGCCGGGGATATACAGGATAGTTGTACTGTGTGGCAAGGATATATTCGCAGGCAGGTTACTAAAGTTGTGACCGGATATTCCTTGACTCTTCTTTTATACTAAAAATGCCCTTCTATTAAACCAAAGGCCCCGGAAAAGCTTTTATTTTTGGCTTAATGTCAACATTAAGTGCAGATCATCAATAATGCGTTTGCACTTTTCATTCTTATGGCAGATATATTTATGTTTCAATCTTTTAAATCGTGATAAACAGGGCATTTCGGCAGCATTAAAAATTCATTTTAGATTTTGATGGAAAGGATGGCTTAGTCCGGAATTACAGATTCTGATACCCGGGGCAAACTATTAGACCAATTTTGTGAACGGGTAGCCATCGCCCCACTCCATACAATAGAATTAATCCTTATGATGCCGGTTGCGTGAGGGATAGGAGCGGGCACAAGCGACCATGGGAGCGCGTAAAGCGGATAGCCCGACCATGGATTCCATGGGCACGCCCTGAAAAAATTAATTGAATAAATGACTTGGTTGGTGCATTTGATATAACTTTGTCGAATGAGTCAGAATCAAATATTGGCGCTGCCGGAGGTGGATGTGGTCAGGTATATTACACCATTTCGGGAAGGTGGTTCATTGCCTGCCCTGGCAGAAGGGAGTGACGGACGGAAATACGTGGTGAAATTCAGGGGTGCCGGGCAAGGTACCAAGGCGCTGATAGCGGATATGATTGGCTGTGAACTGGCGCGGTCTGTGGGTCTTCATGTGCCTTATCTCAGTTTTGCGATGTTGCATGAAGGATTCGGCAGGCTGGAACCGGATGAAGAAATACAGGATTTGCTGAAGTTTAGTGTGGGGCGAAACCTTGGGGTTTATTTTCTTTCCGGAGCGCTGACCTTCGACCCATTGGTGTATGAGATGGATAGCAGGCTGGCGTCGAGTATCGTGTGGTTGGATGCCTTTCTGCTCAATATTGACCGGACTGCCAAAAATACCAATCTGCTTTACTGGAACAGGTTGTTCTGGCTGATTGACTTTGGTGCTACCATGTATTTTCAATATGATATAGCAAACTGGCGAAACTATGTCGCGGAGCCTTTTGAGCAGATTAAAGACCATGTTTTGCTTGCAGGGGCTGATAAGATAGCTGACGTAAGTGAAGAGATGGTGGAATTGATGTCGGATGAAGTTATTGACAGCATCGTGCAGATGATTCCGGCGGATTGGTTGAATACTTCATTGGACCCATGTGATGCTGAGGAGCGCAGGAAGGTGTATGCGGACTTTTTAAAGGAGAGAAAGCGACATTATGAAATTTTTGTAAAAGAAGCAATCGATGCCAGGGCAGTTCTTGTTTGAGTATAGTATCCTTCGTTATGTGCCAAAGGTAGAGCGGGGTGAGCAGATCAACCTTGCTGTGGTGTTGTACTGCAAGGAAAAAGACTATCTGGACATGCGTTATCACATCGATGCAGACAGGGTAAGGTGTCTCTTTGGGGATGCTGACCTTCAGCTGCTGGAGATGCACATGCGGTCGGTAAGGATGATATGCAGGGGCGATGAAGAGGCCGTGGGCTTACCCTCCATGCCTATGTCGTATCGGTTTAGGTGGATCGCCGCACACCGGAGTACCATTATCCAGTCTTCACCTCTCCATCCGGGCATGTGTGATGATCCGGAAGCTCAGCTGGAAAGGCTGTTTGGAGAATTGGTGAGATGAAGTATTCGGTTTTTCTGCATTTTAACTATTTTAAATAAGATGTTGACCTGAGGATGAATCCTGATGATTGTCTTCCCGGAGGTGACGCCATAATGAATGAGGTAGCACAGAGGAGGAAGAAATAGGGTTTAAGCGATTGTGTAAAAAATATTTTAAATACTTTCCAACGCCTGGCTTGAATTTTCCGTCTATTAAATATAATGGTTCACTGCAATGCGAAATCAATGAGGTCTTGTCCCCGGTAATCGTTGACAGGGCTCGATTGTGGCGGAATGAGTCATATTCAAAGAGTCAAGGCACAGAATAGCATAGAATTTAATACTTTGTATAGCTGATCAGTATTTTGGTCGGCTATTTTTTTTAGGTCAGTTCGGATGCAGGTCTATCAACCCTTGAATCGGCTAATTTATCTATCTTTGGAGTGGAATTAAATAGTAAACTATCAGACTCAATTACAGACAATATGGCGAATCCGGCAGAGATATTATCATCCTGCACGGATTATTCGGGACGCTTGACAATTGGCAGACGATAGCAAGGAAGCTTGGTGAGCGGTATCGGGTCACTGCCTTCGACCTGCGCAATCACGGCAGGAGTCCGCATTCGGCAGAATTTTCGGTAGTTCTGATGGCGAGTGATGTCCTTGAGATGATGCAGGTACTGGATATCGGATCGGCACTGGTGGTGGGGCATTCGATGGGAGGCAGGGTAGCGATGGTGTTTTCTCTTGCTTATCCGTCGATGGTGGATGGAATGATTTCTATAGATATGGCACCTAAGGAATACCCGCGCGGTCACGACGATATCTTTGAAGCATTGGAAAGGGTCGATCTACATGTCGAGTCAAGGAAGGAGGCCGAAAGTGTACTGGCGGAGACGATTCATGATTTCGGAACAAGACAGTTTCTGATGAAAAATCTAAGTCGGAAGGAAGGCGGTGAAGGATTTGAATGGAAGATGAATCTGCCTGTGATCAAGGAAAATTATGAGGACATACTCACACCGATAGTCTCCGAAGTGTCTTATGATGGCCCTGCCTTGTTTATTCGAGGTGGAAGAAGTAGTTATATTCTTGATGAGGACCTTACAATGATCAGGCACTTTTTTCCATTTGCCGGGGTAGTTACCGTGGAGGATGCCGGTCATTGGGTGCATGCCGACCAACCGGAAGCGACTTTAACGGCTATCTCAAGCTTTGCAGAAGGGTTGTGATAGGAGTTAAGAGCCCGGACGACCGGGATTTCGGCTGCGTCTCAACTTACCTCAATTTTGAGTTATGAGTTATGAGTTTAGCTTAAATAAGAACTAAATTCAAAAGGTAACGCCTACAGCGCTTGCATCCTGATTATTAAGTATGTTTCGTTAATATGATTTTTGATTGGGATGTACAAGGTAATCGGAAATAAAAGCTTCGATAGAAGCGACCTATTGGTAGCAAGTCAGAAAAAGTTCCGTATCAAGCTTCATAATTCTTAATTTCTTAACGGTTCAAAAAAAGGAAGTCCACAAGAACCAAATTCCACTTTTTTTTAACAAACTCCGGACACGAAGTGAAATCAAAAGCATATTCTACCAAAAGACCATGCCTACAGCGCTTGCATCCTGATTATTAAGTATGTTTCGTTAATATGATTTTTGATTGGGATGTACAAGGTAATCGGAAATAAAAGTTTCGATGGAAGCGACCTATTGGTAGCAAGTCAGAAAAAGTTCCGTATCAAGCTTCATAATTCTTAATTTCTTAATGGTTCAAAAAAAGGAAGTCCACAAGAACCAAATTCCACTTTTTTTTTTAACAAACTCCGGACTCGGAGTGAAATCAAAAGGTCGCACCTACGGAGCTTGGATCCTACTTTGTGGGCATATTCTACTCGCCGTGCCGGTTATGTAGCCACATACCCTCATAGCTCGGAGGGCTGAACGTCCCTGAAGTATTGATGAATCCATAATTTTCTCCTAGAAAAATTTTTTTCCTCATCGAAGAAGAAATAAAATTTATAAAGAATGCAAAACAATTTGACAATTTCATTTTCTTGGGGATTTGCGAATCGTTTTTCCTAAATTCTTTATAGTCCCGTGGTTGATGTGGAAGCGACCAGAAAAACAGGCGACACCGGATTTAAAATATCGTTTTAATCCAATCAATTTTCAACAATGCAAATATTTTGCATTAACCCTTCTAATTTTGGAGGAAAACCAAAAGACGGCAACACCCGATTGTGCGGAATAAAAAATGAAAAATAAGATGAAAGGATTATTCAGATTCAGTTTAGTGATGATCATAGGTTTGATGTCACATTGTATTTTAAATGCTCAGGTAACATACAGCAGAGATTGGCAGGGTAATACGGTTGCGAAGGATGCCTATGGAAATGTGGTAGCTATCGGTTCAAAGAACTGGCAGGGAGAATTTGTTTGGAAGGATTCGTATGGTAACGTGATTCAGACGGAATCGAAAGACTGGCAAGGCAATACTGTTGTCAAGGATCAGTACGGAAACACGGAAAATACTCGTTCGCTTGACTGGCAAGGCAATACTGTCCAAAAGGATGCTTACGGCAATACCGAATTTGTCTATGAAAAAGATTGGCAGGGCAACACGGTGGTCAAGGATAAATATGGTAATCAAGTCGGAAAATACGTGAAGGACTGGCAGGGCAATACGGTATTTGTTCGCTCCGGTTACTAGACACTACCGATTGATAAAAGAGGCAAGGGTCGAAGACGTCAAGGGTTGAAGATGCCTTTATCCGAACTATTTAGACTCCAATTAATGCAAATTAAGTGCACCTTATTCCAATCCAATGCAAGTACTTTGCGTTGGATTTTTTAAATTTGGCGAAAAGCAAGAAAATGGCATATTCATTGCATGCAAATATACGATACCGAGTCATCGACCGGTGTTTGAAGGATTATTCCAGAACCTATTTCCATGACGAACTGGCGGATGCGATCGCTGATGAATTTTATGAATTGGGTCTGAAACTGGACAAGCCATCGAAGCGGACCATCGACTACGATATCAGCAATATGCGTTCGGGAAGATTGGGTTACGAAGCGCCCATCGCTTTTACAAAATCTGACGGCTACCGATATTCCGACCCGAATTTTTCCCTGTTCAAACTTTCACTCAATCGACAGGCTGTACATGACTTGACGCAGACGCTGCTCCTGATGAAACAAATGCCCGGCATTGAAAGCATGCCCGTGGTATCCCGATCGATTACATTGTTGGAACAGGAGTTGCAGATAAAAGCCGAGGGGAAAAAGCCAATCATCTATTTTGAAGAGAGCACCAACGACGACAGCAAGCCCTGGATCAGCGTATTATACGAAAAGATTCGTCGCAAACAGACGATTAGTATCCAATACCAACCCTTTCGATCATCCCCAAAGGAGATATTGCTTGCACCCTATAGCATTTACGAGTTTAACCATCGTTATTACGTTGTCGGCTGGGGTTACGAAGACAACCAGATTGCCTTCGTCAGTTTGGACAGGATCAGCGAGGTGACGGATTCGATACGTCCATACCTGGAAATCCCCGGCTTCGATATTCGTACATATATGGCCGAAACTTATGGAGTCCGCCGACCGGATAAAGCAACTCCGCAGACCATCATTTTTAAAGTTTCTAATTGGGTATGGACCGATATCAAAACCAAGCCGATCCACCGCAGTCAGAAACTGATTGAAGAAAGTTTTGAGTTCAATACATATCAGCTCGATGTCATTCTCAACGATGATATCCGACATCGCTTGCTTTCGTTTGGTTCCAACCTCGTTGTGCTGGAGCCGAGATCACTACGGGAGGACATGATTAAGGAGCTGAAAGAGATGGTCCGAGCTTATGGGGTTGATACAGAGGAACTCTATCGTGATGATTCAATTTGCTACTCAATCGCAATTAGTGATGATCGAAAAATATATGAGGAACCGGCGTATAGGAATAAGCATGTGTTTTATGATTAATTGATTAAAATAATTAAGAATTTATTAGATTTATGGTCATTATTGGAAAGAATACGAAACGACAAAAGTTTTTATCCTATTGAGACGAATTAAATAGGAATTAACCAAAATGGAATTGAAATGAAGGAGAATTTTCATAAAGGATATTTTATTCTGATGGTAGCTTTATTTTTATCATCTGGCTGCAAAGAGATTATTGCGCCCGGAGATCGTCCTGTTGGAGAATATAGTTATGATTTGATTACCGGATTTAATGCAAAATTAGCGATTCACAGTTATAAAAAGGATGGGTCGACCGCCGGCGGAAATATGATTGATCAAACCGCCAATGGTAAAATTCTAATAAAAAGAAATGATATTACTTTTGAATACGGAAACTCAGACTTTGATGTATTAAGTAATCATACGATCAAATATCCTATACTTGAATGCTACAAGAAAGGGATAAAAAACGGTATAACCGAATATCGATATAAGTGTAATGGAAGTATTGTAGGCGTTGAATTTGATTCTGAAGGTAAGGTTTATCATGTTAATTTGGAATTAGGTGATGACACAATTGGTTTCTTTAATAGAAACAAAGAATAAACTATATAATAGAATTGTATAACTAAATATTAAATAATGAGATCATTAATGAAAGTACTATTGATTGTTGGATTACTACTAGTAGTAGGATTTTTTCAACTTATACTTAAAGGCGGCGACGCATCACGTTCCGGCGCAGGCGGTCCTGTTGGAGTTGTTTTGTTGATTGCATTTTTTGCTGCCGCAAGGGCAATATGGAAATATAATCCTGATGCTAGCAAATCGGGAGACAATCAACAACTTGATAAAAACTAAAATTAAGTGTTCAAGGATTATTATCAAATTCTCGGGATTAGAATAGATGCGACTCAGGCTGAGGTGAAAGCCGCCTTTAAAAGACAGGCCAAAAGATGGCATCCTGATCGAAATCCCAATGTTGATACGACAGCTCTAATGCAAGATATCAATGAAGCACATCTTATTCTCATTGATATGGAGGCTCGTTCGAGATACAATGATGAGTATCAAAAGTATAAGAAATTTAAACATAGGCAAACAGTATTCACAGAGCAAGATGGTAGTCAAGATAAGTTTACAGAAAATCAATCTAGGACACATTCTCAGGATTCCTCAGAAAATCAGTCAAAATCAAGTACTCACCATTTTTCTGAATACAAGTCAAAAACTACCACTCATCATGAGGAATATAAGGTAGAAGATGAGATACTTGAAAGATGGATGAATAATGCAAGAAGGCAGGCAACAGAAATCGTGAGAGACTTTAAGGGAATGGCGAAAGAAGGATTTAAGGCTGGAGCTCAAACTTTTATTATACAGTTTTTGATCATGCTAATGATAGGTTTTTTTGCTATGATGTATAAGATGTGCTATTATTGAAGGGAGATTGTGATTAAAAACTTCTTTTAACTCAAATTGGTTGAATGAAGTTTATATATTTTTACATATACTGCGGACATCATCTAGAAAAATAAATTAAATCAAGGAAATAAATCTCATTTTAATTCTTATACTCTTGGGAGGAATTTATAATTATAAGTAGTATTTCATAAACTGTGTAAGTTGAAAAGTTATTCTGGAAATTTTTTGAACTTCCCCAAAAAGTTCAAAAATATTTACGGAAATAACTTTTTTATTAACTTTAAAAATTTATACAGTAATGA